>JBIQKA010000025.1:0-64232 GCA_044507075.1 Myxococcales bacterium
ACCGCATCGGTGACTTCGGCGTGCTGATGGGCATGTTCATCCTGCTCGCGGCCACCGGCTCCTTCGAGTTCACGGAGATCAACCGCGCAGCGCCCGCGCTGGCGGCGGACTTTCAGTTCGGCTCGGTGCCCGCCACGTTCAGCATCGCCACCATCGCGGTGCTCTTCCTGTTCCTCGGTTGCGCCGGCAAGAGCGCGCAGATTCCGCTCTACGTCTGGCTGCCGGACGCCATGGCCGGCCCAACGCCGGTCTCGGCGCTGATCCACGCGGCCACCATGGTGACCTCGGGCGTATACCTCGCGTGCCGCCTGTCCCCGGTGTTCGTGCAGTCGCCAACCGCGATGGCGGTGATCGCCGTCGTGGGCACGCTGACCGCCCTGGTGGCGGCCTCGATCGCGTTGGTTCAGAACCAGCTCAAGAAGATCCTGGCCTACTCCACGGTGAGCCAGCTCGGCTTCATGTTCGCGGCCGTCGGTGTGGGCGCCTTCTCGGCGGGCATCTTCCACGTGTTCACGCACGCCTTCTTCAAGGCCTGCTTGTTCCTCGGGGCCGGCAGCGTGATGCACGCGGTGCACGCGCACGGCGACGCCGATCTCGATCACCTGGGTGGCATGAAGAAGTGGATGCCGGTCACCTCCGCCACGTTCCTCATCAGCTGCCTCGCGATCGCAGGCTTCCCGCTCACCAGCGGCTTCTTCTCGAAAGACATGATCCTGCACGGCGCCTGGACCGCCGGTGAGTACTTCGACTTCGCGCCCTGGCTCGGCCAGGCGATCTTCGTGGCGCTCGCCCTCGGCGCGTTCGGCACGGCGTTCTACATGTTCCGCCTCTACTTCCTGACCTTCACGGGAGAGTTCCGCGGCGGGCAGGCGCACGGCCACGAAGAACATGGCGACGATCATGGCCACGACCAGAAGAAGGACGATCACGGCCACGACGCCCACCATGGCGAGCCGCACGAGTCGGAGGCCCCCATGGCCTGGCCGCTCATCGTCCTCGCGGTCGGCGCGCTCGCGGTCGGCTTCCTCGGCATGCCTGCCTGGGCCCACCTGCCCGATCTGTGGAACGGGTGGTTGCACGGCGTGCTGGCGTCCATCCCTGGTGCCGAAGAGCACCATCACGATGTGGGCAGCGGCGTCGTCGCGCTGGTGGTGGGCAGCATCGCCGGCCTCGGGGGCATCGGCCTTGCGTGGTCCATGTACAAGGATCGCGCGTGGCACTCGGCGCAAGAGCTCTCGCCGCTCCATCAGTTCCTCATGGACAAGTGGCGCGTCGACGAGTTCTACCAGGCGGTCATCGTTCGACCCACGATCGGAATCGCCAAGCTCTCCGGCAACATCGATCGGATCGCGGTCGATGGGCTCACCAAGCTCACGGGCTGGGTGGTGCAGGGGGCAGGTTGGCTGTTCACGCGCCTGCAGAACGGCATCGTGCACGCGTACGGGACCGCGATGGCCGCCGGCCTCGTGGGGCTCAGCTGGTGGGCGCTTTACCCGCATCCGCACATCGACGTGGCCACCAAGGGCGACGCCGTGCGCTTCGTGGCAGGCTCCGGGCTCGGCTACGAGTACCGCTGGGACTTCGACTCCGACGGCACATTCGACACCGAGTGGGGCGCGGACCAGCGCGACGCCAGCTATGCCTACAGCGCCGAACAGGCTCAGGCCGTGGAGCTCACGTTGGTCGAGGCCGCGCCTCCCCACAAGGGGCGGTACTCGTTGCGCTTGCGCGACGCGATGACGGCGAGCCAGGGGCCGCGCTTTTCGCCCGTGGATCCGGCCTCTGCGCCCTGGGAGACGATCAGCACGAGGCACCTCGGCAACGGCTGGCGCACCAACCCGCACTCGCAGACGCCTCCCAAGGTTCGCTACGTCGACGGCAAGGTTCAGGTGCGCCCCGGCGCCTCCGACCTGCGCGTGAACGGCGTGGCGGCACCCGGCGACGAGGTCGAGGTCGAACCCGGCTCGACGCTGCAGTTTGGCGAGTTCGCCAAGCTCCGGGTGGACGTGGTGGTGGAGAGCACGCTCGCCGTGCGCAACGCGTTCGGCAACGTGGCCACCACCAGCGAGAAGATCGTGGTCGAGGTGCCGCGTGGCGCGCGCGCCGCTCGCGCGGTCGAGTCGACACCTAGCTTCGCCCAGCGCGGGGAGATGCAGTGATGGAAGCCATTTCTTCCTACTTCGATGTCACCGTGCTGTCGTGGCTCATCGGCGTGCCTTTCCTGGGGGCGCTGATCATCTTGTTCACGCCGCGTCAGAACGTGTCGGCCATCCGCTCCATCTCGTTCGCGGTGATGGCGCTCGAGTTCCTCATCTCGCTGCACGTGCTCACGGGGGACTACAGCGGGGCGTCCTACCAGTTCGCCGCGGTTTATCCGCTGGTGGAGAGCCTCGGCATCTCCTATCGCGTGGGCATCGACGGCATCTCGCTCTGGCTGGTGCTGCTTACCACGTTCGTGACCCCGCTCGCGCTCCACGCCTCGTGGACCAGCGTGACCACCAAGGTGAAGGAGTTTGCGCTCTGCTTCCTGCTCCTGGAAGCGTTCATGGTCGGCGCCTTCGTGCTCCTCGACCTGTTCGTGTTCTACGTGTTCTGGGAGCTGATGCTGGTGCCGATGTATCTCATCATCGGCATCTGGGGCGGCCAGGACCGCATCTACGCGTCGGTCAAGTTCTTCCTCTACACGCTGGCCGGCAGCTTGTTGATGTTCGTGGCCATCCTCTACGTGGTGGTCGCGCACAAGGACCTCACGGGCACTTGGACTTTCGACCTGATCGCGCTCCAGGGGATCGTGCTCCCGCGGGCGGCGCAGATGTTCCTGTTCGGCGCCTTTGCGCTGGCCTTCGCCATCAAGATTCCGATGTTCCCCTTCCACACCTGGTTGCCCGACGCCCACGTGCAGGCGCCGACCGGCGGCTCGGTGGTCCTGGCGGCCGTGCTGCTCAAGATGGGGACCTACGGTTTCATTCGCTTTGCGATGCCGCTGTTCCCGCTGGCCGCGCACAGCTTCGCGCCCACGATCGCCGTGCTCTCGGTGATCGGCATTCTCTACGGCGCCTACTGCGCCTGGGTGCAAAAGGACTTGAAGAAGCTGGTGGCATACAGCTCCGTGAGCCACCTTGGCTTCGTGATGCTCGGCATCGTGTCGGTGACCCGTCAGGGAGTCGGCGGCGCCATCTTGCAGATGGTCAACCACGGCATCTCCACCGGCGCGCTGTTCTTGTTGGTGGGCGTCATCTACGAGCGCCGGCATACCCGCTTGTTCAGCGAGTTCGGCGGCCTCGCCAAGGTCATGCCGCTCTACGCGCTGCTGTTCGTGATCGTCGCGATGAGCTCGGTGGGGCTGCCCGCCACCAACGGCTTCATCGGCGAGTTCATGATCCTCAACGGCACGTACGTGTCCGAGAAGCTGCCCTCGGCCTTCTTCTTCACGCTGTTTGCGGCCACCGGCGTCATCCTGGCGGCGGTCTATATGCTGCACGCCACGCTGCGCATGTTCTGGGGGCCGAACGACAACCCCGAGAACCAGGAGCTCGCCGACGTGGGCAAACGCGAGCTCTCCGTGCTCGCCCCGCTGATCGCGCTGATCTTCTTGCTCGGGGTGTTCCCGAATCTCTTTCTCGAGAAGATGAACCCCTCGGTCGACGCGTTCCTCGCCAACTACGATGCAAAGCTGCTCGAGAGCAACAAGAACGACGCCGCCCGCGTGCTGGCGCTCGAGACCCTGAACCCCGCTGTCCAGTCCAAGTTCAGCTCGCGGGCGGAATCGCCCGCCTCGACCAAGTTCGCGCTCCGTGAGAGCGCAGGAGACAAGCCATGAGCCTCATGCTCTGGGTGACGGTAGCGCCGCTTCTGTGCGTGGTCGTCGCGGGACTCGCGATGATGCTGGTGGATGCGTTCGTGGAGGAGAAGAGCGAGCTGGCGATGATGACCGCGGTCATCCTGGCGGGCTCTGGGGTGATCGCGGGTGGCGTCTGGACCAGCGGCCATGGTGCGGTCCAGACGACCGAGCTCGTGACCACCTGGCTCGCCACCGACAAGCTGGCGCTGTTCTCCGACGTCGTCATCGCCGGCGGCGCCGCGCTGACCGCGCTGCTCGCGGGCGGCTACCTGAGCGAGCATCGGCTCGAGCGCGGGGAGTTCTACCCCTTGCTGCTGTTTTCGACGTTCGGCGCCATGGTGCTCGCGCGTTCCATCGACCTGCTCACCCTGTTCATCGGGCTCGAGACGATGTCGCTCGGGCTCTACGCGCTGGTCGCCTATCGCCGCACCAGCGCGCGCGCGGCCGAAGCGGGCATCAAGTACTTTCTGCTCGGCTCGTTCGCGGCCGCCATCTTGCTCCTGGGCAGCGCCTATCTGTATGGCGCCACCGGTCACACCGACTTCGTCGGGATCGCTGCCGCAATCAAGGACGGCAGCGCGGACGTGCGCCTGGTGTTGATGGGGGTGATCCTCGTCATCGTGGGCCTCACGTTCAAGATCAGCGCGGTTCCCTTCCACATGTGGACCCCAGACGCCTACGAAGGCGCGACCACCCCCGTCACGGCGTTCATGGCGATGTGCGTGAAGTCGGCGGTGTTCGTGGTGATGGTGCGCGTCTTCTTGGTGGGCCTGTCCACGCCCGAGCTCAACTCCGGCGCCTCCGGCTGGCCGCCCGTGCTCGCGGGGATCGCAGCGCTCACGATGGTCGTCGGCAACCTCGGCGCGGTGGTGCAGAGCAGCGTCAAGCGCATGCTCGCGTACTCCTCGATCGCGCACGCCGGCTACATTCTGATCGGCCTGGTGGCGGCCGCCAAGATCGGCGAAACAGCGGTCTCGGCGGTGCTCTTCTACCTGGCTGCGTACACGGTCTCCAACGCGCTCGCGTTCGGCGCCCTGATCTTCGCGGGCTCCGAGGGGCGTGAGGCGGTGAGCTACGAGGATCTGGCGGGGCTCGGCCGCCGCAAGCCGATGCTGGCGATCCCCTTCATCCTGGCGATCTTGTCCCTGATGGGCTTCCCCCCCACCGCCGGGTTCTTCGCCAAGTACTACGTGTTCGTTGCGGCCATCGAGGCGGGCGGCGGCATGGTGTGGCTCGCGGTGCTCGGCGCCGTCACCAGCGCCATCGGCGCCTATTACTACCTGCGCGTATTGGTCTACATGTTCATGCGGGAGCCGGCCGAAGGCGCGGAGATTGCCGTGCCCATGCGTTCCGGCTACGTGATCACGGCGATGGTCGTGTCAGCGTTCCTCGTGCTTCAAATGGGCGTTGCGCCCAGTCGTTACCTCGACTTCGCCAGCGCCGCCGCCAAGCTGTTCGCCTGAGGGAACACGATGGGCCGCTCTGCTCAGGTCTGCTCACGTCCGTGGCTTCCGGTGATCGCAGTGGCCTTTTTACAGGTCGCCTGTGGCTCATCCTCGGGCCCCACTCCGTCCAAGGAGAGCGCGAAGTCGGCCGCGGACGCGGGCGGCCTCGCGCCCAAGTCCGCCGAGCCAAGGCCGGAATTCGTGGGGACCCTGCGCGGGATCGTGAAGCTCTCCACGGGGGCGGTGCTTCCGCTCGCGCCGCTGCCGACCGAGGGCAAGACCGATACGGCCATCGCGCCCGGGTGTCCCAATATCAGCGAGGCTGACCGCAAGCAGGTGGAGGAGAGCGCGACCACCGGGGGCCTCTCTCCGCTGCATGTCGCGATCACGCAAATGACCGCCGCGCCCGAGCGCGCGCCGGTGACCCATGAGCTCGAGATCCGCGATTGTCGCTTGTGGCCCCGCATGGTCGCGGTACGCACGGGCGACCAGCTGCGTGTGATCAACAAGTCCGATGCGCCGTTCTTGCCGGTGTTGCCGCGGGACGCGTTCATGCAGGCCTTGCTCCCGAAGACCGAGCGTACGATCACGGTCTCAGGGATCGGCCCCATGCCCATCAAGTGCGGCTTTGCGAGCTACTGCGGAGAGAGCGTGCTGGTGTCGACCGCACACACCCTCTACGCGGTCACCGATGCCGAGGGCCGCTTCACTATCACCGGCGTACCGCTCGACCAGGAGCTCAAGGTGCACGCGTGGCACCCGCTGTTCCAGCCGGTGAGCGCCGACCTCAAGCTGACCAGCGCAGAGCGCTCCAAGCATCTCGAGCTCGCGATTCAGCCGCTGCCGGCGTCCTCGGACCCTGAGGAGCCTCAGCCCGAGCCGACGCAGCCCGCGAAGAAGCCCGCCACCGCCAAGAACAAGCCCTGAGCGCCGGTCTACTCACCCTCGGCGTAGGCCAAGGGGGGGTAACTCGCGAGCCGCTCGCGCCCGGGCGCGAACATCTGCTCGAGCGGCAGTCCGCTGGCCAGGATGCCGCCCGCCAAAAAGCGCATGACGTCGTCGGTGAGCTCCTGTGGGGCGGCGTGGATCCTGTGCTCCACCGAGTGAATCAAGAGCTCCTTGATGGCTCCGAGCGCCATCGCGCCGAGCACCCGGCGGTCGCCCGCGCGCACCAGCCCCAAACGCTGACCATTGAGCAAACTGAGCGCGAGCAGCTCCTCGATGGTGCGGTAGAAGCCGCGCACCTTGCGGTCGAAATCGGGGTCGAGCCCCGCGGCGTTCTTGAGCAGGATCTTGGTCATGCCGGGATCGCCCAGGCCCACCCCGAGCACGCGCTGCACGTTGTCGCGTAATTGCAAGAGCGGCGGACGCTCATGATCGCCGAGCCGGATGCGCACGATGGCGGCGCTGATACGCGCCAGAAAGTCGTCCACCAGCTCCTCGAAAACGCAGCGCTTGTCGCTGAAGTGCAGGTAGAACGTGGCGCGCGCGACGTTGGCGTGCGTGACGATGTCCTCGATCTTCGCCGCGTGATAGCCCTTCTCCGCGAACACGTCGCGGGCGAGGGCCAAAAGCTGCTTTCTGCGCTGTTCGCGTTTCATGCGTGGGCCTGGGAGCGTCCCCTTGGAGGCCGACCTTGTCAAGGCCGGCCGTCCCGAGCAAGGGGCCCAAATGGGTCGCTCCCCTGTGAGCGTAGCGAACCCCGCGGTGAGGTGGGTGCCATGCGGCTTTGCCGCATGGGCGGGGAGGGCGCGTGCCCTCCCCGTTCTTAAAAAGCAGCAATGGCCAGGGGGCGCTTCTTGCGGGCCGTGGGCAGGGCCTCGAAGGCCCGGCGGTAATCCGCAAAGCTTCCACCGGCTTGGACGGCCTGGTAGAGCGCCAGGCCCTCGGCCGCGCCGCCCTGGGCGAGCACATATTCGACCCATGCCCAGCGCGCGCTGATCGCCCGGACATCGACCCGGCCGCGCACGCCCTTGCGGAGGCGTCGTAGGCGGGCCTCGACCGTCTCCACGCCGGCGAAGGGCAGCCCGTCGAGCGGCGTGTTGCGCTTGGAGACGAAGGGCGCGATGCCCAGGGACAACGGGATGATCTTGGAGATCTCGGTGCCGAACTGGATCAGCTCGTCGATGTCCGAGTCGAGCTCCTCGGGCAGCCCGACCATCATGTAGAGCTTGAGCCGCTTCATCCCGTGCTCGCGTGCCAGGCGAGCCACCTCGTGCAGGTGTCTCTCGCGGGTCTTGCGGTTGATGGTGTCGCGCAAGCGCTGACTCGCCCCGTCGCTCGCCGTGGTGAGGGCCGTGTGCCCCGCGCGCCGCAGCGCGGCCATGAAGCGGTCGCTCAAGCGATCGGGGCGCAAGGAGGAGAGGCTGGTCTCCACCCCGCGGTCTGCCAGGGTCTCGATCAGATCGCAGATCTTTGGGTGATCGCTGACGGCCGCGCCGACTAGGCCCACCTTGGTGGCATCGGGCGGGATGAGCGAGAGGATTTTCTCCATGGGCACGATGCGCATGCCGCCGTTGGTGGAGCGACGCATCACGCAGTAGGCGCAGCCCCGTGAGCAACCGCGCTCCGCCTCGATCAGGAACATGTTGCGCAGTTCGGTGTTTGGCGTGCGGATCGCGGCATACGCGGGCAGCTGCTCGTTGGGGCACTTGGCGCCCGCGGGCAGCTGGTCTCCGTGCAGCTCGGGGACGAAGCAGGAAGGGATGCGCGCGAGCGCCTCGAGGCGCTCCCTGCGGCTCGGGATGGCGAACAGGACGTCGAGCGCTTCGTGGACGGTTTGATCGGCCTCGCCCATCAGAATGGCGTCGACGAAGGGCGCGAGCGGAAGTGGGTTGGAGAAGGTGAGCGGCCCTCCGCCGAGCACGAACGGGTGCAGGTCAGTGCGGTCCTTCGCCAGGGGCGGCACCCCGGCGAGCTCGAGCGTCTGGACCACGCCCGCGATCTCCAACTCGTAGGCCACCGAGAGGCCGATCACAGGGAAGTCGGAGACGGGTCGCCGCGACTCGTAGCTGAGGAGCGGGAGCTTGGCCTGGGCATGCGCGCGCACGTCGTCCGGCAGGAAGGCGCGCTCGGCGGAGCGCACAGGCTTTTCGTTGATCTCGCGGTAGAGGGTCTGAAACCCCAGCGAGGACATGCCAACGTGATAGGGGCTCGGGTACACGATCGCGACCTTCTCGGGAGCATCCTTGACGATGGTCCCCAGCTCGTCCCGAAGGCGCTCGCGAATCTCGTTTTGATACTTTCCGAGCCCCATCCTGATCCGTCGAAGCACACCGCTCCGCGCGGCGCAAGGCTGTGTGAGCACGCGAACAGTTTCGCCCGGAGAGCGCGCGCTGCTCGCGTCGGCCTCAGTCTACGCCGCGGAACATGCGTTCGGTACGTAGACCGTCGATCGACGCGCAGCCCGCGGGTCCACCCTCACTGGACCAATAGATGGAGAGCACCTTGCCCTTTACGCGGTTGATCGGGATCGTGCCCAGGGCGCGGCTATCGTTGGAGCGGTCGCGGTGATCGCCGAGCACGTAGATGTGTCCGGGTTCGATCTTGATCGCGGAGCGCGTGGTGCGCAGGGAGTCGAGGTTCTGACTGATGCGGTACGTGTGCTCCCCCATCTTCTCCTCCACCCACTCGCAGCCGAACGGACCTGCGTCGGCGCGATCCTGGCAGCTACCGAGGCTCACATGGGGAACAGCCACGTTGTTGCGGTAGATCACGCCGTCTCGCAGCTCGAGCGTGTCGCCAGGCAGGCCCACCACGCGCTTCACGATGTCCACGTTGTCGCGCGGGCTGCGCACGATCACGACGTCGCCCGCGTTGGGCATGCCCCAGTTGGTCACTGCCTCGTTCATGAAGGGCAAGAACAGGCCGTAGCGGAACTTGGCGACTACCACGCGGTCGCCGTTGAGCAAGGTCGGCTCCATCGACGGCCCTTCGATCTCGAAGGCCTCGAACAGGGCGATGCGGATGAACATGGCCAGCAGGATCGCGCTGCCGATGGTCTTGAGGTTGCTTTGGCCAGACTCCGAGCTCATCCGTGCACCTTGGGCCCGAGCGGTAGCTTGCTCGAGAGCTGTGACTCGCGGGCCGCCAACTGCGACAGCCGGTCGCGCGCAAGCTTGACACCAAACAGCTCCTCCGACAGGCCACAAAACAGCCGATAGTGACGGGCTTCCGATTCCATGAGCTCCCGATAGAACTGGCGCAGCGCGGGCTCGGCGAGCCCCTCGCTGAGCAGCTTGAAGCGCTCGCAGGAGCGCGCCTCGATCAGCGCGTTCACGAGCAGCCGGTCGAGCACCACGTTTACCGAGCCGCGCTCGGGCTTGGTCGCGTTCCACAGCTCGTTCACGTAGGCGTCGGGGGCGGGGGTGGTGAACGCCGCGTTGCGCAGGCCGAGTTGGGTGTGAACCGCGCGAAAGTGGCCGGTCTCTTCCTCGGCCAGCGCGGAGAGGGGAGCGACCAGGGGGGGGTAGCTGGCGCCGAACCGGCCCACCAGGGCGAGCGCGCTCACGGCGGCCTTGAGCTCGCAGTGGGCATGATCGGACAGGAGCCCGACCAGGTCGCTTTGGGCTGCCTGGACCCAGCTAGGGTCGGTCGGCGTGAGGAGACCGAGCATGCGGGGCGCAGGGGTACCGTGCTGGGGAGGGGGGGTCAAGATGGCGAGGTAGCGGCCAAGGCGCGCAAGGCCTTGCGGGAACGCGCCCGAGGGCGTACGTCGCGGGCCAGTCGATGTTGGTCCTCGCCCTCGATACGTCCACTTTCATCGGCACCGTGGCGGTGCTGCGCGATGGGCAGCTGCTCGCGGAGCTGAGCGCCTCGGTGCGAGCTTCCCACGGCGAGACGCTGCTACCGCATGTCGACCGCGTACTCGCGCTTTCGGGGGTGAGGCTCGCCGAGCTCGATCTCTTGGCCGTGGGCATCGGCCCCGGGTCCTTCACGGGGGTGCGGATCGGGGTGGCCACCGCCAAGGGCCTTGCGCTCGCGGAGCAAAAGCCCCTCGTGGGGGTGACCTCCTTGCGCGCTCTCGCGCGCGGGATGAGCCATGGCCCGGGGCTCTCGGTGCCCGTGCTCGACGCACACAAGGGCGAGGTCTACTGCGCCGCCTACGGGCGTGACGAAAGCGGGGAGCTCATCGAAGTGGGCGCACCGTTTCACGCCGCGCCCGCCCAGGCGGCGCGCCACCTGCGTGCGCTTGCGCCCTCGGCGCCGCTGTGGCTCACGGGAGACGGCCTCGATCGCTACGGCGAGGCGTTTCTCGCGCCGCTCGGCGAGGGGGTTCAGCGCGCGCCCCGCTTTCAGGACGTGCCGCGCGCGGCTTGCGTGGCCTACGAAGGCGCGCGACGCTTCGAGCGCGAGGGGGCGCCCGAGCTCGCGTCACTCGAGCCGCTCTACCTGCGCCCGAGCGATGCGAAGTTGCCCGCCGGGGTCCGCCTGGACGATCCCAAGTGAGGCTCGCGCGGCGGACGCGTCTGCGTGAATCTGTCCGAAGTCGAACGAACCAAGGAGTCCACCATGCCCTCTTTCGACATCGTGTCCGAGATCGACTCCCATGAGCTCGACAACGCCGTGCAGCAGACGCAGAAGGAGCTCACGGCGCGCTTCGATTTTCGTGGGACTGACACCGAGATCGAGCGCACCGACGACGGCATCCTGCTGCGCGCCAACAGCGAAAACCGCCTGGAGGCTGCACTGAGCGTGCTGCGCGAGAAGTGCGGAAAGCGCAAGGTGAGCGTGCGCGCGCTCGACCCTCAGCGCCCTGTGCCCGCCGCCAAGGGCCACTTCCGGCAGCTGATCAAGATCAACCAGGGCATCTCGAAGGAGAAGGCCAAGGACGTCGTCCAGTTCATCAAGGATGGCAAGTTCAAGGTCCAGGCGGCCATCCAGGGCGAGCAGGTGCGCGTGACCGGGAAGAAGCGCGACGAGCTGCAGGAGGTGATCCAGGCCTTGCGCAACAAGGACCTGCAGATCGACCTTCAGTTCACCAATTTCCGCGACTGAACGCGGCCGAGCTCGTTGGCTCTGCGGTCCCGATTGAGCGGGGAGGGGCGCGCTCAGGCCGCTTCGTTGCTCACGGCTTGCTGATAGATGAGCTCGAACATGCGGGCCCCGCGCTCCCAGGAGAAGTCGACGCGCATCATGCGCGTGCGCAGCTTCTCGAACGGGAGGCCACGATAGAACGCCGCGACCGCGCGCCGCGCCCCCGCGAGCAGCGCCTCGGGCGAACGGTCGTCGTACAGGATACCGGTGCCCGTCGTGAGCTTGGCGTCCACGTCCACGATGCTCTCGGCGGTCGCCGAGCCGCGCCGAGCCACTGGCACGGTGCCGTAGCGCTGCGCCGCCATCGCCAGCACCGGGCGCTCGCTCGCGATCAACAGGGCGTCGCAGCCCGCCACGATGCGGTGCGTGCGCATCTGACTGTCTCCGATGCGCACCTGGAGCCGATGGGGCATGCGATCACTCAACGCGATCAGACGATCGATGCACTCCGCGTCCTCGTCGAGCACCTGCACGATCAGCTGCACGTCCGTGCGCACGAGCTCCTGCCCGATGTGCTCGATGCGCTCGGCGCCGATGGCGCTCTCGACGGCGCCGAGCAGCGCCACGTCCGGATCCACTTCGAGCTTGAGCTCGCGCTGCAGCATGGCCTTGCTGCGCGCCTTGCCCGTCAAATCGTGCGGTGTGTAGCGCGCCACGAGCTGGGTGTCCGTGAGCGGGTTCCAGAGCGCCGCGTCGAGCCCGAAGGGCACGGCCGAGAGGGCGGCGCCGCGCGCCTTGAGCGCCTGCGCGACCACCGCGTCCTCCCCGTTGGGCGCGCTGCTGAGGACACGCTCGGGCAGGCTCGTGCTCACCCGCTGTGCGCTGTGGATCGCCCACAACAGGGGGCACAGGCTTCCGTCTGCGTCCGCGAATGACTCGAGCCCGAGGGCCTCGACCTGGCGCGGAGAGAAGCGCAGCGGGTTGGCCAGGGAGTACGCGCTGAAGATCACGGGAACGCGCCCGGTGCTGGCGATCAGCGCCGCGGCCAGGGCGGTCTCTTCACCGTGGAAGTGAATGGCGTCGAACGCCCGCTCGCGGCCGAGCAGTTGTTCGGTGGCGCGCGCGAAGACGGCCTGTGCGAAGAGTGCGGACTCGTCGATCTCGAACAGGTCCGCCAAAGCATCGTGTTGCAGCAGGATCCACTCCACGCCGCCGGCCGAGCGACCGTCGTGGATGTGCACGGCCTCCGTGCGCGATCCGAGCTCGACGCGGATCGGATCCAGACGGCGCGCCAAACCGCTGAGGCTGGGATCCGATTCATCCGGGTAGGGGGCCAGGATGGAGACCCGATGCCCGAGACTTCTCAAGGCCTTGGAAAGCGCCGCGCAGGCCTCCGAGGGGCCCGATTCGACCGGGTAAGGGGAGAGGCTGGGCGACACGAAAAGGATGTCCATCGGGCCCAAGGATAGGGAACAGGGGGGCTTGGGTCCATGTCTGTGTAAACTTAGGTCCATGGCCACGATCGCGGTCACGGGGGCTTCGGGGTTCATCGGGTCGGCGCTGCTTGAGGCGCTGCGTGCGAGGGGCGATCGCGTGCGCCCGCTGGTACGTCCCGGAGGGGTCGCGGACGACGCCATTCAGTGGGATCCCGAGCGCGGGCGCATCGACGCCGCCTCGCTCGAGGGCGTGGACGCGCTCGTCCACCTCGCCGGCGAGAGCATCGCGGAGAGGCGCTGGACCGAGGCCCACAAGGCGCGCATCCGCGAGAGCCGCGTGAAAGGCACGGGCCTGCTCGCCAGCGCGCTGCTGCAGCTCAAGCGCAAGCCTGCGGTCTGGGTGAGCGCTTCGGCCGTCGGAATCTATGGCGATCGTGGCGACGAGGTGCTCGATGAGCACAGCGCCGTGGGCCATGACTTTCTCGCGGACGTGGGGGTGGCCTGGGAGTCAGCCGCGCGCCCTCTCGTCTCCGAGATGCGCGTGGTGCACCCACGCACCGGCATCGTGCTCCACCCGAGCGGCGGCGCCCTCGCGCGGTTGTTGCCGGTGTTCCGCCGGGGCCTCGGCGGAAAGCTCGGGTCGGGGAGGCAATACATGAGCTGGATCGCGCGCGCGGACGCGGTGCGGGCCCTCGTGCACGTCATCGATCACGCGGACCTGCGCGGGCCGGTCAACCTCACGGCGCCCCATCCGGTGACCAACGCGGAGTTCTCGCGTGTGCTCGCCGACGCCCTGGGCAAGCCCGCGCTGTTCACGGTGCCGGCGTTCGCCGCGCGCATCGCGTTTGGGGAGATGGCGGACGCGGCGCTCCTGGGCGGGCAGCGCGTGCTTCCGCGGCAGCTCGAGCGCAGCGGGTTTCAGTTCGAGCAGCCGGAGTTGAGCGGCTGTCTGCGGGCGCTGCTCTGAGCGGGCGAAGACCTGCCCGCTCACCGCTCACTTGGACACGAACGGGTTGTCGTAGCGGGTCCGCTGCTGCTCGAGGTCGGCCTCGAGGCGGGCGGCGATCTCTGGGAACTTGCGGGCCAGCATGCGCGCGGCGAGGTAGGCGGCGTTCTTGGATCCGTCGATGCCGACCGTGGCGACTGGGATGCCGGGCGGCATCTGTACGGTGGACAGCAGGGCGTCCATGCCGTCGAGGCTGGCCTTGAGAGGGACCCCGATGACCGGCAGCAGCGTGTGCGCCGCGACCACGCCCGCCAGGTGCGCGGCCATGCCCGCGCAGGCGATGAGCACCTCGAGCCCGCGCGCCTCGGCTTCCTTGCAGTAACGCACCGTGAGCTCGGGTGTGCGGTGGGCCGAGAGCACAAACAGCTCACAGGGGATGCCGAGGCTGTGCAGCGTGTCCTCCGCTTTTTTCACCACCTCGAGATCGCTCGGGCTCCCGGTGAGGATGCCCACCACGGGGGTACCGGCCTTGTGCAGCTCGTTTTCCTTCGCTTTCGCCATACCTGCCACTCCTGTTCGACCGCTGTTCTGTATCACCGGGCGCCGGCAATCAACGCTACAGTGGCCGCCCATGGCAGCCTCTTGGCGATCGGCGGCAGGTGTGGGGGCCCTTCTGGCCGTGGGCGCCCTCGCGTGGTGGGGCGTTCGGGCGCCCGATGAGGCTGCCGCGCGGCCCGGATTCGGTCGTCCCAAGGCGGTCCGGGCCGGCTCCGTTTTCGAGCGGGCCTCGGCGGCGCAGATGCCCAAGCCCCTGCAGGGGGTGTTCTTGGGCATGGATCAGGCCGAGCTCAGCGCGGTGCGCCCAGCCGTTCAGCGTCGGGCGGCGGCCGACCGGGAGCGGCACTACGTGTTCGACGAAGATCTCGGCAAGCAAGGAAGGGTGCTCTACATCTTCAGCAAGGAGAGCGCGAAGCTCGCGCAGGTACAGCTCGCGCAGCGGCTCGCGGACGACTTCGCGGTGAGCGCGCGCTTCGAGCGCCTCCAAGCGGAGTACGGGCCCGTGAGCGGGGTGTGGGATTGCTTGGCGGCTGGCCAGCTGCCCACCCGGCGGTTTTCGTGGCTCCGGGGCGAGATCGGCGTCATGGATGTCGTGTTGCTCCTCGCGGAGCAACCGCACGCGACCCTATATCTGGCTTCGCGCTCCGACATGCAAGAGTCGCTTTCGACTGCAGGCTGCGTGGCCACGCCGCCGGAGCGCTTCAGCAAGTATCCCGTGGTTCCCCCACCAGAGTGAGCTCGAGAGGTTGTCGATGAAGTTTGCACTCGCCGTCGCCATGCGGCCCGCCGATCACTTTCTGCCGATGGCGCGGGCCGCCGAAGCGCACGGCTACGACACGATCGTCGTGCCCGACTCCGTCTTCCACCCCGAGCATGTCTCGGCGCCCTATCCGTACACGGCCGATGGACAGCGTTTTTGGCCCTCCGACACACCCTTCGTGGATCCGTTCGTCGCGATCCCCGCCATGGCCGCCGTCACCCAACGCATTCGCTTCTATCCGCACGTCTTGAAGCTCGCGATCCGGCATCCGCTGCTGGTGGCCAAGACCCTGGCCTCCGCGGCCGCGCTCTCCGGCGATCGCGTGGGCTTCGGCGCCGGTCTCGGCTGGATCCCCGAGGAATTCGCCTGGTGTCACACCGCGTATGCGACCCGCGGAGCCCGCATGAACGAGGCCCTCGAGGTGATTCGCCTGTGTCTCTCGGGCGAGTACGTCGAGTACCACGGTCAACACTACGACTTCGGCCGGCTCCGCATGGCCCCGGTGCCGCGCGAAAAGGTGCCCTTCATCATCGGTGGTCACACCCGCCCTGCGCTGCGTCGAGCGGCCAAGTATGGGGATGGCTGGACGAGCGCGATGGTCACCAAGGCGGAGCTCGCCAAGTTCATCGGCGAGCTGCGGGCGCTGCGCGAGGAGTTCGGGCGCGCCCACGAGCCCTTTGAGATCTCCGTCGTGTGCATGGACGCCTTTGGTGTAGAGGGTTACCGTGAACTGCAGGAGATGGGCGTGACCGAGGTGATCACGCAGCCCTGGGTGTTCTACGGTCACGGGATGAACCCGTCGCTCGCGCAGACCGAAGATGGAATCGCGCGCTTCGCGCAAGACGTGATCGCCCGCCTGCGCTGAGCTCCCATCCTCCGGAGGACGCCAGAGAGGTGCAGCCATGGATCGCGTCGTGCTCCTGCGGCATGCCAAGTCGAGCTGGTCGGATCCCCGCCTGGAGGATCACGCGCGCCCGCTGTCCAAGCGTGGAGTCGCCGACGCCAGGCGGATGGCGAGGTTCATCGAGCGGTCGGAGGGAGTGGGCGTCGATCTGGTGCTGTGTTCTTCGGCCCTGCGCGCACGGCAGACCTGGGCGTACGTCGAAGAGCGCGTGTCGCCCCGCTACGGCGCGCGGGTCCTGTCTGAGCTCTACCTGCCGACCACGGACGTGCTCTTTCGCTGCCTCGCGCGGGTTTCCACGCGGGCGAAGGGGGTGATGATCGTGGGGCACAATCCCTCGCTCGAGGCTTTCGCACTCGCCCTCTCGCGCGGCAGCGACTCGCCCCCACGTGCCCGGTTGATGGAGAGGTTTCCCACAGCGGGGCTGTGCGTCATCGAGCTCTCCAAGGGGCGTTCGCCCGAGCGCGCCCATGTTGGCCGCGGGCGCGTGGCGCTGTTCGTCACGCCCAAGGAGCTCGCGTCCACGAAAGGGCCCGAGCGCGCTCCGATCAAGGCTCTCCCCATCGAGCTCGGCAGGCGCCCTCGCTTTCGGGGCACGGCACTGCGCGTCTTCGAGGCCGGCAGCGATCAGCTACGCGCGAACATGGAGGGAGCGCGGCGGGGCGAAGACCCTGAGTACGTGCATCAGATGCGGGTGGCCATCCGCCGGCTGCGCACGGCCTTGCGCTTCTTTCGCGGCGTCCTCCCCGGGCAGGCCAGCGACGCTTTACGCGCGGAGCTGCGCTGGCTGTTTGGTCTGCTCGGTCCGGTGCGAGAATACGACGTCGCCCTCGCGCAGGTGCTCCCCACGCTCGAGCCCGAGAAGGGCTTGGTGTTGCTACGCAAGGAACTCGAGGAGGCACGGCTCACGCATCTCGCGCGCCTCGCCGCGGCCCTCGACTCCGCGCGCTACGGGCGCTTGTTGTCTGCGTTGCTCGAGCAGCAGGCGGCGTTGGCGCAGCTCGAACCGCAGGCGGAATCGGCCAAGCTGAAGCCGAGGGCGCGCAAGCGACTCGAGAAGATCCTGCGCAGGGTGGAGCGCTTACACCCTGCCGTCGACGCGTGGCTCGAGAGCGGCGCGGACCCGCGTAGCTCCAAGGTCCAGACGCTGCATGCGCTGCGCAAGGAGCTGAAGAAGCTGCGCTACGCGAGTGACTTCGTACAAGACGCCTTCCCCAAGCGCGCCCGGCGCAAGTACCTGCGACGGTTGAGCGCGTTGCAAGACGTGCTCGGAGAGCTCCAGGATCGCGACGTGAACGAGGGGCTGCTCTCGCGACACTTGAAGGCCGTGCCCGAGCGGGCAGGGCGGGGGCGCATCAGGGCCCAAGTGCAGGCGACGCTCACTGCGCGCGCGAGCGCCGCGGTCGATGTCCTGGGCGAAGCGTTTCGGGACTTCGAAAAGACGAAGCCCTTCTGGCGTTAGCCAAAAGGGCGATTGGGTCGCGCGAAAGGCCGCTGCGTTGAGACGCGGGGCTTCTGCTCAGCGCAGAATGGTCTCGTTGAAGCGATGGGTGTGTGGTGAGCTCGGGTGCTCACGCACGAAGCGCTCTGCCAGGCCGCGGGCCGTCTTCAGCTCGCCCGCGCGCATCAAAGCCTCGATCGCGAGCGCGTCGCGCTCCTGGGCGAACACGCCACGCGGGTATTGCTGGCGGTGCGTCTGCGTGATGGCAAAGGCCTCGCGTGGGCGGCTCGCCAGGGCTGCGCGGGCCTGACGCAGGAGATCGACCTCGCTCGCGCCCACGGTGGAGGGAGCGCCGGTGGACATGGCGCTGGTGGCGGACTTGCTCGCTGGAGCCTGCGCCGCGCTCGAACGCGCCGCGCGTGGGGCGCGCGTGCTCGAGGTCCCCGAGGCGTTCGCGGAGCTTACGGACCGCGTGCTCTGGCGGGCCGCAGGCTCGTCTGCCGGGCTGGTCACGGGGGCAGCGTCCGCCGCGACGTCGCGCGCGACGGCGGGAGCCGAAGCGGCGGGGTCTACGATGTCGCGCGTCGCACGCATACGCTCGCCCGGCTGCTGCTCGACCGGACGAAGATCCTGCTCCGCAACCGGAGCTTCCTGGGCCACCTGCGCGGCCGGAGCCCCTTGGCTTTCTTGGCGTACCGCGCTCTTGCTCTGCCACACCACCGCGCCGGTGATGGTCGCGCCGAACAAAGCGACCGAAATGGCGACCTTGGCCACCGAGAGCGTGCCGACGGAAGCTGCGGTTGCACCACCCGCCGTTGCACCACCCGCTGTGGTCGCGCCACTCGCCGCGGTGCTCGCTGCCGCCTTCGCAGTGGCCGCCGTGGCGGCCGCCGCAGTGCCCGCCGACAACGCCGCCAGCTTGACGGCGAGGGCCTTCATTTGCAGATCGCTCGGTGCTTCATTGCGCCCTGCGGCAAGCGGCCCACGCAGCACATCGGGGGCTTCGGCCAGTGAATCAGTCCAGCGGCTTGGATCGGTCTTGTACGTCATGGTGACCCCCTGCGGGCGGCTTCACGTCGGGCAGCTTGCTCGAGCGCTCGTCGGGCTGCATGCAGGCGTGAGTAAGCAGTCTGAAGCGGACATCCGAGTGCGTTGGCGACTTCCTGCATCGGAAGCTCAGCGAACTCGTAAAGAACGATGACCTCGCGTTGCTCGGGCTTGAGCTCTGCGATCAGCTTGTCGAGCAGGGCGCGGCGCTCCCGCTCGACCATTTCGTCGTGCTGCGAGACCCGCTGATACACATCGCCCGCGGGATCTTCCGGGATCTCCTCGGTGGCCTGCTCGCGACGGCGGTGGGCGCGGTTTCGGTAGTCGCTCGCCACGCGCACGGCGATCGCCGAAAGCCAGGTCCGCACAGAGGAGCGCCCCTCGAAGCCACCGAGCTTGCGGTGCACGACGATGAAGGTCTCCTGCCAAACATCCTCGACGTCCGAGGTGCGCACGCCCAGGCGCCTCAACACGCGCCAGATGTAAGGGCCGTGCTCGGCCACCACGGCGTCGAACTCGAGCGGCCGCGCATCGTTGTCAGCCTGCATCAACTTCCGGTCTCCGGAGAGCAGCTCATAGGTCGCGCTCTCCAGAGGCGCAGCCTGCGCCAACGTTTGCGCCGGGAGCAAGCCCGGTTCCTTCGCAGGATATGCAAACGCCAAGTTCACGCTTACCTCGCAGGCCGCAGCGCGGGAGCGCGCGCACGACCGAACCATGTTCCCGACAGGACCGACCCCTGCGACATCCCGGACCAGGCCGAGCCCCATGACTCGTTGTCGTCTGTCTGGATCTGTAGTGGGAACGGCAAGGTGGCGTTTATCAGCGAAAAAGCAAGGACAGTCCGCCGAGGAAGGTCAGTGTGAGCGGGGCCACCTGGTGGATTTCGACAGTCTCACCACCCAGACGCTTGTAGGCGAACTTCTGCCGCAAGAGAGGCACCTCGGCGCGCCCGGTCAGGGAGAACGCCAGCGGGCCGAATAAACGAAAATCGCCTTTGATTTCCAGCCCGACCAGGGCGATCGCCTCGGTGCGGTTGCGCGCGTTCGGGAGCTGCTGGCCCTCGGCCCACAGGACGCCGGCAGAAAAGTTCGGACAGATCTGGCCGCGCGCGGCCCCCCGCTCGCCGCGCACGGGACACACCGCGATTCCGCCGTAGGCGGCCGCAAAGCGCGCGGCGTGGACTTCGTCCGAGCGGGGGAGATAGCCCGTACCCGAGAGCCAGATCGGCCACACCCGCGGCCCTCGGATGCCCCAGCCCACCGTTCCGCCCGCATGGGCCCCAGGCAAGAGACCCCAGCCCACGCCGGCCTGAACCGTGAGGTCGTGTCCTGCCTTGGGACCCAACCAGGCGTAGCGCTTGCGCTCCGTTTCCACGGCTTCGCGCTGGCCTGGTTGCGCGTCGCGGGTAGGCGCCTCGGACGGCTCTTCGGGCGGCGGGGGAGGAGGTGGAGGTGCGAGGGCTTCGACCGGTTGGACCGGCGCGGGTGCCGTGCGGCCGGCCTCGACCAGCACCGCAATCACGAGGGAAATCGCGTCGGCCGTGGCGTGGCAGTCGGCCAGCGGCAACTCGAACACGCGCGCGCCGGCTTCACTCTGCAACACGCGGTCGAATACATGGATGGAGACCGCGAGGTTGCCGTTGTCGCGTGCGACGTTGACCTCGGCCACCAGCTCGGCTTCGGCGGGCGGTGCCCGTTGCGCCATGGGGATGGGCCCGGCCAATTCGGCGGCAAAGTCAGGATCGCTGGCGCAGCGGCTGAGCGGGTTGAGGGTGACGGCCCAGGTCGGGAGGGCTGGCTTTGCGGCGCCATCCTGGGCACTGCTGGGCCGGATCGGCGTTAGCCAAAAGATGGCCGCCAGCCCGGCAAACAAACCCAAGCTCGGCCAGTGTGGGGGCACCGCCGATAGAGCGACCATCGAACGCACTTTTTTTTTCATAGAGCGGTTGGGATGGCTCCACCAACAAAATGTACGCGACGCGAACTGAGTTCGAGCAGCGGTCTGGCCTTGCCCGCAAGCGGAACCTCCCGCTTCGACACTGCCGGCCGCCGAACGCGAGATGTTTTCGTCGCAAACCCCTGATTGGCTTGTCTTGGCTTCAACGCTTTTCGACTTCGTACGCTTATCTTCGCTTTGAACGTAGTCGCTACTCGCTCTCGGGGCGCCCTTTCAATCCGCCTCCCCTGGCTTACCAAGAACACACCCCCCACTCCGTGTTTTTCCTTATCTTGGTAGATCAAGAGGGCCTCTCCTCGAGAATCAGCGATTTACGGATCGAGCTCCAGCGCGTGGGTGCACTTCCCGCCTCGCATCCGCGCGCTGGGGCTTCGGTCGCTCGGTTTCCTGAGGAGAGGCATCCGCGTGCGCAGAGCGTGAGGCGCTGAGAGCGCCGTCCCGCGCACGACGAGGCCGTTCAACCCGCAAGGACGCGGGTCGTCGGTACGCCGATGGCTGCCGCGAGGCGGGCGAGGGTCTCGAGCGAAGGCGTGTGACGACCGGCCTCCACGCGGGCGATGTTGGGACGATGGATCCCCGTTCGTCGCGCGAGCTCCGCCTGCGTCAGCCCGGCGGCCAGGCGCAGCGCGCGCAGGCGTTGCCCGAGCCGCACGCCGTCCACGTCACCGAGTGATGCCGGCACACTCGCGGGCGCGAGGTCGGGGCTGTCCTTGCGATCCTGCAGATCCGCAGCCGCCAGCGCGAGCTGCTTGCCGCTCGCGAGCTTGACCTCCGCGGTGCGCGCATCCTGGGCGAGCTCGATGGACAACACCTCGCTCCCGTCATCGTCGGCGCCCACCGGTCGCGGCAGGATCAGGGCCTGTCCGTTCCCGAAGATCGCCAGCAGCTCACCCCCGCGTGGGGACACGGACAAGTATTCGAAGCGCACGTCGCGATCTGCGTCCGCGCGGCGCGCGAGACCCGCGCACACCTTGGCAACCTCGAACTCGCCACGCGCTACCAAGCCGGCACACAGCTCCTCGAGCAAGTCTTCGATCGTGGAGAACTGACCGTCGTCGGTGAGCGCGACGGCAGGCGACGCTCCGAGCGCGCGGGCGAGGCCGATCCAGGCGAGCAGCTCGTCTTCGTCGAATCCACGCGATGCTGCGTCGAACACGGCGAGCGTCCCACGCGTGAGGGCGGTGGCGGCTGCGTCCGGGGGTTGCACCACCGAGAACAGTCCAGCGCGCTCGCAGGCGGCCTTCCACGCATCGTGAAAGCCAGCGCGGTCCGTAAAGAGCAGCACGGTCGACGCCATCTCAACTCCTGTTCGTATCGGGGCTGAGACTTATAAACGCTCCCATCACAGGGCTCAAGCCCTATGTTCGGACGTTCCCGGTCGTCGACTTGGTCGGGCTGACCGTGGCCCCGTGGGGGCTGCGGCGCGCGACGCTCGAAATCCGTGTCAAACCCCACATCAAGCCAAAGAGCGGCACCAACCACAGCATCCAGCCCGTGAAATCCAGGCGCTTCTGCAGCGGCCGCCCCAAGACCCCGTAGGCGAACAGCAAATGGGCCCAGTAGACCCGCAGGGAGTTTTGCCCAAAGGCGAGCCCCAGCTTGCCGCGTGAGCCGACCGTCCAGAGCCAGCCCACCAAGAGGACGGTCAGCACCAGGCCCACCCGGAAACTCACGCGCACGGGCTGGACCAGCCAGGGATGGTCCCCCATCCAGGCGTGTACGAAGGGCTGCGCTTCGCTCGTCGCCAGCGCGAGCGCGGCCCCGAGCACCGCAGAGAGCACCACCAGGCTCTCCTCGCGCCCACGAGCCGAGCGCAGCAGCGCGCCCCAAGCCGCGCCCAACAACGCGTAAGCGAACCAGGGAAAGAGCGGGAAGAGGGTGGGCAAAGGGCCGCCAGGGGGGCCCTGGAACTTGGCTATGTAGCCCGCCAGGGCCGTCGGCAAGGGGCCCGGCATCCGCTGCATGAAGAAGTTCGTGCAGAGCGCCACCACCAGGGCTGCGAGCGCGAGGGCGGCCGGTTTGTGGAGCAGGCCCAGCGTGCGCTGGGCCACCGCGAGCAGAACGAGCGACGCGCCGATGGCTTGCAGGACGTCCACCTGCAACAGGCGCGCGAATCGGCCCGGCGCGAGCCCTTCGACTTGCACGAAGCCCACCACGGCCACGGAAAGTCCCGCGCTCGCCAGCGGGAGGGCACGGCTGACTGACTGCGGGAGGCGCCGCAAGGCGACAAACACGGTGCAATAGCCGACCAGGATGGGCAGCCACGCACGCAGGAGCCACCACTGGGTGAGGGCGCCAGCGTCGAGCAACCAGGTCTGGAGTCGTAGCGCGTAACCCAGGAGCACGATCTCGAGGCCGCGGCTGGCTGCGTTGAGAAAGGCCTGCTGCCTTTCGGCCTCGTCTCGGGTCTGGCGCGCCGAGAGCGCCGCTGCGCAGCCAGCCAAAAAGATGAACGAAGGAGCCGCGAGCCCGCCCACGAAGCGCAGCGTCAACCAGGCTTGACCCTCGCGCAGGTCCTCCCTCAGCCAAGCATCGCCCGTGTGCCAGAGGATCATGGCGAACACCGCGAACCCGCGTGCCCAATCGATGTACGGAAGCCGACCCACGGTCGCGGTTATGCAAGAGGCTGGTCGGCCTGCCAACCGAGCCGTGCGTGCCTCCGAGCCGTGAGCACCGGCCGGGCCAAAACCGTGTCAGCATGGGTAAACGCGTGGAAGTGCTGAGATTCCCGGGTTGGAACGCCTGTTGACGGCGTTGACACACGAGCGCCCGGTGCTAAGCCTCGCCACCTTTTCCGTCCCTGTGGGTCGATCGCTAGCTAGCCTGCCTAACGATCATCGAGTTCTGTTCTGCTCGCGCCGCGGACCCGCGCGCTTCGAACCCAGCGAGGCAAACTGATGTTCAAATCGATCAGCATCTTCTCAGGTGGAGCCAACGCTGCGCTGGCAGCGCAGATCGCCGAGTACCTCGAGATCCCGCTCGGTCGCAGCAAGGTGTCTCGCTTTTCGGACGGGGAAATTTTCACGGAGATCCAGGAGAACGTCCGCGGGGTCGACGTCTACGTGGTGCAGCCTACCTGCGCCCCGGTGAACGACAACTTGATGGAGCTCCTGATCATGGTGGACGCGCTCAAGCGCGCCTCCGCGGGGTCCATCACCGCCGTTCTTCCCTACTACGGCTACGGCCGCCAGGACCGCAAGGTGGCGCCGCGCACGCCCATCACCGCCAAGCTGGTCGCCGATTTGCTCACCGCAGCAGGCACGCAGCGCGTGGTGTCCGTGGACCTGCATGCCGGCCAAATCCAGGGCTTCTACAGCATCCCCTTCGATCATCTGTACGCGATGCCGGTGTTCCTCGACTACCTGCGCGTTCGCTACGCCGCCGAGAAGCCGGTGTTCGTTTCGCCCGACGCCGGTGGCGTGGAGCGCACGCGGGCGTATGCCAAGCGACTCGATGTCGACTTGGCCATCGTGGACAAGCGTCGCGAGCGGGCCAACGTCAGCGAGGTGATGAACGTGATCGGGGACGTGGAGGGGCGCGACTGCGTGATCCTCGACGACATGATCGACACGGCAGGCACGCTGACCAACGCCGCCAAGGCGCTCAAGGAAAAGGGCGCTCGCAGCGTGTCCGCCTCCGCCACCCACGCCGTGCTGAGCGGCCCGGCGGTAGAGCGTATCGCCAGCTCGGCGCTGGACGAGGTCGTCGTTTCGGACACCATCCCGCTCAGCGAGGCTGCCCAGAAGATGGGCAAGATCAAGGTCCTCGGGGTCTCGCGCCTGCTCGGCGAGGCCATCAAGCGCATCCACAACGGCGACTCGGTGAGCTCGCTGTTCGTGTGAAGGGGCCGCACGGGCCCGGGCAACAACCAGAAAGAAAGAGAAGGAACGAGTCATGGAAAAGCAGACGCTACCGGCTGAGGTCCGCACTGGACGCGGAAAGGGGTCGGCACGTCAGCTCCGTATCGGGGGCAAGATCCCGGCGGTGCTGTACGGGCCTGGTGGTGAGACGAAGGCGCTCTCGGTCGATCCGGCGCTGCTCACCAAGCTGGTCTCGTCGCCTTTCCGCCGCAATCAGTTGATCGAACTCGATATCGGCGGCACCAAGGAACTCGCCGTGGTGCGCGACCTCGACGTGCACCCGCTGTCTCGCGCGATCCGCCACGCGGACTTCTACCGCGTCGCCCTCGAGCGCCCGGCCGTGTACGACGTGCCGCTCAAGACCATCGGCCGCGCCAAGGGCGTGGTGAGGGGCGGCGAAGTGCGCGTGCACTTCCGAACCCTGCCCGTGCGCGTCACCCCCGACAAGGTGCCCGCCGAGATCGTGCTCAACATCGAAAACCTCGACATGATGGAGAGCATCAAGGTGAAGGACGTGCAGCTCGAGGCCGGCGAGATCGTGCTGGCTGCCGAGCGCTCGATCGTGGTCTGCACCAGCGAAGTCAAGAAGGTGGCCGAGGAAGAGAGCGCTGCGGCCGCGGCCGCCCCGGCTGCCAAGCCCGCGGCCAAAAAGTAAGGGCGCGTTCGGAGCGCGCGGCTTGTCGCGGCCCGGCCTCACGCTCGTGGGAGGCAGGACCGCCCGTCTTCGTCCCTCCGCGCGACGGTGGATCACGTCGACGGTCCCAGGGAGCCGCCCGCCCAGTCTTGGAGGCATCCTGTGCTGCTCGTCGTGGGCCTCGGCAACCCCGGACAGAAGTACGCCGCTACCCGACACAACGTGGGGTTCATGGTCGTGGACCGTCTGGCGGAGCGCCTCAAGGCTGGCCCTTTCCGCGAGAAGTTCGCGGGCGCCTTCGTGCGCATGACCGACCCGGACGTGGGCCTGCTCAAGCCCCAGACCTTCATGAACCTGAGCGGACAATCCGTGCAGCAGGCCATGCAGTTCTTCAAGGTCGAGCTGAAGGACGTGCTGGTCATCCACGACGAACTCGACCTGCCGTTCGGCGAGTGCCGCCTCAAGCAGGGAGGCGGGGCGGCCGGCCACAACGGCTTGCGCTCCATCATGCAGCACTGCGGCGGGGAAGGCTTCCTCCGGCTCCGGGTCGGCATCGGGCGTCCGCGAGGCGAGGGTGTCTCGCACGTCCTGGGTGATTTTTCGGCCGCCGAGCGGCCGGTTCTCGAAGATGTGCTACAAGCTGCGGCCCTTGGCGTGGAGGCAGTTCTCGCCAAGGGCGTCGCGCAAGCGATGAACACCTTCAACACGCGGGACAAAAAGCCCCGCTGATGAGGGGCGATGCGGGGAGAAGTCCGGCATCGCGGATGGTGAGGGCTCGCATGGTGCGGTCCTCACTCTCCTCGCGCAGGCCCACGTTGCTCGCTGGCGGAATTGCCCGCTTCGACCTGGGACCTGCGCCGTCTAGTCCGAGAGGAGTCAGGTATGTCAATAGCAGCAGCAGCCAGGGAAAGGCTTCGTGAATACGAAGTCGTGTATGTCCTCGCGCCCAACGCCGACAACGCAGAGGCGGAGCGCATCAACACCAAGATGACCGAGATTGTCACGAGCTTCGGGGGCAAGTTGCTCAAGCTCGACAACTGGGGGCGCCGCAAGCTCGCGTACGCGATCAAGAAGAACACCCGCGGCATCTTCGTGTACGTGAGGTTCGTCGCGCGTGCCGGCGTGATCGCCGAGATCGAGCGCAACATGCGGATCGCGGACAGCATTCTTCGCTACCAGAGCAACCTCCTCAACCCCCACGTCGTGGAGGACGTGCAGGTGGATCCCGAAGAGATCAAGTTCGCGCCCGTGGTCCCAGCCGAGCCCGAAGAGGAGCTCAGCTTCGAGCAGCGTCTCGGGCTGGCCCCCTCTGCCTTCCGCAAGCCGCGTGAGGAAGAGGAGTTCTCGGATGCCGAGGAGATCGAAGACGTTCCCGATCTGAACGCGGGGCCGGCCGCGCAGCGAGGTGAGTCATGACCAGTCAGCAAGACGATCTTCAGGACAGCGACGGCGAGGGCGGCGGCCGCGTTCGCAACGACGATCCGCTTGGTCTCCGTCGTCGTCGCTCGGGCAAGAAGCGCCCTCCGGCGTTCACGCTCGAGGTGGGCTTCAAGTTCGATCACAAGGATCCCCAGCAGCTCCGTTACTTCTTGACGGATCGCGGCAAGATCTCGCCGCGCCGCATCAGCGGCCTCACCGCCAAGCAGCAGCGCGCGCTCACCGCGGCGATCAAGCGCGCGCGTAACCTGGGCCTTTTGCCCTACACCGTGAAGGGATGAGCCATGGCGCACGTTCGCGTTGTACTTCGTGAGGACGTTCAGCATCTCGGCACGGCGGGCGAGCTCGTCCGCGTACGCGCCGGGTACGCCCGCAACTTCCTTCTTCCCCGTGGCGCTGCCGCGCTCGCGACCGCCGGGAGCATCCGCCAGGTCGAGGAGCAGAAGAAGCAAGCCATCGCTCGCGCCGCCAAGCTCAAGGCCAGCGCCACTGCGCTCGCCAGCCAGCTGAGCGGGGTGACCATCGAGATCGTCCGCCAGGCTGGCGAGGGCGACCGACTCTATGGTTCGGTGACGTCCAAGGACATCGCCGAGGCCATCAAGGCCAAGGGCTTCGAGGTCGACAAGAAGGACCTCGTGACCGACGGCATCAAGGAGCTGGGCGAGCACGAGATCGTCGCCAAGCTCGGCAGCGGCGTCGAGGCCAAGATCAAGGTCGTGGTCAAGAAGGGCTGAGCAGCCACCGTCCGCTGACACCAGAGGCCACCGAGCGCCAAGCGCCGGTGGCCTCGCTGTTGATGAGCTGTGGATGAACGCGAATTTTATCCCCAACTTGTTCAGGATGCGTCGCGTTCGTCCACAGCGCTCCGCCTGTAGCCCTCGAGCGCGTCGCCGTGCGACAATCTGGCTTGCGAATCCGCCGAATCGCGGCAGATCCGTTCGCTCCGGGGGCAGTTGATGGCAGCAATCGAGCGCATTCCACCGCATTCGTTGGAGGCGGAGCGCGCCGTGCTCGGCGGCATCCTGCTGCAGAACACGGTGATCGACGCCGTGCTCGAGATCATCCAGGTCGACGACTTCTACAGCGAGGGCAACGCCCGCATCTACGAGACCATGCTCGCCATGCACTCGTCCAGCATCCCCGTGGACACGGTGACGCTGCGCGAGCATCTCGCGCGCGCCAACAAGCTGCAGTCCGTCGGAGGAGACGAGTACCTCCTCGGCTTGACGGACACCATCCCGGCCCTCGAGAACATCAAGGCGCACGCGTCCATCATCAAGGAGAAATCCCTGGTGCGCCGCATGATCACGGCGTGCCACGGCGTGGCGGCCAAGGGGTATGGAGACTACGGGGAGGCCGACGAATACCTCGACCAGGCCGAGAAGGCCGTGTTCGACGTGGCCAACGTACAGACGCGCTCCACGGTGGTGCCGATCAACCAGATCGTCGTGCAGGCCTTTCAGCAAATCAGCGAGCTCGCGCGCGCTGGCAAGCGCATCGCCGGCCTGCCCACGGGCTTCACACGCGTCGATCAGATGACCGCCGGCATGCACCCGGGCGATTTGATCATCGTGGCCGGCCGTCCCGGTATGGGAAAGACCTCGTTCGCCCTCAACATCGGGGTCAACGCCTGTCACGCCCAGCGCTGCACCGTGGCGGTGTTCTCGCTCGAAATGCCGAAGGACCAGCTGGTCAAGCGCATGCTCTGCAGTGAGGCGCGCGTGGATGCGAGCCGGATGCGCACGGGGCAGCTGACGCGCGACGACTGGCCGCAGCTCGCCCAGGCCGCGGGGTTGCTCAGCGACCTGCCGATCTTCATCGACGACACGCCCGGCCTCACCCTGATGGAGCTGCGCAGCAAAGCCCGCCGTCTGGCCACCCAGGACAAGGAGAAGAAGCTCGGCCTGATCATCGTCGACTACCTGCAGCTCATGCGCTCGGGCACCAAGAACGACAGTCGTGAGCAGGAGATCAGCGAGATCAGCCGTTCGCTCAAGGGGCTCGCCAAGGAGCTCGGCATCCCCATCATCGCGCTCTCCCAGCTGAACCGCGGCGTGGAGTCGCGCGGCAACAAGGACAAGCGCCCCCAGCTGAGCGATCTCCGTGAGTCGGGCGCCATCGAGCAGGACGCCGACACCATCTGGTTCGTCTATCGCGATGAGGTGTACGACAAGGAGACCATGGACAAGGGCATCGCCGAGATCATCATCGGCAAGCAGCGCGCAGGCCCCACGGGCACGGCCAAGGTCCGCTTCTTCAATCAGTACACTCGCTTCGACAACCTCGCGGACGAGGAGATGGGTTCCTCCGGCGAGGAGTTCGGCTGAGCCGGCGCGTCCCGCGCCCAGGGACGTGGCCAGGAGCTGGCGGCGGGCGGACATGGCTGTCTGGCAGTCACGGCCGTGCGAGCCGCCGCAGAGTACGCTACCTCACCAGAATGTTTCCTTTGAACCTCGAGCTTCCCGCTGCGTCGAGGCAGAGTGAGTTCCGTCCACACGAGACCTACTTCCGCCCCTGTGTTAGCTTCCGAGACTCGCATGACGCCCGAGCCTGACTTCCACGCCGTGGCCTCTGCCCTCGGCTATCAGTTCCTGCAGATCGAGCTGCTCCGGGACGCGCTGACCCATCGTTCCTTCGCCAACGAACACCCGGGCCGCGCGCCGCAGGACAACGAGCGCATGGAGTTCTTGGGCGACGCCGTGATCACGATGTGCGCGTCCGCGCTGCTCTGGGAGCGATTTCCCGGGGCGAGCGAGGGGGAGCTCACCCGCAGGCGTGCGGATCTGGTGTGTGAGGCAGGGTTGTCTGCGATCGCGCGCGAACTGGGCCTCGGGCCGTCGCTCCGACTCGGCAAGGGGGAGGACCGCTCGGGCGGGCGCGCCAAGCCCCGCCTCCTGTGCAGCGCATTCGAGGCGGTGATCGCCGCGGTGTACCTCGATGGGGGCTTCGCGGAGGCCAACCGCGTGGTGCGAGGCCTGCTCGAGCCGCGCCTCGATACGCCGCTGTTGGGGCAACGGGATTACAAGACCCGCGTGCAAGAGGTGGTGCAATCGCTGGGCGGGGGCACCCCGCGTTACACGGTTGTCGAGACCACCGGTCCCGATCATGCACGGCAGTTTCACGTGTCCTGCGTGAGCGATCAGCGCGAGCTCGGACGTGGGAGCGGCCGCTCGAAGATGGAGGCCGAACAGGAGGCCGCACGCGTCGCGCTCGGCGCGCTCGAGGTGAGCCATGGCTAGGTTTCCTGGGCGTGCGCTGGCGCTTGGAGTCTTCTTGGGCATGTTGAGCAGCCCGTGGCTTCCCGCGTCGTGGACCCCGCAATACGGCGTGGAGACCGCCCATGCGCAGACCGACCAGAAGAAGCGTACGCGCGTGTACCTGGCGGAGCTCGCCATGCTGCTCGAGGGGGCACGCAGGCTCCTGCTCTGGACCGAGACCTACATCGGCGAGCCCGAGTTCGCCCGCTTCGGTCACCCGCTGGCCGAGCGCTACGTCGACATGGCGGGGCGGCTGATACCGCCCGAGAAGCTGGTGAAGGCCCATCCGCACCTGTTGATGGTCGTCGAGAACGTGGAGCGGGCGCTGGATGCGGCCGGCAACGGAGACACCTCCGCCTTTCGTCAACGGGCCCGCATCGTGCGCGAGGAGCTCCTCATCCTGGATAGCGTGCTCAAGCAGGGCAAGCTGCGGTTGCCGGAGCTCGCGCGCTAATGGCGAGCCCGAGCACACCATTGCGAAGCCTCGTTTTCGCCGTGTCGCTGTGTTCGGGCCTGTGCAACGCAAGCCTGTCGAGGGCCGAACCCAAGTCTCTGCCGGCTGAAGTGGAAGACAACTGGGACGCGCTCATGGGCATGTTGTCGAATGGCGACGGGCCCTCCACCGCGCGCTCCGGGAGAGCGCCCGGGCCCGCTGCGTCTCGGGAGGCGCCGAGCTCGAGCGCTCCTGTCGTCGAGGCGCGCCAGTCGACGCGCGACACCACGGCGCGCGAGGCCAGCCTGCAGGCGCGCGCCCCGAGGGCCCGCGCGTCGAAGGCCGCGGAGTCCCGGTCCAAGGCTCCCCCCGCGTGGGGAGACCTCGAGCTCCCGAGCGCATCCTCGAAACCTGCCCGCGACGTTGCGCCGACTCCTGCGGCGAGCGCGCTCGATGAAGGCGAGGGCGCGCCGACGATCGAGGAGCAGCCCACGAAGCGGCCAGGGCGGAAGACGCGCAAGCAGGCGCTCAGCAAGAAGAAGAAGCCCCGTGACGAGCGCAGCAAGCCGATCAAGCGCGGCGTGAGCGCGAGCTATCAGGCGCTCCGGGCCCGCTGGCACGAAGAGGCCCCACGCGACGAGGCGTACCTGAGCGAGACCACCCCCGCGCTTGTGTTTCAGGTGGTGGGCGAGGCCACGCCCTACGTCGTGCTCGTCCCGGAAGAATCGGGCGGACCGTTCGATGCGGACCAGCTCGAGGTCGCGCGCGCCGCCTTTCGCGGGGCCCCTGGGACCAAGGTCAACGAGCGCTTGCTGGGCCTCATCTACCGCGCGACGCAGCACTTCCAGGTGCCCTACGTGCACCTGGTCAGCGGCATCCGCCGCGATCGCGGGGCAAGTCGGCACACCCACGGGTTGGCCGCAGACATCGTGTTGCCCGGTGTAGAGGATGAAGACGTGGCGGACTTCTTCCGCGCGCAGGGCTTCATCGGCGTCGGCGTCTATACGCGGGCGGGCTTCGTCCATGTCGACGTGCGGGATCGCAGCTTCTTCTGGGTCGATCCGTCGCCGCCCGGCAAGACCATGAAGATCCGCCCGGTGCGCATGGCGGAAGCCAAGGCCGCGGATGAGGCCGCGATCGCGCGCGGCGAAGAGCCGTTCGTGAACCCGCCCAGGCTCTCACGCGCGCTGGCCAAGCGCAGCGCCAAGAGGCGCGTCAAGCTCGAAAAGAAGGTCGTGAAGGTCCGGAAAAACGACTCCTGAGGAGCAGCGCGCGCCGGAAACGACGAAAGGCACCGCGCATGCGATGCCTTTCGAGGACATTGCGCGCCACCATGGGCGCTTGCGAGCGAACTCAGCTCCTGCTGGCGTCCACCCGAGCCCGCGCCCAGTCGAGCGCGCGCGCGAGCTCTTCGTACTCGCCGCCTTGATGGGGGCCCTTGAGCTCCGCGAGCGCCTTCTCGGCGTCCACGAGGTCGCTCTCGGCCTTGGCGCGGTCGATGGCGGTCGGCTTGAGGAAGGCGTCGGTGAGCAGCAGCACCTTGTCGGGCAGGGCCTCGACGAACCCGGGGCCGATGGCCGCGATCTCGTCCTTGCCGCCGATGCGGTACCTGAGCAGCCCCGCGCGCGTGGCCGCGAGCAGCGGGAGGTGGCCCGGCAGCACGCCGAACTCACCGCTCACGCTGGGCGCGGTCACCATCTCGGTATCGGTCGTCAGCGCGAGTCCATCGGGCGTGGCGACCTCGAGCTTGAGGGTCGCGGCCACGATCAGCCTCCCGCCAGCTTCTTGGCCTTGGCCTTCACCTCGTCGAGGTTACCCACGAGGTAGAATGCCTGCTCGGGCAGGTCGTCGAGCTTGCCGTCCAAGATCTCCTCAAACGCCGAGATGGTCTCCTCGAGCGTCACGTACTTGCCCTCGAGGCCGGTGAACTGCTGGGCCACGAAGAAGGGCTGCGAGAGGAAGCGCTCGACCTTGCGGGCGCGATCCACGACCTGCTTGTCGTCTTCGCTGAGCTCGTCCATGCCGAGGATGGCGATGATGTCCTGCAGGTCCTTGTAGCGCTGCAGCGTGGACTGGACCTGGCGCGCCACGTTGTAGTGGCGCTGACCGATGACGCCCGGCTCGAGCATCGTGGACGTGGAGTCGAGCGGATCCACCGCGGGGTAGATGCCCTTCTCGGAGATCGCGCGCGACAGCACCGTGGTGGCGTCCAAGTGCGCGAACGCGGTGGCCGGCGCGGGATCGGTCAGGTCGTCGGCGGGCACGTAGATGGCCTGCACCGAGGTGATGGAGCCCTTCGTGGTCGACGTGATGCGCTCCTGCAGGCCGCCCATCTCGGTGCCGAGCGTGGGCTGATAACCCACCGCGCTCGGGATGCGGCCGAGAAGTGCGGACACCTCGGAGCCGGCCTGCGTGAAGCGGAAGATGTTGTCCACGAACAGGAGCACGTCCTGCCCCTCGCGATCGCGGAAGTGCTCGGCGATGGTGAGGGCGCTCAGGGCGACGCGCTGACGGGCGCCAGGCGGCTCATTCATCTGGCCGTACACGAGGGCGGTCTTGGAGAGAACGCTCTCGCCGCTCTCGAGCTTCGACTCCTTCATTTCGTAGTAGAGGTCGTTGCCCTCGCGGGTGCGCTCACCCACGCCCGCGAAGCAGGACACACCACCGTGCGCCTTCGCGACGTTGTTGATGAGCTCCATGATGAGCACGGTCTTGCCCACCCCGGCGCCGCCGAACAGGCCGATCTTGCCGCCCTTACGGTAGGGAGCGAGCAGGTCGATGACCTTGATGCCTGTCTCGAAGATCTCGACCTTGGTGCTCTGGTCGACGAACTTGGGGGCGGCCTTGTGGATCGGGTCGAACTGGGTCGCGTTCATCTTGGGCCCGTTGTCCACGGGCTCGCCGACGACGTTGAGGATGCGGCCTAGGCAGGCGTTGCCGACGGGCACCGAGATGGGCGCGCCGGTGTTCTTGACCGTCATGCCGCGCACGAGGCCGTCGGTGGAGTCCATGGCCACCGCGCGAACCGTGCCCTCGCCGAGGTGCTGAGCGACCTCGAGCACCAGGTTGTCCTGGCCGCTGCCGAGCGACGGGTTGGTCACGCGGAGCGCGCTGAGCAGCTCGGGCAGCTGGCCCGGAGGGAATTCGACGTCGACGACGGGGCCGATGACCTGGGTGATGGATCCACTAACTAGCTCTGCCATGAGAAACCCTCGCTACCTTGAAATAAGGTCCACGTACTCGTGCCCGTGCCCGTGCCCGTACGCGATCGTCTTCGCGCCGCACACCGATCGGAGAGACCGGCGACGGGCACGGGCACGGGCACGCGTACGAGAGGATGAAGACATCTACTAACCCTTGAGGGCCTCGGCGCCGCCGATGATCTCCATCAGCTCCTTGGTGATGGCTGCCTGGCGTGCGCGGTTGTACTGCAGCGTCAGCGCGCCGATCATGTCGGACGCATTGCGCGTGGCATTGTCCATCGCGGTCATGCGCGCGCCGTGCTCGGAAGCGACCGACTCGAGCAGCGCGCGGTACGACGAGATCTCCATGTACATCGGGAGAAGCCGGTCGAGCAGGGCCGCCTGATCGGGCTCGTAGATGAAATCGGCGCCCTCGGTCTGGGCGCCCTCGGGGACGCGCACCGGCAGCACCTGGTCCACGGTCACCAGCTGGCTGATGGCGCTCTTGAACTGGTTGTAGATGATGTAGGCCGAGTCCAGATCCTCCGCGACGTAGCGGTCCACGATGTAGCGGCCCACCTCGCCGGCGTTGGTGCTGGTCAGGTTCTCGAAGATGCCCCGGAAGGTCTTCTCGATGCGCGCTTCGCGGCGCTTGAAGTACTCACCGCCCTTGCGCCCGACGATGGCAAACGAGACCTGCTTGCCCTCGGACTCGAGCTGCTTCCAGACCTTGAACGCGGCCTTGTTGATGTTCGCGTTGAACGCGCCTGCCAGGCCGCGATCGCTGGTGAGGACCACCAAGAGGACCTTCTTCTCCTCGCGACGGCGCAGGAGCGGATGGGCGTTCTCGCTGGTCGGATCGACGCGCGCCGCCACCGAGGAGAGCAGCTCGGTGGTCTTCACCGCGTACGGACGCAGGTCCGTGATGCGCTGCTGCGCCCGACGCAGGCGAGCCGCGGCCACCATTTTCATGGCGCGCGTGATCTTGCGCGTGTTTTTGACGGTGCCGATGCGCCGCTTGATGGCTTTCAGACCGGCCATGGTGCTGGATCCTTTGCGTTAGGCCTTACTTGCTGCCCTGGAAGGTCTTCTTGAACGCCTCGAGCGCCTTCTTGACAGGGCCCTTCACGTCGTCGTTCTTGAGATCCTTGATGGTCTTGATCTTGGTCAGCGCCTCCGCATGCTGACCCTTCACGAAGGTGAGCAGCTCGTTCTCGAAGCGCTTGATGTCCTTGATCTCGACGTCATCGAGGTAGCCTTCGTTGGCAGCCCAGATCAGGAGCACCTGCTCCTCGACCGGCATCGGCTGGTACTGGCCCTGTTTGAGCACCTCGGTGAGGCGCTGACCGCGGGCGAGCTGCTTCTGGGTGGCGGCGTCGAGGTCGGAGGCGAACTGCGCGAACGCCTGCATCTCGCGGAACTGCGCGAGGTCGAGGCGGAGCGTGCCGGCCACCTGCTTCATGGCCTTGATCTGGGCGTTGCCGCCGACGCGCGAGACCGAGATACCGACGTTGATCGCGGGGCGCACGCCCGAGAAGAACAGGTCGGCCTCGAGGAAAATCTGGCCGTCGGTGATGGAGATGACGTTGGTCGGAATGTACGCCGAGACGTCACCGGCCTGGGTCTCGATGATGGGCAGCGCGGTGAGCGAGCCGCCCGAGTCGGGAAGGCGCTTCACTTCATAGTCGGAGCCCTTCGCCTTGGCCGCATCCTCGGCCTCGTGCTTGTCGGGTCCCGGCCAAATCTGGGTGGCGGACTTGCGGCTGGGCTCCTCGCCCTTCTTCACGACCACGTACTCGTCGGCCATCTTCGCGGCGCGCTCGAGCAGGCGGCTGTGGATGTAGAAGACGTCGCCCGGGTAAGCCTCGCGGCCCGGAGGACGACGCAAGAGCAGCGAGAGTTGGCGGTACGCGACGGCCTGCTTGCTGAGGTCGTCGTACACGATGAGGGCGTGCTGGCCGTTGTCGCGGAAGTACTCGCCCATCGTGACGCCGGTGTAGGGCGCGATGAACTGCAAGGGCGCGCTCTCGGAGGCGCCGGCGATGACGACGGTGGTGTACTCCATCGCGCCCGCTTCCGTAAGCTTCGTGACCACCTGCGCCACCGTCGACTGCTTCTGGCCGATGGCGACGTAGATGCAGAACATGTTCTGCCCTTTTTGATTGATGATGGCGTCCACCGCGACGGCCGTCTTGCCGGTCTGGCGGTCGCCGATGATGAGCTCGCGCTGGCCGCGGCCGATCGGGATCATCGCGTCGACGGCCTTGAGGCCCGTCTGCATGGGCTCGTTCACCGTCTGGCGCGCCATGATGCCGGGCGCCTTGAGCTCCACGCGGCGCTTGTGCGTGCTGTCGATGGGGCCCTTGCCGTCCACCGGCTGACCCAGCGCATTCACGATGCGGCCGACCAGGGCAGGGCCCACGGGCACGTCGATGATGCGACCGGTGCGCTTGACCGTGTCGCCCTCACGGATGGCCTGGTCGTTGCCGAAGATGGCGACGCCGACGTTGTCCTCTTCGAGGTTGAGCACCATGCCCATCAGCTCGCCGGGGAACTCCACGAGCTCGCCAGCCATGGCGCCTTCGAGGCCGTACACGCGGGCGATACCGTCACCGATGGTGAGCACGGTACCGGTCTCCATCACTTCGACGGTCTTCTCGTAGGAAGCGATTTGCTTCTTGATGATCTGAGAGATCTCTTCAGCGCGCAGCTGCATCGGGCTACCTCAACCTGGGCCAAGACTCATGCGAGTCGAAATTTGCGAGAACCAAAAACCGAAAAGCGCCTTCAGGCGCTCTTGAGCGTTTCCTTGAGATCGGCGAGCTTTGTGCGGAGACTGCCGTCGAACACCTGGTCGCCCACGCGCGTGACGACGCCCGCGATCAAGCTCGCGTCGGTCTTGCGCTCGATGCTGACCTTCTTACCGGTGGTCTGCTCGAGCACGCGCTGGAGCTGGGAGTAATAGGCCTCGGTGAGGGGGGCTGCGCTCGTGACCTGCGCGCGCACGGTGCCCGCCTGCTGCTCCGCCAGATCGCTGAACGAGCGCACGATATCGGCCAGGGCAGGCAGCCGACCGCGGTCGGCCAGATAGAGGATGCTGTTCTTGGCCACAGGCGAGATGCCGGCGCGGGCCGTGAGCTCCGTGAGGGCGGCTTTGCGGGCATCGGCGCCGAACTTCGGGTTCGAGAACAGCTCGCGCAGCTCGGTGCTCGCGGCCCACATCGCGGCGAAGTCAGCGAGATCGGAGCGAACCTTCTCGACTTGGTGCTGCTCGGTGGCCAGCGAAAGGATCGCGCGCGCGTAGCGCTTTGCCAATGCTCCGACACTCATACGCGGCTCTCCGATTGGGTGTTCGGGGGAAGGATGCTGGCTTTGACGCCGTGGGCGGCCTGCAGCGAAGCCAGGTAGTCCTGGGCCAGGCGCTGCTGGTCGAAGCTGGTCGTGGCCTTGGCCAAGAGCTGCTCGGCCGCCTCGATGGCCGCGTCGGCGGCCTCATGCGTGATGTCGGTGCGCAGCTGCTTGACGGCTTGTTCGACCAAGAACTCGGCTTCACGCCGCATGCGGGCGGCCTTCTGCTCCGCCTCGGCCACGATGCGGTCGCGCTCTTTGATGCCGGCCGCGACCATCTCGCTCTTGATCTGCTCCAGCTCCTGGTCGAGCTTGGCCAGGCGCTCGGAGTACTCCTTGTGCTTGGCCTCGGCTTCGGCCTTGAGCCGAGCAGCCTCGTTGAGCTCGCGCTCCACGGCGGCCTTGCGCTCCTTGAGGAAGGCACCGAGCTTGTCCTTGAACATCCAGGTGAAGAGCAGGATGAGCAGGATGAAGTTGACCACAGAGGCGATGATCGCCGTCTGGTCCCAGGCTCCGTGCTCTCCGTGCCCGCCGTGGGCCTCCTCGCTGGCCAGCGCCAACGCAGGGGCCGCCAAGGTGAGCCCGATGGCAGCGATCTTTTGGATGATGGGCTTCATCCTTGCACCTCTCGTCCGAGCAACTTATTGGCGATTTCGCGCGCCAACTGCGGCCTCTGCTGCGCGAGCTCCTGGCGGGCCAGGGCGGCCTCCGAGTCGAGGCGCGAGCGGGCTTCGGCCACCATCGTGTGCGTCTCCGTGCGAACCCGATCGAGCAGCTTGTGCTCGATCTCCTGCCCCTCTGCGCGCAGGCGATCGCGCTCTTCGCTGGAGGCGCCGCGCACCTTGCGGAGTTCAGCCTCGAACGAGGCTTGCTTCTCCTTCACCTCGACCTCGAGGCGCTTGGCCTCGACCTTCGCGCCGTCGATGGCCTCCTCGCGGGCCTCGAGCATGGCGACCATGGGCTTGAAGACGAGTGCATACAGCACGCCGAACGCGATGAAGAACATCGCGGCCTGGACGAACAACGTTCCGTCCAGGTCAATGATCGAGCCCCCCGAGAGCAGGGCGGCCAAAGTTGCGGAAAGCTGCATCGACTCCCTCGCTAGGCCTCGGGACCAGCACGCGCGTAGTGCGCGTCTGAGGAACCGTTGGGCGGGTAGACCCCGCCTGTGGGTCATCGCGCGTGGCTGGGCAACGCATGCCCCAAGACACCACGAAACACGAATCGCCTAACAGGCGCGGAGGAACCGCCCGGCGCGGAAGACCCCGGCCAGAGGCGGCGCGTATCTAGCAGCGGTGTTTTTGAGAGTCAAGCTTGGGAGCGCCCGGCCGCAACGCACATCATGCGGGATTTCTGCGGGTTTTCGCGGGGGCAAAAGATCTCGCCGGAGGTTGTTGCGTCAGGGCCCTCCTGGGCGTGCGTTTCAGCGCGTCCGGCCGCGAAAAACGCTGTGCACGGGCGAGCTAGAGCGTGCTGCTGCTGCGCGAGACGATGGAAGACCGCTCGATTGCCTTGCGCCGCAGCGCACGGAACGCCTGACCTGCGCCGTTCTTCATTTCGCGGCTGACCGCCATGTCCGGGACGGGCAGATCCGGGTCCACCAGGAGCTGAAACACCACGCGCGATTGGCTGCCACCGTTGACCGGGGTGACCTCCCAGCGCGCTACCAATTGGTCGATGTTGCCCTTGCCCTTCATCAGCTTGGCTTCGACGACGCGCTTGTCGCTGCTGGCCGCCTTGGAGCTGATCTTCACCTGCCCCCAAAGGGTCGTCGCGCCATGCAGGATCTTCGCCTCGAGGTACACGATGGCGTCGTTTCCGCGCTGGGAAAGGACCTTGGATTTCTGGAAGTAGGGGAAGAGCCCGGCGTACCGCGGATAGTCGTGCAGGATGGCGAGCACGTCCTCGGCGCGCGCCTGCACGACGCCTTCGGCTCGGCCCCACGCGACTCCCCCATTCGGGGCGGCCACGTTGCTGAGCTCGATTTGATTCGAGGCCACGGCGCTGCGCGCACCCGAACGGGCGGCGGCCTCTTCTGCCTGGACGGTGGAGCCCGGAAGCGCGATCCCAAGGAGGGTACCCAGTACAGCGATAGTGGTTCGGCGCTTCATCGTGTTCTCCTGATCAATCGACGCACCGCGGAGCGGCCCATTCAGCTGGTCCACAGGGCGCCGGAGGCGCACGGGAAAAGTTGGTGCCGTGGGTTCTACTACAGGATCACCTGGCTCGACCTGGAAGTTATTCCTTGGGCTGGCCTGACGCGCCCGGAGCCACCTGACTTGCGTCACCTTCTGGACCGCCCGCCCCGACGTCGCGCACGGAATCGCGAAGCGTCTCGGACGCCTCCTCGTCCGGATGTGCCTTGGCCAACGGAATCTTGCTCTGGCCTTGGAAGAGCACGCCGCGGTCGATCATCAGCTGAGGGGTCGTGATGTTTCCATACACCTTGGCTGGTGCGTGGAGCTCCACCGACTTGGTCGCGCGAATCTCACCGCGAACGGTTCCGCCCAGCACGATCAACGAGCCCACCTCGATCTTGGCCTCGACCTCGGCCTGACTGCCGACGATCAGCACGTCGTCGCTGGCGATCTCGCCCTTGAACTTGCCGTCGATGCGGACGCGCCCCTCGAACAGGAGCTTGCCTGCGAATTCGGCCCCGTCTCCGAGCAGTGCGACGAGTTCCTTGAGTCCCGTGCCTTCGCGCGCAGCCATCAGGCCTCTTCAATGCGGAAGCGGCGAGCGGGGGCGCGCAGGTGGGGGAGTTGGTTGATTTCGGCGAGCGCCGCCTGAACCGAGCCTTCGCGGGCGTTGTGGGTCACGAGCACGACCTCCACGCTCGCTTCGGCCTGCTCGGGCGCATCCTGTACGAGGTGGGCGATGGAGACGCTGTGCTGGCCGAGGATGCCCGCGAGCTCGGCGAGCACGCCGGGACGGTCGCTGACCGTGAAGCGCATGTAGTACGCGCCCGCACGCTCACCGATGTCGCGCAGCCGTGCGTCCTTGAGCACCTCCTCACGGAAGGCGCGGTGCGGAACGCGTCCAGCGGAATCCGAGTGCAGGTTGCGGCCGACGTCGACGACGTCGCTCACCACGCTGACCGCGGTGGGACCTGCGCCCGCTCCGGCCGCCGTGAGCATGCACGGACCGAGGGCCGCCGACGTGATCTGCACCGTGTTCAAGGCGTCGGTCACATGGGCCATCATGCTGGTCTCAGGCACGAGCGCAGGGTGCACGCGGAGCAGCAGGCTGCCGTCTCTCGCCGCTTCGGCGATGGCGAGCGGCTTGAACACGTAGCCAAAGCGCTTGGCCAAGTGGATGTCGATCGCGTCCACATTGGTGATGCCCTCGGCGGTGATGTCGCGGGTTCGCACGCGCACGCCGAACGCGAGCGTCGTGAGGATGGACAGCTTGTGGGCCGCATCACCGCCGCCGACGTCGAGCGTGGGATCGGCCTCGGCGTAGCCCGCGGCCTGGGCCCCCGCGAGTGCCTCCGCGAAGCCGATGCCGCGCAGCTGCATCTGCGAGAGGATGTAGTTGCTGGTGCCGTTCAAGATGGCGCGGATCGCCACCACGCGGTCGGAGGCCAACGATTCACGCAGGGTGCGGATGACCGGCACGCCACCGCCGACGGCCGCCTCGAAGTAGAGGTCCACCCGCTGCTCCTGCGCCAGCGCCATCAGCTCGTGGGCCTTCTCGGCCAAGAGCGCCTTGTTGGCGGTGACGACGGGCTTTTTGGCGCGCAGCGAAGCTTCCACCAGCTTGCCCGCGGCCTCGACCCCGCCCATGAGCTCGACCACCACGTCGATGTCGTCGCCAGCGCAGACTTGCATCGGGTCATGGGTGAGCAGCCCCGGGGGCACCGCGCTGCACGTCTTGCTGTTCTCGCGCAGGTAGACACGCTGTACCTTCACGGGTCGGCCCAGCCGCGCCTCGATCGCCTTGGCGCTCTCCTCGATCAGGCGCAGCACGCCCTGTCCCACGACTCCGCACCCCAACAAACCTACGCGTAGCTCGGCCGGCATCGGCGGCTTCTTAGCACGCTTCCCTGGCTCGGCGCCGGAGCCCCTTTCGTCGCTTTCCTGTGCGCGCTCCTCGCCGCACGTGAAACAGGACTCGACCTGCTCGGAGGGGCTTGCTACCTGCTGCGCGATGACCGAGCCCCGCTATCCCTATGTTCACGTGGATGTCGCCCCCGAGGAGGTCGAGGAAGCCTCCTATTTGCTTTGGGAGTTGGGGGCCCAGGGGGTCGAGGAGCGGGACGCGACCACGCTCGCCCGCAACCACAGCCCGAGCACGGGGGACGTGGCCGGGGTCACGCTGGTGGCGAGCTTCGAGACCGACGAGGCCGCGCAGGCCGCGCTCGGCGAGCTTTCCCGGTGGCCCGCGCGCCTCGCGCACGTGGTGGGGGATGCCTGGCGCGAGGCCTACAAGCAGTACTTCAAGGTGACGCGGCTCGGCGAGCGCCTGGTGATCCGGCCCTCGTGGGAGCCCTACGAGGCGCAGGCTGGAGACGTCGTCGTCACGGTCGATCCCGGGCGCGCTTTCGGCACAGGGACCCACGAGAGCACGCGCCTGTTGATGAAGGAGCTGGACCGGATCGTGCGTGGCGGAGAGCGCGTGCTCGACGTCGGCTGCGGGACCGGCATCCTGGCCATCTGCGCGCTCAAGCTGGGAGCGCAGGACGCCTACTGCATCGACGTCGATCCCGACGCCGTGGAGGTCACGCGCGAAAATGCCGAAAGCAACCGGGTCAGCGAGCGGGTGCGCGCGTCCACCGAACCCGTCGAGCAGGTGAACGGCAGCTATCCGCTCGTGCTCGCGAACATCCAGGCCACGGTGCTGATCCCGCTCGCGGGGGCGATCGCAGCGCGCGTTTCGCCGGGCGGAACGCTGTTGTTGAGCGGGATCCTCGTGGGGCAAGAGCACGACGTGCAGGGCGCATACCCTGGGTTCGCGCTCGAGGCGGCGCCTGTGGAGGGGGAATGGGTCGCGCTGGTGTTGAAGAAGACGAGCTGAGCGTCCGCCGGCTCTTCAGCGCGGAGCTCGCGGCGGCGCCCGGTTCGGTGCTCGTGCTCGACGCCGAAGCGTTAGCCCACGCGCGCGTGCTGCGGTTGGGTCCCGGTGACGAACTCGAGCTGTTCGATGGGCGCGGTCGAAGGCAGCGCGTCCGCGTCGGGGCGCTCGACAGGCGAGGAGGCGAGTGCGTCGCGCTAGAACCCCCCGAGCAGGTCGCGGCAGGCCCGCGGGTCGTGTTGGTGCAATCTCAGCCAAAGGGCGCCAAGCTGGACGACATTGTGAGGATGACCACGGAAATCGGGGTGGGGGCCATCCACGTCGCGCTCTCGGAGCGCTGTGTGGCCCGCTCCGAGGGCGCGCGCGCTGACCCCAAGGCGGAGCGCTGGCGACGCATTGCCCGGGAGGCGGCCCGCCAATCCGAGCGTTGCTATGTTCCTGAAATCGTGCCACCAGCTCCCCTGGCCGAGGTCTTGGCGAGGGCCCCCGAGGGCGCATTCAAGGCAGCCCTCGTGGAGCGCAGCGGGGTTTCCCTGCCGCGGGACATCCGGGCGAGCGAGCTGTGGCTCGCGGTCGGGCCCGAGGGGGGCTTCTCCGCCGCAGACCGCGCGCATCTCACCCGCTCCGGGTTTCTTTCCGTGGGCTTGGGCAGCGCAATTTTGCGAACGGAAACCGCAGCCGTGGTAGGTGTCGCTTTGGGCTTGGAACGCTTCGGGACCCCTCGTTAAAAGCCGTTCGGTCTCGCCCTCGGAACCGCGCGCTTCCTACCCTCCAAGAACATGTCGGCCCTCACCTCCTTGCTTGCCCGCGATCGCGTCCTTTCGGTCTCCAAGATCGAGGAGGCGCTGACTCAGCAGGTCCTGTCCGGAGGCGACATCGAGACCGTCTTGCTCGAGCTCAATCTCGTGCCCGAGGACGTGCTGTCGGCGTATCGCGCGGCGCTGTACGGATTGCTCCCCGCCACCCGCGAAGAGGTCATGCGCGCTTCGCGCGAGGCCCTGCGGCAGATGCCGATGGAGCTGGCGCGGTCGCTCTCCGTGATCCCGATCCTCTACGAAGGACGCTCGCTGGTGGTGGCTGCCGCGCAGCCGCTCGACGAGGAGGTGGTGCGCCAGGTGCGGGCGCAGCTCGGCTGTGAACTCTCCGTGCGCATCGTGACCCGGTTGCGGCTCGCGGCTGGTCTCGCCCATCACTTTGGCGTCGAACTCGACGCGCGCTCTCGTCGCTTGGCCGATGCGCTCCGCAAGCGTGATCCGGGGGTCATCCCGTACGTGCGGCCGCCCGCGCCGGACATGCGCCTGAGCATGCGCCCTTTGCCCAATCCCTTCGACGACGAACCCGAGTCGCGCGAGATGCTGGCCATCAACGTGATCCCGGCGCCCGCGCCCGAGCCAGTCGCAAAGACTCCCACCGAGGCAGCGCCGCCAGCGTCGTCCGAGGCGAGCGGCGAGCCCGAGGCGGCGCCGGAGGAGCTCGCAGAGGAGGCGTGCGTATCGGGAGTCCATTCCGTGGACCCCGCTCCTGTGGACCCCGCTCCTGTGGACGCCGTTCCGGAGCGGGCGCCAGCGGCCGAAGCACCGCTGTCCGCGGAGGCGCCGGCGCTGGAGACCGAGCCGTCCCTGTCCGAGGAGGCGTCTGCGCCGGAAGAGCAGGCAGCCGGAGAGGCGGGCGGCGCCGGGCCCAAGCGGCGGCGAGCCCTCTCGGGCTTTCAAGCGGAGCGCCCGGTTACCATCCCGCCCCATGCTGTCTCGCCGCAGATCGCGCGCGCGGTGCGCGGTCCGATCCCGCAAGAGCGTGCCGAGGCGCTGTTCGCGGAGGCGGCCCACCGCGACGAGGTCCTGTTCGTTCTCCTGCGTTACGCGCAGCAGTTCTTCGACTTCGTGGCGATCTTCAGCGTGACCAAGGACGAGGCACGGGGCCGCATGGCGCACGGGGCGGGGCTCTCCCAGGAGCTGATGGAGCACCTGGTGATCCCGTTGACCGAGGGCGGCTTCGCCGCCCGTGTGATCCGCGGCCAGCGTCCGGTCGTGGGAGACTGGGGGCCCTCGGACGAGGAGCGCGCAGCGCTCGCGTTGTTGGGGCGCCCGGCAGGCCGGCCCGGGCTCGCCGTGCCCATCACGCTGGGGTCGCGCGTCGCGCTGCTCGTCTATGCCGATCGCGACGGCGAGGGGCTGAGCGTGACCGACGCGAGCCCCGTGGTGGCCATCGTCCCTGCGCTTGGAGACGCGTTGCGGAGGCTGATTCTGGAGCAGAAGACCCTCCGCAGCGCGTTGCCGCGGGGCCCGACCCTCGAGGCCCCCCAAGCAACGCCCGCGGCGACGCACGAGGACGCTCCCACATCGGCGGAGAGCGCTCCCTCGGCGCACAGAACCACGCAGCCAGACGACGCGGCGGAGAGCTCCGGCTCCCCAGGCGATGGCGAAGAATCGCGCGAGGAACGAGCGGCGCACGACGAATCCGACGAGGCCCTCGAGGGCTTGACGCCCGTGGATCTGCAGGCCGTCTCGCGACTCTCCTTCACCGAGCGCAAGCGCACGGTCTCGGACACCTTGCAGGGCGTGCGCTCGGCACAGGTCTCCCCCGAGGCGCGGGAGGCCGCGCGCGGCCGCGTGCCGGGGGTACCGCGTTCGGCTCCGCCTCCGCCCGCGCGAGAATCGTTGCCGCCGCCCGTCGGGCCCGCGCCCACGTCGGGTGCGGGCGGCCACGGCGCGGGCGCCTACAGCTACGTCGCGCCGGTCGGGGCCGTGACCGAGGAGAGCATCCGTGGCGGCCGCCAACAAAAAGGGCCCAGGGCGCGCAGTGTGCGGGACGCCCGCGAGTCCTCTGCGGCCGCCGTCGCCCAACCGCCCGTGACGGCCGAGGCAGCGGACGTGGCGTCCGCGCCAATCGCCGACGACGTGCCGGCCCCGAAGACGGCCGAGAAGGCACCCGCCCGGCCCGGCCGCCTGAGCCTGGTGGCGCAGGAGAGCGTGCCCTCGGTGATCATCGACATGGGCGATCAGGTGAACGCGCTGGTGGACGCGCTCCTGCGCGCGTCGCCAGGCGATCCGCTCGGCGAGATCGCGGAGCTCGTGCGGCTCGGCGAAGCGGTGCTGCCCGTGTTGATGCAGCACTTCCCGGGGCCTTTGTGGATCGATCTCAATCAGCCACCGAAGTACAAGCTGCGCGGGCGCGACATATCGGCGGTCGCGCGCTGCTTGATCGCTTTCGGCGACCGGGCGGCGCCTTACGTGGCGTCCAAGCTCAGCACCAACGAGCCTGACCTGTGCCGCTACGCGCTCCTGGTGGCGGGCGAGATCGTTCATCCCGATCTGATCGACCCGGTGGCGCGCCGCACGTTCGACGCCAACGATGGTGTGCGCGCAGTCGCGCTCGACGTGCTTCGCAACTTCACGGGCATGCCGCAGTTCGACGCGGTGCTACGTGCAATCTGCGATCTGAGCGCGCGCCCCGGCAAGGATCCGCGCCGCCAACGGATCGCCCTCGATGCCCTCGCCGAGCTGCGCGACATGCGCACCTTGCGCACCCTGATCGCGCGCCTCTTGGATCCCGCGGAGGCCATCGTCGCCGCGGCGCACAAGGCGCTCGTGGTCCTCACCTGCCAGGACTTCGGTGTCGCGTCGCGCCGCTGGGAAGCTTGGGCCGAGCAGGTCGCGGGAACCCACCGCGTGGAATGGCTGATCGATGCGCTCGGTCACCAGGACGAGGCCCTGCGCGCGCTCGCCAGCGAGGAGCTCAAGCAGCTCACCCAGCAGTACTTCGGGTACCATCCCGCGTTGCCCAAGAAAGATCGCGACCTCTCGCAGCGCAAGTACCGCGAATGGTGGGAGCGCGAAGGGCGCGCCCAGTTCGTCTCACGCTGACGGCGAACGTTTTCGGAAAGCGTGGCGCTCCTCGAGGCGTCCACGCAAACGGACAGCTTCAGGTGATGAGCCAGCTGATGTCGTAGAGGTTCTCGTCGTCGCCGAGATAGCGGCAGTTGAGCAGGTTGACCTCCACTTCGCGCGCGCCAAAGCGGCTGAGGCTGCGATCGAGGAAGCCCAAGACGAGCACGCACATGGTCAACGACGAGGTGCCAGGCGGTTCGTCCAACTCGAGCCGCCCATAGCCGCGGCCCACGCTCCGCACCTTGCAACGCACCCCTCGGATGAGCTTCTCCACGAAGCCCGGCATCTCGGCCAACAGGAGCTCGGGCGGCGGCGTCGGCGCGTTCAAGCGTTTCCTCTGATCGAAGGTGCCGTCGGCCACGGCGCGGCCACAATCGGCGATCAGGTGCAGGTCGTCGCGCCCGAGCTTGGCGTCGATGGTCTCCACCAGCTGGCACACCGACGCGAAGGGGATGAAGGTGTGTGGCGCCACGCCCGTGGTAAACACGCTCAGGGTCTCCGGGGGCAGACAGTCGAGCACCGTTTTGAGCGCGCGCTCTCCATACCGGTGTGACACGAAGCGCAGGATGGAGAGGCCCACGCTACCGTCGAAGGCGCGCTGTTCACGGTGCGCAGACGCCAGGCCAGAGCTGGCTGGGCGCCGCTGTCGCTCGCCGGAAACGCGCGTGGGCATGGCCGCCTTCGGGGGCGCAGGGTAGGGGGCGTTGATCGCTTCGCGCGCCCTGACCGCCGGGGGCGGCAGGCTGCTCCGGAAGGTAGACGCGGTGCGCGCGGTGTCGTCGAGCAGGCGTTCGTCGAGCGGAGCCTCGGGCCCGCGCGTCAGCGGCGCGCCCGCCCTGAGCGCGGTTGCGCGCGGCGCGCTCGCGTGTGCATCGCGCAGCGCGGGGCCTCTCCCCTTCATCGGGGCCTCCACGTCGAGCGACATCCGCTCGAGTTCGAGATCGGCGGAATCGGGGCGCGCGAACTGTGCCTTCACTTCGCGCGCTGGCGCCCTGCGCTCCAGGGCCTGGGGCGGCAGATTGCTCGCGCCTCCTTCGCGCCTCTTGTCGCGCGCGCGGATCTTGATCAGATCCATGGCCAGGCTGTCGCTCTCCTCGGGGTCGCTGTCGACGACGCGCCCGCCGAAGGGCACCAAGGCCGCAGCGAAGCTCTCTGCGTCCGGCCAGCGCTCTTCGGGGGTCTTGGCGAGCGCACGCAAGATGACGCGCTCGAGCCCTTCGGGGGTCTCGGGGCGGTAGAGGCGCAGCGACGGAGGCGGTTCGTTCTGCGCCTTGCGGGCGAGCTCCGAGAACGTGCTTGCGTCGAAGGGCCGCACGCCGGCCAACATCTCGTAGAGCACCACGCCGAGCGAGTAGAGATCGGTGCGTGGATCCCGGCGATCGTCGCCACGCAAGCGCTCTGGCGCTGCGTAGGCGGGTGTACCCACCAACGTCCTCGCGGGGGTGAGCGTCTTGTCGCTCGGGAGGTTGCCGCCGAGCAATGCGGCGAAGCCGAAGTCGAGCAGCTTGACGAACGAGCGATCGCCGAAGCGCATCACCAACATCAGGTTCGCGGGCTTGAGATCGCGATGGAGGATGCCGCGATCGTGGGCGCCCTGCAGCCCCGCGAGCGCGTGGGTGGCCACCGCGCAGGCATGCTTCATGTCGAGCGGGCCGTCGGTCTGCAGCACGTCCGCCAGGGATCTCCCGCGGAGATACTCCATGACCAAATAGGGCTTTCCGTCGGCCTCACCGAAATCCAGGATGTCGATGATGTTTGGGTGCCCGATCGAGGCGGCGGCCTGGGCCTCGCGCAGGAAGCGCTCGACCGCGGCCGGGTTCGCCGCGGCGGCCGGGTGCAGGAGCTTGAGGGCGACGAAGCGCCTGAGGACGTTGTCCTCGGCCTTGTACACGGCGCCCATGCCTCCATCGCCCAGGAGACGCACGAGGCTATAGCGGCCGGCAATCATCCTGCCGATCAAGCGTTGGTCGGAATTAGATTGCGCTGGGTTGCGCCCCATCTGGGGCTGATTGTCGCTTGTGTGAAGGGTTGCTTCAACGTTGTGTTTGGACTTTCGCACCCGATCGACAAAAAGCTGTGGTTCCGAAGGGTCAGCCCCTGCCCGAAAGGAGGGCTTCGAGGCCGGCCTGGTCGATGATCTGGGCACCCTTTTTGCGCGCCGCTTCTAGCTTCGTTTGGCCGACCTTGTCTCCCACCACGAGGTACGTCGTGCCCTTCTTGACGCTGGTGTGGGTCTCGCCGCCCTGCGCCTCGATCTGCGCATGGATCTCCTCGCGCGGACGGGACAACACGCCGGTGACGCAGAAGGACTTGCCGGAGAGGGGGCCTTTCACGCGTTCGCGCCGTACGGTCTGCGCATGGACCCCCAAATCGAGCAGCTTTTGCAGCATCTTTCGCTGCTCCGGGCTAGCCAGGAAGGCGGCCACGCTGTCGGCGATCTTGGGCCCGACGCCCGGAATCTCGGAAAGATCTTGCTGCAGCGCGGCAGGTGACCGCGCGAGCAAAGAGGCCAAGTCGCCGTACTTTTCCGCCAGCACCCGTGCGACCACGCTGCCCACCAGCGGAATGCCTAGGCCGGACAGCAGCCGATCGAACGAGCGTCCAGTCCGTGCCCGCTCGATGGAAGCGGCGAGGTTGTCCGCGCTCTTTTGGGCCATGCGCTCGAGCTTCAAGAGCTCGGGCATGCGGCCGGGGAGGGTGAAGATATCTGCGAGGTCGCGGATGAGCCCCCCGTCCACCAACTGCTGGATCAGCGACTCGCCCAGTCCATCGATGTCCATCGCTGAGCGCCGGGTGAAATGGAACACAGCCGCCTTGAGGCGCCCTGGGCAGCTCGGGTTGGGGCAGCGCAGCGCGGCTTCGCCTTCGATTCTTCGTACCGGCGTGCGGCACGCAGGACACTCCGTCGGCGGGGACCACGGCTCGGTTCCGGCGGGGCGCAAGGCGAGGTTCACGCCGATGACCTGCGGGATGATCTCGCCCGCCTTCTCGACCATCACGGTGTCGCCCACGCGCACGTCGCGGCTCGCGATGTAGTCGAGGTTGTGCAGCGATGCGCGCGCGACCACGGTCCCGCTCAGCGGCACCGGCGCGAGCTCTGCGACGGGAGTGAGCGCTCCGGTGCGACCCACGTCGGCGGTGATCGACAGCACCCGCGTCTCCTTGCGCTCCGCGGCGAACTTGTAGGCCACCGCCCAGCGTGGAAAGCGTGCGGTGGCGCCGAGCTCCTGGCGTTCGCGCAGCGCATCCACCTTGATCACGACGCCATCCGTCTCGTACGGCAGCGCGAGGCGCTCGCGATCGAATGCGCGGATATACGCCTGCACTTCGGCGAGGCCGCGGCACAGGCGCTCCTTGCGGTGGGTCGGAAGCCCCAGCGCGCGCAGCTTCGCGAGCAGCTCCATGTGGTGCTCGCTGATCGCCTCGACCGCGTCGTAGAAGATCGCCCGCAGCGGGCGTTCGGCCGTGAGCTTCGGATCGAGCAGGCGCAGGGAGCCGGCTGCCGCGTTGCGCGGGTTGGCGAAGGGCTCTTCGCCCCGGGCCAGGCGTAGCTCGTTGACCTGCGCGAGATCATCGCGATGGATCACGATCTCACCGCGCAGGGTCAGGGTGCCAGGGTGCGGGATGGTCAAAGGGACATTGCGGATCGTGCGCACATTGGCGGTCACGTCTTCGCCGGTTTCGCCGTCGCCGCGCGTGGAGGCCTGCGAAAGCCGTCCTTCGACGTAGACCACCTCGATGCTCGCCCCATCCAGCTTGGGCTCGCACACGTACTGCACGACGGCCTCATGCAGGCCTTCGCGCACCCGGCGGTCGAATTCGGCGAGCTCATCTTCGCCATAGGCGTTGTCCAGGGAGAACATGCGCACGCGGCGCTTCACCTTGGTCAGCCCCTCGCGCGGGGTGGCCCCGACGCGCTGCGTGGGAGAATCCGGCGAGATGAGCTGGGGATACGCGGCCTCGAGCGCCAAGAGCTCGCGGTACAGGCGGTCGTACTCGGCGTCGCTGATGGTCGGCGCGTCCTCGAGGTAGTAGCGCCGGTTGTGCTGCTCGATCTCCCGGCAGAGTTCGGCGTGCCGGCGCTGTTGTTGCGGGTCGACCATAGACCACACTCTCAAGAGACCTTGGGGAGACGTCAATCTGGCCCGAAAGGGGCGGAATGATAAGATGCCCGCCTCCGCCCCTCAACCCGAGCCGAAGCATGAAGCATCCCCGCACCGTCGCGCTCGTGGCCGTCGCTTTCCTCCTCTACATCATGGCGTCCGCGGGGGCCCTCGGCGTCTCGCTCTCGACCGGGGTGGTGGCGCTCTCGTTGGTCTCCCTCTGGAGCGCGCTGACGCCGTTTTGGCAGTCCTCGCAGCCCACGGACGAGGCCCAGCGCCTGGTGGCGCTGATGGGCAGTGCGGTCGCCCTCTGCCTGGGGGCCTGGCTCGCGCTCTCCGCCCGCGCCCTGGTCGGTGAGCTGTTGCTCGCGCTCACGCTGCCTCCGCTGGGGCTGATCACGCTCCGCCTCGCTCTGGCCTGGCCCGACGTGCCCCCGCGGCTCGCGCGCCACCTCTACGCCGAATATCCCGCCCGTTGGCTCGGCGCGCTGGCCGCGTTGCTCGGGGTCTTCGCGGCCCTGCCCCCGATCTGGCTGTTCGGTCGCGTCCTGATCGCGGCGCCGTGGACGGCCAGCGCGCCGCTCGCCTTCGCTCTGGCCTGCATCGTGGTCGCCACCGGAGTGCGCATCGCACGACGCAGGCTCGGCAGCAGCACGCGCGCCCTCTCCGCGAACCTGTGGCCGCTCTTGGGCTCCGTGTGGGCGCTCCTCCTGCTCGCAGCGGGCGCGCTCGGATCGCTCCTGGGCTGGGCGGACGCCAGTACCCTCCGGCTCTTCGCCGCGGGCGCGGCGTTCATCTTCCTGCTGAGCCACGTCTGGCTGATCTCGCCCACCCGCGCGCTCGGGGCGAGCGCGTGGGCGCGGGAGTTGTTCGCCACCGCAGTCTCGCTCACGCTCGTGTTGGTCGGGGCCTACTTGCTGCGGCTCCAGCAGCCGGTCGCGACCGCCCAGGTGTTGGTCACGCTGGGCGGCGTGGGGGGCTTCTTGCTGGTGCGGCCGATCATGCGTCGCCTCAGCCAGCTGCTCTTTGCGCCGCAGCGCGGCGCCCTGCTCGCCGCCATCGAGCGGATCGAGCGCGAGATTCCGGGCGCCAACAGCTATCCCGAGCTGGCGGCGCGCGCGCTGCGTCTCCTGCGTCGCGCCAGTGACTCCCCGGAGGCGGCCCCCTTGATGTTCTCCTTCGGTCCCGCGAGCGAGGTGCGCCTGGACGCGGCAGGGCAACCTCGTCGCAGTGAGCGGGGGCTGCCCGGCGTGATCATGCGCCACCTCTCCGAGGCCGGCGGAGAGCCCATCGTGCGCGACGACCTGCGCGCGCGCCTCGTGCGCCGGCCGGAGCTGCGCGAACTCATCCAGGCCCTCGATGGCCTCGACGCGCTGTGCGTGGTGCCGCTGCTCATCGAGTCCGACCTCGTGGGTGCGCTGTTGGTCGCCCGCGGCGCGCGCGGCGAGCCGCTCAGCATGGAGGAGCTCACGGCCCTTCAACGCCTCGCCCACGCCCTGGCACCCCTGTCCGCGCAGTTCTTGGCGGCAGAGCGGGCCTTGAAGCGCGCGGATGAGACGGCGTTCGAGCGGGATGCGCTGCGCACCAGCCTCGAGGAAGCGCGCGACGAGCTCACCCGGCTCCAGGCCGAGGCCAACCTGCTCAAGGCCGGCCAGGCCACGGGTCCCGCAGCCTCGGCGCAGGTCCAATACAGCCCGGCCATGCGCGCGCTCAATGAGCGGCTGCTTTCGCTGGCGTCGCAGGACGTTCCCGTCTTGTTGGTCTGTGAGCAAGGCGTGCCGCTCTTGCCCCTGGCTCAGCAGTTGCGCGCGGCGGCGGGCCGCGACGACAGGCCGCTCGTCGTCGGGGACTGCGGGGGGCTCTCGCCCGAGGAGCAAGCCGCGGCGCTCTTTGGCGCATCCCACGGCGCGTCGCGCGAACCGGGCGCCGCCGTCGGTCCCATGACGCCGCGGCCCGGTTGGCTCGAGCTGTCCGCGGACGGCGTGCTCTTGCTCTTCGACGTGGTCGCGCTCGCGCCAGAAATTCAACGTGAGCTCGCGCGCGCGCTCGCCGACAAGCGGGCGCGCCGCGCCGACTCCCAGGCCGCATACCCCATCTCCGCGCGCCTCTTGCTGAGCGCGCGGAAGCCGCTCTCGGCCTTGCTCGCGAGCAACGCCATCGTGCCCGAGCTCGCGCGGTGGCTCGAGCAGACCGCCTTGCGTGTGCCTGCCCTGCGCGAACGTCGCGAGGATCTCGAGTCGTTGGTGCTGCTCGCGATGGATCGCGCGGCGCGCGTCCTGGGATGCGACGTCCCCGGGATCGCGCCCGACGCGCTTTCGGCGCTCGCAGAGTACGACTTCCCCGGAAACCAGGCCGAGCTCGAGAGCATCATGGAGCGCGCGCTGTCGGCTTGTCGTGGCGGGCGCATCACCCTGGAGGAGCTCCCCCCGCTTCCGGCCGGGGCGCGCGGGGTAGGGTCCTTCGTGGACCAGGAGCGCGAGATCCTGCGGCGGGCCATGGAGCGGGCCGGCGGCAACAAGACGCGCGCCGCCCGTGCCCTCGGCCTCAAGCGCACCACGCTGATCGACAAGCTGCGCAGGCTCGGTTTGGAGGCTCCCGGGCCGCACGGCACCGAGCACTGAGCTCGCGCACCTCCGCGTCAGAGATCCTGCAAGAACGGGTTGGTGCGCCGCTCGACCCCGATGGTGGAGGTCGGGCCGTGGCCTGGCAGAAAGCGCGTGTCGTCAGGCAAGCTCAGGAGCTGCTCCTGAATCGAGCGCAGCAAGGTTGGGTGGTCGCCCCGCGGCAGATCGGTGCGCCCGATGGATCCGTGGAACAGCACGTCCCCCACGATCACGAAGTCGTGGGCACGGTTGTAGAAAACCACGTGTCCTGGCGTGTGGCCCGGGCAGTGCCGGACCTCGAAGACCTCTTCCCCCACGGTGACGGTGTCGCCATGGTTCAGCCACTGCGTGGGCACGAACGGTTCGGCGTGACCGAGCCCGAACATCGCGCCCTGCATCTTCATGCTCTGGATCAGGAACTCATCTTCCTTGTGGGGGCCGATCACCGGCACCCCGAGCTGCTCGGCGAGGTCCTTGGTCGAGCCCGCGTGATCGATGTGCGCGTGGGTCAGCAGGATCTTCTCGATGTCGATGCTCTCCTTGGCGATGTAATCGAGCACCAGTGGGAGGTCTCCGCCCGGATCGACCACCGCACCGCGGTTGGTCTTCTGGCAGTGGATCACCGAGCAGTTCTGCTGGAAGGCCGTGACAGGAATGACGCCGATCTGCATGGCATGTAACCGTTGTTGTCTAGGCGGGCGCCCTGCCCGCGAGAGCCCGCGTTCAGATGTCCGCGCGCACCAGGATGAACTTGTTGTTCTCGCGTTTCGTGGACAGCTCCTCCACCTTGCGCTTGCCCATCATGCGCTTGAAGTTGTTGAGCCGCGAGTGTTCGAGCACGAAGTAGGCGCGCGTGCCGGGGTGCTTCTCCATCCACTTGGTGATGGCCTTGTTGTCCAACTGCACGAAGACGTGCACGCGGTTGCCCGTGTAGAGATTTTCCCCCTTCCAGTTCATCTGCCAGGCGATCAAGGGCTCCTGCGCACCGCTGCGCTGCTCGTAGTAGCGCTTGACCAGCTCCCGTTGGCTCCAGTGCGGCGTGAGGTCGATTAGGTAGACGTTGAGTGACCAGGCCGAGAACAAGAAGGCCGTGGAGAGCACCGCGTACAGCGCGACCTTGCGCAAGCGCTGGTAGCTCGCCAGCACCAAGAGCCCCACCAGGGTCAGCGCGAAGCCGCTCAGGATGGGGCGGTAATCGAGGTAGTCCGGGAAGGGCCGATTGTAGTTGTAGATGAAGAGCTGAATCAGCCGCTCGTGACCCAGCGGCCGCTCGGGCAGGACCCAGCTCAGGTCGCGCCCCGCGAAAGCCACCACGACGGCGGCAGCCAACAGCGAGAGCGCGAACACGGGCCGCTCGCCGGCCTCCGAGGGAGCACCACCCTCGGCAAGCTCGGGGCCTGGGCCCGAAGCTGCACCCGCGCGCGCCGCCGGCGCACCGCGCGTCAGCCGAACGGCCAGCGTCAACGCGGCGACGCCGAGCGAAAGCGACAGCCCGAGTAGCCAGCCCGGAGGGCCATTGTCGGCGATCCAGCTCGCCCTCTCCGGGCCCGTGACCACTTCCGGGATGACGCCGCGCAGGTTGCCGTAGAGCGCGCCCGATCCGAGCACCAGCGCGAGCGACCCGACCAAGGTCAGCAGCACCGCGCCCCGCTCGCCACGGTTGTTCGTCGAAGATGGGAGCGCGCGATCGAGGAACACGCCGATCAGCAGCGAGAGCGGCGGCACCGCCGGGAAGATGTAGTGGTGGAACTTCGTGATCATGGCGTTGAACAGCACGAAGGCCGCGGCCGCCCACATGGCGAGCAGGATGCCCGTGCGCCGCTTGGCCTCGTGCGCCTCATCGCCCGGCGGCAGCAGGTTCAAAAACGCCACGAAACCCAGGGGGAATAGCCCGATCCAGGGGAAGGCGCCGTAGCCGAGCTGCGCCAGAAAGTACTGGATACTGCCGGTGTCGCCGTGCACGCCCGACGCCAGGCGATTGATGTGATCGTGGATCAACAGGCGGTCCGTGAAGAAGGGGCCGAGCCGTCCGTACATCGCGACGTACCAGGGCAGCCCCGTAACCGCGATGGTGAGGATGCCCGCGCCGATCCGCAGCTGCCCCGAGAGCAGCAGCGACCATCGCCCCGTCGCGAACAGGTACAGCGCGGCGATCACGCCAGGCAGCGCGAAGCCCGGGATGCCCTTCGCCATCCAGGCGAGCGAACAGAACAGGTAGAAGCCGAACATGGCGAGTTGTTGGCTTCGGCGCTCCTTGCGCAGCATCCAGATCAGCGCGGCCAGACCGGCGAGCCACAACAGGCCCTGCGCGAAGGGTTGGTAGTGCAGCGCGGGGAGATAAGGTGCGCGCGTGCGGATGGCGGGATTGCCGGGGATCTCCGAGTTGCCCGCGGAGCCGAAGATGAAGCGATCTGCGTGGACCGCGAACAGGCCCTCGTCGACCAGGAAGGTCACGTTGCGGCTGATCAGATAGAGCGCCTGGGGGAGCGCGAGCAGCACCAGACCGAGCAGCACCGCCCCCTGGGCCGAGAAGGCGAGCTTGCCCACGCGATAGATCGCCGGCTCATGCTCGGGCTTCTCCTCCAGGGCCAACATCAACATCGCCAGCGCCATGGTCATGGTGGCCACGAAGGGCATGTCCGTGATCGCCTGGTGGGCGATCAAGAAGAAGTACGGCGTCGTGGCGAGCACGAGCGAGGCGAACACCGCCGTGCGGCGGCTGAAGATGCGCGCCATCGCCGCGTAGCACGCCATCAGTGCGCCCATCGTGAGCAGGTAATGCGGCAGGCGGATCGCCCACTCGGGGTGGGCAGGGTTTTGATCCGACCCGAAGGGCACGCCGAGCGCGCCCCAGGACAGCGCCTCCATCCAGAAGATCAGCACCGGCTTCGAGCGGAACCACTCGTCCTGCGCCCACCAAAGCGTGATCCAGTCGTCGCGCGCGAGGATCTCACGCGCGACCTCGCCGTAGTGCGTCTCCCACGGATCCCAGAGTCCGAAGGCGCCGAGCATGGGCAAGAGCAACAGCGAAGCGGCCACGAACACGAACAGGGCGGGCCTGCGCAGCCCCGACGCCAGGAGCACGAGCAGCGACAGCAACAACGAGATGGGCAGGGCGCTTGAGCCCCCGACTAGGCTCCCGAGCAGCGTGATGCCCAGGCTGAGCGGCACCGTCACCCGCGGCGCAATCCAGCTCGGTTCGCCGGGCAGGGGCGAAAGCAGCTTGGGAGCGAGCGGCGTATCGGAGGACTGGGCCCGCAAGATCCCACACAGCTCCAGCACGCCCGAGCCAGCGAGCAGCGTGGTCAGCACGCCCCAGAGCGGGCCGTGCAGCACATGCGCGTCCTGGCTCATCAGGAAGAAGGTCGAAAGCGCGCCGCCGAGCAGGAGCCCAAGGCCGAGCCACAGGTTGCGCGGGCGAGCCACGGACGCAGGGCTGGGCGCGGGCTCGCCTTCGGGCGAGACCTCGGGCGCGGGCGAGCCCGCGGCGGGGTCGGCCGCGGGCGGCGTCTCGGGGGCCGGGGCGGAGGGGGGCGTCTCTTCTTGGGTCAAAGCGGCGGCATCTTAGTACAGCCGGCCCGCAAGCTCACTCCTTCAAACCGTGCTTCTTGGCCAACTTGTGCAGGTACTTCCGGTCCATCTCGGCCTCGCGCGCAGCCGCCGAGACGTTGTTCTCGTGGCGTTCGAGCAGCCACTGAACGTACCGTTTCTCGAACATCTCCTCGAAGCGCGCCCGCTGCTCGCGGTAGCTCAGCCCTGGCTCGAAGGCGGCGAGCTCCCCAGGCTCTGCGCGGCTCTGCCGCGGCCCGAGCGGGAGCGCCTGCAGGGACAGGCTGGTGTGGCCCGCCGAGCGATTCAGGTACACCGCGCGCTCGAGTACGTTGCGTAGCTCGCGCACGTTGCCGGGCCAGTCATGGCTCGCCAGCACGTCCAGCACGTCCCGGCCCACGTCGAGCGGCGCGAGGCCCGCGCCCGCCTTCTCGTCGATCTTGGCGAGCAGGTGCCGGGCGAGCAGGGGGATGTCCTCGCGCCGTTCGCGCAGCGGCGGGAGCTCGAGCTGCACCACGGACAGGCGAAAGAACAGGTCCTCACGGAACTTGCCCCGCTCGACCTCGGTCAGCAGGTTGCGCTTGCTCGCGGCGATGACGCGGATGTCTACACGGATCTCCTTGCTGCCGCCCAGCCGGCGGAAGCTCCGCGTCTCGAGCACGCGCAAGAGCTTTGGCTGAAGATCCAGCGGCAGCTCCCCCACCTCGTCCAGAAAGACGGTCCCGCCATGGGCGAGCTCGAAGGCGCCTGCCCGCTGGGCCAGGGCCCCGGTGAACGCCCCCTTTTCGTGCCCGAACAGCTCGCTCTCGATCAGTGAACTCGAGACGGCCCCGCAGTCCACGACGATGAGCGGGCCCTTCTTGCGCTGGCTGTGCTGATGGATGGCCCGGGCGAGCACGTCCTTTCCCGTCCCGGTCTCCCCGCCCAGCAGCACGCTCGCATCCGTCGGGGCGAGCCGCTCGCAGAGCCCGAACAGCTCGCGCATGCGCAGCGAGCGCCCCACCACTTCCCCGAAGCTCTCGCGCTCGCTCGGCATCGGCTCGAAGCGCTCGGCGTAGGGGCGCAGCTTGAGCTCGACCTTGCCCACGCTCAGGGTGCTCCCGGGCGACAGGTAGGCCTCCCGGATCTCGGCGCCGTCGAGCAGCGTGCCATTCGTGGAGCCCAGGTCACGCACCAAGAAGCCCCGCTGGTCGCGCAGGATCTCGCAGTGGCTCCGGCTCACCGTGTCGTCCGAGAGCACCAGGTCGTTGTCGGAGCTCTTGCCGATTCGGAAGACGTCGGAGTCGATCACCCGTTCGATTCCCCGTTGCTGGCCGCTCAGCACCACCAGCGCGCAGCGGGAGAGCTGCACGCCGGCCCGCGCGTCGCGATGGTGGTGGGTGCGCTGGCTCAGCGTGCCGTCTTCGCCCGGCTGCGTCACGGGTCCCCCGCGCCGCCCAGCGAAATGCGCGTCGTGCCTTCGCTCGGCACGTGCAGCACCTTGTCCAGGTGCGTGATCCGGCCGTCGCCCGCGAACAGGTCGACCGCGACCTGGTAGCGGCCCGGCTTCAGCGAGGGCGTGTGCCCGAACTCCGCGGGCGCTCGGCCCTCGGGGAAGATCTGCTCGAGACCGGAGAGGACGTCTCCGTCCACGGAATAGGTCACGCGCACCCGCCGGGCCGTGCTTTGTTGGGCGGGGCTCAGCGAATAGCGAACGGCCTGTTCTTGGGGCAGCTCTTCGTGGGCTATCTTACCGAAGATCAGGATGCCCCCGACCAACATCAGGGGCGCGAGGCGTCGACGCAGCTGCGGGGGGAAATAGCCGGGCATGGACGAGCTGTTCCAGGGAGGAAATGGGCGCTCTTCCTCGCAACTGGGAGAGGGAGCACGACGGAACCTTGATGGCCAAAAAAGCCGGTGTTAACTTGTGGTGGTGGTTTTGTTGATCCAGTCCCCGAGGCGTTCGAAAGTGAGCTTCGGGACACCGCTTCACAGCGGGCAGGTCACGACCCTATGTTGTGCGTGGGCGGGGTCGCCCGCGTCGGCTGAGCTTTTCAATGGGTGGGCAGAGTCGCCCGCTTCGAACCGAAGGCAGGCTCCATGAGAGCGCTGTCTCCATCCCCTGTGGGTTTTAACTCCACCATGGTACGCCTGACCGACATTCTAGACAAAGTCACTGCGTACCATCCTACGGCAGACGCGGACCTCATCAACAAGGCGTACGTCTACTCTGCCCGCATGCACGAGGGCCAGCTGCGCAAGAGCGGGGACCCTTACTTCATCCACCCTGTCAGCGTCGCCCATATCATCGCGGACATGCACCTCGACGGGGCCAGCGTGTGCGCCGCGCTGCTGCACGACGTGGTCGAGGACACCGGCGCGACCGAGGGCGAGATCGAACAGTTGTTTGGCGAGGAGATCGCCTTCCTGGTCGATGGCGTCACGAAGCTCGGCAAGATCAACTTCACCAGCAAGGAAGACCAACAGGCGGAGAGCTTCCGCAAGATGTTGGTGGCCATGGCGCGCGATATCCGCGTGCTCTTGGTGAAGCTCGCCGACCGCCTGGACAACATGCGGACGCTCGACCACATGTCGGTCGACTCCCAGGAGCGCATCGCCCGAGAAACCTTGGAAATCTACGCGCCCTTGGCGGGCCGCCTCGGTATCCAGTGGATCAAGAACGAGCTCTCGGATTTGGCCTTTCGCTACCTCTACCCGGAGCAGCACGCCGACCTGGTCAAGCAGACCAAGCGTGTCGCGCGTGACCGGGAGAAGTTCGTCACGGATGTCTCGCGGCGCATCGAGAAGATGCTGATCGAGCGCAACTTCGCGGTGGAGGTCAACGGGCGCATCAAGGGCCTGTACTCCCTGTGGGAGAAGATGCGCAGGCAACAGTGCGAGTTCGAGCAGATCTACGACTACGTGGCGTTCCGCGTGCTCGTCGAGAACGTGGCGGACTGCTACGCGGCCTTGGGCGTGATCCATTCGCAATGGACGCCCATCCCCGGCCGCTTCAAGGACTACATCGCGCTGCCCAAGCCCAACATGTACCAGTCGCTGCACACCACGGTGATCGGCCCCGGGCACCGGCGCATCGAGGTGCAGATTCGCACGCGCGAGATGCACAAGGTGGCCGAGTTCGGTATCGCCGCGCACTGGAAGTACAAGCAGAACACGGGCGGCCTCGACGCCAGGGACGCCGCCAAGTTCGCCTGGCTCCGTCAATTGATGGAGTTCCAGAAGGACGTGAAGGACCCTGCGGAGTTTCTCGAGAGCGTCCGCGTGGACCTCTTCAACGACGAGGTCTACGTGTTCACGCCCAAGGGCGACGTGCGCGTGTTCCCGCGCGGTGCCACGCCCGTGGACTTCGCCTACGCGATCCACTCGCAGGTCGGCGATCACTGCGCCGGCGCGCGCGTGAACGGCTCGATGGTCTCGTTGCGCCACGAGCTGCTCAACGGCGACACGGTGGAGATCATCACGAACCCGAACCAGCAGCCCAACAAGGACTGGCTGGACTTCGTGGCCTCGAGCCGCGCCCGCTCGCGCATCCGTGCCCACCTGCGCACCGAGGAGCGGCGCCAGAGCATCGACCTCGGTAAGGAGCTGCTCGAGCGCGAGATGCACAAGCGGGACCTGAGCCTCAACCGCGCCATCAAATCGGGCATGCTTGAGAAGGTGGTGGGCGGGTTGCCCGTGGGGTCCTTGGAGGAGCTCTACGCGGCGCTCGGCTACGGCAAGCTCGAGGCGCAGCAGGTGGTGGAGGCGCTCGAGTCGCAGGACGCGTCGGAAGAGAAGAAGTCGCTCAAGCCTACGTTCTTCGAGCGCACGGTCCGCAAGGTTACGCGCAAGGACGGCACCACGGGCATCCGCATCGCGGGCATCGACGACGTGCTGGTGCGTTTCGCCAAGTGTTGCAATCCGCTGCCCGGCGACTCGATCACCGGCTTCATCACTCGCGGTCGCGGGGTCACCGTGCACCGGCGCGGCTGCCGCGAGGCCATGGAGCTCGATCCCGATCGCCGCATCGAGGTGAGCTGGGCCAGCGACGCCAAGATCGAGCGCCCCGTGCAGGTGCGTGTGGTCACCGCCGATCGACCCGGAATTCTCTCGACCGTGACCGGGGCCTTCGTCGACGGCGGTCTCAACATCACCGAGGCGACCTGTCGCTCGCTGATGGATGGGCGCTCCGTGAACACGTTCCAGTTCAGCGTGCGCGACGCCAGTACGCTGCGTGCCTTGATGCGGAGCATCGCCAAGATTCAGGGCGTGTACGACGTCGAGCGCGTCTAGCGGGTCGGCAAGCGCCCTGGCGTGGCCGATCCGCGGCTTACGTCCTCGGTTCGTTATGGTCCGACCTGCGCGAGCGCAGTCGGGTGCCTGCGACGTACAGGAGTACGTCTCAGTCGTCGCTGCGGGCGCGCTCGCGGCTCGACTCACGCCAGGGCGCTTCTAGACCCGCTCGACCGATCTGGTGGCGGTGGGGCATCTGCAAAGGCCGAAGAAAGATCAGGCGGCCAGCGCGTCTTGCCAGAGGGTTTGCTCGAGCGTTTGCACCAGGGCTCGGCCCTGTTCGGGGCTCGGCATGCCGGCGAAGGTGAAAAGCGGCTCGGGCTGAGGCTCGGACAGCTCGCGCGCGATGGCTGCGATGGCGTCCCGCTGTGCGGATCGAATCTGCGCACGCTCATTAGCCGAAAGTTGTGGGAGCAGCCATTGCGCGATTTGCCAGGCCAGGCCGGCGTGCCGCGTTTCATCCTCTGCGATGCGCTCCATCAGTGCGCGGGTCTCCGGATCCTGCGCGTGTTCCGCCTGGAAGGTGCCGAGCAGCGCGCCGAAGGTCTCCCGCACGCAGCCTTCCACGGCGTTGTCGAGCGCCAAGGCGAAGAGATGGCGTCGAGGCAGTTTCTCTACCACCACCTGTGTCAGCTCGGCCCCGAAGCGGGTCGCCAGCGCCCCCACGGCCTCGGCGTGCGCGACTTCGTCGAGGCGTGCCTCGAGCGCCTTTTCGATCAGCGCACGCGGTGCGCCCAGTGCCTGGAGTTCATCGGCCAGAATCTCGAAGGCGGGCACGGACGCAGCTTCGAGGTGGGCTGCGGTGCCCCAATAATGCGCCAGTACGTTTTGCGCCCTCGATGAGGGGGCTGACGTCAGCCCATGTGGGCGCCGCCCGATCACGGCGCAACTCTCTGGCCCCGAGTAGACGACTTCACGCGATTTCTCCTCGATGGTGCCGTCCGGTCTCACCAGGAGGACGATCAGGCTCTCTTCATAGGGGTCGCATTGTGTATTCACGCGCGTCCGGAACTCGAGTCCTTCCTCGGTCTCCCGAAAGCCGCTCTGGGCCGCATCGCCGCAGCTGATCACGTGACCCTGAGAAACGAACCAAGAGCCGGCTTCGGCGGGCCCCTCGATGCTGCCGAGGAGCTCCTTGAGCTCCTCTTGCGTGCTCCAGAGCTTGACTTCGTCTCCCGACGTAGTGAGCACATATGTGAGGGAGGGGCAGGCCTCCGCGCAGTTGGAGGGGTATTGCTGGAGAAAGCTCTCCTCGAGGGAGGCTCGCCGCGCCTGACAAGCATCCTTGTCCTGAGCGCCCGAACAACTCTCTCCGTGCTGCGCAAGCAGGTACGCGCTCTCGTGAAATGCGCGCTTGAACTCCAGCGAGTCGACGGGGGTCGCGAGCTCGAGCTGCGCGAGCTGCCAATCGCGGCCACCACCTGGCAAACACGGAAATGGGGCGAAAGAGGGAGCCGTTGAGGTTTGGGCGTCCGTCGAGGTTTGGGCGTCCGTCGCTGCCGCCGCGTCCGAATCGCCGGCGTCCGCGTGCTCATGGCCCGTGAGCGATCGTCCGCCATCTTGTTCGCTGGCTCGACCCTCGCTTCCGTCGTTCGAGCTACATCCAGCGGCGCTCAAGAGCATACCCAGGGTAATCCGGCGCACCGAGCGGCGGAAAAACGCGCGGAGGAGACGGTCGGTTGCGTCGAGTTCGGGTCGTGGCGTTCGATGCAGGGATGAGGGAGGGGGGGCGGTCATTGGAGTTGGTCAAAGCAAACTGTGCGCCAAGGGGCCGGCTCAATTTCACTGCGCTTTCGCTCTCGCCCCGACACATGCTGGCACATGCGCGAACCTGGAGCGCGCATTTCGTGGAGGCCCGGTAGCCCCCCGTTCGAGCTGCGTTCTAGAGCTTCATCGTCTTCAGACGCATGGTGACGTCGCGGGCCAGGGACTGCTCTGCGCTGCGGTCTAGGCCGTTGCTGGCGATGAACAGGGCGTAGGTGGCGAGCTCCTGGAGGGCTTGGTAGAGCGCGGTCATGGGGTCGTCGCTGTTGCTGGACTCGAGCAGCGAGACGACCTTGCTGGCGGTGAGAGTGCCGTCGATGTCGAGGTCACTGCCGATCACGGCACCGTGGGGGCCGTTCTTGAGCCAGTCGGAGAGGGCCCTGCGCGTGGCGTCCATGCGGCCGTAGGTGGCCACGACCATGAACACGTCCTGGATCAGCTCGTTGAATTGCCGCACCAGGCGGTCGGCCACCAGCGGATCGAGGCGCGGACCGCGACGCAGCTGGACCTGGCCTGCGCGCAAGAGGTCGTAGACGGCCTTCAAGGTCGGAAATTCGGCCTGATTGCGGGCCCGCGCCAGGTCGTCGATGCTGCGCGTTCCGTCGCACAGGAGCAGGACCTCGAGGGCGCCCGCGTCGAGCCCTTCGGCCTTGGCCTTGGGGGCGTTGGGGATGATGGTCGGGTAGAAGCCGTTGTGCGGGATGCGCTCGCGAAAGAGCCCCATCTCGTCGATCTGCTGCACGCCTTCCATCAAGAGGCCCTGGATGGACAGGTGCACGGTTGCGGCAGAGACGTCCGCTTCGTCCGTCGGGGCGACGAACCAATACATGCCGCGTTCCTCGAGCAACGCGCCGTTGAAGATCAGCTCGGCCTGACGCTGGAGCTGCTTGAACAGCGTCTCCTGCGGTACCAGCCCGCGCTCCACCAGGAGTTGACCGAGCCGCTTCTCGGAGGGCTGCTCGCGGAGCAGTGAGACCAGCTGCGCGCGCTGCAAGAGGCCCGCCCGCACGAGGATCTCGCCGAGCCGTTCTGGCTCCACGTCGGTCCGCGCATTCTTGAGCGCGCCCTGGTCCACGCTGAGCACGCGGCGTCCGGCGGAGCCCACCAGGTGCAGCTCGCCGCGCCAATTAGAGGACATCACCAGGTTGATGATCTCGACCACCGTCATCCGGTGGATCAGCTCCCCCATCATCAGGACGCGTACCGCCGGCGGGGCGCTTTCGTCCTCGGGCACGCGGGTGAGGAGCCAGGTTCCGCTCGGTCCCTCGTGGGCGCGATACTCCCCGGCTGCGCTGGCGAGGCGCGTCCTGAGCGTGGAGGCCACGACGCTCAGGTTGCCGCTGTCGCTCACTTGAATTCGCTCGTCCCCCACCCAGGAATCCTACCGCAAGTGCACGAAAAAGAGAGCTCTCTCGCGCGCTGCGGATATGGCCGGGCGGGCCGAAACGGAGTAAGCCGGCGCGGACGAGGGAAACGATGGGGAAGATTGCGTTCGTATTTCCGGGACAGGGATCGCAGGCCGTGGGCATGGGCAAGCTGGCGTATGACGCCGAGCCCGCCGCGCGCGCCGTGTTCGAAGCAGCCGATCAGGCCCTGGGTGAGTCCCTCTCCAAGCTGTGTTTCGAGGGCCCGGAGGCCGAGCTGCGCCTCACGGCCAACACCCAACCGGCCCTGCTCACCGTCTCCACCGCGCTCTTTCGCGCCCTCGGCGAGTCGCCCGATGTGGTCGCGGGTCATAGCCTCGGCGAGTACAGCGCCAACGTGGCTGCCGGGACGCTGCCGTTCGAGCAGGCCGTGACCCTGGTGCGCAAGCGCGGCACGTTCATGCAGGAAGCGGTCCCGGTGGGGCAGGGCGCGATGGCCGCGCTGATCGGCGGCGACCTCGCGGCGATCGAGGACGCCTGCCGCGGATTGCGGGACCAGGGCAAGGTGGTGGAGGCCGTCAACTACAACTCCCCGGGCCAGGTGGTGATCGCCGGTTCCGCCGAGGCCGTGAAGGAAGCCACGCCCGCGCTCGCCGCCCTCGGTTGCAAGGTGATGCCGCTGCCGGTCAGCGCGCCGTTTCACTCGCGCTTGATGCAGCCCGCCGAGGAGCGGCTCGCGCCCTACCTGAAGGCCGCAGACTTCCGCGCGCCGAGCGCCCAGATCTACGTGAACGTCGACGCATCGCCGGTGTCGGGCGCGGATGCCGCGCGCGACGCGCTGATCCGCCAGGTGAGTCGCCCGGTTCGCTGGCAGGAGAGCGTGCAGCGCATGGTGGCCGATGGTGTCTCGCTGTTCGTGGAGATCGGCGCCGGCAAGGTGCTGAGCGGGCTCATCAGGCGCATCGACAAGCGCGCTTCCTGCGTGAGCGTGCAGGGGCCCGCCGATCTGGCACCGGCGCGCGAAGCGATCGCCAAGGCGCGCGCGTAGGCGCCGCGGGCTATCCCTTCTTCTCCTCGAGCTCGGCCCAACGGTTCATCAGACGCTCGGACTCGCTGCGCTGTCGATCGCGCTCGGCGACCAATTCGGGCACCTCGGCGGCGCGTGTTTGATAGACGCTGGGGTCCGAGAGCAGCGCGTCGAGCTCGGCCACCTTGGCGT
>JBIQKA010000137.1:0-11672 GCA_044507075.1 Myxococcales bacterium
TCGCCGCTGTTGCTGTCGTCACCGTCGCCGCTGTTGCCGTCATCACCGTCGCCGTTGTCCCGGTCACCGTCGCCGGTGCCCCGATCGCCGTCTCCCTGCTCGCCGCCGTGATTGCCGTTCTCGTCGCTGTCGCCACACGCGCCCGCGACCGCTCCGGCCATGACCAACGACAACACGATTACCTGACGCATCGACTACCTCCTGGACAAATGGCCGCCCAGTCTACACGACGGCCTCGAAGGGGGAAGATAGTGGTCGACCTGGGTGCTGCGCGGCGAAGGCGAGATCCTGACCGCCGCGCTTCCCGAATGAAGCCCGCAGGGGCGCCCATCAAGAAGATTGGAGGTCTGCTCGCCGCCATCGCTACGCCAGAGCCGGGGCCCGCGTCACGCAGCGAGGACCTGGTAGCCCTTCCCGCGCAAGAGCCGCTCGTCCGCCGTGATTAGGGTGAGATCGTATACGCGCGCCGTGGCGGCGAGGAAGCGGTCCGCGGGATCGTCGTGCTCCATCGAGACGTCTCGGCTGGCCAGGGCGACGTCACGAATGAGCGCGGCCTCGCGCACGGGGACCTTGGCGAAGAAGGTCTCGATCCACGCCCGCGCGGATGGACGTAGACGAACGCGACCTCGCTCTGCGAGCAGCAGCACCTCCCAGACGCTGATCGGCGAGATCCAGAGCTCATGGTTCGGCGACACCAGTTTGGCCTTGGCTGCATGGCTCAAACGCCCGGGCGTGAGCTGGCTCCACAGCCAAACGTGGGTGTCCAAGAGGAGCTTCATCGCCGCCTCTTGGTGGCTTTGCGCCGCGCAACCTTGTTGGCGCTCGAGGATGGAGAGCCGAGCACCTCCCATGCCCTGACATCCTCGACCGGCTCCACGATGTCGCCGAGGATCTCTCCCTGCTTCTCCAGCAGACCGAGCCAGCTCGGCGGCGCGGCGACCGAGGGGGGCACGACGTCGACGAGCGGCTTTCCAAAGCGCGTGACGCGCAGCGGCTTACCCGTCCTTCGGACCTCTTCGAGCATCGCCAAGCACTGCGCCTTGAACTTCGACACCGGTACAGACATGGAAAAAATGTACCATGGTCCATGACCATGGTCAAAACAGCCTCGGCCGATGGTTACAACACAGCTGCCGGTGACCGCTCCGTTGCAGCCCTACATCGGGTTCATCCCCGGCGGCGGCACCTTCAGCAACAGCTCCCTCAAAGGGCAGCAGGGCCCGATGTTCCTGATGTCCGGTGAGAACGACACCATCGCGCGCCCCGACGTGCAGCAAAAGCCGGTGTATGAAGCGCTCACTCAGCCCGTGTTCTGGGGCACGCTCAAGGGCGCGACCCATACCGGCACAGCCATCGGCAACATCAACGGCTATCGCAGCCCTGCCACGCCTGGTTCCGTTTGCACCTGATGAACGACGCAAGCGCACGGGACCTGTTCTACGGGGAATCGTGCGGGCTGTGCGAGGATGCGACGTGGATGGTGACGCAGAAGGGGTTGTGAGGTTAAAGGGACACGAGTTGTCTGTGGCGCCGCGCACCCAGGGCCGGACGTGTGCGTGTGTTTCCTCACGAAAGATGCATTTTGCTCGCCGCTGCAAGCCAGTTTGAGTACGAGCGCCTGTCTCGCTAGCGTAAATTGGTTGAACATTGCGCGCGGGCATGGATGGAAATGTATGCTTTCGTCGGGTCTTCGAGGCCTCGGCCGACGCTGAGCTCGTGCTGACGCCCGATGCCTTGGTCGTCTCGGCGAGCCGTGAGTACCTGCGCATCGTCGATCTCCCGCGCGAGCGCGCCGAGGGCCGCTCCATCTATGACCTTCCCCCTTACGCCGGCACGGTCGAGGCGAGTCGACGCCTGCGTCTCGCCTTCGAGGGGGTGCTGGACAGCGGGACGGTGCTGCCTAACGAGCTCCTGGACGCCGCGCCCTGCGCATCGGGCGTGCGATTCGCATGGGCTTCGAGCCTCCCGGTCACCGACGAACACGGGCAGGTCACGGCCGTGCTGCATCGACTCGACCCCCCGGCAGCCGCCGAGGCGGGCACCGAGACCGACCGCGAGCGCAGGCTGCGCAAGCTACTCGAGCACACCTACGATGCGGTCGCGTTGTTCGACCGACACAATCGAGCGATCTTCGCGAGCGACTCGATTCAAAGGGTGCTCGGCTACACTGAGGCCGAGTTCATCGAGAAGTGCTTCGAGATGATCCACCCCGAGGACGTGTCGTCGTTCGGGACGCAGCTCGACGAGCTGTTCGATCGACCGGGCGGCCTGGCGCTGATGCGCTTTCGCTGCCGCCACCGCGATGGCTCCTGGCGCATCGTCGAGAACGCGAGCTGGAACCTGCTCGACGACCCAGACGTTCGCGCCGTGGTCTCCAACTTCCGCGACATTACCGAGATCGTCACCCAGCAACGCAAGCTGGAGGGCAGCCACGAGCAGCTCCGCATCGCGCTCGACGCCGCCCGCGCGTTCAGCTGGGAATGCGAGGTGAGCGCGCGCCACAGCGTGTTCTCCGGAGACTACGCCACCTTCGCCGGTCTCCCGCCTGGCGACTACCCGAACTACGAAGCCGTGCACCCCGAAGATCGCGCGCAGGTCTCGCTGGCGATGGAGCACGCCATCGCTAGCTGCGGAGAATTCCAGGTGCAGTTCCGGGGCCCGCGCCTTGACCTCGAGCCGCGCTATTTCGCGGCCCGCGGCCAGGTGCTGTGTGACGAGGCGGGCAATCCGTCGCGCGTACTCGGCGTCGTGTGGGACGTCACGGCGTTTCGGCGCATCGAGGAGCAACAGGCGGCGCTCGATCGAAGGCTCTCGGAAAGTCAGAAGCTGGAGAGCCTGGGTGTCCTGGCCGGCGGCGTCGCCCACGACTTCAACAACCTGCTCACGGCCGTCTTGGGCAACGCCAACCTCGCACGCTTGCACCTCGACGACAACGCCGCAGTCCTCGCGCACCTGGATCAGATCGAGCAGGCGTCGATGCAGGCGTCGGAGCTGTGCAGCCAGATGCTCGCGTACGCGGGCAAGGGCCACCTCGAGCTCGCGACGGTCGATCTCAACGCCTTGATCACCCAGACCACGAGCCTGCTGCAGGCATCGATGAGCAAGCGGGTGAGCCTGACGTGCGAGCTCGCGCCCGAGCTGCCCGCGATCGCGGGGGATGCCACGCAGCTGCGGCAGGTATTGATGAACTTGGTGCTCAACGGCGCCGAAGCGATCACCGAGGGCAGCGGCATCGTGCGCGTGACGACGTGCGCCCGGGACGCCGACCGGACGTACCTCGATCGCGCCTTCGGGGCCAGCGATCTCCCGGCGGGCCGCTATGTGTGTCTCGAGGTGAGCGACACCGGCTCAGGGATGCTGCCCGAGATCCAGGCGCGCATTTTCGAGCCGTTTTTCTCGACCAAGTTCCCTGGACGCGGCCTTGGGCTGGCCTCGGTGATAGGCATCGTGCGCGGCCATGGGGGCGCAATGAAGGTGGAGAGCGCGCCGGGCGACGGCACCCAGTTCAAGCTGCTCCTGCCCGCGGCGCTCGACCCCGTTCGGGATCGATCCGGGAAGCACGACTTTGCTGCGAGCCACGTCGGACAGGGCACCATCCTGGTGGTGGACGACGAGGAGCGGGTGCGCACGCTGACCGCCCAGATGCTCGAGCTCATGGGCTTCGACGTGCTCTCGGCGTCAGACGGTGAAGAGGCCGTGCGCGTCTACCGGGCGCAGCGCGCGCGCATCGTCGGCGTGGTCATGGATTTGATGATGCCGCGGCTCGATGGGGAGCAGGCGCTTCGTGCCCTGCGAGAGATCGATCCCCAGGTCCGGGCGCTGCTCATGAGCGGCTACGACGCACCCGAATCCATCGCCCGCCTCGACGGCCAACGCCCCGTGGAGTTCTTGCACAAGCCCTTCTCTTTCCAGAAGCTCGAGGCCCAGGTGCACGCCATGCTGGCCGGGCGGACCTCGACCTGAGGGTCACCGCCCGTCCATCAGCGCTCGGCGCGCAAGCACGCCCGCGCTCACAAGCAGGGCTGAGTTGGCTGCTTCTTGGTGGACGAGCCGATGCGACGGTTCGACCACTCTTCTACGATCTGGAAGAACTGCGGCGCGTTTCGATGCAGATTGATGGTGTGTCCGACCTCCGGGACATTGTGGATCTCGAGGCAGGCATCGCTCGGGAATTCGCCCACTTCACTGCCGCGTGTGGCGCTGCACGAGGGCGGGTCACACAGCAAGAAATCGTACTCACCGTTCGCCAGGAGCGTGGGCACATGCAGGTTTGCCGTTGCGCCAGTCTCCGGCGCGATCGTGGCGAGGATGTCGCCCAGCTCGGCCGCGAGAAAACTCTCTCGACGTTCGTGGTCCACGTCGTAAACACACTGCTCGACGCCGGGCTGATAGTAGAACAGCGCCATACGCGTGGGCGCGCCCGCTGGATAGTCGAGCAAAGAAAAGGGCATGAATGGCACGTCCTGCATGTAGCCGAGCGGCGTGCCGCTCTCCGGATCCACGTCGCACGGGAGCCAGGCGAATTTCGGGTCCTGACAGGCAGGGATGGCGAGGCCGAAGGAGGCGAAGCCGCCCGGACCAGGGATGTGCGAGAAGCCCGTGAGGACGACACCATCGACGTCACCGTAGGTGGACGCCTCGGTCGCCGCGATGTTGGCTCCCAGCGAGAAGCCCACCAGTTCGATCTTCTCTCCGTGGGCTCCGAGTGGGCCAAATCCCGGCACCGTGGTCCCGCCCGAGCGGATCGCCTGCACGACCTGGTGAATCGTGAACGCTCCCGAGTGCAGGGTGAAGTCGTAGAGATCTTGTCCATAGGGACGCGTGCTCTCGCCATAGCCGATGCGATCGACCGCCAGCGTGGCGTAACCGGCCGAAGTCATATGCTTGACATAGGAGTATCGATCGAACGATGAGCTGTCACCCTGTTGTTCGCAGTCTGACTCTTCCAGTGGAAAGTCCCAGTAGGTGTGGTCGTAGCTCGCACCGTGAATCAACAATTGGATCGTCTTGTGTTGAATCGAACCACGGGCGCACAACCAAGCCGCCATGCGCGCATCGGCGGGGGCGCCGGGGCTGAGCGCCACCTCGAATTCGAGCCGTTTGCAGCGCAGAGGCGGCTCGGCGCGGGCCACGTCCGTGTTGGCCAGGCTCCCCAACGCGCCCATGGCAGCGACCGCAAAAACCTTTAGCGCCTCTCTCGCGAGCGAACGGTAGGTCTCATCGTCCACACTCAAATGCTTCGTAAGCTTACTATTTGGCACGAACCCCCCTGAGCCGCGCCTTCCCTATGAGGCGACGACCATTACGAGTATGCACAAGGGGCTGAAACTCAAGTAAGCAGAATTTTCCGACACGCTGTCAGCGAGAGCTCGCGGGCCAGGTGCTTGTGTTGAGTGGGCGCGATGCCGCTCACTCCGAGGTTCATGTGCGAAAGGCCGGCGAGCCTCTCGAGGCGGTTCACGAAAGCGCGCTGCTTCCGCGATCCCGTGGCCCGTGCCCAAAAAATCGCCGAGCAGGGCGGCAGAACTTTTGTTCAGATGGTTGCAAAGACCCGCCGGGCTTGGTAACAGAGGCCGCCTCTCCCGTGACGTTTGCGCGGCTTTCGCGCGGCGTTTGGTGGCCAGAATGCATGTGGTAGATGTAGTCAGAAAGAGCATCTGCGCCTGGCCGACGGCTGCCTGCTGGGGGCTCTTTCAAATAAGTCATCTCTTCGTCGCGCACTTCACGTCGCGCAACGTCATCGAGTGCAGTCCGGGCCACGTCGTCGCCGCGCTGAGCAGCGTGGTGTTGTGGGTGGCGGCTGGAGCGCTGCTCGATCGCCTCCTTCGGCCGCGCCTGCGCGCGGTGCTCGGCGTGCTGGGGCTCGTGCTGAACGTGTTGGCCACGGACTACCTGGTCATCGCCCACGTGACCTTCGATCCGACCGTCACCCTGGCCAACTGGCGCCTGATGAACTCGCTGGCCGCCTTCGTCACCGTGTTCGACGGGGTGCTGCAGACGGTCCCCCTGATCTTCACCACGGCATGGTTTGCGCTGATCCCGCCGTACGTGGTGCTGACGCTGCGCAGTCAGACACACCAGGTTGGCTCGCACCGTGTCACCTTGGTCGCCGCGGCCGCCGTGCTGCTCTCCTTCATGCCGGCGCGCGGGCACAGCGAGTTGAGCGCCATTCTCTGGAGCTCGGTGCTCGACCTCCGCGCCGCCCAGGCCGAAACGCTCCCGAAAGGACAGTACCCGCTGCGCCGCACGGAGGGGCAGCACGCGACGAGGGAGGCCAGGCGCGTTCCGGTCGTGCTGCTGATGATCGAGTCCTTCAACGCGCGCTTTTTGGGGCAGACGCGCAACGGCAAGCCGCTGTTGCCGGTGCTCGAGCGACACCTCAAGGACGGACTCCATGTGCGCCGCTTTTATGGGAACTCGGTGCAGACGTCGCGCGGGCAGTTTGCGACGTTGTTCGGGGTGCCGCCGGTCGCCAAGGGGAACCTGTTCGAGCTGTGTCGAGATACGCGCCTTCGGGGGCTGCCGCGGATCTTGGCGGACGAGGGCTACCAGACAGCATTCCTGCAGGCCTATCCGAACATCGAGTTCGAGGGCACGAGGGACTTCATGCGCGCGCACGGCTTCGCCGTGGTGGAGAGCCCCGTCAAGGTGGGGCCCGGGGACGCGCCCTTCGTGTGGGGCTGGGGGCCCGAGGATCGTCTGTTGTATCGCGACGCCTTCCGGCGCCTCGACCAGCTTTATCAGCAGAGCCCTGCGCCCATCTTCGCCACCCTGGCCACGATCAGCAGTCACATGCGCTTCCGCGTGCCGGAGGAGCGGCGCACGCTTTTCCCCGAGCCCAAGACCCTGGAAGAGCGCTACCTCAACGCGATCCATCTGGTGGATCAGCAGCTCGAGGACTTCTTTTCGGAGGTCAAAAAGCGCGCTTGGCTCCGCGACGCGCTGATCGTGATCACGGGGGACCATAGCTTTCCCACGGGGCTGAACGGGATCGAGTTCAACGAGGTGGGCTATTACGACGAGTCCTTTCGGGTCCCGTTCTTGATGCTCTGGCCGGGCCAGATCGCGCCGCAGGTCGTGGACGACTTCGAGGCCTCGCAGATCGATATCGCGCCGACCATCCTGGACGCGCTGGGTCTCTTGCCCAAGGTGCACCACTTCTACGGGCAATCCATCCTGAGCACCGAAAAGAGGAGGCCCGTGCCGCTCGTGCAGCCGTACAACGGCGAATACCTCGGCGCGGTCCAGCATGGGATGAAGTACCTCAAGCGCAGCCGCACCGGCGAGGAGCTCGCCTTCGATCTGCGCCGCGACCCACACGAGCGCGAGAATCTGCTGCGCGGCGCCCCACCCACGGCGCGCGCCAACGCGCTCCAGGCGCTCAAGGCCGCCACGGCCGAGCTGGAGGTGGTGCGAGCGGCGTTGCGCGCCAACGCCGTCTGGCCGCCGGATGAGGTGCGCCCGGTGGACGGGCCCGAGCTGACGCAAGGAGCCGACTGAGCGAGATCTCGCGGGGGCGCCTGCTCGATGAGAAAATGCTCATGCACGTCTCATGCATTTTCGGGCTGGGCGACCTATTCTGAGGACATGCCGAGGTGGACGCGTGGGCAGTTGCTTTTGGCCGCCGCGTTTACCGTCGCTTGCGGCCCTACCGCCAAGGAGGCCGAGCCCGTCTCGGTGGCGCCCCCTAGCGCCGGGACCCGCTGGGTGCACCCGATTCCCGCCGCCGAGAGTGGGTTCTTGGAGGCGCCTGCCCAGGTGATTGCCTCGCCGAACGACACCGCACAGATCTCGGCGCCGCTCAGCGCCCGCGTGCTGCGCATCCGGGTGCACCCGGGCCAGCACGTCGAGAGGGGCGAGGTGCTCGTGGATGTGGTGATGCCCGAGTTGATCCGGGCGGCCGGGGCGCTGCGCTCGGCGGACCTGCGTCTCGAGAGCTGGCAAGAGCGGCGCGAGATCGTCGCCCCGCTGGTGAACAAACGCCTCGCGCCCGCCGCCGAGCTGAGCGAGCTCAACGCCAACATCGCCGCGGTGCGCAGCGACCGGGAGAACGCCCGGGCCGTGCTGCGCGCGGCGGGCGAGTCGGACAAGCGGGTCGATGCGCTGCTTTCGGGGGACGGATCGATCTCGCTGCGCGCGCCCTTCGCAGGGGTGGTCGTCGCGGTGACGGCCATGGTGGGCGAGGTGCGCGAACCCACGGCGGGGCCGCTCGTCGAGCTGATCACCGAAGACGCCGATCCGAGGGTGCAGGCACGCTTTACGAGCACGCCGCCAGCCGGAAGTCGCTTTGTGTGGGTGGAGTCCTCGCGTCGCGTGCCGCTCACGCTGGAGCGGCTCTCGCCCCACGCGGACGAGCGGGATGGTTCGCGACGTGGTTGGCTGCGCGTGGCGCAGGAGTCGGGCGGGTTGGTGGCCGGGACCTTGGGCCGCGTGCAGATCCTCGCCCCCGAAGAGTGGGTCGTGGTGCCAGCGCGCGCGTTGCGTACCCGCGATGGACACACCACGGTGGAGATCAAGGCGCAAGAGGGCTCGCAGAGCGTGCAGGTCACCGTGCTGCAGAAAAGCGATAGCGAGGCCGTCATCACGGGGGTCACGCCGGAGGCGCGCGTGGCTGCAGACGTTTCCTTGCTGGATGCGCTGCAATGAGCATCGCGCGGCTGTCGCTGTACGCGATCACCCACCGGCGGGCGGTCCTGGGGGCGACCGTGTTGCTCACGCTGCTCGCCTTGGTGCCCGCGCTCGACTTGCCGCTCGACGCGCTCCCTGATCTCACGAACAACCAGGTCGTGGTGCTGACCACGGCGCCCGGCCTCTCGCCGGAAGAGGTGGAGCTCACGGTCACCCGTCCGCTCGAGATTGCGCTCTCGGGCCTACCGAGGCTAGAGGAGCAGCGGAGCATCTCCCGCTACGGCATCTCGTCCATCACGACGGTGTTCGAAGACGGGGTCGATCCCTTTCGCGCGCGGCAAATGGTGAGCGAACGGCTCTCGAGCGCCGAGCTTCCGAGCGGGGTCACGGCGCCCGCCCTGGCTCCGCTGAGCGGCGGACTGGGCGAGGTGTATCAGCTCACGCTGTCGTCCGCCTCGCGCACGCCCGCTGAGCTGCTCGAGCTCGCGACGCTGCGGGTCGCGCCCTTGCTCAAGTCGGTCCCCGGCATCGTCGAGGTCAACTCCTGGGGCGGCGCTCAGCGGACCCTGGACGTGGTCGTCGAGCCCACTGCCCTGGCCGCGCGTGGTCTGACTTTGCGGGAGGTGCACGCGGGCTTGCGCGAGGCGGCCGGCGTCAGCGCGGGAGGCGCCCTCGCTGCGCGGGAGGGCCAGGTGCTCCTGCGCGGCCAGGCGCGACCTCGCACGACCTACGAGCTCGCCGACGCGGTGGTGGCGCCGCCGATGATCCGGGTGCGCGAGCTCGGGGAGGTGCGCGAGGGCACGCTGCTTCGGCTCGGGGCGGCCACCGCCAACGGGCGTGGCGAGACGGTGTACCTGATGGCGCAGATGCTACGGGACGAGAACGCCCTCGAGGTGCTCGAGCAGCTGCACGCGCGCATGCCCGCCGTCCGCGCGGCGCTGCCCGAGGACGTGCGCATCGACGTGGTGTACGACCGCAGCGAGCTCGTGCGCGGCTCCCTCCGCACCGTGTTCAAGAACCTGCTCGAGGGCGGCGCGTTGGTCACGCTCGTGCTGCTGGCCTTTCTCGGTTCGTGGCGCGCCGGCTTGATCGCCGCCAGCGTCATCCCGCTCTCGATGGTGTTTGCCACGGCCATCATGTCGCTGCTCCGGCTGCCTGGAAACCTGATGAGCCTCGGCGCCCTCGACTTCGGTTTGCTGGTCGACGGCGCAGTGGTGCTCGTCGAGGGCGTCTTCCACCAAGCCCCGAGAGAGCGCGGACAAGCGTGGGTCGACCATGTGCGCGAGGTGGCCCGCCGCTCGACGCGACCGGTGTTCTTCTCGGTCTTGGTGATCGTGCTGGTGTACGTGCCCGTGCTCTCGCTGACCGGAACCGATGGAAAGCTGTTTCGGCCGATGGCGATCACGGTGGTGCTGGCGCTGTGCTTTGCGCTGCTGCTCTCCCTCACCTGGGTGCCGGCGCTGCTTTCGCTCTGGCTTGGGCCGCGCGATGTGCCCAAGCGTGACCCGCTGCTGGTTCGCGTGCTCGAGCGCGCCTATCCCGCGCTGCTCGGGCGCCTGCTCGGGCGCCCGATCTCGGTGGCCTTCGTGGCGCTCTGTCTGGTGGGCATCGGGGTCTTCGCGGCGGGGCGTCGGGGCGTGGAGTTCACGCCGCAGCTCGATGAGGGGGACATGGTCGTCCAGACCACGCGCGCGCCGGACATCAGCCTCGAGCAGTCGGTGCAGGCCGCGATGCGGTTCGAGCGCGCCCTGCTCGCGCGGATCCCGGAGGTCCGCCAGGTGGTCTCGCGCGTGGGTAGTCCCGCAGTGGCCACGGATATCATGGGCTTTGAGCAGGCCGACGCCTTCGTGCGCTTGAAACCGCGCGACAGCTGGCGCGAAGGACTCGACCGCGCGGCTTTGGTGAACGAGATGCAGCGCGTGCTCGACGAAGCGGGCGAAGACGCGGAGCTCTCGTTCACCCAGCCCATCCAAATGCGCTTCAACGAGCTCCTCGGCGGGGCCGTGACCGATGTCGCGGTGAGCTTGTACGGCGAGGACCTCCCGCTCTTGTACGCGCAGGCCGAGGTGCTCGCGCGCATCTTCGAGAAGGTGGAGGGCGCGGCCGACGTGCGCGTGCTCGCGCCGCCCGCAGTTCCGGTGCTGACGGTACGGCCCCTACCTTCGGCCGTGGCGCAGGTGGGGTTGCGCGCCCAGGACGTGCTCGATGTCACCCGCGCGGTGCGCCTGGGGCTCACGTTCGGGCAGACCTGGGACGGAGCCTGGCGACTGCCATTGCGTCTCGTGCTCGCCGGGACACCGAACGCTTCACAGCTCGCGCAGCTCCCGGTCTCGCTGGAAGGGAGCGGAAGCGTGCCGCTCGCGCAGGTCGCCGCGCTCGAAGAGAGTCCCACGCCGGGGCTCGTCTATCGCCGCAACGGACAGCGTCGCCTGATCATCGGCTTCAACGTACGGGGCGGCGACCTGGGGACGGTGGTGCAGCTTGCTCGAGAAGCCGTGGCGCGTGAGGTCAAGCTGCCCCCCGGCTATCGCCTCGAATGGGGCGGTCAGTATGAGAACCTCACCGAGGCGCGCGACCGCCTCGCGCTGATCATCCCCGGCGTGCTTCTGCTCGTGCTCTTGGTGCTCGCCGTGACCTTCTGGCACATCCGGCCGGCGGTGTCGGTGTTTTTGGTGGTGCCGATGGCCGCCGTGGGGGGCGTGCTCACCTTGGCCGCGCGCGACATGCCGATCTCGCTGCCGGCGGCGATCGGCTTCATCGCGCTCACCGGCATCGCGGTCATGAACGGGGTGGTCTGGATGGCGCGCGCCCTGGACCTCGAGCATGAGCTCACGGACGTGCATGCCATCGCGCGCCGCGCCGCCCACGAGCGCGCGCGCCCCGTGTTGATGACGGCGCTCGTGGCCGCGCTCGGCTTCGTGCCGATGATGCTGTCCCAGGGGGTAGGGGCCGAAGTGCAGCGGCCGTTGGCGACGGTGGTCGTCGGTGGCCTGTGCACGTCCACGCTTCTCACCCTGTTCGTGCTCCCCGTGCTGTATCCTTGG
>JBIQKA010000138.1:0-2215 GCA_044507075.1 Myxococcales bacterium
ACGTTCTGGTTCACGCGAAAGAAGTTGTCTGGATCGTAGGCGCGCTTGATCTCGGCAAGTCGCTCGAAGTTGCTTCCGTGGCTGGCCTGAACCTGCCCGCTTCCCTCGTCCATCAGGAAGTTCAAGTACGCCCCCTCGCCTGTGTAGGGGCGAATCGCATCGGAATATGCCCGGGTCCAGCGTGTGACCGCGTCCTTGCCGGAGGCTTCACTGTCGACACCCACGATGACTTGGGACCAGCGCGCGTCGCGGTGCGGAAAAGCGGTCGCGTCCGAGGGCACGTCGTGGACCGCGCCGTCGATGGGGTAGAAGTGCGTGCAGGAGAGCTCGGTCGGAAGTTGTTCGGCAAACTCGAGATTCAACGCCGCCAGAGGTTCGCTCAACTCCCTCACGATCTGCCCGCGCCAATACCATTGCAGGCCCGGCGGATACAGGCCGTCGAAGGCGCGTTGTAACGCCGGATACGGCAGCTCTCCCACCGCCTCCAGGACGGGCTCTGCAGGCTCATGCGTCGCGCGTAGTGCCTCGACCGCCGCTTTCGGTTCACCCAGGCAGCACCATACGACGCCGCATACTTTCTGGTGGTGGAGCGCCTCCGGAAACGGCGGCGCAGGAGGCACCGTGTGCATGCTGAAGAAGCCGTAGATGTCGCGAGGGGCCGTCGACATGAAGCGGTCGTACCAGGCGAGCACGGAGGGCGCGTTTTCGAACGCCCAGAAGACAGGCCCGCCAAACACCTGACTCACCGGATGCAGCCGGAACTCGAACGAGGTCACGACCCCGAAGTTGCCGCCCCCGCCGCGCAAGGCCCAAAACAGATCGGAGTGGTTCCTCTCACTGGCCGTAACCAGGCTTCCGTCGGCCAGCACCACGTCTGCAGAGAGCAAGTTGTCGATGGTCAAACCGTACTTGCGTGTCAGGTAGCCGTGCCCGCCCAGCAGGGTCAATCCACCGACGCCAGTCGTCGAGATGATCCCGCTCGGCGTGGCCAAGCCAAATTCGTGTGTCGCATGATCTACGGCGCCCCAGGTAGCGCCGCCCTCTACGCGCACCGTTTGTGCCGAGAGGTCGACGCGAACGCCGTCCATTCGCGAGAGGTCGATGACCAAACCTCCTTCGCAGCTGCCAAAACCCGCGCCGCTATGGCCGCCACCACGAACTGCCGTGAGCAATGCATTGCTGCGACCGTAACGTACCGCCTCCACGACGTCGGCCACGTCTCGACAGCGGGCGATGAAGCGCGGACGCTTGTCGATCATGGCGTTGTAGAGCTTACGTGCCTCTTCATAGCCCGCGTCTCGGGGTTCCAGTACCGAGCCGAGCATGCGACTCCGCAGCTCTGCCACGGCCTCGCTCGAACGCGACGTGGGTCTTGTCTGTTGCTCCGGTTGCATGGTCTCCTCCTGGTGAGGTCGCCCTCACCGAGAGTCCTGCATCGCGCATTCCAGATGCACGGCAGCTGGCGGGCAAGCACCTCTTCCTTCGCGCGTAGCGCATTGCGCATCGTGGTAGAGCACTGGAACCACCCGCCCCGCCTCTTGCTCGATGATCTCCTGCTGCAGTACGCGTGAGTCAAGACGCGGCGGGGCGAGATCAACTCGGCGAATGTGGCTTGGTCTAACGAAGGAGGCGCCGCTGGTCGCCGTTGCGATCTCAAGCGGCGCACCGAGCCGGCCTTGAGGACCCCGCAAGTCGTGTTCAGATCGATCGAAGAGCCCCGCCCCCGGCATGGAGATTGCGTGTCACGAGGGCTCAACCATCGACGAGGAAGAGACCCATGCGTACGCAATCAATGCTCAGGCTGCCTGCTACCATCCTCCTGCTCTCGGGAGCCGCTCTGCTCGTGAACCCCGCGGTTCAGCAGGCATTCGCTCACGACAATCACGACGAGGAGGGCAAGGCGGAGGTCGAAGGCGCCGTCAGCGAGCTCTCTGGCACCTGCCCGAACGTCACCTTCAAGATCGCCCAGACCCGCGTGGTAACGAAAGAGAAGACCAAGTACGACGACGGCACGTGCAACAACCTCGCGAACGGCGCCTCCGTGGAGGTGAAAGGCAAGCTCAGCGAAGACGGCACGATGACGGCGAAGAAGATCGATTTCGACAACTAGCGCCTCGCTTGTTTGCGCGATGGCAGCCTCGAATGCGCCGCCATCGCGCACGTTGTCCTACCGCCGCGCCGCTGCGACTGCTGGCGGCGTGGAGTCGTAGACGCG
>JBIQKA010000138.1:2315-11551 GCA_044507075.1 Myxococcales bacterium
ACCGCGCGCCACGGAACTCACTCCCCCAGCGCATACGCCAACCGGGCCAGGGCGAGGTGGCGTTCCACGGCGGCGTCGAGCACCTGCAGGCGCGCTGCGTTGAGCTCGCTCTCGCTGGCGAACACGTCCGCCGTGGTGACCTGGCCGACGCCGAGCTCCGCCATGCGTCGGTCGTAGGCCTCCTGGGCGGCCCATTGCGCGGCGCCCGCGGCCTCCGCGTTACGGTTGGCGCGCACGAGCACGGCGCGTGCGTGGCGCACCTCGAGCGTGAGCGCCTGCTCTAGCTCTTTCAGTTCGGCCTCGAGCGCGTCGATCTGGGCCTTGAGCTCGCGGACTCGTCGGTCGGCCTGGAGCGCGTCATTCGGCACGTAGCTGAGCCAGGCGCCGACCTCCCAGCTCGGCTGCCACTCGTTCCTGGGCGGGACCATGTAGCGGTTGGGGTTCGCGTAGTCGCCGCCCGCGTAGACGGAGAGGTGCGGATAGCCGCTCGCGCGCGTCGCCCTGGCATTTGCACGTTGGCTCTCGATCAGCTGCGCCAGCGCGGCGACCTCAGGGCGCTGGGCGCGCGCCTTGTCGAGCAGCGACGCGAACTCGGGGGCCGCCTCGTCAGACAGGTCATCCACGATGGGATCCACAATGCCGTAGGGCGTACCCTCCTCGTCTCCCAGCAGCGTACGCAGCGCGGCGTCGGCCACGTCGGCGCCTGTCTCTGCGGCGACCACGGCCTGCTCGGCGAGCGCGAGGCGTGCGGCCGAGCTCGATGCGTCGGCCGCGGGGCGCAAGCCCGCACGCACGCCGGCTTCGATGCGCGCGTGCTGCACCCGAGCCTGTTCCACCGCCCGTCGCGCCACCGCCAGGTTGCCCTTGGCCCACGCGACTTGATAGTAAGCTTCGCGCGCGTTCAGCCGCACGCGGTTTTCCTTCGCACGCGCCTGCGCCCGCGCGGCGCGTGACGACGAGCGCGCGGCCTCGATGGTGGGCAACACGGCGAAGAACAGGTCGCTCACCCGATAGGTCAGACGAGCGGAGAGCGCGGTTTGGTTGCGCGGGATCTGGATGACCTGCCCTTCAGCTTGCTGTTCGAGGCTTTCAAGCCAGAGCGCCCGCGATGCAGGGTCGTTGATCTGGTCGGCCAAACCTCGGGCCGACGCCAACACGTTGGGGTCGGTGGTGCCTCCGATGCGGCTGTTCGGAAAGCCGTCGATGTGCGTGAAGCGCGCGGTGAGCTCGAGCCGGGGCAAGAGCTGGGTACGCGCGCGCTCCACGGCAGCCTGAGATGCGCGCGCCAGCGCCTCGGCCCGCTCCAACGTGGGCGATTTCGCGAGAACCTTCTGCACCGCATCGTCGACCTTCAGCGGCGTCCCCTCGGAGATGGTTGCCATGAGGTCGAAAGCCGGCGGTGGTTCGGCGCCCGGCGCAGCGCCTGCTTCCTGCGCAAAAGATAAGCCTGTGGCGAGCAGCCACCCCAGCGCGGTGGCCGCGAGACGTTGCATGATGTTCATGTCGACTATCCTTGTTGGCGGCGGAAGCGCAGCGCCGCGATGCTACAGATGACGGTTCCGATCACGGTCAAGGCGAGGAGCTGAATCGAGAGGTCGCCCGCGGTTGCGCCGCGCAGGAGCGCGCCGCGCAGGACCTCTGCGTAGTGGCGCAAGGGATTCACGAGCGTGAGCGGCGCGAGCCACTCGGGCATCGAGCGCACGGGCGTCATGATGCCGCTCAGGAGCGCGGCGGGGAGCATGAAGAGAAAGCCGCCCATGAACGCCTGTTGCTGGCTCGAGCTGACGGTCGAGATCAGGAGACCGATGCTCAGCGTGTTGAGCAGGTAGAGCGCCGTCGCGAACAGGAGGAGCAGCATCGATCCGCGCAGGGGCATGTCGAAGCCGTAGGCGCCCACCGCCATGGCGAGCACGAAGTCGAAGAGCCCCACGACCGCGAACGGGATGATCTTGCCGAGCATCAACAGCAGCGCCGGCACCGGCGTCACCTGGATCTGCTCGAGCGTGCCGCGCTCGCGCTCGCGCGCGAGCCCCATCGAGGCGATGATGGTGGTCACGAGCAAGAGCAGCATCGCGGAGACGCCGGGGATCATGTAGATGGACGTCTTGAGGGCCGGGTTGAACAGCACGCGCGAGCGCACGGACACGTCGGGCAACGTGGTTTGGTTGCCCGCGAGCGCCGCGCGGGTGGCAAAGGCCTCGCGGACACGCCGCTCGCTCTCGCGGGCGAAGTAGGTGCCCACGGCGGCCCCGGCCACGTTGGCACGATTGGGGTCGCTGCCGTCGAGCACCACCTGCACCTGGGCGCCCCGCCCGCGCACCAGGTCGTGCTCGAAGCCACGCGGCACCACCACCACCGTGGCGGCCTCCCCCGTCTCGAGCATCCGCAGCGCACGGGCGGGATCGGAGAACTCGTGCGCCTTGCGCAGGGTGCCATCGGCCAAGACGCGCGTGAGGTGGGTCCGACTTTCGTGGCTCTGATCGAGGTCCACCACGGCGGTCGGCACGCGATCTACGTCGAGCTGCACGGCGTTCGCGAACAACACGAGCTGCACAGCCGGCGCGGCGATCAAGAGCGCCATCATGCGTCGGTCACGCAGGGTTTGCCGGACCTCCTTCAAGATCACGGCCGAGAGCATGGAGAGGGCGCGCCTCATGCGATGGTCCTTCGGAAACGTAAGGTGGAGAGCACGAGCATCACGGCGCCGAACAGAGCGAGGAGCAGCGCCTCGGACCACAGCTCGGCGAGACCATTGCCGCGCAACAGCACACCGCGCAGCCCCGCTACGAAGTAGCGCGCGGGCACGACCCGGCTGACCACCTGGAGCGGCGCGGGCATGTTCTCGATGGGGAACACGAACCCGGAGAGCAGCATGGAGGGCAGCATCGAGCTCATGGTCGCGACCTGCGTGGCCACCATCTGATTGCGGGTGAGCACGCTGATCAGGAGCCCCTGTCCGAGCATGCTCAAGAGGAAGAGCAATGAGAGCAGGCAGAGCGTCGGCGCCGAGCCGCGGAAGGGCACGTCGAACACCAGGCCTCCCACCGCGATCACCATCAGCACCGCCACCGAACCGAGCACCAGGTAGGGCAAGAGCTTGCCGAGGATGATCTCGAAGCGGCCCACGGGGGTGGCGAAGAGCTGCGCCATCGACCCGCGCTCCCACTCGCGCGCCACCGTCAGGGCCGTGAGCAACACCGCGACGATGGCGAGCACGTAGGCCGCGATGCCCGGGACCAGGAAGACGGCGCTCTTGCCCTCCGGGTTGAAGCGCGTGAAGGTGCGCACCTCCACGAGGGGCTTCATCGCGCGCGGCCGATCGGGCGCGGAGAGCGCGAGCGTGCGCAGGGCCAGCTCCAACTTGTTGCGCGCCTGCACGGCGCTGCTGTTGTCGGAGCCATCGAAGAGGAGCTGCACCTGGGCGCGCTCGCCGCGGGCCAGGTCGCGCGAGAAGCCGCGTTCGATGACCAGGGCAGCGAGGGCCTTGCCCGAAACCAACGCGCGCTCCGCCTCGGCGGCCCTCGGCAGGTTCCCCGCGTCATCGAACTGGTCGTCCGCCAACAGGCGCCGCTTGAGGGCGCGGCTAGCGGTGGTCTGGTCGAGATCCACCGTGACCAGCGGCATGTGCTCGAGATCGAAGCTCACGCCGAAGCCGAACAGGAGCAGCATCACCACGGGCATCGCGAGCGCGATGTAGAGCGTGCGCACGTCGCGGAGCACGTGCCGGACCTCCTTGTTCGCGAGCGCGAGGATGCGCGTGAGCGTGAGCGCGAAGGAGTTCACGGAGCCTCCGCGGGCTTCGTGTGCGTTTTGCCTCGCCCCACCACATTGAGGAACACGTCCTCGAGCGAGGCCTCCACCTCCTGGCGCTGCACAGGTCGCGCGCCGAGTTGTCTCAGGCCTTGCTCGACGGCTGTCGCATCGGTGCCCCGGGGATCGAACCGCACGTGCAGGTTGGCGCCGAACAGATCGGCCGCGTGCACGAAGGGAAGCTCGCGCGCGGCCCGCACCACCCGGTGCAAACCCTCTCCCTGGAATGCGAGCGTGGTGCCCGGCACGAAGGTGCGCTTGAGTTCCTCGGGCGTGTCGAGCGCGAGGAGCGATCCGTCGACCATCAACCCCACGCGGGCGCAGTACTCGGCCTCGTCCATGTAATGCGTGGTGACGAAGATCGTGGTGCCCTGCCCCGAGAGCTCGCGGATCAAGCGCCAAAACTGGCGGCGCGAGAAGGGATCGACGCCCGCGGTGGGCTCATCCAAGAAGATGATCGAGGGTTGGTGCAGGATGGCGCAGGCGAGCGCGAGGCGCTGGCGGATGCCACCTGGCAAGTCCGCGGTAAGACTCCGCCGAAACTCCGTGAGCTCGGTGCGCTCCACCGCGCGATCGATGGCGCGCCGCAGCTCCTTGCCGAACAGGCCGTAGATGCCGCCGAAGAACGCGAGGTTGTCCTGCGCGTCGAGGTCCAAATACAGGCTGAACTTCTGCGACATGTAGCCGATGGAAGACTTCACGGCCGTGGGCGAATGCGCGATGTCGTGCCCTGCGACCGTGGCACGCCCGCCCGAGGGCGCGAGCAGGCCGCACAGCATGCGAATGGTCGTGGACTTGCCGGCGCCGTTGGCCCCGAGGTAGCCGAAGATCTCGCCGCGTTCGACGTGGAAGCTCACGTCGCGCACCGCGACGAAGGGCCCGTACTGCTTGCGCAGCGCCGCGACCTCGATCGGGTGTCGCGCGCTCATGCGGCCTCCTTGGCTGCGTCACTGGCGGAGACGCGGGCGAGGAACACGTCCTCGAAATCCGGCGCCACGCGCTTGGCCGTGGCGCCCTGACGCGCGATCTCCTCGGCGATGCCGTGCCCGGCCCCGGGCGTGACGAGCACACGTAGACGCGCGCCGGCCGGCGACGCCGTGACCACGCTCGGATGGCGCTCGAGCCAGCCGTAGAGAACCTCGCGATCGCCGCCCTGGATCTCCAGCACCTCGTACTCGAGCGAGCGAGCGAGCGCAGAAGGCGCCCCCTCCGCGATGATCTTTCCCTGGTGCAAGAGACCCACGCGGTGGCAGCGAGCGGCCTCGTCCATGTACGCGGTGGAGACCAGCACCGACATGCCCTCGCCGACCAGCTCGTAGATGAGCTCCCACAGCTCTCTTCGGCTCACCGGATCCACACCGTTGGTCGGCTCATCCATCAAGAGCACGCTCGGGCGATGGAGCAGCGCGCAGGCGAGCGCGAGCTTCTTGTACATGCCCCCGCTCAGCGCATCGGCCCGCCGCGCTTGAAACGGCGAAAGCCGGGTGATCTCGAGCAGGCGCGCGCTGCGCTCGTGAAAGGTGGCTCTGGAGAGGCCGAACAGGCTGGCGAAGAAGCGCAGATTCTCGCCCACCGAGAGGTCCCCGTAGAGGCTGTACTGCTGCGGCATCAGGCCGAGCTGCTCGCGCGCCTTGCTGCGCCTCTCCATGGGGTCCTCACCCAGGATTCTCACGTGGCCGGCGCTGGGGCGCATCAAGCCTGCCAAGCAGCCGATGGTCGTGCTCTTGCCGGCCCCGTCGGGTCCCACGAGGCCGTAGAGTTCCCCGGGCGAGACGGCGAGGTCGATGCAACGCACCGCCGGGTGCGCGCCGTAGTTTCGCACCAGGCCACAGGCGTCGATAACCGCGTTGGGCTTGCCGAAGGTCATGGCACACCGGCCAGGCTGACCACGGCCTGCATCCCCGTGCGCAACATGCCCTTGTGGTCTCGCACCCGCACCTCGACCGGATACACCAGCCGATCGCGGTCACTGCGCGTCTGCACGTTGCGCGGCGTGAACTCCGCCTCGAGTCCGATGCGCGTCACCTCGGCCGCGAAGTCCCGCTCCGGATAGGCGTCCGCACGAACCTGGGCGCGCATGCCCACGCGCGCCGCATCCACGTCGGTGTTGGCCAGGTAGAAGGTCACGTTGGCCACCTGGGGATCGACCAGCCGCGCCACCAGCGCGCCCGCCGTCACCAGCTCTCCAGCCTCGAAGTACACCCGCTCGAGCACGCCCGCGCGGGGCGCCCGCACGGTGCACTCGTCGACCCAGAGTTCGGCGCTCTTCACCGTGGCCTCCAGGGCCGCGACCGCGCGCTCGGCAGCGGTGACCTGCGCCAGCGCGGCCTGGGCCTGCGCCGACGCCGCGCCTGCCTGTCGCCGACTCACCAACTCCGAGGCCTGCGCGGCCTTCTGCCGCTCGCGCAGCTCCGACGCCGTCACCTGCGCGCGGTCTCGCGACGACAGAGCCGCGTGCTGGCCCATCGCCTCCATGCGCTCCGCGTCGCGCGCCGCGAGCTCCTGCTGCGCCGTGAGCGCGCCGAGCTGGGCGCCCACCGCCTGAATGGAGGCCAGCGCAGCCGAGCTCTGTCCGCGTGCCGCCTGTGCCTGGGCCTTCGCGGTCAGCACCTGGGCCCGCGCCGCCTCCAGGCGCGCCGTGGCCTCGGTCAACCGGACCTGCTGTTCATCGCACTCGAGGCTCAAGATGGGCGCGCCCGCCGCGATCTCTTCTCCTTCCTGCATGTGCACGGTGCGCACGCGGGCCGAGAGACGGGACGCGAGGTCGACGCCCTCGGCCTCCACGACACCCGATCCCGATGCGGGCCCCGACTCCGCTCGACCCTGGGCCCGAATGCGCCAGGCGATGAGTCCCACCAGGGCCAAAGTCAGCACCGCAAGTACGCCGAGAACTCGTTTCATGCTTCGCTCCGAGAGGTGCACGTGCGCCCATGCCAGTTCGCACCCGTGCGTGTCGTACGGGCCCATCTGCGACTCCCGTGCCAGCGCTCACCGCCCCTGCGAGAGCCCCAGAACCCCGCGTTTTCTCGCCATCGAAGCCAACGTTTTCCGCCCCACGAAGGCCGCGCGAGCGCCGAGTGTCCAGGTTTCCAGACACGCGCTTTCTGGGACCCCGGACACCGCGCTCCGCAGGCCTGCTGGTACACTGGGCCAAAGCCGTGAAGCCCACCGCCCCCGCGAATCCGGTGCAGCCCGACGAGTCGCCCTTCGCACGCGTGGACCCGCTCGCCCGCCGCGCCATGGCCCTCATGTTTACCCGCGTGCTCAGAGCGCGGCTGGTGATCGCGCCCGTGATGGGCTCGCTCGCCCTCACCTTCGCCTTCTTCGAGCCCACGCCCTGGCGTAAACTGCTGATCCGCGCGAGCTTCGCCACCCTCTTCACGCTCTCCTTCGTGGAGTTCCTGCGCTACCGCAGGTTCGGGACCGGCGCGGTGAACGTGCCGTTCAACGTGTGGCTCACCATCACACTGCAGCTCGTCTTGATCAGCGCCACCGGCGGGTTGTTCAGCCCGCTCTTGCCGGCGGTGCTCATCATGATCTTCTTGGCCGCCGTGCTCGGAGAACGCGTCAGCCTGCTGGGCATGGTCGCGATCTCGGTGCCCGCCGTCTGGGCGCTCGCCATCGTGCACGCCTTCGGCCAGCCGGTGCCGTCGCTGCTCCCCGCGCTGTACGGTGGCGACGCGCCGGGGCTGGAGCGCGGTCCCGCGCCCTGGATCGCGGTGAGCCTGTTCACGGGCATGATCATCGTCTGCGCGCGCGTCGGTCTCTTGGTGCAGAAGGTCTTCGAGCAGCTCTACATGGACACCGTCACCGCGCGCGATCGGGCGCTCTCTGTGCACGCCGATCAGAACCGGACGATGACCCTACTCAGCAGCGAGATCGCCCACGAGCTCAAGAACCCGCTCGCGAGCCTCAAGGGCCTCGGTGCACTGATCGCGAAGGACGTGGAAGGGCGCACCGCAGAGCGCGTCAAGGTGCTGCGCAGGGAGGTCGACCGCATGCAGGGCATCCTCGAGGAGTTCTTGACCTTCTCGCGCCCGCTGGTGCCGCTGAGCCTCGACGAACACGAGCTGAGCGAACTCGCGCGCGACGTCGCGCGCCTGCACGAAGCGAGCGCGCGTGAGCGTGCCGTAAACCTCACCGTCGACGCTCCGGGTCCCGTCTCCGTCCATTGTGACGCACGCAAGGTCCGTCAAGTGCTGATCAACCTCGTTCAGAACGCCCTCGACGCCGCGCCCCACGGCAGCGACATCACGCTCTCGGTGCGCCGCACGGACGAGGGCGCTCGCGTGTCCGTGACCGACCAGGGCCCGGGCCTCCCGCCCGAGATCGAAGAGCGCGTGTTCGAGCCGTTCGTCACGAGCAAAGAACACGGCTCGGGCATCGGCTTGGTGGTGGCACGATCGCTGGCACGCCAGCACGGCGGAGAGCTGACGCTAGGGCCCGGCGCGGACAGGCGGGGCGTGATCGCGGTCGTGTCGTTGCCCGCACGACCTCCGCATGGCGTAGCGGAAGCCCCCTCCCCGGATGACCACCGCCTCGAGCGGGCCGAACACGGAGTCAGCCCATGATCCCGCGCATTCTCGTGGTCGACGACGATCAAGCCCTGCGCTTCACGCTGCGCGGCACCCTCGAGGACGCAGGATACGCCGTGGACGAGGCGGCCGACGGTGCGATCGCGCTCTCCAAGATCGCCGCAGGTGGAAGCTACCACCTCGTGCTGAGTGATCTGCGGATGCCGAACGTCGACGGGCTTGCGCTCCTCGACCGCCTCAAGGAGCAACTCCCCAGGCTGCGCGTAATCATGATCACCGCGCACGGCTCAGAGCGCGCCGCCGTGGAGGCGATGAAGCGCGGAGCCTACGACTACTTCCGCAAGCCCTTCGAGCCCGAGGAGCTCCTGGCCGTGGTCGAGCGGGCCGTGGAGTCGGTGCGCTTGAGCTCGGACAACGAGCGCCTCGAGGCGGAGCTCCTGCTCGCGCGCTCCATGGTGTTCGCGTCGCCCGCCATGCGGCAGCTCGCGATCCTGGTGCAGCGCGTGGCCAGCAAGGACGTGACCGTCTTGATCACGGGCGAGAGCGGCACCGGGAAGGAGCGCCTGGCGGAAGCCCTGGTGCGCGGCAGCGCGCGCAGCGCCCGCCCCTTCGTGCGCTTCAATTGTGCCGCGATCACGCCGGACCTCGCGGAGGCGGAGCTCTTCGGGCACAGCAAGGGTGCGTTCACCGGCGCCGTGCGGCAGCGCAGCGGCCTGTTTCGCGAGGCCCACACGGGCACGCTGTTCTTGGACGAGGTCGCGGAGCTCGATCTGCGCACGCAGGCCAAGTTGCTGCGGGTATTGCAGGAGGGCGAAGTGCGGCCCGTCGGCGAAGACCAGCCGTTCCCGGTCGACGTGCGCATCCTGGCGGCCACCCACAGGAACCTCGAGC
>JBIQKA010000026.1:0-63667 GCA_044507075.1 Myxococcales bacterium
CCGAGGCCAGGCACGTCGTCGACGTGGCGCTGCGCTGTCTCGAGGCAGGCATCGCGGTGGTGAGGCCTGGCGCGCGGCTGGGGGACATCGGCGCAGCCATCGACGAGCTCGCGCGCAAGAACGGCTGCTCGGTGGTGCGCGACTACGGTGGACACGGGATCGGTCGCTTCATGCATCAGGCCCCCCACGTCTCCCACGTCGGGCAGCGCGGGACCGGGCTGCGCTTGCGCGCGGGCATGGCCTTCACGATCGAGCCGATGGTGAACCTGGGCAGCCCGCGGGTTCGTCTCTTGTCCGACGGTTGGACGGTGGTCAGCGAGGACGGGAGCCTCTCCGCGCAGTTCGAGCACACCGTGCTGGTGACCGAAGACGGCTGCGAGGTGACCACGGCGCTTGAGCCAGAGCCAATCTAGCCGCTAGAGCGTCAGCGTGCCGGCGGCGAGCTCGATCACGTCGCCGGCCACCTCGATGCGCCGCTCCGAGTTCACGCTCAAGAACAACGAGGAGGGGCGCCCCGCATACTCACCCTGAGAGATCACGAAGCTTGCCGGGAGCGGCCGTCGCGTGGTCAGCATGAAGGCGCCGAGGTTGGCGGCCGCAGAGCCGGTCGCCGGATCCTCCAGCAAAGCGCCGCCTGACTCGAAGAAGAAGCGCGCCAACACGCGCCCCTCACCCTGCTCGTGGAAGAGGTATGCGCAGGCCTTCCCGTCCACGGAAGGAAAGCGACGGAGCCCCTCGAGTCGAGGCGCCGCGCGACGGACGGCCGCTTCGCTGCGCACCGGGACGACGAGCTGCTCCATGCCCGCATTGCACCACAGGGGCTCTGCGAGGTCGAAAGGCTCGAGGCCGAGCGCCGGCGAAAGCTCGCGGACATCGCCATCGAGCGCGCGCCAACTGGGCGCCTTGACCCGCAGGGTGAAGCGCGAGCCTTGCGCCGAGACCGGGACCACCCCGGCTTGGGTCTCCAGGGTGAGCGCGCCCTGCAACGCCGGACGCAGCGCGCGCAGCACATGGGCCGACCCCAACGTCGGATGACCGGCGAAGGGCACCTCGTAGCTCGGGGTGAAGATGCGAATGCGCGCGTCGGCGTGCGACGAGGGGAGAAGGAACGTGGTTTCGGAGAGATTGAACTGGCGCGCCAGGGCCAGCATGGTGGCCTCGTCGAGCGCATGGCCATCCTCGAAGACACACAAGGGATTGCCGCTCAGGCGCTGCGCGTCCTGCGTGAACACGTTGACGATCCGAAAGCGCAGCGAGGTCATGGAGGCTCCTCTTGCCTTCGTAGCTCCGCGGCACGCCGAGTGCACTCCTCCCGAGGGGTTTTGGGGGAGGTGTGGTCTTGCGTCAGCTCGTTCTCGTCGCGCTCAGCATGTTGCTCGGATCTCTGGGGGCCTCCTGCGTGGATGTGGCCTCGGGCGACCCGCAGCCCCTCTTTTCGGCCGACGCCTCCACGCTGGTACCTTCGATGGATGCCTCACCGGACGGGGCCCTCCCGCCCGCGGAGGAGGTGGATGATGCCGCCGTGTGGGATCCGAGCTCGGGGTTACCGCGAGAGTGCGTCGAGCGCCCAAAACCGTTGATCGATCCCAAGATCTTGCCCCGCTGCCCGAACTGCGAAGGTGAAGCGCGCTGCGTGCCGAGCATCCTGCTCGAGCAGCAGGCGCCGGAGATGCTGAGCAAGCTGATGGCCTGTGACGAGACGAGCGTATGTGTGCCCGATCCGATCATTGCCACGATGGGGTTCTACGGACCTGCGAGCTGCCGATCGGTGGGCGACGTCGAAGGACGCTGCTTGAGCGAGTGCCTCCCCCAGGTCGCCTCGCAGCGAGACATTCTGCCGCAAGGCACATGCCCTGAGCACGAGCGCTGTGTGCCGTGCTTCGACCCGCGCAAGGGCGTGGAGACCGGCGCCTGCGGGCTCACGTGCGATCGGGGTCCCGTGGAGCCGCCCCGGGCGTGGGCCGGGTGCTGCGGCGGGCTCGGCACGTGTCTCCCCGCGACCCTGATTCCCGGTGATCAGGCCGGCCAGCTCGGCACGGACAGCTGCGCGCCTGACGCGCTGTGCGCGCCGACGCTCTTGATGGATGAGGCCGCGCACCCCGCGCAGTGCAGCTCGGTGGGCGGCATGGAAGGCCGCTGCCTGCCGAGCTGCTTGCGCGCCATGGCCGAACGCGCGTCGAGCTTGCCCCAGGATGTGTGTCAGCCCGGCGAGGTCTGCGCACCGTGCTTCGATCCATTCACCGGCGCCGAGACCGAGGCCTGCCGCCTGCACGGCGACGCGCCCACCCAGCCCCCGAGCACCTTCGCACAGTGCTGCGACAACCTAGGCACCTGCGTGCCGCAGACCCTGGTGAGCGAGGCGGACGCGGCGCGCCTGCCCGCGACCGGCTGCGAGGGCGCGGATGCCCTGTGCGTGCCCAACGCGCTCCTCGATCCGAATTTTGTGCCGGTCAGCTGTCGCTCGGTGGGCGGCGGTGAGGGGCGCTGCATCGCGTCCTGCATGCTCCCACCCGAACAGCTGAGCGCCCCGCTGCCGCAGAGCACGTGCGTGGCTGGAGAGCTGTGCGCGCCGTGCTTCAATCCGATCGACGGCAGCGCCACGGGCGCGTGCAGCGTGCGCGGCGACGCACCCAAGGAACCGGTGCTGCGCTTCGATACGCCGTGCTGCGGCAGAAGTGGGCTGTGCATCCCCGCGGAACTCTCGGGAAGCGGAGCCCAGTCACTGCCCGTGGATCGCTGTGGCAGCGCGCACGGCGAGGGCTGGCTGTGCGCGCCCAAACGCGTGGTCACGGAGCCCGCGCGCGCGTCCAATCCATTCGCGTCCTGCAAGATCGACCTCGGGCTGTTCCGGGTCGGACGCGGCAAGTGCGTCCCCAATTGCATGGTCGAGGCGAGCGGCTTCGTGAAGCGTCTCCTGCGGCGCTCGAACTGTGAGAGCGGTGAGTCCTGCGTCCCCTGCTCGGTGGGCGGCGTGCCGGGTTGCTGAGCGCGCTCACCCGGGCCGCGCCTACGACTTCGTCCCGCGCAGCACGCCGCGCTCTTCGAAAGAGAGCCCGTGGAGCACGTCTGCGAGCTGCTCGAACGCCGCGCGCTGCAGCGCGGGACCAGGCGCGAGCGGGTTGAGGACGCATACGTCCACGCCTTGCTCCGCGTAGGCGCGAATGCGAGCCCGCACGTGCGCCTCATCGCCGGTGACCCCGACCGCGTCGCACAGACGCTCGCTCATGGCCTTGGCCACCCCCACGCGATCGCCGCGCGCGAAGGCCTCCCTCACGGCCAACGCCTCTTCCTCCATGCCGATCCATTGAAAAAACCGGTTGTATCCGCCGACGGCCACGTAAGGTCCGAACGCCATGCGCACGACGTCGCGGCCCTGGGCGAGCGAAGGCGACACGCACACGTGAAGGCGCGCCACCACCTCGAGGGTCGCCGGATCGCGCCCGGCCTCCTCCGCGCCGCGCCGCACCTCGCCCAGCACTTGTTTCAAGGCATGCTCGGGCACCATGTTGAGCACCACGCCGTCGGCGAGCGCGCCCGCGAGGCGCAGCATCTGCGGGTTGAGCGCGCCCACGAACATCGGCAGCTCGATCTTGCTGGGCAGCCGGAAGTTCTTCATGTTCAGGGTCTCACCTGCGACCTGGACCTTCTCGCCCGCAAAGGCCCTGCGCAGGGCACCGAGCGCCTCGCGCATGCGCGTGAGCGGCTTGTCGAAGGGCTGGCCCGCCCAATCGCGCACGATGTTCTCGGAGGAGATGCCGAGACCGAGCGCGAACTTGCCTCCGGTGAGCTCGCTCAACGTGTACGCGCCGAGTGCGTGGATCATCACCGAGCGCGTCGCCAGCGGCAGGACGCCCATCCCGATGCGCACGCCGGGCGCGGCCTGGCTGAGCGCACCCGCCAACGCGTAACACTCGGCCGCGTTCACCTCGGCGAGCCACAGCTCCTCATAGCCCTTCGCGCACAGGTCCTTGGCGAGGGCCACCGCGTTCTGCGCCACGGGAGGCTGCGAGGGGACCATAGGAAGCGTGAGGGCGAGGCGAGGGCTGAGGGCGGACATTGGAGCCCTGTGTAACATGAAACGGGCGGAGCTCGGGCGGCAGAGAAGCGCTCCGGCCCATCGCGGCCCATTACCGGCGCCTCGATGATTCCTAGCCGACCATGTCGAGGCGGTAGCTCACATTCACAGGCTTGGTGAGGCTCTGGAAATTGGGGGAATAGCGGGTGCCTGCGTCCAAGCAGGCTTGGTACTGCTCTCGCGTTCCATTGCCGCGCACCCGGCATACCAGCGTGAGCTCGTCGTACCCGGGGTTGATCGACTCGTCTATGCCGAGAAAGCCGCGCAAGTCGAGCTCGCCCTCGAGGTCGAACGCGAGCTCTTCGATCGCGATGCCTCGCGCCGCCGCGTTGACCACGAAGGTATTGAGCACGCACGCGCTGAGCGCCGCGTACAAGAGCATCTGCGGATTCGGCGCCGAGTCCGCGCCGAGCAGCGCCGCCGGCTCGTCGGCCGTCAGCGTGTAGTCCTGAGGGATGTCCACGCCGCCCAGCGTATAGCGCGAGATCTTGCAGCTCGAGACCGTACCGTTCTGCCAGGTGGACGTTGAGTAGAACTTGCAGCTCGCCTTGCTCGGAGCGGCCTTGATCGCCTCGATGGTCGAAAATAAGGCATCCCGGTCGATGCCGTTCAGTTTCTGCCCCTCGCTCGTGTCCCCCGTGCGCGCAGGTTGCACTTGGGTGCGTTCGGTCTGTGGTTCCATGATCGCCTCCCATGCTCGAGATACAGATTTCAAACGCATGGCAGGCACTTGCCTGCCTGCGTCGGCTATAGGCATGGGCTCATGGGAATCCCGAACGCAAGCCTTTTCGCACTCGGAGGCTAACCCAGGCCAAGCTTCAGGCGCGGTCTCGTTTGAGTGTCGCCGCCTCGGACACTATAGAGGGCATCCGAGAACAGGATGACGTTGCCATTTCAGCTGCGGGCTCTCGATGTTCACTCGCGCGCGCGGCGGGGGACGCTCATCACGGCGCACGGGGTCGTGGAGACTCCCGCCTTCATGGCGGTGGGGACGCGGGCGACGGTCACGGGACTCACGCCAGATGATCTACGCGAGGTCGGTACCCAGGTGGTGCTCGGCAACACCTATCACTTGATGCTGCGTCCGGGGCCGGAGCTTTTTCGGAGGGTGGGCGGCATCCATCGCTACATGAAGTGGTCGGGACCGGTGCTCACCGACTCGGGGGGCTACCAAATTTTCTCGCTCTCCGAGGACCGCACCATCAGCGAAAAGGGGGCCCGCTTCAAGAGCTACGTCGACCAGCGCACGTACCTGCTCTCGCCCGAGCGCTCGATCGAGATGCAGACCGCGATCGGCTCCGACATCATGATGGTGCTCGACGAGTGCGTGCCCTCGAACTCCGATGAAGCGCGCACGCGGGCCGCCATGCACCGCACGCACCGCTGGGCGCTGCGCAGCCTCGCGGCCCGCGAAAACCCCGATCAGGCGCTATTCGCGATCGTCCAGGGCGGCGTGGTGGCTTCGCTGCGCAAGGAGTCGGCCGAGTTTCTCACTCAGCATCCCTTCGACGGCTTCGCCATCGGCGGACTGGCGGTGGGCGACACGCGTGCGCAGCGCGAGGAGATGACGCACTTCTCGGCCGAGCTCTTGCCCGGCGATCGTCCGCGCTACCTGATGGGCGTGGGCACCCCGCCCGATCTGCTGCACGCCATCCTGGCCGGCGTCGACATGTTCGACTGCGTATTGCCCACGCACCTCGGCTGGCAGGGCACGGGCTTCACGTCCACCGGCCGGGTCCGGATCACCCGCGCCGCGAACGCCGACGCCGACATCCCGCTCGATGCGGCGTGCAGCTGCAGCACCTGCCGCACCTTCAGCCGCTCCTACCTTCATCACCTCTTCAAGTGCAGCGAGCCGCTCGGCCCGCGCCTGCTCTCGCTGCACAACTTGCACCACTACCACAGCTTGATGGCGGAGGCGCGGGCCGCCATCGAGGCGGGCGTCTACGCGGACTACGCGCGCCGAAAGCTCGAGGCCATCGATCGGCACGAGCACAGCGACAAACGCCTCGGTGAGCTGCCGAGCCCGTCCGCTCCGGCCTCGGTGGAGGCATGAGCCCCCCAAAGCCTGAGCGATCGGGCGCGACGCCGTCTTGCGAGGTAGTCGTCACCCGCAGCGGCGCCCGAGCGATGCTCGATCGCAGCACGGGTGAGGTGATGCACCCGGTGATAGGTCCTCTGGTGGAGGCCGAACAACTATACGTCGCGCCGAGTCGCCTCGCCGAACGGCTGAGCGTCGCGCACGCGGCGCCGCTGACGCTCTTCGACGTGGGGCTCGGCGCGGGGAGCAACGCGGCGCAGGCGTGGCGCACCTCGGAGCGGCGGCCGGCCCCGGGAGGACGTCGGCTGTCCATCGTGAGCTTCGAGAGCTCACTCTCGGCGTTCGCGCTCGCGCTCGAGGAGGAGCACCGCGCGTCCTTCGGGTTCGACGACGACGTGTTCCAGGCAGCCCGCGCGCTGCTTTCGACCGGAGCTTACGAAACCGAGCGCACCAGCTGGCGTCTGATGCTGGGCGACCTGCTCGACGCGCTCCCCCGGGAGCCGCCCGAATCGGCCGACGTGATCTTCTGGGATCCGTTCTCGCCGCGCGCCAATCCGAGCCTGTGGACCACGGCCGCGTTCCGCTCCATGCGCGCACGCTGTGCCCCCGGCGCGACACTCCACACCTACAGCGGCTCGACCGCTGTGCGCAGCGCGCTCTTGTTGGCCGGCTTCGCGGTAGGTCAGGGGCCGGCGACGGGCGAAAAGACGCAGACCACCATCGCGGCCGTGGACCCGCGCGACCTCGATCGGCCGCTCGACGCGCGCTGGCTCGACCGGCTCGCACGCTCGTCGGTCCCGTGGCCCGCAGACGCTCCCGAAGACGCGCTCGCGCAAGTACGCGCGCTGCCGCAGTTTCAGTGACGCGCTTTTCGCTGCGTAGCGCGCGCACCGCTCAGTCGCGCGGCTTGGCGAACCAGCCCTTGATCATGTCGAGCACCGTCTCGTGCTTCCAGTCGGAGAACTCCCCCGCGTCGAAGAAGGTGCCCTGACAGACCGGGCAGGTCTCGAGATGGATGTGCGACTGTTTGCGGTCGACGATGCGCACCATGGGCGTGGTGTCACGCGGGCAGCGGATGCGATCGTGCCCGTTGTGCTTGATGCCCTCCGTGGCCGCCCCGATGTCGATGGCCTCGGAGCCGGGCATGGCCTTCAAGCGGTCGGCCTTGCGCGCGTCGAAGAACAGCCCGTGGCACGCGGTGCAGCGCTCGACCCCAATCTTCTCGAACACGACGGATTCCATGCTGGCGGTGCACTTGGGACAGGTCAAAGAGCTCATAGGAGTCCCAAGGAAAACACGGCCGTGCCCCCCTTCGCCAGGCGAAATCATCGCGGCTCATGGGGAGAAGCTCACTCACTCTGACGTTTTTGGGGGCGATAGGGGTAGATCCAGCTCAGGAACGGGTTGACGGTGCGGGTCTGGACCCAGACCTTACCCTGCCCGGTAAAGCGCACCACCAACCCTTCGCCGCCAAAGAAGAAGGACTTGACGCGCCCCCCCAGGCTGAGCCCGGGAAGCACGCTCACCTGATATTGAAGCGTGTCCTCGAAAGCCACGATGTACCCGGTGTCGACCAGCATGTCGCCCCGCACGTCGAGTTCGAGCACCGCGCCATAGGCGTTGAAGAATACGTCTCCCTCGCCGCTCGCCTGCAGCAGCACGAGACCCTGGCCGGAGAAGAAACCTCGGGCCCCCGCCCACTTCGCCGACACCTCCACGCCCTCGCCGTTCGCGAGGTACCCGCCGCGCTGCACCATCAGGCGGCCGCCGCGCAAGCGGTAGTGCACGATGTCGCCAGCCGGTCCGGGCGCGAGCATGAGTTCGCCAGGACGCTGAGCCGTGAAGGTGTTCACGATCAAGCTCTCGCCCGCGAACACGCGTCCCATGCTGCCGAGCACGCCTCCCTTGAGGCCGGCCTTGAGCACGATGCCGGAATCCATGGTGGCCATGGCCGCGGGCTCGGCGAAGATCTTCTGACCACTCTGCAGGCGCACGCGGAGCAGCGCGAAGTCGGGTCGCTCGAGAATGTCGTAGTCGATCTGCGAAGGGGTCATCGCGTTCCTCAGCGCGGGTGGAGCATGGGACCGAGCAGCTTGCCGAAGCTCGGAGGGTTGTGACTTTGGCAGTAGAGCTTGCCGCGGCCGCGGAAGTGACAGACCAGCCCTTCCCCGCTCAAGAAGCTCTGGATCCAGCTGTCTCCGAGCTTGCCGACCTCGAACTGCAGCGTGTCCTCGAAGGCCACGATGTGGCCTGAGTCGACGATGTACGTGCCGTCAACCGGCACCTCGTAGATGGCGCCGAAGCTGTTCAAGAACACGTCTCCCACGCCCGTGCACTTGACCCAGAACACGCCCTCGCCGGAGAACAGCGCCTTGCTGATGCCCTGGAAGCTGCCGTCGATCTCGACCCCGGGCCCCGAGGCGAGCCAACTCGATCCCTGCACGATCAATGAACCGCTCTGGAGGCGGTGGTGAACGATGTCGCCGCACAAGCCGGGGCCGAGGATGAGCTCCTGTCCGGGTGCGTTCGCGAGGAAGTGGTTCAGGAAGAAGTTCTCCCCGGCGACCATGCGCTTCATGCCCGCCCACAGCCCTCCACCGCCCTTCTTGCTGGCGCTGGTCTGGACCGTGAATCCACTGCTCATGGCGATCATGGCACCCACCTCACAGACCACGGTCTCTCCCTGCTCCAGCGTGAGCTTGGCGACCGAAGCCGATGGGCGCGCGAGAATTTCTGCGTGCACGACGAACCTCAGAGGTGACTGTTGACCCAGGACGCGAGCCCCTGGATGGAGCGGCTCTGCAAGTAGATGCGGCCCTGGCCGCGGATCCTGAGGACCAAGCCTTCGCCGCTGAACAGGCTGGAGAAGAGGCCGGCCGCCATGCCCAGGCGAAGCTCGAGCGTGGGCTCGTAGGCCACCAAGTGCCCGCTGTCGACGACGTACTCGCCCTGGACTTCCTTTTCGAGGATGCCGCCGTAGGCGCCGAACCAGACTCGGCCGTGACCGCTCACTTTCAGGCGAAACAGGCCCTCGCGCGCGATGAAGCTGCGCAACCCCGCGTAGCCGAGCCCGAATTGGACGCTCGGGTCACAGGCGAGAAACGCGCCGGGCTGGAGGTACAGCGCCTGCCCCTTGAGCTCGATCATCTCGATGTCGCCGGGGACCGGCTGGGTGAGCACCAGTTCGCCGTCGCTCTCGGTGGAGAACTCGTTGAGGAACAGGGTCTCTCCGCCGAACAAGCGTCGCAAGATCGCCCGGAAGAAACCGCCGTTCCAGCGCGTTTGCAGCGAGATGGAGCTCGACATGCTCGCCATGGCGTCCGACTCGGCGACGATGCGATCGCCTCGCGCGAGCCGGACCAGTAGGTTGGCAAACGAGGGGCGGTTACGGATCTGGATCTGCATCGGCCATGATTTTGTCAGAGGAACCGCCCATGCCAACATTTTTCGCTGCGCTCCGCGCGATCTGCGCCAGGATCACGGGAAACGCGTCGCAGCGCGAAGCAAGGGGAGCGTGGTGGTTCCCCGCGACGCCAAAGAGGAGACGCCGTGGAAGTCCTGCGCCTGATCATCCAGCTCTACACCTACGTGGTCTTCGCGGCCGTCATCCTCTCCTGGATCCCCGATCTACAAAAGTACCAGGTGGCGCGCTGGATCGAGGCGGTCACCGAGCCCGTGTTCGCGGTGGTTCGCAAGGTGGTGCCGCCGATCGCAGGGCTCGATCTGTCTCCTCTGCTCGTCCTTTTGGCGCTCGGATTTCTGCGCAACCTGCTCTACTGAAGCCGCGGGCGCGCGACGTCGTTCAGGGCGCCTGCGCGCCCGCATGGCGCTGAAACTCGCTCCAGTTCTCGAGGAGCGGCGCGTGCGCGATAGGTCCGCTTTTCTTCGCGGCCCTGCGCACGTCCGCGATGCGCTGCTTCATGTCCGGGTGGGTTCCGAGCCAGGACACGAGGCTCGGCAGGTTGCCCTCTCGCTTCTCGAGGATGGCGAAGAAGTCAGCGAGTGCGCCCGGATCGATCTTGGCGCGGGCGAGGGTCTCGACGGCGTCCATGTCCGCCTCGTGCTCCTGATCTCGGCTGTAGCTGTTGACAGCTCCCTGGCGCAGCACCTCGACGGCGACCGCCGCGACGCCGCTCACGTCGCCGAAGAACAACTGGATGCCCGCCACCACGCCCAACGACTGCGCGACGCGCTGCATGCCGTGCCTGCGCGTGACGTGGGCCATCTCGTGCGCCAGCACGCCCGCGAGTTGCTCGGGGCTCTCGGCGGCGCGGATGAGACCCGTGTAGACCACCATCGGTCCGCCGGGGAGCGCGAAGGCGTTGACGATGGAGGCGTCGACGACCCTGGGCTGAAACGTAAAGCCGTTCACCTTGCTCGGAGCCAGACGTTTCATGATCGTGTCCACGCCTTGTTTCAGCACGGGGTCGCTGAGCTCGGTGCCCTGCAGGTCCATGTTCTCGATGGCGAGCTTGCCGAGTTGCTCGTCCGCCGAGCGCGGGAGCATCTTGACGGAGACTTGGCCCGCGTGCCGCACGCCCCAGAAGACAGCGCCGCCGATCAGCACGACCGAGAGCAGAACGCTGAGCCAGAGCAGCAGGCCGCGCTTGCTGGCCGCGCGTTCGCGCGCGAGCAGGCGCTCGATCTGGTCGCTCAGCTCGCGTCGGGCCGCCTGGCGCAGGGCAGGGAGAAAGCCCGGAGCTTCGCAGAAGATGGTGATCGCCTCGGGCTCGCGCGCGCGGCAAAACCACATGCGGCCGCTGGCCCCCCCCAGATCGAGCTCGCACGTGCGATAGGGGACGCGAAAGCTCTCCCCGTCCGTGAGGGTGGCCACCACGGCGTCATGCTCGAGCCGCACCGTGGCCCCTGCCCGCCCCCCCTCGATGGAAGCCGCGAAGACCCCCCCCGTGAACTCCTGCTGCATGCCGCCCCGAGTATAGCTGGGGACGGAGTATTCCAAGTTAGCTAGCGGGGACGGAGTATTCCAACTTAGCGAACGCCGCCGTGCGGTCCTGCGGCGCTAGCTAAGTTGGAATACTCCGTCCCCAGGCCCCCGGGCGGGCCAGAATCGTCTCGGGCGCTGCCATCGGTCGACATCCCGCCCTCCGAGGTGGCAGCATGGGCCCGAGGTACCCCGCGATGACCCTGCAGGAAGAAGCCGAACGGCTGCGCATCGAACTCGAGAAGCTCGACCAAGTGCGGGTACGTGTGGCTCTGTTTGGTCAGCCGGGCGCCGGGAAGTCCTCACTGATCAACGCGCTGATCGGGCGCGAGGTCGCGATCACCGGCGAGCGCACGGACACCACCGTCGAGGCCCACAGCTACCATCACGACGGCGTCGAATACACGGATCTCCCCGGCTTCGGCACCACGCGCTTCCCCGCAGAGACCTACTGGTCGCGCTTCAAGCTCGACGAGCAGGACCTCTTGTTGTGCGTCAAAGATGGCAAATTCACCGACGCCGATGACCGCATGTTCTTCGAGCAGCTCTGGCGCCGCGGCAAGGTGTGCCTGTTCGTCCACAACAAGGCCGACACCCTCTGGTCGAACACCAAGACCAACCAGGAGATCCAGGACGAGCTGCGCCGTGACCTCGACGAGCGCCTCGCCCCCCATACCGCCAAGATGGTCTTCACCAGCTGCCGCACCAAGGAAGGCCTGGACGAGCTCGAACGGGCCATCGGCGACTACTTGCCCGACGCCAAGCGTGAGCGCTGGGAACGCGCCGCCGCCGCGTACTCTGAGGAGTGGCTGCTCCGCAAGCGCAGCATCATCAAGCGCGAGGTGTACATCGGCGCCGCGCTGTCGGCGGTCAACGGGTTCAACCCGATCCCCGGGGCTGATCTCGCCATCGATCTCTCCGCGCTCGCCGGCCTCCTGGTGCGCATCCGCAGCCACTACGGGCTCAGCGATGCGCGCCTCGAGCGCTATCTGCAGTACGCGCCCGCCGTCAAAGCCCTGACCGACAAGATCTTGAAGTACGCCACGCGCGAGGGGCTCCTGCTCTTGCTCAAGCGGTTCGCGAGCAGACAGATGGAGAAGCAGGTCACGAAGTTCATCCCCTTCGTCGGGCAGGCCGTGGCCGCCAGCGTGGGGTACGGTATCACGCTGCAGGTCGGCTTCGAGTTCCTCGACACCTGTCACGAGCTGGCCCTCGCCGTCATGAAGGCCGAGCTCAAGTCCGCCTAAAAGCCCTCGGAGATTCCTTTGGCCCAAGACACGATCCCACTGCGCCTGATCAACCAAGCCAAGCAGCGGCCGCGCGATCCCGCCTACTTCATCAAGCGTGACGGAACTTGGCGCGGTACCAGCTGGGCGGACTACGCCGACGAGGTGCGCCGCGCCGCAAAGTCCATGATCGCGCTCGGGCTCGCGCCCGACCAGAACGTGGCGATGCTGGGCTTCAATCGACCCGAGTGGTCCATCTTCCTGCTCGCGGCCATGTCCGCCGGGGGCGCGGGCGCCGGCATCTACACCACCTGCTCGCCCGCGGAGGTGCGCTACATCGTGGACCACTCGGAGGCCTCGATCGTGCTCGTGGAGAACGAGGCGCAGTGGCTGAAGATCAAGCAGGAGCGCGAACACCTCCCGCTGCTCAAGCACGTGGTGCTGATGCGGGGCGCACCGAAGATCGACGATCCCATGGTGCTCACCTGGGACGCCTTCATCGCACGCGCACACGAGGTCGCGGACGAGGTCTTTTGGCGCCGCCTGCACGCACTCAAGCCGAGCGGACTGGCCACGCTGATCTACACGTCCGGCACCACGGGCCCCCCCAAGGCCGTGATGCTCTCCCACCACAACCTCACCTGGACCGCCGACGCGGCGCGCGACGTCACGCGCGTCTTGCACACCGAGACCAGCCTCTCCTACTTGCCGCTCTCCCACATCGCAGAGCAGATGTTCACCGTGCACGTGCCCGCCACGGTTGGCACGGCGACCTACTACGCGGAGTCCATCGACAAGGTCCCGGAGAACCTGCGCGAGGTCCAGCCCACCGTGTTGTTCGGGGTGCCGCGCATCTGGGAGAAATTCCACACGGGCATCCAAGCCAAGCTGCGTGAAGTGCGGGGCCCAAAGCGAGCCTTGCTCGATTGGTCGCGCCGGGTGGCCACGCGCGTGAACGCGCTGCGCAACGAGGGCAAGGAGCCCAACATCGAACTCACCCTCCAGTACGAGCTCGCCAAGAAGCTCGTGTTGAGCAAGCTGAAGACCGCCATCGGCCTCGGGCGAGCGCGGCTGTGCGTGAGCGGCGCCGCGCCGATCGCGCCCGAGGTGCTCGAGTTCTTCGCCTCCATCGACATCGTGATCCACGAGGTCTACGGGCAATCGGAGGACACGGGCCCCACGAGCTTCAACCAGCCAGGGCGCACGCGCTTCGGCACGGTGGGCACGCGGCTTCCCGGGGTCGAGGTCAAGATCGCGCGCGACGGAGAGATCCTGGTCAAGGGGCCCAACGTGTTCATGGGCTACTTCAAGGACCTCGAGGCCACGCGCGCGACGCTGGTCGACGGCGTGTTGTACTCAGGGGATCTCGGCGCCTTCGACGCAGACGGCTTCCTCACCATCACGGGGCGCAAGAAGGACATCATCATCACCGCGGGCGGGAAGAACATCGCGCCCAAGAACATCGAGGCCGCGCTCAAGCAGGACGAGCTGATCAGCGAGGCGGTGGTGATCGGCGATCGCAGGAAATTCTTGAGCGCGCTGATCACGGTCGATCCGGAGGTCGCAGATCGGCTCGGTGTCTCGGACGGATCGCTGCATGAGAGCGCGCGCGTGCGCGAGCTGGTGCAGCGCAGGGTGGACCTCGTAAACCACGATCTCGCCCGCGTGGAGCAGATCAAGCGCTTTCGCGTGCTCCCGAGGGCGCTCGGAGTCGATACGGGCGAGCTCACACCGACGCTCAAGGTGAAGCGCAACAAGGTGCAAGAGCTGTGGGCGAACGAGATCGAGACCATGTACAGAGAGAGCGCGGACAGCCTGGATCTCTGAGCAAAAAAGGGCGGCATCCCGTCCCCGCCCGCCTCCCCTCTCGGTTGTCCCTTGACATACGTGAACGCTAAGTTCACTTTTTTGCGCGTGGCCCAGGTCCTCAAGGAGGAAGTCGAGCAGCGCATCCGGCAGGCGGCCCTGCGCGTGTTCGCCCAGCGTGGTTTTACCCACGCCGGAGTGGCCGACATCGCCCGTGAGGCGAAGGTCTCGAGCGGCAACGTTTACCGCTACTTCGAGAGCAAAGAGGTGCTGTTCGAGGCCGTGGTGCCGCGCGCCCTCGCCACCAAACTGCTGCGCCTCTTGGGGCGGCGGGTCCGGGCGCTGTCCGGCGTGCGGGACGTGGGGCGAGCTTCGAGTTCGGCGTTCTTCACAGCCGCGGAGCAGCTCGTCGATTTCTCACTCGAGCATCGCCTGGAGACGGTCATCCTGCTGTCGCGTACGCGGGGAACTCCGCTCGAGGGCTTCGACGAGAAGCTGGTGCGCTTCCTCGAAAAGCTGGCCCTCGCGCAGTTTCGTAAGCTCGACCCCCGATATTTCTCGGATCCGGGCAGCCAGATCGTGCTGCGTATCGCCTACGAGAACATGGTGCGTGCCATGGCGCTCATCCTGGAGCGCTCGGCGGGCGAGGATGAGATCCGCGCCTCGGTGGCCGCCTATGCTCGCTATCATCTCGCCGGATTGAAACAGCTATTTGGCGGGTGATCGCTTGCCCCGAGCGGCCTTCGTCCGCGGACACCTTCGCGAGGATCGCGCGCGCGCACGCGCTCTCCCCGGAAGGCGAGCCATTGTCCTTGGAGAAGGTCTGCGGCACGTGGCATGGTGACACTGATCGCCGCGCATCCACCGTGCGCCCCCCTGAGGTCTCCCTTGAAGCTCGTTCGGACCCCGTCGTTCCGCTGCGCATGCTCGCTGAGTCTCGCGCTGGTCAGCCTCGGCTGCGGCGGCGATGACGCCAAGCGCAACGTTGACGCGGGCAGCGCCAAGAGCCCCTTGGACGGAGATCACGCCAAGGAGGAGCCGCGCGACGCCGCGGCCTCTCACAGTGATGGCGCTGGTGATGGTGATGGTGACGACCGCCAGGACGAAGCGGGTCCCTCGGACGGCATGGGCGACGGCGATGGCCCCGATCCCAGCACTGGCGCGTGCACCAAGGACGCCCACGAACCGGACGACACGCTCGTCCAGGTCGCGACCGGCAAGCCCATCAATGGGATCACGCCCATCGAGATCACGGGTCTCACCGCATGCGCGCAGGACACGGATCTGATCTGGGCCGGACCCGTGGACAATGGCGCCAAGGCCGCGGCCGAGCTCACCTGGGATGCAGCAGAAGGATCCCTCGAGCTCTCGCTGCTCGACGCCGACGGGGAGCCCATCAGCTACCTCGATGTCTCCACGCAGCAGGCGGGCCGAAGCGAAGTCGGCGTGCACGAGTTCTACGGGGGCGCGGACAACACCCCGAGCGTTCTCGGGAGCGACAACTACTTCTACGTACGGGTTCACAACCCCGGCAAGGCCAGCGTGCCGTATACGCTGAAGGTGACCGCACAGGTCTTCGGGCCTTGAGCTCGCCTCGAGTTGGGCGCTCTTGGGCCCGCAGAAACCTGCCAACGCGAGGCTAGAGCGCATTTCATAGATCCCCGCGCCGGATCGTGGAGCGCCGCGGCGTCGGATCCGTCGACCTCGGACCGAGGCAATGCCGGGGTATTGTCGCAGTGTCCGAGGTCGGCGGAGGCGGCGCCGCGCCGCCCGCGAGGCGGTGCGGGAATTTGTGAAATGCGCTCTAGACTAGACTCCCTGCTTGTCGGCGCCCCAGATGTACTTGTGCAGCTGCAAGTTCACGCGCACGGGGAGCTTGTCTTCCAGCACCCACTCCACCAATTGCTGCGGTTCGAGCACGCCGTGCACGGGTGAGAACAGCACCTGGTGCACGCGTTCGGCGACCCCTTCGCGCCGCACGAGATCGCGCGCCCACTCGTAGTCGCCCCGATCCCGCAACACCATCTTCAGCTCGTCGCGCCCTCCGAGCACGGCCAGGTTCTCCCAGCGGTTGCGCGCACACTCTCCGCTCCCTGGCGCCTTCAAGTCCACGATGCGATGGACCCGTGGATCGATCCCGGAGACGTCCCGCTCTCCGCTGGTCTCGATGAGCACGGTCTTGCCCGCGTCGCACAGCTCCTTCATCAGCGGCAGCGTGCCGGCCTGTAAGAGGGGCTCGCCCCCCGTGAGCTCCACGAGCGGGGTATCCAGCGCGAGCGCGCGCGCGAGCACGTCGGCCCGGCTCATCCTGGTGCCGCCATGGAACGCCTGCGGCGTGTCACACCAGGAGCAGCGCAAATTGCAGCCCGTGGTGCGCACGAAGGTACACGGCAGACCCGTGAAGGAGGACTCGCCCTGAATCGAGGCGTAGATTTCGTGGATCACGAGGACGTCGTCGCGCATCTGGCCAAAGCGTAGTGTCGAGGTCCTGAAGCGCCAGACCTCGCGGGCGGGCCACCCGCCACCGGGAGTCGCCAGGCGCTTCAGCGGCGAGGCTTTCGTTGGGGCGGCTCCGCGGTGCGGGGATCTTCGGGCCAGCTATGCCTCGGATAGCGCCGCATCAGCTCCTTGCGGATCTGCGCGTAGTGTCGATCCCAAAAGCCCTTGAGATCCGTCGTGACCTGCACCGGGCGTTGGTTGGGCGCGAGCAAGTGGAGGACCAGCGGGACCTGACCGTTCGCCAGGCGCGGGCCGTCGAGCATGCCGAAGAAATCTTGCAGCCGAGACTCGACCCAAGGCGGGCGATCCAGCTCGTAGTGGATCACGAGCTCCCTTCCGGAGGGCAGGCGCACGCGCGCGGGCGCCTGCCGCTCGACGCGCGCGCGGAAGTCGTCTGCGACCAGGCCAGGAAGCGCGTGCTCGAAGGGATCGGCGCGCAGGTCCTGGAAGCTGTTCTTGTCGGCGCAATGGCGTGCCAGGGCAGCCTTCAAGGCCGCGTCGTCTATCACTGCGATGCTCGGGTCGTAGGTGTGTGCGAAGCGTGAACGGCGCTGCCAGCCCTCTACTGCGTCCACATCCCAAGGCGCTGCGGCCCCACGCCCGAGCGCCGCCTCCGCGAGCGTGAGGCACACGTCCGGGTCGGGCTCGGCCGCACGCCGGGACTCGTCGATCACCAGAGCGTCGTAGAGCATGGCCACGCTCAGCTCGACGCGCTCGCTGCGCGCGTCGAACGAGGCCCGGCGCTCCTCGCGTATGCGCTCGGGAAAGTACTCGAGCAGCCACTCGGGCTCGATGGCGCTCGCGGTGCGCACGCTCACCCCCGCCTTGCCTCGCTCGTCGGCCTCCACGGCCACCACGAACTCGGATTCCTTCACGACGCTGCTCTCGGCCAGCGCCGCCGCCCCGCCCCCGGAGAGCACGATCTCGGGCTTGAGTGGGTGCCTGCGCTTGCCCACCCGATCACCAAAGGCGAGCAAGGTCGCGACGCGCACCGCCTGCTCAAACGGCTCGTCCAGCGTGCGCTCCACGTTGCGCAGGCGCTGGGCGAGCTGGTCACGTGTGCGCGAAACTGAGCGCACGGCTTGCCCGTCGAGTTCATGGCGCCGCACGTTCTGCGGCGAGAGGTCCTCCCCCAGCGCTTCGAAGGCTTCGAAGCGCGCGAGCAGATCGCTCGAGCCGACTTCGTCGTGCGCGCGCGATGCGCCCGAGAAGGAGGTCCGCTGACCGAGCCGGATCTCACGCTCGGCGACCAGCGCGGCCAGGGTGGCGCCCTCCTGCAAGTAGCCGCGCTCCGTCATCGCGATCGCGAGCCGGCTCAGGCGGGGGTGCGTGGGCATGCGCAAGAGCTGCGCGCCGAGCGCGGACAGTCCTCCGCCCTCGCGCAATGCTCCGAGCCGCGACAGCAGATCCTGCGCTGCTTCCCGCGCGGCGCGCGGCGGCGGATCGAGCCACGCCAGCGCGTCGCTCTGTCCAGCGAGCAAGGCGTGCAGCGTGAGCTCCGTCTCGGCGAGGTCGCTCTTCATGACTTCCGGGACGTCGAAGCGGGGGCGGCCGTCGAGATCACTCTTGGTATAGAGACGTAGGCAGATCCCCTCGCGGACACGGCCCGCCCGGCCGGCGCGCTGGATCGCCGACGACTGGCTGATCTTCGCGGTGGCGAGCGTGGGCAGCCCCGACCAGGGTGAATGACCCGCGACCCGCGCGAGGCCGCTGTCGATCACCGCGGCGACGCCCTCGAGCGTGAGGCTGGTCTCTGCGATGTTGGTGGACAGCACGAGCTTGGGCTTTTCCCCGCGTCGGACCGCGCGGTCCTGCTCGCTCGCGGGCAAGTCACCGTGGAGCGTGGCGAGCTCATAGCCGAACATGCTCACCAGCTCGGCGCAGCTGCTCTCGGCGCGGCGGATCTCGGCCGCGCCTGGCAGGAACACCAGCACGTCGCCCTCGACCTTGCGCACCATGAGCTTGCGCGCCGCCGCCCGGACCTGCTCCTCCAGCCGCCGCTCGTCGGGGCGCTCCAGGTGCTCGAGATGCACGGGGAAGGTCCGGCCGGGCACGCGGATCACGGGCGCCTCGAGGAACGTCGCCAAGCGTTCGGCGTCGAGCGTCGCGCTCATCACCACGATGCGCAGGTCGGGTCGTTCGGTCCGCTGCAGGCGGTGCAGCAGGGCGAGCCCGAGATCGGTGTGCAGGGAGCGCTCGTGGAACTCGTCGAGCACCACACAGCTCACGCCGCGGAGCGTGGGGTCGTCCAGCAGCCGACGGGTGAGCAACGCCTCGGTCAGGAAGATCACCCGGGTCTGCGCGCTGACCACGCGCTCGAAGCGGACCATGTGGCCTACCCGCTGCCCCACCCTCTCCCCGAGCTCGCTCGCCACCCGGGTCGCCGACATGCGCGCCGCGAGCCGTCGCGGCTCGAGCACCAATACCTGCCCGTCGCCCCGAAAGCGCGCGCTGAGCAGCGCCGGTGGGACGCGCGTCGTCTTGCCTGCGCCGGGCTCGGCCACGAGGACGAGGTTGGGTCCGCGCTCGAGCGCCTCCACGATCTGCGGCAGGGCGTCATCGATGGGCAAAGGCAGGCGCGGGACGTTCACGCTGCGTTCGTAGGCGATGCCACAAGGATCCGCAAAGCACGCATCGGCGCCGGATTTTTCCCGAGGCGACGCGCGCGGTTGGAGTTGCCCCGGAGCCACCCGGGCGGCGCCCGCGCCCGGGCCCCTGCCATCGCCTCAAGCTTCAGGTAGGATGGCGCGGTCGTGAGAGAGCTTGGGTCCACGGACGAGCCCTGCTACGCCGCGCGTCTCGCGTGGCCGTTCATGCGCGTGCTGAAAGACGAGCGCCTCCTGCCGCCTGGCGCGCTCAGCTGGCTGGAGAACGCCGATGGCGACCAACGCGTGCCCATCCGCGTCGTGCATCAGCTGCTGGGGGCGGCCGAGAAGCTCACCCGCGATCCCTACCTGGGCCTGAGAGCCGCCCGCGAGACGACCGAGGCGGATGGCAGCGCGCTCTACTACGCGATGAGCACGGCAGAAACGATGGGCGATCGCATCGCCGTGCTCGCCCGCTACGCACGCCTGGTCAACGACACTTTGCAGATCACGTTGGTGGAGGAGGGCGCGCGCGCGGTCGTGCGGGTCGAAAATCCGATTGTCCTGCCCCGACTCGCGCTCGATTTTCAGATCGGCTCCATGCTGGTGCGCCTGTCGATGGCCTGGCCCGAGTCCATGCCGCGCGATCTCGACGTCTGGTTTCCCTACCCCGAACCCGCCCAGCTGGATGAATACCGCGCCACGCTGCCCAATGCGCGGCTGCACTTTGGGGCGGCCTTCTCGGGCTTTGGTGTGGCCAGGGAGCTGTTGGCAGCGCGACAGCGCACGGCCGACCCCTCACTCCATCGGATCATCGCGCGCCACGCGGAAAACGAGCTCGCGGCGTTGCCCCGCACCAAGAGCCTCGCAGAGCGCGTGCGTGAGCACTTGATCAACGACCTGGCGAGCGGCAACGGCAGTGCCGTACGGATCGCGAGGAAGCTCGAGATGAGCCGGCGCACGCTCAATCGCAAGCTCGAGCAGGAGCAGACGAGCTTCCGGGTCCTGCTGGACGACGTGCGCAAGCAGCTCGCGCTGCGCTACCTGAGCACGCGCGACATGAGTATCCCGGACATCGCCCTGCTCACCGGCTTCTCCGAAGCGGCGGCCTTTCACCGCGCGTTTCGTCGCTGGACCAACCAGACGCCGACCGAGTATCGGCGGGCCCACCGCGGGCGCTAGAGCGCATCTCACAGATCCCGCGCTGAATAGGAAAGGCCCGGTGCCCCCCAAGGGACCCCGGGCCTTTCATTCATGCGAGGTGAAGGTTGGGCTCAGTAGCCGCCGCGGCCGCCGCCGCCGTAGCCACCGCCACCGCCGCGACGGCCACCGCCGCCGCCGCCGCCGCCGAAGCCGCCGCCGCCGCCGCGACGGCCGCCGCCACCACCGCCGCCGAAGCCGCCGCCGCCGCCGCCGCGGCTCTGGCGCTCCTCGGCCTCGTTGACGCGCAACGGACGACCGTCGAGGGTCGCGCCGTCCATCTCCGAGATGGCCTTGGCCGCCTCTTCAGGCGTGCCCATCGTCACGAAGGCAAAGCCGCGCGAACGGCCGGTCTCGCGGTCGCTCACGAGATGAACATCCGTCACTTCACCGAGGGCACCGAAGTGCTCGCGAAGGGTGTCGGGGGTGGTGTGGAAGGACAGATTGCCTACGTAGAGTCGCGTTCCCATGTGTCTCTCAACTGTGTCCAGCGCGCTTTGTCACTCTAAAACCGAAATCCACTATCCAGCGCGCTGCCAGGATCGAGGAAGCAGCGGAACCCCTGTTCCGCTCCCACGCTACCGCCCATTCACAGATGGGGCGCTATCCCGAATGTCGAAGCGCGCAGAGTGGCGCGCGAGGAAAGCGAGAGGCGTCGTCTCAGTGCAGGAATCTCGTGAGTCTCAACACTATGAGCTGGATAGCGAGGGAGGGCAAACCAAGTGAGCTGCCCCTCCCCCACGCCCGGGGCCTTACCCCTCCTCAGTTGGGAGCCCCCCCCCTCCTTACGGGACTCAGGATTTGGTTAGCTTACGGTACTTGATGCGGCGTGGTTGGACCGCATCGGCTCCGAGCCGCTTCTTCTTGTCCTCCTCGTAGGCCTCGAAATTCCCCTGGAACCACACGACTTTGCTGTCCCCCTCGAAGGCGATAATGTGCGTGGCCACACGATCCAAGAACCAGCGGTCGTGGCTGATCACGAGCGCACAGCCCGCGAAGTCATCCAGCGCTGCCTCCAGAGACCGGAGCGTATCGACATCCAGGTCGTTGGTGGGCTCATCGAGCAAGATTACGTTTCCGCCGCTCTTGAGCACCTTGGCCAGGTGCAAACGGTTGCGCTCGCCGCCCGACAGGAACTTCACCAACTTCTGCTGATCTGATCCCTTGAAGTTGAACCAGCCGCAGTAGGCGCGGGTGCTGATCTCCTGCTTCCCGATCAGCATCGTATCGGAGCCGCCCGAGATCTCCTGGTAGACGGTGTTCTCGCCGTTGAGGCTCTCGCGGCTCTGATCCACGTAGGCGAGCTTCACGGTCTCGCCGATGCGCACCGTGCCCTGGTCGGGCTTGTCGAACCCGGCGAGCAACTTGAACAGCGTGGTCTTGCCGGCGCCGTTGGGCCCGATGATGCCCACCACGGCGTTCTTCGGCACCTTGAAGGAGAGGCCCTCGTAGAGGAGCTTGTCCCCGAACGCCTTGGAGATGTTCTCCGCCTCGAACACCAGCTCGCCCAGGCGCGGCCCGGGCGGGATGGCGATCTCGTTGGGGTCACGCTTCTCGGTCGTGGAGTCGGCGAGCAGCCGATCGTACGCCTCGAGGCGCGCCTTGCTCTTGGCCTGACGGGCCTTGGGGGAAGCACGCACCCAGTCGAGTTCGCGGGCCAGCTTGCGCTGACGTGCGCTCTCCTGCTTCTCCTCCTGCTCGAGGCGCGCGCGCTTTTGCTCGAGCCACGCGGAGTAGTTGCCCTTGAACGGAATGGCCTTGCCGCGATCGAGCTCGAGGATCCACTCGGCCACGTTGTCGAGGAAGTAGCGATCGTGGGTGACCGCCACCACGCAGCCCGGATACTGCGCCAGGTGCTGCTCGAGCCAGAGCACGGACTCGGCGTCCAAGTGGTTGGTCGGCTCGTCGAGGAGGAGCAAATCGGGCTTCTTGAGCAGGATCTGACACAGCGCCACGCGGCGGCGCTCGCCGCCCGAGAGGTGCTGGATCTGGGCGTCGGGCGGCGGCAGGCGCAGCGCGTCCATGGCCAGCTCCAGATGGTGATCCAGGCTCCAGGCGTCGAGCGCGTCGATCTGATCCTGGAGCTTGCCCTGCTCCTCGAGCACCTTGTTCATCTCGTCGTCCGAGAGGGGCTCGCCGAGCTTCATGCTCACTTCCTCGAAGCGAGCGAGCAGCTTACGCGTGTCGGCCACGGCGACATCGACCGCCTCCATCACGGTGGTGGCGCTCCCCAGGTCGGGCTCCTGCGCGAGGTAGCCGATCGTGGCACCAGGGCGCGCCCAGGCCTCACCGGTGAACTCCTTGTCCACCCCGGCCATGATGCGCAGGAGCGAACTCTTCCCGGTTCCGTTCACGCCGAGTACGCCGATCTTGGCGCCGGGCAGGAACGACAAGTAGACGTTGGATACGACCGTCTTGTCGGGTGGGTGGACCTTCATCAGGTCCTTCATCGTGTAGATGTAATCGCTCATGGTGTCGCTAGCGTATGCGAGCGCGCCAGATTGTCGAATCACCCCGCGTGTCCCGACGCACACCGCGGCTTTCCGCCGCTGGCGCAAGCTCTACCGCGGCGCCGCGAAAAACGCGCGCGCCGAGGCCGCCTGCTGCGCCCGGAAGGCCTCGCACAACTTGGCCGACTCGAGCGCCAGCGCGAACTGGTGCTCGGCCCCTGGGACGCTCGGGACCCGCTGCTCGAGGAACGCCTTCCCGCGCGCGATCTCGGAGCCCTCACAGGCGTAGCCCAGCACGGCGAACGCACGCGCGCGGACGTTGCCATTGAGCTGCGCCAGGTAGGTGTCGATGTGCTGCTCGAGCCAGCCCATGGCGGCGCGATGCGTGAGCGGCTGACCCGCTTGCCCGAAGAGCGGCGAGATGCGCTCGTTGGTGCGCAGGCGCGGCTCGAGTGAGAGGTCGAGGATGCGCGGAGTGAACGCCGGATCGTCCAGGGTGCTGATCGCCGACAGAAGCCGCCCGCGCTCTTGCGCGTCCTCCGCGCTCAGCAAGCGCGCGATCGCGGTCTCGAGCAGCTCCGTGGGCGCCCGGCGCAGCGCAACGCTTATCGCCTCGTCGCGCAAGTCCTGTGGCAGAGCCCGCTGCGGCGCGGGCCCCACCCCGAGCTCCGCGCGTCCGTACTTGTCGAGCGCGACGCTCAGCGCGGATTCACGCGCCGAGAGCGCGAGCGCCCGCACCACGACCGCGCGCTTGAGCCCCTGCTCCACGGCGGCGGCGCTCTCGTCTTGCGCCGTCTTGGCGGGGGACGTCGCGCCCTCGGCCGGCAAGAGCCCGAGTTCGCGGTAGGTCGGCCCGAGCAGCGCGATCAATTTCGCGCGATAGGCGGGCAAGCTCGCCTCGTCGAGCAGATCGCGCTCGACCGCCGCGAAGGCCGAAACGACCGTCTCGAGCACGGGGCGATCGGGGGAGCGCGCGAGTTGGGCCAGCGCAGCCAGCCCCTCCGCGGCGGACAGGGTCCCCGCGCGCATCGCGGCGAGCAGGTTCGAAGCGAACGAGACCCGCTCTGGGAGGCTGAGCTCGGGGAGGGCCGCGAGCAGCGCCTTCACGTCCTCAGAGGAGAGCGCCCAACGGTAATAGCCCTGGGCCCCCGCGTTCGGCATCAGCCATTGTGGGCACGACGCGCCCGTGAGCGGAACGCGCTGCTCGTCCTCCAGCAGCATGCACTGCTCGTGCACGCCGTCCGCGCTCCCGTAGCGGACGCAGACTGGCAGCTTCCAGCGCACCTCGGGCGAGGCCGACGAGCCCAGCGGCAGATAGCGCGCTTGCCCCAGGCTCAACGTGGGCTGCGCTCCCTCCTCGCAAGAGACGCGCGCCGTCACCAGCGGCACGCCCGGTTGCTCGAGGAAGGAGGCGAACGCCGCCTTCGACTCCGCCTTCTCCGACGCCTCGGCCAGGGCCTGAAGCAGATCGTAGGCGGTCGCGCTGCCGAAGCGATGACGCTGCATGTACAGGCGGAGGCCCGCCCTGAACGGCTCGGGGCCCAGGTAACGCTCGAACATCGCGAGCACCGCGCCGCCCTTCTCGTAGGTGATGGCGTCGAAGGCGTTCGAGATCCGCTCGTCGCCCGTGATCGGCTGGCGGATCTGGCGCGCCGCGGCCCGACTGTCGACGTCCATCGCGTGCTGCGCGGACGACAGCGCGCCGAGCAACGCCTGGTACTCGGGGTAGACCTGATCGACGACCCGGTTCCCCATCCAGGTGGCGAACGCTTCGTTGAGCCAGATGTCGTCCCACCACGGCATGGTGACGAGGTTTCCGAACCATTGATGCGCGAGCTCGTGCGCGTTCACATAGGCGAGCCTGCGACGTTGGCTCTCGGTAGCGTCGGGTCCGACCAACAGAATGCTGTCGCGGAAGGTGATGGCGCCGGCGTTCTCCATGGCACCCGCGCTGAAATCGGGGACCGCGATCAGATCCAGCTTGTCGTAGGGATACGCGATCGCGAAATAACGCTCGAGCTGCTCGAGCAAGGGCCTGGTCTCCGCGAGCGCGTGGGCGAGCTCCTTGCCCCGCCCTCGCGCGGCGATCCCGCGCAGGGGAAGCGCCGTTGCGCGCACCTCGTTGGCCGGGATGGGCGGCGCTTCGACGACATCGAAGGGGCCCACCGCGAATGCCACCAGGTAGGTTGGCAGCTTCTCGGTCGGCGCGAAGCGCACGGCGCGCAATCCATCTGACGTGGTCTCCGAGGAGATCTGCAGCGTGTTGCTCACCGCGGTGTCCTCCGGCTTGACGCGCAACGTGACCTCGAAGGGCGTCTTGAAGCGCGGCTCGTCGAAGCAGGGGAACGCCTCGCGCGCGGCGATCGGCTCGAACTGCGTGAACAGGTAAGGAACCCCTGCGGCCTGCGCGCGGTACAGCCCCGAGAGGCGCTCGCCCACATCCGCCTCGAAGTCGATCTCGATGCGCGCCACGCCTGGACCTATCGGCTGAGGCAGCCGCAGCGCAGTCAGCCCGCTCGGGGTCACGCCCTCGAGGACGCCGGTCAGAGGATCGAGCCCCACGCGCACGACCTGTACGCGGGAGGCCCGGACGCCCTTCTGATGCAGCCACAGGGTCTCACGCGGACGATCGAGGGCGATCTCGATGGCCACCTTGCCCTGGTAGGTCGGGCGCTCCGGGATCAGCGTGAGCTCGATCGCGTAGCGCAACGGATGGGTGTCGTCGGGCAGCCGCGTGCGATCCGAGCTCTCCTGATCCGCGTCGGGCGCCGGCATGGGCGCGTAGATGGGCGGCGTGAGCTGCGCGGGCTTACCGCATGAAACGAAGAGGGCGCACAACAGGCAAATGAGGACTCGCATCGCGGCGAACCCTACCACGCGCGTCCGGCAAGGCCGCGCTCAGGACTCCCCGGTCAAGAGGCGCAGCAGGAAGTAGGTCAAACTGGCCACGATGGCGGCGGCCGGGATGGTGAAGATCCAGGCCCACACGATGCGTCCGGCCACGCCCCAGCGAACAGCGCTCAGACTGCGCTCCGACCAGCCCACGCCCACGATGGAGCCCGTGATGGTGTGCGTGGTGGACACGGGCACGCCGAGGAACACGGCGAGCGCGAGGGTGATGGCGCCGCTGGTCTCCGCACAAAACCCGCCCACTGGCTTCAGCTTGGTGATGCGCATGCCCATGGTCTGCACGATGCGCCAGCCGCCGGACAGGGTGCCGAGCCCCATCGCTGCGTGACACAACAGGACGACCCACAGCATGGGTTCAGGGTGATCGCTCTTTTCCTGAATGCCCGCGGTCATCAGGAGCAGCGTGATGATGCCCATGGTCTTCTGGGCGTCGTTGCCGCCATGGCCGAGCGAATAGAGCGCTGCAGAGAGCAGCTGGCCGCGGCGGAAGATGCGATCGACCTTGCCCGGTCGCCAGCCCCCGAACAAGAGGCGCACGAGCTTGAACAGCAGAAACCCGATGATCAAGCCCAGGGTCGGCGCGACCACGATGAAGAGCACCGTCTTGCCGAACACCTTGGCGTCCAGGATGCTGAGCTGGGGCGTGTTCGTCAGCGCGGCGCCTGCGAAGCCTCCCATCAGGGCGTGCGAAGAGGATGAAGGCAGGCCCCACCACCAGGTCAAGACGTTCCAGAGAATGGCGCCGACCAGCGTGGCGAGGATCACGTTGTAGGTCACGGATTCAACGGCCACGCCCTTGGCGATGGCCGACGACACATGGGTCGGGAACACCAAAAACGCGACGAAGTTGAAGAAGGCCGCCCAAACCACGGCTGCGCGCGGGGACAGCACGCGCGTGGAGACCACCGTGGCGATCGAATTGGCCGCATCGTGAAAGCCGTTGATGTAGTCGAAGACGAGCGCCGCAAAGATGATGATTAAGACCGTGGTCGACATCACCCGTGCTCCAACACGATCCCCTCGATGATGTTGGCGACATCCTCGGCGCGGTCGGTGGCCGTCTCCAGGGCATCGTAGATGTCCCGCCACTTCATGAGCTCGAGCGGTTCGGTCCGTTCATCGAACAACCGCGCGAGGCCTCGACGGAACACCGCGTCCGCCTCGTGCTCGTGCTCGTTGATCTTGCGGCACAGCTCGAGCAGCGGCTTCACGTCTTTCATGTTCTGGAGCATGCTCATCGCCCGCTCGATCTCCACGCAGGAGGCGTGCAGGATCTTCGCGAGCTCGAGCGCCTCCGAGCGACCCTCCTTGAGCTTGTACAGCACAAATCGGTCACTGGCGGAGTCGATCAGGTCGAGCACATCGTCGAGGCGCGACACCAACCCATGGATGTTCTCGCGATCGAGGGGTGTGATCCACGTCTGATGAAGGGCGAGGACCGTGTTGTGCGTGATCCGGTCTCCCTGGTGCTCCAGGTCCGAGACCTGCTGGCCCAGCGTCTGGGCGCGTTCGGGGTGCTCGAAGAGCTCAATCAGCAGGGCCGCTGCACGTGTGGAGCAGCCGGCATGGCCCTTGAACGCCGACCAAAACTCGTCGTCTCGTGTGAGAGGCATGCTTTGCACTTCCTCGTTTCGGGCGCGAGGAAAGCCGAGGATGGCATCGGAGTCAAGCGGACGAGCGGGCCAGTTTTGATCCCGAGCATCGACAGCCACCGGCGCGCCGAGCTACACCGGCGACATGCCGCGTGCTGACGCCTTTGTCGACCCGAGCCCGCATGCCCGCGCGCGCGGCTCCCGGCTCAGCGAGACCCTGGTCGCCGGGGCCCCCCTGGTGCTGGCCCGGGCATGTCGGCTCGGCGCCTCGCCCGAGCAGCTCTTCGCGTTCATCGCGGATTTTCCGCGCCTCCCCGAGTGGATGCCGATGATGCGGCGCTGCCAGGTCGACAATACGCATGCCCAGGTGCCCGGCGGCGTGGGGGCCGTGCGCGTGATCGACTCGGGCTTCGGCGCGCCCACCCGCGAGGAGGTGCGGGCCTACGAGCCCCCCGAGCTGCTCGCCTACAGCGCGAGCGACGCCTCGCTGCGTGGGCTCTTCACCAGCCACCTGGGCGTGATCGTATGCGAGGGGCGTCCCGCCGGGGGGACCCAGCTGAGCTGGCTCAGCTACGCCCGGCCTGGCCTGGGCCCTCAAAAATTTCTCGGACCGAGGGTCTTCCAGTTCGTGATCCAACAGAGTCTTGCGCGTTTGGCGGCGCGCTTCCCAGCCTAGGACGGGCGGACACCGCCCACCCCCCTTCTTGACCCGCGCCGGATTTCTGGCCAGATTGCCTGGCGAATTCGTCGGTGGCGCTTCGACCGGCCGCCCGGACTCGCCCGACGTCACGCGATGCCCTCAGCCGCCAACAAGACCACCCGCCTCGCGATCGCCCTGTGCGGCATCGTGGGCGCGTTCGTGGCGGCCCGAGCGCTGGGGCTCGAGCACTACTTCCAGGCGAACGAGCTCCGCGCCATGGTCTCGCAGGCGGGTCCCTGGGGCCCTCTGGCGTTCGTCATGGTCTTCGTGGGGGCCGTGGTGAGCCAAGTACCGGGCCTGGTCTTCGTGCTCGCCGCGCCCGCCCTGTTCCACCTGCCCGAGGCCTGGGTCCTGTGCTTCGTGGCCTCGAACCTCGCGGTCATCGTCAACTTCGCCCTGGTACGCCGCCTTGGCGGGCAGCCCCTCAGCGGTATCCGGCAACCGTGGTTGCGCAAACTGTTCGGCGCCCTCGACACGCACCCGATCCGCACGGTGGCGATCCTGCGCACGATCACGGTGATGTTCCCGCCGGTGACGGGCGCCCTGGCGCTCACGCAGATCTCGGCCCGCGAGCACGCGCTGGGATCCGCCATCGGGATGGTCCTGCCTTTGACCGCCATCCTGGTCGCCGCCGGCCTGTTGCTCTCCTGAACGCTCAGCGAAGCTGCGCGGCAAAGCCCAAGGTCGCGGCGATCGCCTGCTCCAAATTTTGTCGGAACGTGCGGCCGCTGGACTTGCGCGGCTCGAACGCGTGATCTCCGTCGTCGAGCCAGGTGCAGGTGATGGCGTTGGAGAGCGTGTAACCCGAGACCTCCTCGGGCGAGCCGAGCCGATCGCGCGTGCCCTGCAGGATGAGGCAAGGCGTGCGCAAGCCCGCGAGGTGCTCGGTTCGTGTCTGCTCCGGCTTCTTTGGAGGATGAAACGGATAGCCGTAGGCGACCACGCCCCGCACCCCGACCGCGTCGGCGATGCGCGTCGCCACACGCCCCCCCATGCTCTTGCCGCCGATCAGCCAGCCCGCGGGATCGCCGAGCAGCGAGAGCACGTCCTTGAACGCGCGCTCGAGCACGGGCATGCGATCGGGCGCGGCGCGCCTTCCTTCGCTGCGCCTTCGGGCCATGTAGGGGAATTCGAAGCGCACGACGCGCATGCCGCCCGCGGCGAGCCCCCACGCGAGTTCGTTCATGAACTCGGAGTCCATGGGCGCGCCCGCGCCATGCGCGAGCACGATGCGCAGCGAAGCATCGGCGGGACCGTCGGTGAGCAACACCGGTCGAGCTTAGCCCGGGACGATGGGAAGCGAGCACGCTCACAGAACTTTGACGCGGCTCGGGCGTCCATGGAGAGGCCTGGGTCGTTCGCACCGCGCGTGTCGCGCAAGGGTCGAGCTCTACCCGGAGGGAGGCATCCATGCGTGCAAAGAGCGGTCGGAACGAGATCTTTTGGTTGTTGGTATGGGCGCTCGCGGCGGGCGGGTGCGCCCATGAGGGGGCCAGCACGAACGAGCGCGTGGAGCGACGCCCCGCGCCCCAGATCGGCGCGACCCTGAGCGCACCCTCTTCCGAGGCACAGCTCGATCGCCCGAGCGCGGCCGCATCGAGCGAAGCGGAGGTCGAGCGCGCACCCGCGAAAGAGGAGATCCTCGTAGAGGAGCGCAAGGTCGCGCGTCCGGCCTCTCCGCCTGCGCCAGCGCTCGGCAAACGCCACAAGGCCGGCGCCGAGATCGCCTACGACCTGGGCGTCGGCGGATACGGCCGGGGTGGCGGCGGGGGGGTGGCCGGCCCGGCGAGCCTCGCCGAGGGACGAATCGGAAGCGCCGCACTTTCGCGGAGCGTGGTGCACAAGCAGCTCGCGCCGCAGAGGCAGGAACTGAACACGGAGGCCTATGCCCACATCGCGGAGCAGAGCTTCGCGCCCGTGCGCGAGGAGCCGCTCTCCACCTTCTCCATCGACGTCGACACCGCCAGCTACGCCAACGTACGCCGCTTCCTGCGCGATGGCGCGCTGCCACCCGCGGACGCCGTGCGCATCGAGGAGCTCATCAACTACTTCGACTACGATTATCCGAAGCCCCAGGAGAACGAGCCCTTCTCGATCTACGCAGAGGTCGGCGATTGTCCGTGGAATCAAGCGCATCGCCTGGTGCACATCGGCGTGCAGGGCCGAAAGATCGCGCAAGAGAACGTGCCGCCACGCAACCTCGTGTTCCTGGTGGACGTGTCGGGCTCCATGCTCGCTGCCAACAAGCTCCCGCTGCTCAAGCAGGGCCTCAGCTTGCTCGCCCGCGACCTGCGCCCGCAGGACCGCGTGTCGATCGCCGTCTACGCGGGCTCGTCGGGCCTCGCGCTGCCCTCCACCAGCGGCAAGGAGCAGGGGAAGATCCTCGACGCCCTGTCGCGACTCGAGGCGGGCGGCTCCACCAATGGCGCCGAAGGCATCGAGCTCGCCTACCAGCAAGCGCAGAAGCACTTCGTGAAGGGCGGGATCAACCGCGTGATCCTGGCCACGGACGGCGATTTCAACGTGGGCGTGACCAGCGAGGGCGAACTCGTGCGGTTGATCGAGGAGAAGCGCAAGAGCGGCGTGTTCCTCACCGTGCTCGGCTTCGGCAGCGGCAACCTACAAGACGCGCGGATGGAGCAGCTCGCCGACAAGGGCAACGGCAACTACGCCTACATCGACTCGATCGCGGAGGCGCACAAGGTGCTGGTGCGCGAGGCGGGCGCGACCCTGGTCACCATCGCCAAGGACGTGAAGCTCCAGGTGGAGTGGAACCCGGCCCACGTCGCGAGCTACCGCTTGATCGGCTACGAGAACCGCATCCTCGCCGCGCGCGACTTCAACGACGACAAGAAGGACGCAGGCGAGATCGGCGCGGGACACAACGTCACGGCCCTGTACGAGATCGTGCCGGCGGGCAGCGAGGAAGCGGGCGCCCCGACGGTCGATGCGCTGCGCTATCAGGCGAAGCCCGAGGAGACGAAAGCAGCCCTCAGCGGTGAGCTCCTGACCGTCAAGGTCCGCTACAAGGCGCCCGATGGTGAGACGAGCAAGCTTCTCACGCGCCCGTTGATCGACGCGCACCGCGCGCTCTCGTCCACATCCGATTCCTTCCGCTTCGCGGCGGCCGTCGCGGGCTTCGGGATGCTCCTGCGCGACTCCAAGTACAAGGGAGCGGCCACGCTGGACACGCTCTCGGAGCTCGCCCGCGGCGCGAGCAAGCAAGACGCGCACGGCGACCGGAGCGAGTTCCTGGACATGATGAAGGCGGCCCGCCGCCTCGGCCTCGGCGGTTGAACAGAAAAAGCCGGGCGAGCGCCGCAAACAGATCCTTTTTCGTTCCGCTGCGTCGTTACCAGCAACAAGGAGATACGGGGCCATGTCGCTGAAATTGGGTCACTTCTTCCTGGCGTTGGTGGTGGGCGCGGCGTTCGTGCAACTCGGCCTGAACTGCGCCAAAGCCGAGCCAGCTTACGAGATCGTGTTGGAGGATGAGTTCGGCAATCGCCTGCCCACCTACCCGCACCGCGGCGAGGTCTTCGCCCAGGGCCGTGAAGGGCAGCGCTACAATGTGCGCATCGTCAACCACAGCAGCCGACGTGTGGAAGCCGTGGTCACCGTCGATGGCCGCGACGTGCTCAGCGGCCAAGCCGGCAACTACAAGACCCAACGCGGTTACCTCGTGCCCGCGCACGGCTCAGTGGTGATCGACGGATTCCGCACGAGCCTCAGCGAGGTGGCGGCCTTCCGCTTCACCTCCCCCGCCAACAGCTATTCCTCGCGCATGGGCACCCCGGAGAACGTGGGCGTGATCGGCGCGGCATTCTTCTCCGAGCGGGCGCGCGAGCCCGTCTACCGCCCGCAGATCCCGGCCCGCCCCTCTCCTCCGAAGTCCTCCAGCGAGTCGCGCCGCCAGCACGGAGACCTCGATCGCCAGGGCCTCGGCAGCAGCGGCCGCGCGGAGAGCGGCGTCCGCGCCGAAGCCAAGCCGAGCGCCCCGAGGGCCGCCGAGAGCGCTCCTTCACGCTCCTACGCACCCCGCGATCGCGCCGTCGATGATACCAGCAACATCGGCACCGAATACGGCGAACAGCGATACAGCGCGGTCACCGAGGTCCCCTTTCAACGCGCCCGCAAGAGCCCCGATCGCGTGCTGACCATGCGCTACGACGACTACGAAGGCTTGCTCGCGCGCGGTGTACTGCCGCGCCCCACGCCCCGCCCCTACGCCGGCCCGAGCGCGTTCCCGGTCAATCGCTTCGCGCCGCCCCCACCGCCCCGCTCCTACTGGAACTGAGCGGCACGAGCGAGCGCTGCGCGGGCGCGCCCGGCTCCATGCGCCCCCCGGTGATGAGTCGCGCGCCGCGCCGGTAGGTGAAGTACGACCAGGCCCAGTCGAACATCACGAGCAGCCGGTTGCGGAACCCGATCAAATACCAGATGTGCACCGCCAGCCAGGCGAGCCAGGCCAGAAAGCCGCTCAGCTTGAGCCCCTTGGTCTCGGCGATGGCGCGCGAACGACCGATGGTGGCCATGCTGCCCTTGTCGAAGTACGCGAACGGCTCGCGGGCGGCCGGCGGCGTGCCAGCGCGCGTGGCGCTGAGCTCCTGACGCACGATGGTTGCCACGTAGCGTCCCATCTGCATCGCCACGGGACTCACGCCTGGCAAAGGCTTTCCGTGCGCGTCGAGCAGGCTGGCCGCGTCGCCGATCACGAATACGTCGGGATGGTCCTTGAGGGCGCAATCGGGTCCCACCAAGGCGCGTCCGCCGCGATCGACCTCGACCCCGAGCTTCTTGAGCAACGGCGACGCCGCGACGCCCGCCGCCCAAAGCACCGTGTCCGCGGCGATCACCTCCCCGGTCGCGAGCTCCACGCCCTCGGGCCCGATGTTCGAGACCATGGAGCCCGTGCGCACGTGCACGCCGAGCTGAGAGAGCTGCTGCACAGCGCTCTCCGAGAGGCTCGGTTCGAAGGTCGAGAGCACGCGAGGCCCCGCCTCGATCAGGAGCACCCGCGCCTCCGAGGGGCGCACCCGCCGGAAGTCGCGGCTCAACACGTAGCGCGCGAGCTCCGCGATGGCCCCGGCGAGCTCCACGCCTGTGGGCCCGCCGCCGATCACGACGAAGCTCAGGCGTTTGGCCCGCACCGCCGGATCCGGCTCGCGCTCCGCGGCCTCGAACGCGACCAACACGCGCCGCCGGATCTCCACGGCATCATCGAGGCTCTTGAGCCCTGGCGCGTAGTGCTCCCACTCGTCGTGTCCGAAGTAATGCGTACGCGCGCCCGGAGCGAGCACGAGATAGTCGTAGGACAAGGGCTCGCCTTGCGCGAGCTGCACAGACTTTCGCTCGAAGTCGACCCCGGTCACCTCATCGAGCAGCACGGTCACGCCGCGCTGCTTGCGCACGATCGAGCGAATCGGCGCGGCGATCTCGCTGGGCGCGAGGCCCGCCATCGCGACCTGGTAGAGCAGGGGTTGAAAGAGATGATGGTTTTGACGATCGATGAGGGTGATCTCGGCATCCACACGCTTGAGCGACTTGGCCGCCGTCAGCCCGCCGAAGCCGCCCCCCACGATGACCACCTTGGCGCCCATGCGCCATCTCTACGACGACGCTGTCCGAGACGCCAATGGCGTGGCCCGTAGGATTGCCCGCGGGGCCTTTGCACCTTACAAGCCCAAGATGGGAATTGGCTCTTCGGTGAGGCTCCTGGGTGGCAAGCGCGGGGCGCGTTTCCACCACACGATCTGGAGCCGTTTGCTCCTCGTCGGGACGCTCGGCGCGTGCACCGCCCCCAAGTCGGCACCAGTTGCGCCCGATGAAACGAAGTCCAAGCCTGCCGTGCCCGTCTTCTCCGCCCCGATTTCCTCACTCGAGCGCGGCCCCGTGGAGGTGCCCACCCAGCTCGACTACCTCCTGTTCGGGGGCGGCAGCGAGCCGCTCTCGAACCAAATTTCGCTGGCCCAGGATCTCGCCCTCGCGCGTGAGCTCTTTGCCGGCTCGGGCCTTACCCTGTTCGCGAGCGGCAATCGCGCGCCGGTCTCGGTCGAGTCGCCCGCGCGGACCCAGCTCGTCGATCTCGAGCGGGAGCTCGCGCGCATGTTCGGCATCCCTGGCGCAGACGCCATGCGCTACGAGGCGGCCAAACTCGACGCGGACGGGCCGGCCACCGCCGACCAGGTCTTGCAGGCCCTGGAGCGTGCGCTGGTCAAGGGCACAGGTCCGCTCTTCGTGTACGCGTCCTGCCACGGGGACCAGGGCGCGCAGCCGATCGACAACGCACTCAGCCTGTGGGGCGGCTGGTCGCTGAAGGTGCGCGACTTGACCGAGTTGCTCGATCGCCACGAGGACCGCCCGCGCGGGACGCGCTTCGTGATCACCGCCTGCTACGGCGGCGGCTTCGCCGAGCTCGCTTTCAAGGCTGGAGATCCCAGTCGGGGCCCACGCTCACCGGATCACTGCGGATTGTTCGCGGCCCCGTGGAACGACGAAGCGAGCGGCTGCGACCCGAACCCCGATCGCCGCGCCCAGGAGTCCTACGGCATCCACTTCATGCACGCGCTCTCCGGCACCGATCGGCGCTCGCAACCCCGCATGCGGGAGATCGATCTCAACGGCGACCGGCAGGTGAGCTTGCTCGAGGCCCACACCTACGCGCGCATCGAGAGTCGCTCCTTCGACATTCCGACCACGACCTCCGAGCGCTTCCTGCGCGAGATCGCCGCCACGCAGGTCGCGCCCAAGCGGGGGAAGGCCAACGCTCAGCCCTCGCTCGATCCGCTCGCCGCGCCCGAGGAGGTCGCCATCGTGCGCGCGCTGGGAGAGGAGCTGGAGCTGAGCACGGAGGTCGAGGCCCGCGCCAAGCTGAGCGAGCTCGACGGCATCATGCACGACGCCAGCGACCAGGTCAGCAAGGCACAGAAGGACGCCGACGACGCCTACTATGCGCTGCGCATCGCCCTGCTCGAGCGCTTCCCCCTGCTCGAACACCCCTGGGAAGCGCGCAGCCAGACGCTGATCGCGCAGCATGGTCCGGAGATCCTGCGGGTGCTGACCGACTCCGATCTTGCCCACGAACACGCGCGCGCTTCCCAGGAGCTCGACCAGGCGGTGCTGGACCAGGACTCCGTGCGTGTCGCGCGGGCCCGCGTGCTGCGCCTGGTGAACGCCTTCGAAACCCTGCGCCTGGCCACCGAGCTCAAGCGGCAGAACATCGCGAGCTACACGCACTTCGCGGCGCTCCGACGCTGTGAGAACTGGGTACCACGGTTGCGGAGCAGCGCGCGCCCGTAGGGGAAGGCTTATCCGCTCACGAGTTCAGATTCCGCAGCTCACGGCGCCCTGACGCACGGAAAAGCCGCCGCTATCGTCGTCGTCGCTCCAGAACACAGGCTTGACGCCGTCCACGCACTCCGAGTCAAATGCGAGCGCGAAGCCTTCGTTGTTGCCATTCGGCAAGCTGGCGGGGCGCTCATAGCCGGCCGCGATCACGAAGCGACCGCGGGTGGTGGAGCCAACCTCCGTCAACGATGGACGTGGGTTACGTGCCTGCCGCGACGTACGTGCAGAGAAACGAAGGCTGGTACGCAACGATCGCGCGACGCTTTGTGACGCGCTGCTTTGCCGTCCGCCTCCCGCCGCGATAGAAGCGCCGCATGGCCACCGATGCTCACGGGCGCCCCTCGGGTCCCACCCCCTCCTTCACGCCTCCCGATGTGAAGTCTCCGAGCCACGCCGAGCGCGCGCGGACGCTCGTGGCGGCGCAGGGCACGGCCACGCTCTGCACGCTTTCGCTCGACCCCACAGGCTACCCCTACGGCTCCTTCGTGACCTTCGCGCTGCACGAGGGACGCCCGCTGTTCTTGATCAGCCGCATCGCGGAGCACACGCGCAACCTCGAAGGCGACGCGCGGGCTTCGCTCTTGGTGCACGAGTCGGGCAAGGCGGATCCGTTGGCCAACGGTCGGGTGACGTTGCTCGGGCGTTGCCGCAAGTTGTCGCGCGACGAGGCAGATATGCCCGAGCGGCGCTCCGCCTTCCTCACAGCGCACCCCAACGCTGGCTATTACGTCGACTACTCCGACTTCGATTTCTGGGAGCTCGAGGTCGAGTCCGTTCGCTACATCGGCGGCTACGGCCGCATGTCCTGGGTCGAGGCCTCGGAGTTCAAGGCGGCCACGCCGGATCCGCTGGCGCCCGCGGCGGCGCGCATCCTCGCGCACATGAACGACGATCACGCGGACGCGCTGCTGCTCTACGCGCAGACCTTCACCACGGCCCATGACGCGGAGCGCGCGGTGATGACCGCGGTCGATCGCTACGGCTTCGAGATGACCGTCACCACCCCGCGCGGCGTGGGCCCCGCCCGCCTGGCCTTCGATGCGCCGCTCGAGAGCGCGGAGCAGGCGCGGGTCGCGCTGGTCGCGCTGGTGAAGAAGGCCAAGGGCCAGGGCTGAAGCTCAGTATCGGGCGAGGTCGGGGTCGATCTCGAGCGCGTACGCGTCGATGCCGCCCGCCAGGTTGAACACGTGCTTGAAGCCCTGGCGCAGGTAGTGCTCGGCCGCCTGCTGACTGCGGCCGCCGTGGTGGCAGTGGAAGTAGATCGGCGTGTCCTTGTCGAGCTTGGCGAGCTTTTCCTGAGCGGCCTTGTCGAAGTGTTGCGCCTGCTCCAGCATCACGATGCTGCGCTCCTCCGGGCTGCGCACGTCGAACAGCTCGAAGGGCTTGCCCGCATCGATCAGCGCCTTGAGATCCTGGGGGCTGATCTGCTTCACCCGCGGAGGCTCGTTGGGATTGTCGATCTTGAAGCCGCCGCCGTCGGTCTCCAGGAAATCGATGCGCAGGCCGTCGGCGCGCAGCGCGCTCTGGCGGTCGAAGAGCAGCGTGAGCCCCTCCGACTGCACCTGGATGTCCTCCTCGCCCGGCGCGTCCACCGAGAGCGCGTACTCGAATTGCGGCGAGATCTCGACGCGCAGCGCCGAGACGGGCTCGCCCTCGCTCGCCGCGAGCACCGCTTGCTTGGCGGCCGGCGTGACGGTGACGCTCGGGATCTTGACCTCGGGCTTTTCCTTCCCGAGCACCTCGTAGAGCTCACCGGAGGCGAACAGCTCCTTCACGATGTCGCAGCCGCCGACGAACTCGCCGTTCACGTAGAGCTGCGGGAAGGTAGGCCAATTGGCATATTCCTTCATGCCATCGCGCAGATCCGCGCGGGCCAGGATGTTCACGTCTTTCAGCTCGCGGACGCCCACTTCCTTGAGGATGTTGATGACCGTGGCCGAGAACCCACACTGCGGGAAGCTGCGGGTGCCCTTCATGAAGAGCAAAACCGGGTGTTTCTGTACCAGCTCCTCGATCTCCGCTTTGAGCTGCGCGTCCATCGTTCCTCTACTCCTTGTCCCCCCAGCGTAAGGGCGGCGTCCCCGCCGTGCCAGCCCCCCAAGGCCAGGAGGGTTCGTCACACCCCGAAAGTCGCGAGGTTTGAGGGCGTCCCTTCCGAAAAAGGAACAGAGAAAATGCTATGAGAGGACGGTGGCCGTTCGTCTCGCCCTGATCCCCAAGCTGCAAGCCGCTCGCATCGTGAGCGTCGGGGGAACCCGCCCCGTCCGGCGCCGCTTGCTCGAACTGGGGCTGACGCCGGGCACCGAGGTGACCATCGTGGGCGTGTCGCCGCTCGGCGATCCGCTCGAGCTCTCGGTGCGTGGCTCGCACGTGTCGATCCGCAAGAAGGACGCGCTCGCGATCGAGGTCGAGCCGAGCGGAGGACGACCATGAACACGGCCGCATGCGTCGCCCTGATCGGCAACCCCAACACGGGCAAGAGCACGCTCTTCAATCGGCTCACGGGATCCAACGCGCGCGTGGGCAACTACCCGGGCATCACGGTGGAGCTCGAGCGCGGCATGTTGCAGCTCGAGGGGGGGCGATTGGTCGAGGTGGTGGATGTCCCCGGCTCCTACTCCCTCGTGGCGCGAAGCCGCGAAGAGCAGGTGGCCATCGAGTGCCTGCTCGGGCTCTCGGGCATGCGCGCGCCGGATCTCGTGGTGTGCTGCGTGGACGCCACCAATCTCTCCCGCAACCTGTACTTCGTGCTGCAAGCGCAGGAGCTCGGACTCAACGTGCTCATCGCGCTCACGATGGTGGACGAAGCGGGGCCGCTCGCGCCCAAGCCCGCCGAGCTCTCGGCGCTGCTCGATTGTCCGGTGGTGAGCGTGGTGGCGCGCACGGGCGAGGGGCTGCCCGAGCTCAAGCGGGCGATCGCGGACGCGCTGGGCAAGAAGGCCTCGCCGCGCTTTCGCTTCACCCCGAGCGAGAGGCTCCAGAAGCAGATCGAGCAGGTGCGGGCGGCGTGCCCCGAGGAGCTCAAGAACGACGCGTTTGCCTTGTGGGCTTTGATGTCCGTCTCGTCTCACGACGAGCTCACGTTGCCCGAGGGCCTGCGCGCGGCCGTGCTCGCCGCGGTGCCGGATGACGAGGCAGGTCGGGCGCTCGACGACGAAGTGGTGAACGGGCGCTACGCGTTCATCGACGAAAAGATAGCGCCGCTCGTAACGGTCCCGGTCAAGCACTCGCTCACCGAGCGCGTAGATGGTGTGCTGCTCCACCCGGTGTTCGGCTTCGTGACGTTCCTGGGCATCTCGCTCGTCATCTTCCAGTCGCTCTTCAGCTGGGCCAACCCCGCCATCGAGGCCATCGAGTGGCTGTTTGGCGAGCTCGGGGACGGCGTCGGCAGCGTGCTCGGGGACAACCTGCTGAGCGAGCTGCTCGTGGAGGGCGTGATCGGCGGCGCCGGCAGCGTGGTGGTGTTTCTGCCGCAGATCCTGCTGCTGTTTCTGTTCGTGGGCTTGATGGAGGACTCGGGCTACATGGCCCGCGTCGCCTACCTGATGGACCGCATCATGAAGAGCATGGGGCTGCACGGGCGCGCGTTCGTGCCGATGCTCTCTGGCTTCGCGTGCGCGATCCCCGCCATCATGGCCACGCGTACCATGGAGCGCCAGCGCGACCGCCTGCTCACCATGATGGTCGTGCCGCTGATGACGTGCTCGGCGCGCCTGCCCGTGTACACGCTGATCATCGGCGCGCTGTTTCCCCCCTATATGCGCTGGTTGGGGCTCCCGGTGCAGGGGGGGCTGATGATCGCCATGTACCTGTTCTCGGTGGTGGTCGCGCTGGTCGCCGCCTGGGTGCTTTCGAAGACCGTGCTGCGCGGGGAGAGCGCGACCTTGATCCTGGAGCTCCCGCCCTATCGCTTGCCGCGGGTGCGCGACGTGCTGCGCATGGTGTGGCAACGCGCCAAGGTGTTCTTGACCCAGGCCGGCACGGTGATCCTCGCGTGCAGCGTGGTGCTCTGGGTGCTCTTGAATTTCCCCAAGCCGAAGCCTGAGGAACTGGAGGGACTGCCCCCCACCGAGCAACACGCGCTCGCGCTCTCGGAGAGCTACGGCGGCAAGCTCGGGCGCGCGATCGAACCCGTGATCGCGCCGCTCGGCTTCGACTGGAAGATCGGCGTGGGCCTCGTGGGCGCGTTCGCCGCCCGCGAGGTTTTCGTGGCCACCATGGGCGTGGTGTACAGCGCGGGCGACGAGGTCGACGAGGAAGACCAGACGCTACGTGAGAAGCTGCGCGAGGAGAAGAAGCCCGACGGCACGAAGGCGTACACCCCGCTCGTGGGCCTCTCGCTGATGGTGTTCTTCGCCCTGGCGTGCCAGTGCATGAGCACGTTGGCCGTGGTGAAGCGCGAGACCCACGGCTACAAGTGGCCCGCGTTCCTCTTCGTGTACATGACCATCCTCGCCTGGGTCGTGAGCTTCACCGTGTACCAAGGCGGCCGCCTGCTAGGGCTCGGGTAAAAGGGGGACGGAGTATTCAAGCTTAGTTAGCGCTCTGCGTGGGCTCCCGTGCGCTGACTAAGCTTGAATACTCCGTCCCCTTTTTTACTCCGTCCCCTTTTCACTGGCAGCGGTCCGCGGGGGCGCAGATGCCGTGGTCTTGCGTGGTTCCGTCCTCGGCCGTGAAGAGCACGCAGCAGCCGGTCTTGCACTCGCTGTGCTTGGTGCAGGGCAGCTGACAGCCGTTGAGGCCGATGTCTTGCGCGCTCTTGGCGCATACGAGCCCCATACAGCAGGGGTTGCGCGCCGCGTCGCACGGATCGTTGAGGCGCTTGCACTCGTTCTCGCACGTATAGATGCTCTCCCCGCAGAAGGGCTCGGCGATTCGCGCGTTGTCCGCGCAGCAGTTGCTCGCGCACTGCTCGTCGGCCGAACACGGCGTCATGCAGAGGCCGAGGGTCTGCGTGCCCTCGGCGTCCGCACCGCGCATGCACTTGAGGCCTTCGCAGCAGCTGTCCGGCGCGGTGTCGCACAAGGACTCCTTGGGCAGACACGCGTCGCCGGGCGTCTCTCGGATGGCCGCGCATTGGTAGGCGCGTGTACGCCCTTCGCCATTCAAACACACACAGGCGAGCTCGTCGGGCGTGAGGCACACGCCGAACATGCAGATGGGCGCGGCTTGCGGACAGCTGTCCAGGCGGCAGCTCGTCGTCTGCTTATGGTAGACGGGGTCGGGAAGACACACACCGCCTTCGCACGTCATGCCCTTCCCGCATGGTTTTCCGTTATCGCATATGTTACCTAGATCACCGCACGGCTGGTTGGGCACGAACCCACCAGGCAGGACCGCGTCGTTACCCGGCTGCACTTGACCGTCCGCGCCCGTCCCCCCTCCGTCAAGATGGAGCTCGATCCCTTCGCTGGTCGGGCTGCACGCAATCCCCAACCCCCACAGAACGATGAGCGCTGGAACGGACCAGACCAAGGGAACGCGGTGACGTTTCGCCAGACCAGAAATCATGGCGAGACTCTACATCGGCGCGCGAACACGGAAAACCTTCCGTTGCGGGCACCGCAGAACCCCCTGGCCTTACCGAACCAGACTGGTGAGAGTCGACCGACGAGGAACGACGTGAACGATCTCAAGGAGCGCCATGGTGTCTAGGGCGCGCGCCCTGCTCGGTGCGGTGTCACTCCTGGGCATCCTCGCGATGCCCACGGGTTGCACCCGCACCCCGAAGCTCAGCGGTGTGGGCGGATTGCTCTCCGGACAGGCTTGGCCCGTGAGCGCCTCCCCCCGCCCCGGCCCCCTCCTCGCCGGAGAGGCGAAGAGCACGCGCGGGGATACGACCGCCGAGACCCTCACCCTCGACCAGCTGCAGTTCAAAGGCTCCCACAACAGCTACCACCAGGCGCCTCGTCTGGCGCTCGCCAAGGCGTGGCGATACAGCCACCTCCCCCTGGCGAAGCAGCTCGAGCAGCAAGGCGTGCGTCAGATCGAGCTCGACGTACGCTACAGCGGTGGCGAGGTGGTCGTGGGCCATTTGCCGCTGGTCGACGGGCGCACCAGCTGCCGCACACTCAAGAAGTGTCTGCAAGAGGTGAAGGCCTGGTCCGACGACAACCCGGCGCACTTGCCCGTGTTCGTCTTCATCGAGCCCAAGGAGCACCTCTCGCCCTCGAACCTCGATGGCCGGCTGCACGTGCTCGACCGGACCATCGCCAAGGTCTTCCCGCGGAGCGCCATCCTCAGCCCGAAGGACGTCGCGGGGAACGCCCGCTCCCTCAAGGAGGCCATCCAGACCCGCGGCTGGCCCAGCCTCGAGTCCGCGCGCGGCAAGGTCGTGTTCGTGCTGTTCGGCCGCGCGAACCACACCCGCGCCTATGCACAGGGGCGACCTCGACTCGAGGGACGCCTGATGTTCGCCACGGGCAACGCCCACGATCCCTACGCCGTGTTCGGTTCGTTCGACCATCCGCTTTCGGCCAAGGACGAGATCCAGGCGGCCCTCGCGCAACGCATGATGGTGCGCACCCGCGCCGACTCCGACCTCAAGCGCAACGCCGCGCGCCGCGACGCTGCGCTCGAAAGTGGGGCCCACTTCATCGGCAGCGACTTCGTGGACCCCAAACACGGTTGGCTGATGATCGGAGGGCGCTACCCCGCCCGCTGCAATCCCCAGTCGAGCACGACCTGCGTGAGCGCGGCCCTCACAGAGACTCCCAATGAAGTGATGGCCCACGTTCGCGAGACATCCGCGCCTCCCCTAACGGGCACACAGCCGGCGCTCCCCGAAAGCGTGCCCGACGCGATCACGTCTGCCGGTGTGGTCGCGCCCCCCGAAAGCGTAGTGCCCTGAGTCCTCGAAGTTTCGCGCTCGCGTACTAAGCTGTCTTTTCGGGCCTCGAGCAGGGCTCACGCCGGGCGGATCATCCCCATCGCTGGATGGCTCGCGGGCGCGCCGATTGAAAGGCACACGTGAAGGTGGCAAGAGTTGTGGCTCGTGCACGCGGTCGGTGCGCGGCGCAACAACGAAGAGGTGGTCATGCGTTTGGGCGAGCCTGTCGATCCGCGCCTTTCGTGGGTGCGTCGTCTGCACAACCTCGATGAAGCCTGGAATCATGGTGTGAGCGGGCCCCGCCTGTTCGCGCTGGAGCAAGCCGGGCTGCGCCTCGGCGATGCGCTGCGCGCGGGGCCGTCGGTGGTCTCGGTGCGAACCCTGCCGCTCAGCACCCTGCTCTACCCGACGAAGTACGCGTTCCAGGGGGCATGCCGGGTGCCGGTGCCGTTCGTGGTGATGACCCACCGAGCGCTGCTCGTGCAAGTGCGGGTGGAGGGCGCCGTGCGCAACATCCTGTTCAACCCGACCGCTATCGATGCGGCCCTACAGGCGCCCTTCTTCCGCAGGCTGGCCGATCGCACGGGCGACTGGACCGTCAAGAACATCCTCACCCGGCGCTTTGGCAGCGTGGAGGAGCAGCTGGCGAGGCTCGGCCTCTCTCCCGCGGACATCGATCTGATCGCGTTCGACCACTTCCACGTGCAGGATCTGCGTCCGCTGCTCGGCGCGCGCGCCACCGCCAAGACGCCCGAGCAGAAGGGGCTCTATCCGCGCGCGCTCCTGCTCGCCCCACGGTGCGAGTGGCAAGACTGGGACAACCTGCACCCGCTCCAGCAGGCCTGGTTCGTGCGCGACGGAAAGCTTGGGGTGCCGCCGGAGCGCGTCGTGTTGACCGACGGTGACCTCTCGCTCGGTCCGGGCGCGCTCCTGCTCCGCACACCGGGTCACACGAGCGGAAACCAGACCCTGGTCGTACGCACAGAGGCGGGCGTGTTCGGCTGCAGCGAAAACGGCGTCGCGGTGGACAATTGGGCCCCGCTCGAGTCTCGGATTTCGGGCCTGCGCGAGACGGCGCTCCTTCAGGGGCTCGACGTGTTGCTCAACGCGAACACCCCGGAATCCGGCATGCAGCAATACACCTCGATGATGCTCGAGCGCTCCTTGGTGGACCGCCTGCCCCAGCAGCCCGCGCTGTTTCAGATGTTTCCCTCGAGCGAGCTGACCGCCTCCTGGTTGGCCCCGGGCATTCAGCCCACGCGCGCGATCGAAGAGCGCACGAGCGGCCAGGTCGTGTTCTCGCAGCCGCGGCACAGCGAGCTCGGACAAGCCAGCGCGCTCGCCGAAGAGTAACCTGGTCGGCCATGGGCCCGACCGACCCCACGTCGTTTCGCGCGCAGGGAGAAGCGCCCTCGGTGCCCCTCATCCTGGCGTCCACCTCCCGCTACCGGCAGAGCCTGCTCGCGCGCCTGCACCTGCCCTTCGAGGTGCGCGCTCCGCGCTGCGACGAAGACACCTTCAAGGCCCGCGCCACGGATCCGCGCGCGCTCTCGGAGCTGCTCGCGCTGGAGAAAGCCCGGAGCGTGGCCCGCGAGGCCCCGCACGCCTTCGTGATCGGCTCGGATCAGGTGGTGGAGCTCGACGGAGAGATCCTCGGAAAGCCCGGCTCGGTCGAGGACGCCGAGCGCCAGCTCGCTCGCCTTGGAGGTCGCACCCATCAGCTGATCACCTCGCTCGCCGTGCTCGGGCCCCGCGGAGTTCGAGCGCTGCACACGGACGTGACGCGCATGCACATGCGCGCGCTGAGCGAGCGCGAGATCGCCCGCTACGTCGCGCGTGACCAGCCCCTCGACTGCGCGGGGAGCTACAAGATCGAGTGCCTGGGCATCGCCCTGTTCGAGCGCATCGAGTGCGCCGATCACACCGCCATCACGGGCCTGCCGCTGCTCGCGCTGAGCGCGCTCCTGCGCGGGCTGGGCTTCGCGCTCCCGTGAGCGTTGGGGCGCACGCCCCCTCGCGGGTCAGGCGCCCGGCTCAAAATGTGCCTTGCAAGGTCAGGAAGGCCCCGCTGCGGGTCACGCGAACGTTGGGGTTCACGACGAGCGAGCGCGGTCCGTTCTCAAACGCAAAGCCAGGCGGCTCGGGCAACCACTCGCTCCAGGGCTGCGCCGAGAGCGCTGGCGGCGAGCGCAGCAGGTCCGTTGTTTGTCCCCCGGTGGGCGAGTGCGAAAAACGCGGCAGCTTCTCCGAAAGCGCGCTCGGCCCCCAGGCGAGCTTGGGCGCACTCCCCCGCTTGCCGACGACCCCTACACCGAGCGTGGTCGCGATGACCATGGGGGCGGCCGGCCAGAAGGGCAGCGCCGAGAGCGCCGCGGCCGCCCGCGCGGGACTCGCCGCAGCCGCGAGCAACCAAGTCACCACGAAGACCCCCAACACAACCTGCACGCGTTTCCACCGTCTCCACATCGCGCGCCCCCAGAGCCCCGCAGGGGTCCTGCGACGCCGTGTCTTCAGCTTTTGGGCCAAGCCGTGCGTCTTTCGCTTTTTGTCGCGATTACGTCCTTTTACGAAGAGGGCTGCCAGCGCGCGCGAGCCCCCGAAGACGGCGTGTGTGGCGTGCTTGCGATCCGGCGCCTGACCAGGCTGCTCCGACCGCAGCCGTGGGGGCAGTCGGTGTTGAGGACTCTGCTATAACGCGGCGACATGTCCGAAGAGCGAGTCGAGCCGGCAGCGGCAGGGGAGAATGCTCCCAACTTCATCAGTGATTTGGTGCGCGAGGACCTCGCGAAGAACAAGCACCGGGGCCGCTTGCACACGCGCTTTCCGCCCGAACCGAACGGCTACTTGCATATCGGCCACGCCAAGGCGATCACGCTCAACTTCGGCACCGCGGAGCTCGCCCCGTTCGGCAAGTGCAATCTGCGCTTCGACGACACGAACCCCATCAAGGAAGAATCGGAGTTCGTGGAGTCGATCCAGAGCGACGTCCGCTGGCTGGGTTACGACTGGCAGGACCGGCTGTACTTCGCCTCCGACTACTTCGAGCGCCTGTACACGTGCGCGGTGGACCTGATCCAGCGGGGCCTCGCCTACGTGGACAGCCAGCCCCTGGAAGAGATCCGGAAAAACCGCGGCGACTTCTACAAACCCGGCGTCGAGAGCCCGTTTCGCGGGCGCTCCGTGGAGGAGAATCTGGCCCTGTTCGCGGATATGCGCGCCGGCAAATTCCAGGACGGAGAGCACGTGCTGCGCGCCAAGATCGACATGGCGTCGGCCGACCTCAACCTGCGCGATCCCTTGCTCTACCGCATCCGGCACGCCCACCATCACCGCACGGGCGACACCTGGTGCATCTACCCGATGTACGACTTTGCGCATCCCCTGTCGGACGCCTTCGAGGGCATCACGCACTCGCTGTGCACGTTGGAGTTCGCGCACCATCGGCCGCTCTACGACTGGCTGGTCGCGCAGTTCGACTTCGATCCGGTCCCCGAGCAGACCGAGTTCGCCAAGCTGAACCTCACCTACACCGTGCTGAGCAAGCGGCGGCTCTCAGCGATGGTGCAGGAAGGCCGCGTGAGCGGCTGGAACGATCCGCGCATGCCCACCCTGGCGGGCCTGCGTCGGCGCGGCTACACGCCCTCGGCCCTGCGGCGCTTCTGTGAGCGCATCGGCGTATCGCGCCGCGACAGCATCGTGGACCTGGCGCTGCTCGAGCACACGCTACGCGAAGACCTCAACGCCACGAGTCCGCGCGTGCTCGCGGTGCTGCGCCCGCTCAAGATCACGCTCACCAACTTCTCCGAAGGCGAGACCATCGAGCTCGACGCGCAATACAACAGCGAGGATCCGAGCTGGGGCAGCCGCAAGCTGCCGCTCACGCGCGAGCTCTACATCGAGCGCGACGACTTCATGGAGGTGCCGGTGAAGGGCTGGTTCCGCCTGTCGCCCGGGACCGAGGTGCGCCTGCGCTACGGCTGCATCATCCGCTGCACGGAGGTGGTGAAAGATGCGTCCGGCGAGATCGTGGAGCTGAAGTGCACCTGGGATCCGGACTCGGTGGGGGGACAACCCAAGGACGGCCGCAAGATCAAGGGCACGATCCACTGGGTGAGCAAGGCCCACGCGCTCGACGCGGAGGTGCGGCTGTACGACCGCCTGTTCACGGTGGAGAACCCGCTCGACGAAGCCCACTACGCGAACGACCCGGGCATCGAGGCCAACCCCTGGATGCGCTTCATCAACCCGCAGTCGCTCGAGGTGCTCCAGGGCGCCAAGGTGGAGCCGAGCCTGCGTGGGGCCAAACCGGGCAAGCGCGTGCAGTTCGAGCGCCTGGGCTACTTCTGCGTGGACGAGTTCGACTCCAAGCCGGACGCGCTCGTCTTCAATCGGACCATCTCGCTCAAGGACGGCTGGACGAAGGCGCAGAAGCGGGCGAAGTAGACCCGTAGCGCTCGAGCTTGCGGTAGAGGGTCTTGCGGTCGAGGCCGAGCACGCGCGCGGCGAGCCGCTTGTTGCCCGCCACCGCCTCCATCACGCGCAGGATGTAGCGTCGCTCGACCTCCTCGAGCGGCACGAGCTCGGTGGGATCCTCGCCGGCCACGATGATGTGCGAACGCCGGTAGTTGCGCACGCGCACGGGGAGATCTTCGGGCGTGATGTGCTCGTAGCGGGCGAGCGCCACCGCGTGCTCCACGCAGTTCATCAGCTCGCGCACGTTGCCAGGCCATGGATAGTCGAGCAGGAGCTGGGCCGCGCCCGGAGCGAGGCTGTGCACGCTCTTCTCGGCCCGCGCGGCGGAGTCGAGCAAGAAGCGCTGCGCCAGCAGGAGCACGTCGGTGCCGCGCGCGCGCAGCGGAGGCAGCTCGATGGGTAGCACGTGGATCCGGAAGAAGAGGTCCTCGCGGAAGCGCTGCTCCTCGACGGCTTGCACGAGGTCGCGGTTGGTGGCGGCCACGATGCGCACGTCCAGGTTGAGCTCGTGATCGCTGCCCACCGGGCGCACGGTCCGCTCCTGCAACACGCGCAGGAACTTGGCCTGGGCCGACAGCGGGAGCTCGCCGATCTCGTCGAGAAACAGGGTCCCGCCCTGGGCCTGGGCGAGCAAACCGGGCCGGCTCTGGCGCGCGTCGGTGAACGCCCCCTTGGCGTGACCGAACAGCTCGCTCTCGATCAACGGCTCGGGGACCGCCGCGCAGTTGACGGCCACGAAGGGGCCCTTGGCGCGCTTGCTCAGGCGGTGGAGCGCACGCGCCACCACTTCCTTGCCCGTGCCGCTCTCCCCGCTGACCAGCGCCGTGGCGTCTGCCTCGGCCACGCGCTCGACCAGGCTCTTCACGGCCAAGATGGCGGGGCTCTCGCCGAGGATCTCGTCGGCGCCGGCGCGACGCTCGACGGCCGAGCGCAACCTTCGCACCTCTTGCCGGAGCATGCGGTGCTGCACGGCGCGCTCCAACACCAGCACCAACGCCTCCATCTCCACGGGCTTGGTGATGAAGTCGTAGGCTCCCGCCCGAATGGCGCCGATGGCCGTCTCCATGCTGCCGAAGGCGGTGACCACCACCACCGGAATGTCGGGGCGATCGGCGGCCACGCGCTGACACAGTTCGAGGCCGTTCACGCCGGGCATGTTGAGGTCCGTCAGGACCGCGTCGAAGTCGCTCTTGTGCAGCTGCTCGAGGGCCTCCTGCGGAGAGGTGGTGCTGGTCGTGGTAAAACCTGCGTCGCGCAGGCCGAGGTCGAGCGCGCGGCAAAGCGCGGCGTCGTCTTCGACGATGAGAATGGATCGCTTCACGTGTCCTCCCGCGCGGGCAAGCGCATCGTAAACACCGAGCCTTCGCCGGGCCTCGACTCTACCTCGATGAAACCGGCGTGCTCTTCCATTATTCCGTGGGCCACGGAGAGCCCGAGCCCCGTACCCTGCCCTACCTCCTTGGTGGTGAAGAAGGGCTCGAAAATGCGGGTCTGCACGTCTGGGGTCATGCCCGAGCCGTGGTCCGTGACGCGCATGAACGCCCAGTGCCGCGGAGAACTGCTCGAGCCTCGCTCGGCCGACACGTGTTCGGGTAGGGCCGCCTCGCTGACGCCCGTCTCGATCAGGATCTCGGCGCCGCGAGGCGAAGCGTGGATGGCGTTTACGATCAGGTTCGCCAGCACCTGCTGGAGCTGCCCGGGGTCGCCGGAGACGTTGGCCTCGCCGAGCGAGACATGGCTCAGGCTCACCTCGTGCCGCTGCGCCAGGCTGGTGAGCAGCGCGACGGATCCCTCGGCCATGCCGCCCAGCTCGAGGTTGGTCAACTTCGGGGTCTTGCGGCGCGCGAATTCGAGCAGCTGGGAGATGATCTCGGTCATGCGGCGCGCCTGGGTCTCGATGTTTCGCGCGGCCTCCTCGACGGCCTCTCCCTTTGCCTTGCCCACGGCGATGCGCTTGGCCTCGAGCGTGACCACGTTGAGCGGGGTGCCGAGCTCGTGCGCGACGCCGGCCGCGAGTCGCCCCACCGTCGTCAGGCGCTCGGCGTGCCGGAGCTGCTCGAGGGCCAGGGCGCGCGCGTTCTGCGCCGCGTCGAGCCGCTCGCACATGGCGTTCATCTCGTGGGCCAGGTTGCCGAGCTCATCGCGCTGTGTGAACGTGAGCGGCCCGGAGAGGTCACCCTCACCGACACGACGGGCCTTCTCCATGATCAGGGCGATAGGCTTGCCCACGAAGGACACGCCGAGCCAGCTCGTGAGAAGGCCTGCGAGCACGGCGATGACCAAGGTGGAGAGCAGCGTGCGCACGATCGTCGCCCGCATCTGCTCGGACTCGGCGACCAGCGACTCGCGGAGCTCGACCGCGCCCATGCGGCCGTCATGCAGCTCCACCGGCACGTAAGTGAACAGCCAATCCTTTCCGTCGCGCTCGGCGATCTGCTCAGCGGGCTGCCCGCGAGCCAGCTCCCGCGATCCGGTCAAAGGCAGCGCGGGGCTCATGTCGCCTGTGCCGTAGGGCCAGACCCAGCGCAGGAAAATGGTGTTCTCCTGCTGGTTGGTCGCCTCGATCAACGCGAGCGCCCGCTTGGGACCGTCCTCCCGCCAGACATCGGGGACGATGGCGCGCATCGCCCTGCCGAGCGTACGGTGGTCACGCCGGATGTCCTCGCGCAGCACGACGCCATCGCGGTGGATTCGCTCCAGCGCGTGCAAGGCGAGCACCGCGATCATCACGCTCAGGATGGCCAGCGTGAGCTTACGCGCCAGCTTCATCTTACTCCTTGTCCGAAAACCACCTGGTCCCCACTCTGCGAGCGAGGGTACGTCCACCCGCCCCCATGCGAGTAGCGCACCCCGGGGCGGTTCACCAAGCTTTTGCCGCTCGACACACGGGGCTGCCGCTCTGCGTCTGTCGCCCATCAGCGCACAAGCGGTCGGGACGATCTCCTGGCCCCATTTCGCCCCATGTAGCCGTCAGAGGGACTCCGGGTGGGGAGTTCTTTCCACGCGATGGCGCCCCCCGTCATCTAAACCCTCGCGAAACGGCCGCTGTGCCGCAAATGCCGCATGGCACGGCAGATGCAATCACCCGTAGCTGGGAGCTCACGCACTCATCACAGCTCGGCGCCGACGTGCCTCGGGCCGCCCCCCGAAAATCACATCGATGTTGAAGCCCTCTTTTTGTGTCGTCGTTCTCTGCAGCTCCGCGTCGCTCGCATCCTGGTCACTCGCCCCCACAGCGTGGGCCGAGACCAACACGAAGACCTTCTCCGCGCGCGCCGCGTCGTCCCTCTCGGATCTCGAGCGAGCCGTGGGCGAGCGCGCCCCCGAGGTCGTGGCGGCCCGCCGGGACGCCGCGCTCTTTGACGCCGAGGTGCGCCAGAGCCACCTCTACAACAACCCCGAGCTCGAGGCGAGTTGGGGCACGCTCCCGTTCGGCGAGACGACCCCGCCTGGTCTCGCGCGCCCCTACGCCAACGTGCCCAACTACGGCGTGGGGATCTCCTACACGTTCCCGATCAAAAAGCGGGGGCCGCGCCAAAGGGAAGCCGCTGCGCGCGCACAGGCGGCCCATGCCGGCGTCGACATGACCACGCGGGAGCTGGCCTTCGAACTCGCCCAGGTGCTCGGTGATCTCGCGACCTCGACCCTTCGCAGGGAGGGCCTACTTCAGCTGGAGGCAGGCGCCCTGCGCTCGCTCTCGTTGGCCGAGGCGCGGCTCGAGGGGCAGTTCGGCTCGGGGCTCGACGTCGATCGCTCGGCCATCGACGTGCAGCGCATGGCCCAGCAGCGCCTCGGCACCGAGTCGATGATCCAGGAGCAGCTCGCGGCCTGCAGCGGCCTCGTGCTGCGTCCCTGTCAGGGGTTTGCAAGCCGGGCCGAGGCGCTCGCGTACCTACACAACTGGCTGAAGCTCTCCGATCGTCCGCAGGCGCCCCTCGGTGAGCGCCCGGATCTGCGCGCGCTCGAGGCCGAAGGCCGCGCCGCGCAGGCCGCCGTCGACCTCGCCAAGGCCCAGCGCATCCCGGACCCCACGGTGCGCTTCGGCTACGTGCACGATCGCTTCATCCTCTCCGGCAACCATCGCAACTCCCTGAACGTGGGCGTGAGCGTGCCGCTGCCCCTGTTCGATCACGGGCAGGCCAAGCAAGTGGCGGCCGAGTCGGCGCGCGAAGCCCTGCACAGTGAGCGTGAACGGCGACTTGAGCGAGCGCGCAGCCAGGCCTCGCTCTTGGCAGAGCGCAGCGCCTTCGCGCGCAATCGCTGTGAGCGCCTCGAGCGCGAGGTGCTGCCCCAGGCACGCAGCGTGCTCGAGAGCCTGGAGAAGGCGGAGGCCGCGCGCCTGGTCCCTCTGACCGACGTGCTTCAAGCGCGCCGCACCGTGAGTGAGCTCTTGATCGAGGAAGCCGATAGTTGTGGAGACGCGTACAGCGCCACGCTGGCGCTTTTGCGCGAAGCCCCGAGGAGCCCCGCACCATGAAGACCGCGATCGCCGTGTGCAGTACGCTGTTTCTGTTCGCATGCAAGGGTGCCCACGCCGGGCCCGAGCGGGGCCCCGCCTACCAGATCGAGGAGGAGCGCATCACGCTCCACCAGACCACGCCGCTCAAGTTCGCCACGGCGGAGGTGAAGCTCGGCCCGAGCTTGCCCAAGCCCGCGGTCACGGCGCGCATCACCTCGGTCGAAGCGCTCACCTCACCGAGCTTTGCGCCGCTCGATGGTCGCGTCGTCGAGGCGCGCGTGCACCTCGGCGATCGCGTGAAGAAGGGGCAGAAGCTGGTGCTGGTGCGCACTGCGGAGCTCTCGACGCTCACGCGTGAGCGACAGAGCGCAGAGCTCGCCGTGGCCGCCAAGAGCGCCCACGTGGCGCGTTTGAAGGCGTTGGTGGAGGCGCGCGCCGGCTCGATGAACGATTTGATCCTGGCCGAGCACGAGGTGGAGGAGGCCAAGGTCACCCTCGCCGCCGCGCGCGCGCGCCTGTCGAGCCTGCAGATCGCCGCGGGTGACGACACCTCGTACTGGGTGCTCGCCAACCGCGACGGCACGGTGGTGGAGCTCAGCGCGGCGCCCGGGCTCGAGGTCGGCCCCCACCGCGGCACGCCCGTGTTCGTGGTGGCCGATCTGGCCGAGGTGCTCGCGGTGGGCGACGTGCCACAGCGCGTGGCCGCCGACCTCTCCGCGGGCATGTCGGCGACCATCCACAGCCCGCACACCGAGCCCATCGAGGCGCGCGTGGAGAGCGTGGCAGACATCGTGGATCCTGAACGTCAGACGGTCCCGGTCCGGGTGCGCGTGAGCAACCTTGCGCACAAACTTCGACCCAACGCCTACGTACAGCTCAGCTTCCCCAACACCAAGGCCCAAAACGCGCTGCTCGTCCCGGCTGAGAGCGTGGTCCGTGACGGATCGCGGTCGGTCGTGTTCGTGGAGGATAAGTCGGGCTCCTTCGTGAGGCGAGAAGTGCACGTGGGCCAGGAAGGCCACGCCCAAGTGGAGGTCCTGTCCGGGCTCAAGGCCGGCGAACACGTGGTCTCCTCCGGCGCGCTCCTGCTCCTGAACGCGCTCGATACGCGGATCGAAACGTGATCGACTCGCTCATCTCCTGGTCGCTCCGCCACCGCCTCGCGGTGCTGCTCTCGGCGATCTTCGTGTTGGCGCTGGGCTACGCGTCGTTTCGCGAGGTGAGCATCGAGGCCTTCCCGGATCCCACCGACACCCAGGTCAACGTGATCACGGCTGTGCCCGGCCAGCCCGCGGAGGAGCTCGAACGGCAGGTCTCGATCCCGATCGAGCGCGTGGTCAACGGCATGCCGGGGCTCGCCCGCGTGCGCGCGATCAACCTGTTCGGCCTCTCGTTCATGACGCTCACGTTCCGCGACGGCGTGGACGTGCAGTACGCGCGCGCCCAGACCCTGGAGCGCCTGCGCCTCGCCGAGCTACCCGAAGGCGTCACCCCGCAGCTCGGCTCGCTCTCGACGCCGATCGGCGAGATCTATCGCTACACGCTGATTCAGGAGCGCCCCGACCCGATGGAGCTGCGCACCTTGCAAGACTGGGTGGTGCGTCCGCGCCTGCTCCGGGTGGAGGGCGTCGCCGACGTGGTCAGCTACGGCGGGCTGCAGCGCGAGATCCACGTGAGCCCCGATCCGGTCGAGCTGGCCTCCCGTGATCTCAGCATCGAGGACATCGCGCAGGCGATCGAGGAGAGCTCGTTGAACGCGGCTGGCGGCATCGTGGAGCAGGGGGTCGAACAGCTGATCGTGCGCAGCCAGGGCCTGTTCACGAGCCTCGACGACATCCGGCGCACCGCGGTGGCCACGCGCGGCGGCACGCCCGTGCTGCTCGAGGACGTGGCCTCGGTGCGTGAGGGCTGGTCACCTCGCCAAGGTGTGGTGGGGCGCGGCGCGGACGTGGACGCCGTGCAAGGCATCGTCCTCATGCGCCGCGGCGAGAACGCCAGCGTGATCCTGAAGGCGCTGCAGGAGGAGGTGCAGCACCTCAACCAGAACGTGCTGCCGCGCGGCAGCGAGATCAGCACGTTCTACGATCGCACGGAGCTGGTGGACAGCACCCTGCACACCGTGGGGAACAACCTGCTCGAGGGCGCGGTGCTGGTGGTGCTGGTGCTGCTCGCCTTCTTGCTCGACCTGCGCGCGGCGCTGATCGTGGCGCTCGTGATCCCGCTCTCGCTGGCCACGGCGTTCATCTACCTGCACGCGCGCGGGATGTCCGCGAACCTCATCTCCATGGGCGCGGTAGACTTCGGGATCATCGTCGACGGTGCGGTGGTGATCATCGAGGCCATCGTGCACCGGCTCGCACGACGCGATGCGCCGGGACCTGCGCCCGCGGGCGCCGCAGCGCGCATCGAGCAGGCGGTGCGAGACGTGGCGAGGCCGACGGTGTTCTCGCTGCTGATCATCATCGCCGCCTACCTCCCCATCTTCCTCCTGCAGCGCGTGGAAGGGCGCATCTTCGCGCCACTCGCGCACACGGTGGTGGCGGCCTTGCTCGGGAGCCTCGCCTTCTCGGTGACCCTGGTGCCCGTGCTCGCGACCTTCGCCTATCGCAAGCCGCGAGCGCACCGGGAGTCGCCGCTGCTGCGCCTGTTCGAGCGGGCGTATCTGCCGGTGCTGCGTGGCGCGCTGCGCCGCCCCCTCTTGGTCTTGAGCCTGGCCGTCGCCTCCCTGGCAGGCTCGGTGCACCTGCTCCAGCAACAGGGGAGCGAGTTCTTGCCCGAGCTCAACGAAGGCTCGCTCTATCTCACCTTTACCCTGCCCTCCAACATCTCCCTCACGGAAGGGCGCAAGCTCGCGCCCGGCCTGGCGAGCATGCTCGAGCCGTTCCCCGAGGTGGAGACCTACCTGAGCCAGCTGGGTCGCCCCGAGGACGGCACCGATCCCAAGCTGGCCAATAACCTCGAGCTGTTCATCAAGCTCCGACCCCAGAGCGAGTGGCCCGAGAGCACGCCCTCGCTCGGCGCGCTGATCGACAAGATGAGCGCGGTCTACGCGGCGGTGCCCGGGCTGGAGGTGAACTTCTCGCAGCCGATCCGGGACAACGTGAACGAGAACATCTCCGGCCAGGTGGGCCAGGTCGCGCTCAAAATTTACGCCGACGATCTCGACACGCTCCAGGTCACCGCGGAGGCCTGCAAAAAGGCGCTGGCGCATGTACCCGGCATCGCCGACCTCGGCATCGTCAAGAGCGGTGAGGTGCCGCAGATCAAGGTCATGCCGCGGCGCGAGTCCCTGGGACGCTTCGGGCTCACCATGCAGGGGTTTCAGAGTTACCTGTCGAGCGCCCTCGGCGGCAAGGTGGTGGAGGAGCTGTGGGAAGGGGATCGCTCGTTCGACATCGTGATCCGCCTGCCCGAGAGCGAGCGCGACACGGTGGAGACCATCTCGAACCTGCGCGTGCCCACCAGCACGGGCGCGCTGGTGCCGCTCGAGGAGATCGCGGACGTCAGCGTCGCCTTCGGGCGTGCCGCGATCAACCGTGAGAATGGGCAGCGCTACGTCGGCATCCGCATGAACGTGCGCGGCCGCGACCTCGGCACCTTCGTCCGCGAGGCCCAGGCCGCCGTGCAAGATCACGTACCTTTCGCCCACGGGGTCACCCTGGAGTGGGGTGGCGAGTTCGAGTCCAAGGAGCGCGCCATGAAGCGGCTGCTCTTGGTGGTGCCCGCGGCCCTGGCGATCACCCTCGTGCTCCTGTTCAACGCGTTCCGCTCGTTGCCGCTCGCCCTGCTGGTGCTGGTCAACGTCCCCTTCGCGCTGGTCGGCGGCGCGCTCGGGCTGTGGTGGATGGAGATGCCGATGTCGATCGCCGCGGCAGTGGGCTTCATCGCGCTGGTCGGGCAGGCCTCGCTCAACGGCGTACTGGTGCTCTCGGCGATCGAAGAGCGACGCGAAAAGGGCGAGGCGCTCGATCAGGCCGTGCTCGAGGGCAGTCGGGAGCGCCTACGGGCCGTGCTGATGACCGCCGCGCTGGCCGCCTTCGGCCTGGTGCCCGCCGCGCTCTCCAAGGCGATGGGCGCCGAGACGCAGCGGCCGATCGCGGTGGTCATCGTTGGAGGCACGGTGTCGGCGGCGCTGCTCACCCTGGTCGTGCTGCCGGTGCTCTATCGCTTGTTGTTCGGGCTCAGGCGGCGCAACGAGCCCGTCACGACCGTCGCCACGCGCCCCGAGGCCGAGCCCGTCCACTGAGCGAAGGACGAACGGCCGCCGATCGCGTTCCCCCCCGCCCCGTGGTACCTCCCCGTCGCGTCGATGGCCGAGAGCCTCCAAAGCACCTATCCGCCCGAACTGTTCGCGCTCGTGCACCGGGGCACCCCCGGAGACGTGGAGTTCTACGCGGGGTTGTGCCGCGGCGCCGAGCGCACCCTCGAACTCGGCTGCGGCTACGGGCGCTTGATCCCGAAGCTCGCGGCGACCGGCACGCACTACCACGGCCTCGAGCTCTCGCCCGAGCTCTTGCGCATGGCCCGCGCGGTACGTCGCTCGCTGCCCGAACGGCGGCGCGCACGCGTGAACCTGCGAAAGGGCGATATGCGCGACTTCCACTACCCAGGGCACTTCGATCGCATCCTGGTGCCCCACTCCACGCTGTATTGCCTGCCCAACGATCGCGACGTGCTGCGCTGCCTGCGCAACGCCCGTGCGCACTTGGCAACGGGCGGGGAGCTCGCGCTCGACGCGTACCACGCCGACGCCTTTCACGACCGCCTCGATCCGAAGGAGCTGAACGGCAAGGCCCGCGATTACTTGATGCAGGTCTCGGGCAAGACGGGTGGCTACCTGGTGTTCGAGCGCACCCGTTGGATCCGGAGCAAACAGCGCTTCGTGGTCACCTACGAGTATGAAGGGGAGCGCGGTCAGCTCCTGAGGGGCGTGGTGCAGCACCGCTACCTGCTGCGCGGCCAGCTCCAAGCCCTGCTGGAGCGCGCCGGCTTCACCCACCTGCGCTGGTCCGCCACCTTCCGCGGCGGTCGCCTGACGACGCGCAGCGAGCACCTCGTGCTCCGCGCCCGGCCGTGAGCTTCGGATCGCGCCCCGGCGCGCTTGCGCGCCTTTCATCTTGACACCACACACTGTGACAGTTACGAGTGTCTCATGCTTCGGATCCCTGCGGGATCTACCGGGACGAGAGGGCGCTGCCATGGACGAGAACGACAGGGTCGAGATCGAGCGCGAGATTCGCGAGCAGATCGTGCGGCGCATGCGGATGAAGCTGGGCTTTACCTGGCATGCGGCCGCGTTCGTGATGGCCAACGCCACCATGATCACCATCAATCTGCGCTTCTCCCCTGGCGTCATGTGGTTCGTGTGGCCGCTCGCGGCCTGGGCCGTGGGGCTCGCTGCGCACGCGTATGCGGTGTTCGGGGGCGGCTCCCTGAGTGAAGCCGAGATCCAGGCGCAGGTGCAGGCAGAGCTCGCGCGACGCGGGCTCACCCGAACGTGATAGATCCACACGCGTGAATCCGCCGCGAGATCTTTTCGAGCTTCGCCGACGCGCGCAGGCCCTCACGGGTCGCACCCTCGGCGAGGTCGTCGCTGATCGCGACCAGGCGTGGACAGCCGCCCCCTCGCTCGTGCGTCACAAGGGAAAGCTGGGACAGTTGGTGGAGCGCGTGCTCGGCGCGAGCGCGGGATCCAGGCAGGTGCCGGACTTCCCCGAGCTCGGCGTGGAGCTCAAGACGATCCCCATCGATGCCGAGGGGCGTCCGCGCGAGTCGACGTTCATCGCGTCCTTCTCGCTCGCCGATGCAGACCATGCGCGATGGGAGAGCTCCCCTGTGCGCCACAAGCTCGCGCACGTCCTGTGGATCCCCGTGTTCACGGGGCTGGGCGAGCCGCGCTTCGCCGCGCCGCTCTTCTGGCAACCGTCCGCGGAGCAAGAGCAGATCTTGCGCGCCGACTTCGACGACATCATGGGGATGGTGGCCATCGGCCAGGTCGAAGCCTTGACGGCCCACGTGGGGCGCTGGCTGCAAGCACGGCCCAAAGCGGCCCACAGTCGCGTGCGCACGCTCGCCTACGACGCCGAGGGCCCCCAGCTCGCGCTGCCGCGCGGGTTCTACATGCGCGCCAAAGTCACCGCCCGGCTGCTGCGCGACCCGCGCACGCTGGCGTTTTCGGGGTGAGCCTCACCAGGTACAGAGCAGCTCCGCCACGCGGACTCCATCGGGCGCGGTATAGGCCACGGAGAACTCGCCGTTGCCCTCGCCGGGGTACACGCTCGGCGCGCTCGCCTGGGACGCCTCGGCGCCGAGCTCGAGCAGCTCCCCCACACCCGATGCCTCCACGAGTCCCACCAGGACCTTGCGCGGTGAGTCCTTGCCGGACTCCTTGAACGCTTCCATCGCGAACACGGCCAGGCCAGCCTGCTGCGCGGTTCTCAAGGAAAGCTCGCCATAGCCGTTCGAGGGAACGAGCGCGGTGGCTGCTTCGGAGGTCCGCAAGGGAACGAGGCCGATGGCCGTCGCCGCGGCGCGCCCGATCGCCGTGTAGGCGACCACCACTTGGCTCGGCGCGAGCTGCGCCGCGGCCAGGGCGGGCGGCGCGTAGGGTTGACTCACCGGCGTGCGCACGACGGCGGGCTGCGCGCGTCCCTGGTCATTGAAGGCGATCTCGAGCAGCGGCGAGACCCCCGCCCGCGCATCCACCGCCACCAGCACAGGGGGATAGGCCCCAGCGATGAACGTGGGCGCGCCTGCCCCATGTCCCTGCGGGGTGAGATCCTCGACGGTGGAGCGCTCGTTCTCGACGCGCGCGACGTGCACGTGCATCGACTCGCCGACGCTGCGGGTGAAGGCGAGCAGGAGCTCCGAGTTCAGATGCGCCAATGCCGGCGGCATCCTCCGATCGACCCCCTCGGCGAGGCTTCGCGGTCGGCCGAACTTGCCGCCCTCGATCGGCACCAGCATCACGCGGGCGCGCTCGTCGATCCAGGCTGCGAAGGCGCGCTCTCCCGCGTACGCGAACGCCGCCTGCTTGGCGGGCGATTCGAGCGCGAGCGAGGCGGCCTGCCGAAAGCCCTGCTTCGCCCCTCGCCACAACTCGAGCCTCGGCTCGCTATCGGAGACCACCAGCAGATCGAAGTACGTGCCGCGACGGCTCAAGAACCCCCGCGCGGCTCCGGCCCGCACGCTGCCCTCGGCAACGGCCACGCATGCGCGTGGCTTGCGGGCGACGTTGCGCCTCGCCACGAGCCCCACGTGGGGCTGCGCGCTCTCCTCAAGCCGCGCGAGCGCTGCATCGGGGGCCGTGGGGTCTGCCCGCTTCGTTGTCTGCTCCTGCGCGGACTTGGCTTTCTCGCTCGCGGGCACCTCTGCCCGCTTGCCATCGCAAGCCCCGCTCAAGCACAGCCAGATGATCCCTGCCCACGCATATCGCACGCGGCCATCCTAGCAGGTTCCGCATCCCTTCAATCACGCGCTGGGGCGCGCTCCTCCGCGACGCCATCCATGGCGCACGGGAGATCGACAACACGAACCACGACAGCGCGATGCGCACCACCATGCACCACGCGGTGTCGTTTGCGCCACGCAGGGCCTCAGCGAGGGTGAGCCCAAAGCGCATCCGTAGCGGGATGACGAACGCGAGGGGATTGAGGGCCCCGGTCGTGACCGCCGCCAAGGCATCCTCGCCGAGCGGCGCGATCAAGAACGCGTCCGGAAAATCCGATGACCGACTGGGTCGCGCGGGCGATCACCACCGGCCAAGCGAGCGCGAGCAAGGTGCGCAGAGGTGAGCTGGCCGAATCGGGCGCGGCTGCGGAGACGGTGATGCAGCCAACATGGGCGGGCGCGATGTGGCGGGCAGAGACGTAGGGTCAAGGCGCCGCGCAGCGCGTCCCCTGCGCCAAGGTGCCGAAGCGGCGCCCCCTCCAAGAACGTAAGACGATCGCCGCGGGCACGTGCTGGATCCCCGTGCAGAATGTCTTGCGCCCTTCCATTTGGGTCGGAGAAGGCCCCCAATCGTGGCCGAAAACCCGGCCACTTCTGCGGTGATTTGTATCGCCCACGTTTCATTTGCAGGCGCGTGCAGAGATCCGTTGCCGAAAGGGGCGTGTTTCGTGCGATCGTTTGTGCGTGCCGCAGCAAGCACACAAGACGCAGGTGGCCAGCGCCAAGGCGCTCACGTCGAGCTGGCATCCACCGGCGGCGAGCCTGGCCAGCGTCGTGTCCTTCCTGCAGCCTGTGGTCTCGGTGCGACAGCAGGAGGTGCGCCTGGTGGAGGCGCTGGTGCGCGGATTCGACCACGAAGGTCGCATTCGTTCGCCCGCCGACCTGTTCGCGGAAGCTGCCCGGAACGACTTCTCACGCGAGCTCGAGCGCGCCTGCCGCCGCGCGGCCTTCGCGGCCTACCGCAGCCTGCCCGCGCCGCAGCGCCCCATCCTCTCGCTGAACACCGACACCGCCCTGATCTTCGAGGGGGAGCGCGGCGCCGAACGCGTGGCCCAGGAGGCCGCGGATGCGGACGTGCGTCCGGGCAGCGTGGCGCTCGAGATCCTCGAGTACGCGCTGACGAATGCCGTGCAGCTCGAGGGGTTCTGCCGTCGCGCGCGCAAGCTCGGCTTCTTGATCGCGCTCGACGACGTGGGCACGGGGCACTCGAACCTGGAGCGCATCCCGCGCCTCGAGCCTGACATCCTCAAGATCGATCGCGTGCTCGTGCACGGGATGAGTGAGAGCTATCACCGTCGTGAGGTCTTCCGCTCTCTGCTCGCGCTCTCTCACCAGATCGGCGCGCTCGCGATCGCCGAAGGCGTGGAAGACGAACGCGACGTGCTGGTGGCGCTCTCCTTGGGGTGTGACTTCTTCCAGGGCTACTACTTCGGACGTCCGCAAGACGTGCGCGCCGGCCGCGGTCAAAGCTTGATCGACCGCGCTTGCCTCCAGCAGATCGGTGAGGAGTTTCGGTCCACCGCGCAACGCCGTCTGAGCGAGCGGCGTGCCCAGCAGCGACGCAGCGAGAAGGCCCTCCGCGAACTGGCCGCGGCGCTGCGCAACGTGCGGCCGGACGCCCCGCTCGACCCGTTCTTGCATGGGGCGCTCGAGCGCATGTCTTTCGTGGAGGCGCTCTATGTGCTCGACGAGCGCGGCGTTCAGATCACCGAGACCGTCCAGCGTGTCCGCACGCAGCCGCGCGGCCTGTTCGCGCCGGCGCCGCGCGGGACCGACCAGTCGCTCAAGCAGTACTACTTGATGCTCGACGCGGGCCTCGAGCGCTTCACCTCCGACCCCTACATCTCGAGCGCGTCGGGCACCTTCTGCATCACCATGAGCCGTTACTTCCGAAACGCGTCCGGGCAGGCTTACGTCCTGTGCTGCGATTTGGCCTCACCCGAGAACGGCGGCTGAGCCCTGGTGGGTTTGTTCCCCTCCACGTGCGATGATACTGGGAGCCCATGAGCACGAAGCCGGACGCCCAGCAGATCCAGAACTTCCTCGCGGACCTCGCGCCGAGCGCAGGCAAATCCCCCCGCTTCCTCATCGAGGAGGTCGGCGAGGACTTCGCGCGCGTGCGCATGCCCGCGCGCGAGAGCCACCTCCGCCCGGGCGACACCATCAGCGGGCCCGTGCAAATGACCCTGGCAGACACCGCAAGCTGGGTGCAGATCCTGCACAACCTGGGCTTCGATGCAGCTCCTTCGGTGACGAGCAACCTCAACATCAGCTTCCTCGTCCGGCCGCTCCCCGGCGATCTACGCGCCGAGGCGCGCCTCTTGAAGCTCGGAAGGCGCCTCGCGGTGTCCGAGGTCCGCCTGTTCGACAAGGAACACACAAAGCCTGTGGCCCACGCGACCGTCACCTACGCCGTTCAACTCGCGTCGGAGCTCGCCAAGAAGGCGGGCCACGCGCGCTCCTGAGGCCACAGGTACGCGCCGTGTCCTTGCCCCGTCCCACCATCGTCCTGTTCGACATCGACGGCACCCTGATCCTCACGGGCGGCGCTGGGAGGCGCGCCTTCGAGCGCTCGTTCCGCAGCGTGATCGGCAGCGCCGATTCGCTCGCGAGCTTCTCCTTCGGCGGCATGACCGATCTCGGCATCGCGCGCATGGGGCTCGAGCTGGCCGGCGAGGCGGTCGATCAAGCACGCTTGAACGCGCTGCTCGACAGTTATGTGGCCGCGCTGCATGACGAGCTGGAGAAGAGGCCCGACTACCGCATCATGCCCATGGCACGCGAGCTAGTCACGCGCGCTCGCTCGGAGGCGCACGTCGCGGTCGGGCTCGGCACGGGGAACCTCAAGCGGGGCGCCGAAGCCAAGTTGCGGCACGGAGGCCTGTGGGAGCTGTTCGACTTCGGCGGCTTCGGCTGCGATCACGAGGACCGCACCGAGCTCTTGCGCGCGGGCGCGGTGCGCGGAGCAGAGCGGCTCGGCCTTCCGCTCTCGCGATGTCGCGTCGTGGTGGTTGGCGACACGGTGCGCGACGTGGTGGCCGCGCACGGCATCACTGCCGAGTGCATCGGCGTGGAGACGGGCGGTCTGTCCGCGCAAGAGCTACGGGCCGCCGGCGCCCGCGCCGTGTTCGCGGACCTCTCGGTCGAAGGCGCGTTCGAGGCTATCGTGCGGGGTTTGCCTTGACCCAGTCCACGAGCGCGCGAGCCTTGGGGTTTTGCGCGAGCGCGGCGCCCGTCTTGCTCTTGGCTCCCCAGGCTCCCCCGGAGGACCAGCTGCCGCTGTTTGCGTAGTGCACGGTCATGGCGAAGATCTTCGCGGAAGCGTCGAGCCACTCCTTGTAGAGGTCATATGTCACCGGGTTGCGCGAGAAGGCGTCGGCGCCTTGGAGCAGGTGCTGGCCGCCCTCGTAGCTGATCAGCTTCATGCCGCTCGCAGCGATCAGGTTCTTCTGCGAAGTGGCCTGCCTGACCATCTCGGCGAGCGCCTCACGGAACTGATCGGCCATGTTTGCGGCGTTGCCGTTAAGGCCGTCGGCGCCCACGTAGTTGGAGATGGTGTAGTAGTGAGGCGTGCGCGAGCCGAGGTTGAGCTCGCGATCGGCGAGCGCCTCGAGCTGCTTCTCTGTACCCCAGTCGCTGCCGAGCTGCCCGGCCACGACCCAGCGAACACGCTCGATCTGATCGCCAAAGACCTTCACGAAGGCGTCGTACAGACGCGACGAGGCGTACACGTGGAACTTGAACGACGCGCTGTAGCCGTCGCTCGCCAGGTTCATCTGCCTGCCGCGGCTCTGGGCGTACGTCGACTGGCCGAAGCCAGGGTTCCAGGTCTCGTTGGAGTACTCGAGGTAGAGCGTGCGCGCGGGATCCAGCTTCTCCTTGGCGAGCTTCGCGAGCTCGGTGAAGAAGTTGTCATCTTCGTTCGCCTCGTAGCTCTCGATGGCCAGGTGAGGGACGGTGATCCAGCAGTCCTTCTGCATGCGGTTGCACAGGTCGAACATCCACTCGAAGGCGATGCCGCGCCCGTTCACGTCACCGCCGCTCGCGTTACCGGCCGCCGTCTGCTGCGTGCGATCGGACCAGTTGCGGATGACCGAGTTGTTGGTGCCGCCAAAGTCCATGAAGCGGTACACGGAGTAGTCCGCCTCCTCGAGGTCCCTGATGAACGCAGGGTTCCAGGGATTTTGGGTGGTGGCGAAGTTCACGTTGGAAGCCCACGCCTCTTCGGCCCAGCCAGCGCTCAGAAACCAGAAGTTGGTGCCCACCCGCATGCCCTGCCAATCACGGGAGGGCTTGGGCGTCTCGGGCTCCGCTGGGGGAGCGCCGCTGTCGTCGCCTCCGCTCGGCACGGAGGGCTTCGCGGGCTGCGCGGGGGTAGCGCCCGCGTCGGCGACCGGAACGCGTGGCTTCGCGTCATCGTCATCATGGTCATCATGCGCGTCAGACGGATCGCGCGCGCTGCCATCAGCCTCGTTGATCTCGTCGGCCCGCTGGCTCAGCGGCGTGTCTGCCTGGGCGCAGGCCCCGAGGCTGAACAAGAGAAGAAGGGAGAAGGGAAACAAACGGGCAGAGCCGAACTCTCGCATACGGTACTCCATGGTTCGGCGCGGATGCGCGCTCGATGTCTCGAGAAAGCGAGAACGCAACGACTCGGGGGAAAAACTCTTTCGCGGCTGCGCGCCGGGAGCGAGGCCCCGGGATGCGTTGCGACTGCGCGTGACGTTCCTAGCAACGCGGCCGGAAAGATCCGTGTAGGGAAGCCAGCGCACCTCGATAATCCACGCAAGCGGGTCAGGGCGCACGGCCTTCTTACGCAGTGTGCTGACGCAATCGCGCAGGCGAACGTCGCCACGCGGGGAGCGCTCGAGCGCTTGAACCGAGCTCAAAAGCAGGGCAGATCGGCGCCATGGCCCCGAAGTCGCGGCACTTTGTCCGACACGACCCCCCCGATGTGCGCGATGGCCTCACGCGCCTCGAGCGCGCAATCCTCGTCGAGCTCACGCGAGCGAAGCGGGAGTTTGGCGGACGCCACGTGCCGACGAGCCTGCTCTACGGACGCGTGGTGGAGCACGTGAGCGTGAGCG
>JBIQKA010000139.1:0-4413 GCA_044507075.1 Myxococcales bacterium
GCGTTCCCGGAAGGACTCGAACCTTCAACCGCCGGCTTAGAAGGCCGATGCACTATCCGATTGTGCTACGGGAACTTGGCTGCCCTTGCGCCCTCGCGGGCGGCGGCAGCGGGGCGATCATAGCAGAGCCCGACCCCTTGTCTCGGGGGCGGGCTCCGCTCGGAAAAAAGCCCGGTTATTCGGCGGCCAGGGCTTGCTGGAGCGCGCGCGTGTCGGCCGAGCGGTTGAGTGCGGAGGCCACCGCCGTGAGGGACGCCATCACGATACTGGGGTGGGTGCCCACGCCGTAGCAGCGCTCCTCGCCCTTGGCGATCGCGATGGTCACGTAGGAGATGGCGCGGGCATCGGCGCCCTTGCCGAGCGCGTGTTCGCTGTAGTCCTCGACGCTGAAGGTGATGCCGGCCTGCTCGCGCAGTGCGGTGACGAAGGCGTCGATGGGGCCGCTGCCGGAGGCGCTGAGGGTCCTTCGCGCGCCGTTGATCTCGACCTGGATCTCGTGGCGCTCGCGGGCCCCTTCGCTGTGGCTGCTGTAGCCGACCACGCGCAGGGGCTCGCTGCGGTTCACGAACTCGCGCTCGAAGATGGCGAGGATCTCGGCCTTGGGGACCTCTGACTCGGTGCGCTCGGCTTCGCGCTGCACGCACTGGCTCACCGCGGCGGCGAGGTTTCTCGGCACCACGTAGCCGTAGTCGGACTCGAGCACGTAGGCGACGCCACCCTTGCCGGACTGGCTGTTGACGCGGATCACGGCCTCGTAGGTGCGGCCCAGATCTTCGGGGTCGATGGGCAGGTACGGGACCTCCCAGAGCTCGCCTCCGCTCTCGCGCAGGGCCTTGAAGCCCTTCTTGATGGCGTCCTGGTGCGAGCCGGAAAACGCCGTGTACACGAGCTCGCCCGCGTAGGGGTGTCGCGGGTGCACGGGCAGGCGGTTGCAGTGCTCGACGGTGCGCTTGAGCGCGTCGATGTCGCGGATCTCGAGCTCGGGATCGACGCCCTGCGAGAACAGGTTGAGCGCGAGTGTGATCACGTCGACGTTGCCCGTGCGTTCGCCGTTGCCGAACAGGGTGCCTTCGACGCGGTCTGCGCCCGCCATCACGGCGAGCTCGGCGGCGGCCACCGCGGTGCCGCGATCGTTGTGCGGGTGCACGCTGAGCACAACGTGCTCGCGCTTTTGGAGGTTGCGGTGCATCCACTCGATCTGATCGGCGTACACGTTGGGCGTGGCCATCTCGACCGTGGCGGGCAGGTTGATGATGACCTTGCGCGCAGGGCCCGCGCCCCATTCGTCGATCACCGCGTCGCAGACTTCCTTGGCGAAGTCGAGCTCGGTGCCGGTGAAGCTCTCGGGCGAGTACTCGAGCTGCACCTCGGTGCCCTCGAGACGCTGCGCGAGCTCGCGGACGAGGCGCGTGCCGCGCACGGCGATGTCCAGGATCCCGGCGCGATCCAGGTTGAAGACCACGCGGCGCTGCAGGGTGCTGGTGGAGTTGTACAGGTGGACGATGGCGCGCCGCGCGCCCTGGATCGCCTCGAAGGTGCGCGCGATGAGCTCGGGGCGCGCCTGGGTCAGGACCTGGATGGTCACGTCAGCGGGGATCAGGCCCTGTTCGATGATCTGGCGTACGAAATCGAAGTCGGGCTGGGAGGCGCTGGGAAAGCCGACCTCGATCTCCTTGAAGCCCATGCGGACCAGCTCGTTCCACATGCGCAGCTTGCGCTCGGGCCCCATGGGCTCCACCAGCGCCTGGTTCCCGTCCCGTAGATCCACCGAGCACCAGAGCGGAGCGCGCTCGATGACGCGGCTCGGCCAGGTGCGGTCGGGCAGATCGACGGCAGGGAAGGGGCGGTACTTGTGGAATTTCATCTGTGACATGGCGGGCTCCAAGCTGTGGTGGAGTGACCGCGGTCACATGCGTGCACCCCACCGGAATCGAATGAACCGAAGGGGCGAGGACGCGAAACTGAACCGTTCAGCGAGCGCGGATGCCCCCACGCGTTAGGCCTAGGCCTAGCGTTAGGAGCGAGAACTGCGGCGCGCGCGCGGAGGACATTAGTCGGCAATCTACCGGTAAGACACGGCGGTGTCCAGGTTTTCGACCGCTTCCAGAGGGGGCTTGGGGCCACGCACCATCCCAGGTTTGTGTCGGTTGTTGGACGGGGGGCGCAAGCCGATCGAAAATCCCCGCTGCGATCGTGCGTCGTCAGGGCCCCACCCGCGCGCGCGGCGCTCTCAAGGAAAGAGGGGCTTCCGTGAACAACGGATTTCGGCTGCACTGCCTGGGAATCTTGCTGGTGGCCCTAATGTGGCCTGGCACACGCGCCGAGGCGCAGGTTTCGCTCGATCAGTACCGTCCTGCGCCGCTCGCGAGCGATGGCTTCGCGACCAGTCGCGCCGATGGTCTGGAACATCTCAAGCTCGGCGCGTATCTGCAGCTCGACTACGGGCACGACCCGCTCGTCATGCGCGCAAGCAACGGGCGAGAGACGCCTATCGTGCGCGATCACCTCGTGGGGCACGTCGCCCTCGCGCTGGGGCTCTTCGACAAGCTCACCCTGTTCGCGGGGCTTCCGGTGCAGCTCCGCATGAAGGGGGCGAGGAGCACAGATGGGGCCGGGGTCGGTGACTTTTGGCTCGGCGGGCGCTTCACGTTTCTCGGAGGGCCCAAGCGCATGTTGGGGCTCGGGCTCGAGGGCTTCGCGAACCTGCCCACGGCGAATTGGAGCGACCGCCGGCAGCGCTTCTCGGGAGACGAGATCGGAAGCTACGATCTGGCCATGATGATCGAGGCGCGTCCGGGTCGCTTCATCCTCGGCTTGCGGCCCGGCGTGCGCCTGCGCAAGCGCGAGATCGTGGACGAGCGACTCACGCTCGGCAATGAGCTCTTGTTCTCGGCCTACGCACAGGTCCGCATCATTCCGGAGTTGCACGCGTACGCCGAGCTGTTCGGCAGCAGCGCGTTCTCTTCCTTCTTCGAGCAGCGGGCGACCCCGCTCGAGGCGCTGTTCGGGCTCAAGGCGTGGCTGCTGCGTGACTTCACGTTGGGTGTGGCCGCGGGCCCGGGGCTGACCCGCGGCTACGGCACCCCCGAATATCGCGTGGTGGGGATGCTCGGTTACGCGCAGCACGCAAAGCCCGCGGCACCGCGTGATCTGGATCCCGATCGCGACGGAATCAGTGAGCCCTGGGACAAGTGCCCCCTGGAGCCCGAGGATCACGACGGCTTCGAGGACGAGGACGGCTGCCCGGATCCGGACAACGACAATGACGGTATCCCCGACGCCGTGGACCGCTGCCCCGACGAGGCCGAGGATCACGACGGCTTCGCCGACGAGGATGGCTGCCTCGACGCCGACAACGACGGCGACGACTTGCTCGACGAAGACGATCAGTGTCCGCTGGAGACCGAGGACAAGGACGGCTTCCAGGACGAAGACGGCTGTCTGGATCGCGACAACGATGAAGACGGCCTGCCCGACACGGACGACAAGTGCCCCAATGAGGCCGGCGTGCCGGAGCACATGGGTTGCCCCGCGCCCGCGGCGCCGGAACCGGAGCCGGTGGCGGTGCTCGAGCAGGGCGAGATCCGGATCCGTGAGCGCATCGAGTTCGCCACCAGCAAAGACACGCTGCTTCCAGGCAGCAGCTCGGTGCTGGAGGCCGTCCAGGAGGTGCTCAAGGCGCATCCGGAGATCAAGGTGCTGCGGGTCGAAGGCCACACGGACAGTCGCGGCGGCGAAGCGCGCAACATGGAGCTGTCGCGCAAGCGCGCAACCGCGGTGACCCGCTGGCTCGTGAACAACGGCGTCGACGCCGCGCGCCTTCAGCCGGTGGGCTGTGGTCCGCGTCGTCCGCGCGAGCCGAACATCACCGCCGACGGCCGCCGCAAGAATCGCCGCGTCGAGTTCCACCTGGTCGACCCCGCGCAAGCGAACACGGTGGATGCCTCGATGTGCAAGGCAGCGCCCGTGCGTTGAACGAGGCGGCGCTCTCGGACGCCGCATGTGGCCCGCACCGCGTTCGCCCGTGGTGCGGTCTCAGCGCGCGCCCTTGGCTCGCAGCTTGGCGGTGACCTCGTCGACGAAGCGGCCCTTGGGATAGCGGCTCAGGTAAGCCTCGAGCAGCGCCTGCTCGCGCGCCGGTGCGTGGCGCGCCGCGAGCTGCGCCGCCGCGAACGCCGCATTTTCGCCCGCCGGCAGATCCCGGAAGCGTCGCCCCAGCTCCTCGTATTGCTCGAGGGCTCGGCCGGGCTTCTGCTCCAAGAGGGAGAGCTCCGCGCGCAGCGTGGCCGACTCGGCCCGCTGGGCCCGACTCAGTTCACCTTCGTTCAGCGAGCCCAGGAGCGCTCTTGCGTCTTCGATTTGCCCCTGGGCCATGGTCTTGCGGACTCGGCTCAGCACGAGCGCGCTCTCGCG
>JBIQKA010000139.1:4513-11535 GCA_044507075.1 Myxococcales bacterium
GCGCGCTCTCGCGGGCCGAACTCGCCGAGGGCTTGCGAACGAGCGCGTCCTGGGCCTGCTTCTGCGCCGCTTCTGTCGCGTTCGCCGCGTGGAGCGAGAACGAGGCGCCCGCGGCCAGATCGCGCGCGAGGATGCGGCCTTCGTGATCGCTGACCTGCACGTGCCCTTCGCGGACGCTGACCTGCTCGGGGGTCACGCTGAATTGCGTGCCGAGCACCTGCACGCGAAAGCGCTGCGTGTGGACCTGGAAGGGCAGGCCCGGTGTGGGATCGACCTGGACCTCCAGGCGACCTTCGGCCAGCGTCAAGATGGATTGCGCCTGATCGAACTTCAGCCGGGCGCCGGGCTCGGCGTTGACGCGGGCGTGCGCGAGCTGGAGTGTTTGGGGCTCGGCCACGTCGATCCAGGCAGCTTCGGCGGGCACGTTCGCGGGTGCGGCTTCGCTCGGTTCAACCCTCGGCGCCGGACGATCCTCGCGCGCGACGTGCGTGCTGGTTTGACTCGCGGGCGTCCCGAGCCACAACGCGAGCCCCGCGGCGGCCGCGCAGGCGGCGACCCCGCCCAGCACCCATCCGCGGGCCGGCCTCTTGGGCGCCGTGAGCGCTCCTTCCTCGGCGCGCGCCAGGGCGCGAGAGAGCGCGCGCTCGCGCGCCGACTCCGAGAGCACGGGCGATCCGCTCGTGAGCAGCGCGCGCGTGCCCCGCGATGCGGCCAGATCTCGGCGACAGTCTTCGCACTCTTGGAGGTGCTGCTCGAACCGCAAACGCGCGGCCTCGCTCAGTTGCTCGCTGTCCCGTCCCATCGAGTCCGCGATTTCCTGGCAGCTACTTCTCAGCATGCTCCGCCTCTTCGTATTCTGCGAGCCAATGACGTGCTTCGGGATCTTTGCGCAAGCGGGCGAGCAACTTTCGGCGCGCCCACATCACACGTGACTTCGTGGTCGAGAGGTTTGCGTCCATCAGCGCGGCCACCTCTTCCATGCTGTGGCCCTCGATCTGGAACAGGATGAACGCCATGTGGTGCTTGGGATCGAGGGCTGCCAAGTGCCCTCGCAGCACGGCGAGCCGGCGCTTGCCTTCGAGCTCTTCGCTGGGCGCGATCTGGTTGGTGCCGAGCTGTCCGCCATCGAGCACCTCCAGGCTGGTGCGCCGCTTTCGCCAGGGGTGCTTCAAGTGATGAAGCGCGGTCCAGACCGCGATTCGCGTGAGCCAGGTTCGCACCTTGGCCTCACCCCGAAACTGGGGGAACGCCACGATGGCTTGCTCGAGGGTCAGCTGGAGCAGATCCTCCAGGTCGCTCTTCGAGTTCACGAAGCGGGAGAGGACCCGCTCCAGGCTCTTCGTCTCGTGACGCAGCACCTGCGCGAGGGCCGCCCTGTCGCCGCGCCGGCAGCCGTCGATCAGCGCGGGCGAGTACGTCTCGCCTTCTCGATTGGGCAGCCTTGCTTGCATTACGCGATCCTCAGTGGAGGATCCTACCCGCCTGGTTGAAACCATCGAAAGAACCCGACGAGGCTCGGAGAAGGCTCGCCAAGTAGGCGATTGTTCGGCACAATCCCGCCGTGCACCGGGGCCTTCTCACGCTCGCGCTGTGGCTCGCCTGGGCGGCGTCCGCGCGCGCACAGCCAATGCCGCGGGTGCTCTTATTGGAACGCCCGGAGCTGCGACCGGAATTGTGCGCGGCCCTGCGCATCCAGCTCAGCGGTGCGGCCCAGGTGAGCTGTGAGCCGGAGCCCGTGCGGCCGGAGCTGCCCGACCGAATCGCGCGTGCGGCGACGCGCGTCCAGGTGGGCGATGGGCGGCTCGTCGTGTTGCTGGAGCGCGACCCCGATCCGCGTCTCGTCCGCATGTACGTGGTGGGATCACGCGCCGACCAGGCGGTGCTCTCGATGGAGCGGATCGAGGATCGGCCCGGACCGGACGTGGATCGCAGCCTCGCGCTCAAGGTGGGCGCCGCGCTCGAGGTGGTGTCTCAGATCGAGCACGCTGCGGTGTTGTCCGGGGTGTTGGCCGCCCCTGCCGGCGGGGCCACGGGTGTCCCCGCTGGTGACGCAGCGAGGGGGCGGCGCTGGGCGTTGTTCCTCGATCTCGGGGGAGGCCTCGCGACGGCGCCCAGCGTGCACGGTCTGGCCATTGGCCATCTGGGCGTGTCGCGGGTGCGCCCCCGGGCTCGCCTGGATCTGGGGCTTGGGTTTCAAGCCGGGACGCGCGCCACACAAACGAAGCAGGGCTCCGAGGTGCAGGTGGCGGAGCGTGGTCTGCTCGTGACGGCGCGCGCGCTGCGCAGGCTCGGCCGGATCGAGCTGGGCGGCGAGCTCGCGTTCACAGGGGCGTTTCTGGCCGCCGAAGGCGTCGCCGTCGACGGCACGCGCGGCGAGCAGACCCTGTTCACGCCCTCCGCGGGACTCGGGCTGGATCTGAGAGTGCGCCTGTTCTCGAGCGCCTACCTGCGCCTGAGCCCGCGCCTGGACGTGCCCTTGATCGATCGCTCGCTGCGCGTCGATGACGTGACCGTGGTCGACTTTCCGAGCGTTCAGCTGAGCGTGCCCGCGTCGCTGCTCTTCTATCTCCCGCTGTCTTCGGGGGAGAACTAGGATGGTGGGGATGACTCGCTTCACGGTCGCCTGTCTGCTGCTCGCAAGTGCGGCCGCGCTCGCACCGGGGTGCAGTCGCGAGACGCTGCTCGTCAGCTCAGAGAGCCCGCGTGACGCGGAGGTCTCCGAGGCGGGGGCCCCCGGTGAGGACGCCGGGGGTAAGGACGCGGGCCTTCATGTGTCGGACGCGGGCGAAGCCATCTGCGGAAAGCGGGTGTGCGCGTGCTCCAACGGGATCGACGATGACGGCGATGGTCTGATCGACGGCGCGGATGGCCAATGCACCGGCGCCTTCGACGACGACGAATCGAGCCTGGCAGTCGGCCGCAACAAGCTCGGGAATCCCCTGTGCGCGGGCTGCTTCTTCGACGACACCCCGAGCGCGGGCAACGACCTGTGTCGTGTCGCGGCGGGCTGCCTCACCGGCGGCTCTCCTGCGGGGGCGCCGGCGGCCTGCAACACCTGCGCGCCGAGCGACGCGTGCATCGATCGCTGCCTCGCGCGGACACCCAACGGCTGCGATTGCTTTGGGTGTTGCGAGATCCGGCGCACGAACGGCGACGTGGTGACGGTCATGCTCGACGCCAACTGCGTCGTCGAGGGCGGCTCCGTCAAGGGCTGCCGGAGCTGCGTGCCCAACCAAGGCTGCTTCAACCCGTGCGGTACGTGCGAGCTGTGTCCGGGCAAGACCACCGCGGACTTACCGGCCGAGTGCGAGAGCGGGGGAGGGGCGACCTGCGAAGGGGGGCCCGTGTGCTCGCAGGACTTGCCCTGCCCCCGTGGCGAGTGGTGCGGCTTCGGCTGCTGTCTGGATCTGCTCTGAGCGATCAGAACAGGATGATTGGCGTGAGCACGCAGCAGCCGAACTGGCAAGCGTAGTCCTCGGGGCAGGCGGGAAGTCCGCTGCCGCAAGCGACCGCTCCGTTGTCACAGGTGTACGGCGGCGGAGGCGGCTCGCTGGTGCCGCCGTCGGCCGGGGGCGGAGGCGATGGCGGATTGGTGGAGAAGCAGTCGGGGGGCAGGTCCTTGGGCTCCTTGCCGGGGCACAGCTCACAGCGACCGCACTCGTTGATGCAGCTCTTGTTCGGAACACAGGTTTGGCAGCCTGTGACGTCGTTGCCGTCGATCTGGCAGTTCGCGCCGATCAAGACGTTCACCGTGGTGCCATCGTCCAGGTGCACGCCGCAGCAGCCGAAGCAGTCGCAGCCGTTGGGGGTGTAGGCCTGGCAGAAGTTGCGGCACTGGTCCGTCTGCTCGCAGCTGTTGCAGTTGCCGCGTCCGCTCGAGGCGTTGCCTTCGCTCAGACAGCTCGTGGGCAGCCGGCAACCGTCGTCGCCCGAGCCCGAGTTGCCGTCGAAGAAGCAGTCCTGGCAAGCATCGTCCCGGTTGTCGCCGGGGATGCCGGTGGCGAAGCTGGACTCATCGTTGTCCCAGCTCGCGATGCACTCGGGGTCCGCCAGATCGATGAGTCCGTCGCCGTCGTCGTCGAGCCCGTTGGAGCACGCGCACACCGCGTCGCCACACATGAACGGGTCGGGGGCGGGATAGTTGGGCACGGAGGCATCTGCGTTGGCGGCGCCGCCGGGCACGACCACGTCGATCAACCCGTCGCCGTCCGTGTCGTAGCCGTCGATGATGCCGTCGCCGTTGGTATCGATCGGAGCTCCGTCGGGGACGCCATCGTGGTTGAGGTCCACCCAGTTTCCCGCGTCGCGCGACGACGCGTCGAACCCGCCGTCCAGGTTTCTGCTACCTGCGCCCCCTTCGCCGCTACAGGCCGCAAACAGCCCGACTGCCACCGTGATCCAGCTCGTTCGCCTGCCCATTCGGAGCACTCCTTTTCGAACCTCGGAGCCCTATAGTGCAGGCGAGCGGTGCTTTGGTTGAAGCGGCCTCCAAGGGCCGTGCAACTTTCTTCAACCTCACGGCGAGTCCGCGGCACCGTAGGAGCCATGAAACACAGCAAAGTCACTACGCTATGCGTGATCGGCGCGCTTGGTGGGTTCGGGTGTGACAGCGGCGACGCGCGCTCCGGCGGGCTGCCCTGGGACGAGGGCAAGGTTCAGGTGGTGGGGGCCGACGGCGAGGTCACGTCGGTCGCGCTCCCGCGCGGAGACGAGTGCCTGGTAGTGAAGCCCGGCGAGGAGTTCGCCGATGCGGACAATTGCGTGAAGCCGCAGGAGCAGTGCCAGGGCGCCGCGGCCGAGGTCCTGGTCGACGCGCAAGGCAAGGTGATCGAGACCCTCTGCTACCCCGGCGGGGCGACCGTCAGCGTGACCGAGCTCGCCGAAAACGGCGGAGAGCTCCCGCAGAACCAGAACGGCGCCGTGATCGTGCTCGACTCGGAGCCCGGCGTGGACTTCCAGGGCGACATCTTGCTCGATGGCAACAACGTGATCCTCTACGGCGGCGACCCTGACAACGCGGTGGTCGACGGGAGCCTGGTCGTCGAGGGCAACAACACGATCGTGCGCGGCGTGCGCATCACGGGCGATGTGGACGTGCGCAAGAACAACTCGGTGTTCTTTCACTGTGTGATCGAGGGCGATCTGATCATCCAGGCGAACAACACCGTGCTCGCCGGCTGTGACGTGTACGGAAAGATCACCGTGGCCGGCAACAACACGAAGCTCGTCGGAAATCGCTTCGTACAGGTCCCCGAGATCACGGCCCGGAACACCTACTGCGAAGCCAATGTGCGCGCAGTGGACGAAAACGAGAACGGCGTACTCGAGCCGGACGAGCTGGGCGATCCGCTCGACTGCCCGTGACCGTGGTCTCGGCAGCGGTAAGCAATAGTAATTTGTGCACCCCTGCCTCGAGACACACCGGGTACGCCTCTGCGCTTGGCCCACTAGGTCAAAAAAGCATCGTTGCGAGCCAATGTGGCTCGCGGTAGCGGGTGAGCGGTGTTCGTTGCACGGAGAAAAGCCGATTTCGTGGGCTTGACGGAAGCGCTGTACACCGCCGCTCCGACCAACGAGATCTGGCTCGACCGCTTCCTCGACACGGTGGCGCGCATTCTGGGGCCCAACTCCGCCTGCGGTCTGAGCGTGATCCGCGAGGAGAAAAGCGGCCGCAGCCTGGAGCTGGCGGACGGCCGGGGCCACGGGCGCAACGTGCTCGAGATGGCTGGTCACGTCGTCGAAGCGATGGACGACGGCGCGTATCGCGAGTTTTGGTACCCCAAGCGCCGGGTGCTGCTCGGCTCGGCGGTCGCCCAGTCGGCGCCCCCGGGCGCGCGCGCACTCTACGCGCACTACCTGGCGCAGACCCAGGTGAATGAATTCGTGGGCCTCATTGGGCACCCGGCGCCGGGTTGGTCCTTCGTGCTCTTCAGCAGCTGGCCACAACAAAAGCTCGAGACCCATGATCGGCAGACGCTCGAGCGGCTGCGCATCCACGTGGAGTCGGTGCTGCGGTTGCGGTTGCTCGGCGCGCGGGAACCGGTCGCGGTGATCACGCCCGGGGGCCGCTTGCAGCATGCGCCAGGCGTCGCCGAAGCCCAGCATGACGCGGTGCGTTCCCGCGTGCGCGTCATCGAGGGGGCCCGCACCCAGAGCGGGCGCGAGGATCCGGACTCCGCGATGGCGGCCTGGAAGGCGCTGGTCGAGGGGCAGTGGAGCCTGGTCGAGCAGGAGGACTCCGATGGCAAGCGCATGTATCTCGCGTTCGAGAACGCGCCGGCCGCACGGCAGTATCGCAGCCTGGGCGCTCGCGAGTCGGCGGTGCTCGCGCTCTCGGTTCAGGGATTGAGCGGCAAGCAGGTGGCGTACGCGCTGGGCATCGCGCAGACACTGGTCTCGCGCGCGCTGGCGTCGGCTGCCTTGAAGCTCGGCTTCTCCGGGCGCACCGACCTGTTGCGTTGCGCCGCGACCCTGGGCAGCTCGGCCCCTGTACTCACACTCAGCGAGCCGCTGAGCGCCGCCGAGGCGGACGTGCTGGAGTTGGTGCAGCTCGGCCACTCCAACAGCGCCATCGCAGCGCTGCGAGGTCGTTCGGTGGCCACAGTGGCGAACCAGGTCTCGTCCATCCTGCGCAAAACGGGGGCCGTGAATCGGCGCGCGCTGATGGTGGGGGGAGCCCCCGAGCTCGCCCGCCAAGTCGAAGACTGAGCTCTCCACCTGGGGCAGACCGCCCCCATGGCGCGCTCGCCAACGTGAAAACGCCGAGCCCCCAAGGGGGACCCGGCGTCATTCGGAGCAAAAGCGCGAGCTCAGCTGAAGAGCGAGAACGCGAAGCTGGCGATGTTCTTGCCGAACAGCTTGAGGCTGGCGCTCAGGCCGTTCTTGAGGCTCAGGCTGGCGTCGACCACCTGGGTGTCGCCCAGGCCGACGCTGAGGGACAGGCCGCCGTTCACGTCTTCAAGGGCCGCGTCGTCGAGGGAAACCAGCATGTTCTCGTTCGTCATGGTCGTTGCTCCTGTAGA
>JBIQKA010000001.1:0-191540 GCA_044507075.1 Myxococcales bacterium
AGCACGAAATGTCCATGAATGGGTAGCTCGGATTCTCAGGCCTCTGCCCAAGGTGTGCGCTCGAGGATGCGCGCGGCACGTGCGCGCAGCGGCGCGGGGAGATTGCCTTCTACCGCGAGCTTGAACGCTTCGGCGAGCTCGGCGCCGCTGGCGAAGCGTTCGCTCGGCTCCTTGCAGAGGCCGATCGCCAGAAACCATTCCATATCGTTCGACACCCGCGCGACGCTGCTCGGACGCGGAGGCATGGTGTAGATGACCTTGTGCAGGAGCGTGGCGACCGACTGGCCGATGAAGGACCACGTGGCGCTGCAGGAGCTTCACGGCTGCCGGCTCGTTCGTCTCCGTGTGCAGCGCGTCGTAGACCTCGCCCATGCCGCCGCGACCGATGACATTGCCGAGGCGGAACGAGCCGACAATCTGATCGGTGAAGCGCCCTTCTCCGCCGACCCACACGGCGCGTTCGAGTTCGCGCTTGGCCTCGTTGAGAAGCGCGGCCGGACCGTACGAGGGAGAGTCCACTTCGAGCAGACTACCAAACTGAGTCAGTCTCGAGGAGATGGGAGTATGTGTGCTGTGGGGTGGCGCCGCGCATACGGGGTCGCTTTTTCTTGCGGCGACTGTATCGAGGACCACATCCCTGCGCTAGCGAGGAAGAACCTCGCACCCGTTGGGAACCTCGCCTTGAGGGCGCAGGATCCGCAGCAGGATCTGCATCAACGCGTCGAGCATGGCCTCGTGACTGACCTGCGAGGGCGGGCGCAGCACATGCGAGATGGAGGCGCCAAACAGCATGTTGGCGAGCACGTGGTAGGTGGCCGGGTCGTCGGGCACACGGATCTCGTTGCTCCAGCGGCGCAAGCAGAAGACCGCCAGCTCCACTGCGCGATGCGGGAGTTCACCGAGCACCGCCAAGCGCCCCACGTACGGATACTCCGCCAGCAGCACGGTCACGAGATCGCGACGGGAGTCGAGCTCCGCCAGGGCGGCGGAGAGGGCCTTTCGCAGAGCCTCTTCGAGCGGACGATCGAAGGTGGCGAGCATCTCGCGCTGCACGACCGCCATGTACCGCTCGACCTCGCGCTCGATTACGGCGGCGATCAGCGCCTCGCGATTGGGAAAGTACTCGTAGAGCGAGCCTATGCCCACCCCCGCGACCTCGGCGACGAGCTTGGTGGTGCAGCCGGCGTAGCCGCGCTTGAGGAGCACGAGGACCGTCGCGTCGAGGATGGCCGAGACCGTGACCTGCGAGCGCGCTTGCCGTGGCCGACGCCGCGCCCTCAAGGGAACCTTCTCAGGATGACCGGTGTGGTGGTACATAGACATCGGTTTTGTATCATTACATCATGCGCAAGAAACTCGCAACAACCAAGCGGGCGCAGTTCGCCGCGCGCATCATGTGTCCGCCCAGGGCGAGCGCTCCAGGATGCGCGCCGCACGGTCGCGCATCTCGGCCGGGAGATTGCCCGCGAGCGCCGCCTGGAAGCAGGCGGCGAGCTCCGCTCCGCTCGCGTAGCGCTCGGCGGGGATCTTCGAGAGCCCGATCGCCAGGAACGCCTCCACATCGCTCGATACGCGCGCCAGGCTGCTCGGGCCGACGCGAGGGAAACAGCCCCGAGCAACATCAAGACGCGGCGCGACCGGGGAAGGGTACGCATAAGGAAAGGCTCCTCTTTCAATCTGCACAATGTTCACATTGATGAACAAAAAAAGGCGGCGAGAGGAGGGCCTCTCGCCGCCAAGAAAGTTCAGCGCGACTCGCGCTTGCGCACCGAGCTCGAGGCGGGCATGCGCCGGTCGAGCGCGTCGATCACGTTGCGCACGATCTCATCGGCGTACTTCGGCGACTTGGACGCCTTGCCGAGGTAGCCGTCGATGGCCAGGAACGCGAGGCCGTGCACCACGCTCCACCAGCCCAGGACCTCGGCATCCGAGGGATGCTCCGAGGAGTCCTCGGTGAGGCCTGCCACCAGGATCTCGCGCACGAAGCGGTAGGTCTGCATCGCCTCCACCGCCGTCGCTGCCGAGTTCGGCCGCGTGAGCACGCCGTACCCGAGCATCACCCGGAAGCGGGTGGGGTGCTCCACCGCGAACAGAACGTAGGCCGAGCCGACGTTCCGCGAGCGTTCACGGGGGGACGCCGGGAGCTGCGCGGCAGCCTTGAGCTTCTTGCGGAGTAAGTCGAAGCCCTCCTGGGCCACGGCGGCGACCAGATCTTCCTTGTCCTTGAAGTGGTGGTAGGTGGCCGAAGGCGTGACCCCTGCTTCCCGTGCCGCGGCGCGCAGCGTGAACCCCTCGGGGCCGTTCTGCTCGATCAAGGATAGGGTGGCGTCGAGCAGAGCTTGGCGCAGATCCCCGTGGTGATAGGACTTACTCGGACTGCGTGAGAAGCGGGAGGGGCTCATCTTCTTAATTATGGTGGACTCCCAGCTGTCCGGCGAGGAGCTCGGCTGGGCAGCCGTGGCGGGTCGCTTCTTGCCAAACTCGATGCCCATTTTTGCGCACTCCCTCCTGCAGCCCAATCTACACAATGTTTAAATCATCTAGGACGACGCGAGTCAATCGAATTGGGGTAGCTGATGTGAGCAAACATGCCCATTCGGGCTGGCTTCGCGCTCACTCGTCGGCGCAGCTCTCCGGGTCGGCGAGCACGTCCATCAACTCCAGCCAGGCGTCGTAGTCCGCGGTGCCCTTGGTCAAGCGTCGGCCTCCGGGATGCTTCTTGCCATTCTCCTGGGCCGGCATGAGGAGGAGATCTTGGCCGAGCTCCTCGAACGCGAGCAGCAGGTTCGCCGCGTCCTCGCTTGCGTCCTTGCTGAGTACGAAGTGCGAGTCTCGGGCGAGGCCCTTGGGGACGTGGCACGTGCGGCACATGCTGAGCTTCGTGCGGAGCGCTGCCACCTCAGCTTTCAGGCAGGCCGTGACCTCCACGTCGGCGGGGGAAAGCGGGTTCTTCGAGTCTCCGCCCGATGTTCCACGGTCGCCGGTGCTTTCGTCGCCTGCGCCTTCGTCGTTGTCCTCGTCTTCCTCCCGATCATCGTCGGAGTCGTCACGGTCGCGGTCACCTTGCTGGATGCTATCGGTCCCGGTGAGGAGCGGCCCGGCAGGTTCGCCTCCGCCGTAGCAGGCAGTCACGAACAGCAGCGTGGTCCACGCCGTTCGTGTGCTCATCGAGGTCGTCGCCAGCGTCCGCACCGGACCGTGCTCCTTATGCTTCTCAATCTAGACATTGTCCAAATCACTCTTCGCCCCACAGAGTCAAAGCAATTCGCGCCCAGGCGGGTGCGACGTGGGGAGCATCGCGCGCGGCTTGGTAAAAGGTGTAGTAAAAGTTGGCCGATGGCACGCTTTTCTAGCACGTCGTGGCGGCCGATGGCGGGCGCCACGAGGGGGGCGCTTGCGAGCGAGGTCACCTTTGTAGGCGAGCTCGCCTCAAGGCCCTGATCTCTCCCCTCACCTGTTCAGATCAGGATGCCCCAAAGTCCGAGTGGGTGGCCGGTGATGGCGCGCTCCACGCGCCCGAGAGCGCCTGTGCTGCGCGCAATGCTTGGCGTTTTCTGCGCGGCGCCGCGGCGTATCCCGACCCGAGTACGCGTCGCGTGCTCGTTCAGGCATGATGCAGAGCAGAGCGCGTGTCGGGACCCGCGCGCGTCGAACCAAAGCTCAGGAGAAGTTCAAGTGAGCATCCCACTCAAGCGCGCCGCCGTTTCCTCTGTTCCTGCGCCCGCCGCGGGCATCGACCCGTTCCGCGCGGACGGCACCTTCCGCTTGCCGCTCGACTTCAAGCCCGGTCGCCACCGTCCACGTTCGGCTTACCGGAAGCCGAAGCCCTCCGAGGATCTGCTCGAGTTCCTCAAGCCGCGGAAGTTGCCGGACGAAAAGGCATGGGATCGCGGGCGACAGCTCGCGGTGATGGGCGATCCGTTGGCGGATGATTACGCGGCCCTCTATCCCAAGCTCGGCCACGCGAAGGCGCGCGCATGGTTGGACGAGGCGCTCGAGCGTGGCATCGAGAATGTCCCGCATGCGCCGCCGGCGCTCAAGGCGCTCTTCGCGCACGTGGATCACGTGCCTGCATGGGTGAACTGGAGGCGCGTCGAGCGCGGGGCGCGCGCGATGCGGCGCTACGCTCCGCTGACCTGGATGTTCAGCCGGCTCGCGTTCGCCCAGACCTACGTCAACGCCAACGCAGGCATGCCGCTGTACATGAGCGGCTCGCTCGGCCCCAAGACCGCGGTACGCAGGCTGAAGGAGACCGATCGTTGGCGTCTCGGGGTGCAGCGACCCTCCGCGCTGCGACGCTGGGAGGACGGCTTCAAGACGGTGGTGAGGGTGCGCGTGTTGCACGGGCTCATCCGCTATCACCTGCTCACCTCGGGCAAGTGGGACATCGAGCGCTTGGGCATGCCTATCCCGCAGCTCGACATGGCGGGCGCAAACCTTGGGATGTTCATGACCCACACCTATCTGCTGCGTACGATGGGCGCCTTCATGACGCCCCGGGAGCTCTCCGACGTGATCCACTTCTGGCGCTATCACGGCTATTTGATCGGTGTCGTGGACGACCTGAACCCCACCTCCGAGCGTGATGTGCAGCGTATCAACACCTTGATCGCCGCCACCATTCGGAGGGCCCTCGACGAGCGCGCGCGCACCCTCACGCAATCCACCATGAGCGTGCCGTTGCGCGCGGGAGAGGGGCCCTTCGGCGCGCTCTTGGATCACATCGATATCCGGGTGGCGCACGGCCTCTATCACGTGATCAACGGGCGAACGATCTACGACTTCATGCAGCTCGATCCCGAGCGCAAGTGGCTGTGGTTCTTGCCGGCGGTCTTTCCCGGCATGTTGGCGGCCGACACGTTGCGGCGCCTGACACCAGGGGCCGATCGCTGGGTCGACAAGCTCGCACGTCGCTACATCGACCGGGTGATGGAGGTCGATGAGGTCAAACACGCGCCCTTTCGCCCCTATCACAGCCCTTCCTGAGGCGCGCGCGTCGCCTCCGTTCCCCCCCAAGACAGCCCGCCAAAGGAGACGTATCGTGTCGATGCTAGCCATCAGCGGACCCCACGCACATCATCTCGGGCCGCGGACCGTCGAACCAGGGGCACCCCTTCGGAGATCACCTCTCGAAGGATGAGCGCCGCGCGGTGCTCGAGTACTTGAAGACGCTTTAGGGACGAGAAGGAGTGGGCTGCCCGATGCTCAGACAGCGCGCGCTGCAGGATCAAGGAGGCGTTGGCCTCGAATCACCGCGGGTCGAGTCGGACGCGAAAGACGCCTATCGCGTGCCGTTCTGGAAACCTCGCTCACCCAAGGTGCGGCGTGACATCGCGGCACTGCATCCGGAGCGAGACTGCGCGCGCATCATCAAGCTCCTCACGACCTACGAGTTCCCCTTCGACATCCAGCGCTCCCTCGAGATCGCGCTGTTTCACACCTACGGCAGTCAGTCGGTCGCCCACCTCTTGCACCACACCGGCGAGTTCCGCAAACGTGGTCAAAAGCGCTACGACGACACGCGGCTCTTGATCGCGCACTTCATGGAGTCTGGCTTCGACTCGCCCGTGGGTGGGCGAGCGATCGGGCAGATGAACCACATCCATTCGTTCTACAAGATCCCGAACGACGACTACCTGTTCGTATTGTGGACGTTCATCGATTTTCCCATCCAGTGGGTGCGGGAGTTCGGGTATCGGGCCCTTACGGAGCACGAGTGCCAGGCCTGGTTTTATTTCTGGCACCGAATCGGCCAACGCATGGGCCTAGAGAACATCCCCGAGAGCAAGGCCGCGTTCGACGCGTTCGTGCGCGCCTACGAGGCGAGGGAATTCGTCCCCAACGAGGCCAGCCGTCAGGTCGCCGAGGCGACCCTGCGGATCCTAAAGGCCTGGTTGCCCGCGCCCTTGCGCTTCGCCGTCTCGCCCGTGGTCTTCAGCCTCGCGGCGCCGCAGCTCCTCGTCGCCATCGGCGCGGCCGCGCCTGCCCCCTGGATCAAGGGGGCCGTGTGGGGTGTCCTGCGCGCGCGCGCGCGGATCAAGCGCTACGCGTCCCTCGAGCGCCTGCCGACCCAGATCGCGGGAAGCCTCAACCGCACCTATCCGGGCAATCGCTACACCATCGAGCAGCTCGGACCCGACTTCGCCCACCGCACCGACTGAACGCGCGCGCGTCGGCTCACGGATCCTGCTCTGCCATCTGCTTGCGGAAGGCCGAAGGCGAGAGCGTGGTCCGGCTTTCCGTGCGCTGAAGGAGGCGGCTCACCCGCGCTGAAAGCGTAGGAGCAGCTTGGCGCGGCCCGCCACGCGGGCTCCGCCGTCGTCGACCGCCGGATCGAAGTGCAGGTGACTCGCACACGCGCTCGCCGCCAGGCCAAAGCCGTGGCCCTTGGGGACCTCCGTGAGCACGGTGGTCGCGCGCGTGTGACCGAGCGGGTCCACGATGACCTCGATCCGGACCTCGCCCTCGTCCGCGCGCGCCTGCGCGGGGAAGTAACCCTTGCAGGGAGCCCCGTGGGCGATGAGCCCCGGCCCGTGCGCGCGTCCGCTCCCGTGACCCCGCCCGCTCCCGCCCTGGGTGCCTGCCGTCGCCGCTCCGGCAGCGGCTTCGCCCGCCGCCGGTCCTTGCTGCGCTCCTCCGGTCCTTTCCTGCGCTGCTCCGGTCGCGACGGAAGGAGAAGGCGACGCGCTCGGCGGATCAGAGGCCATGTCGGACTCCGCGGAGGGAACAGGCGCGCGCGGCGCGGGCGTTGGCGACGCCGGGCCACGTTCGCGCTGCACACGCCCTGGCTGCGCGCGCGTGCGGGCGGCGGCTCGCGGCACGACGCTCGTCGAGACGAGGCCGGCCGAGCCAGGCTCCTCGTGACCGGCCCCTCCACCCAGGTCGGCTGTCGTCGCCATCCAGACGAGGGAGGGGGCCGATACCGGAGGGACGGCAGCTGGCGGCAGGCTCGTGAACGCCAGCGCCGCCATGCCATGCACCGCTGCCGAGGTGACGCCAAAGAAGGACGCTCTGCTCAAGCCTTGGAAGCGGAAGGTCGCGTGCATCTCTACAGAGAAGCAAGGCCTGTTTTCAGCGGGATTTCGGCTTCGTTCCCGGTGCGGAGAAAGAGCGAGTGAAGAGCGGGACGGCAGCGCTCGAGGGGGCGTTGAAACACAGACGAAATGGCGCTGAATCGCGTCCGCAACCGGGTACCGAGAAAGCTCTTCGCGCGCGTGTCTCACGCGTGGTGTTGAGTTGCCCTTGCGAGCGGCGTGCGCGGCCTAACATTTGCGTGCGCGTGGTTCTGGTGCGACCCAGTGGATCCCCCGATCGAGGAGAGGAGCGAACCGATGAGAATGCCGTCCACGCCGCGCTTGGTCGTGAGCGTCCTGTGCGCATCGCTCACGGTGCCGGGCTGCGCGCCCAACCTGGCGGATGTCCACAACCCCCAGGGCGTCGTGAAGCTCGACGCCCACGGGCGCGCCCCGACCGCGGAGCTGGTCTTGACCGCCATCCGCATGGGCGCGACCGCCACGCACTGGGTCATCACGAGCGAGGCCCCTGGCGTCGTGGTCGCGCAGATGTCGAGCCGAGGACAGCACGCCTCGGTGCATATCGACTACAACGCGCGAGGTTGGATCATCAGGCACCAGGCCTCGAGCCCGGGCCTCAAGTACAACGCGGACCACGAAGGGCGGCAGCAAATCCATCACCGCTACAACGTTTGGGTCCGTCAGCTCAACCGCGCGATCGAGGACGCCCTGATCCAGCTCCGAGCGCCCGATTAGGGCCCGCTCACTCCGCGTGCAGTGGATGGGCCATGTGGCCTTCATGCGCGGCCGCCTGGGGCGGCGTCCGCAGGATCTCCTCCATGCTCGGGGGCACGAGCTCACGCTCGTCGTAGGGGGAGGGGATGGCGCCGCGCTCGAGCCAGGCGAGGTTTCCTGCCAGCACCCGCTGCGCGAATCGATACTTCGTCGCGTCATCGTTGCGCCACATCGCGCGCAGCAGCGCCCGCACGCGGGCCCGCGTAGCGAAGGCCACCCGCTCGACCACGTCAAAGTCGCCCCGCCCGAGCTCTAGCTTGCGCTGCGCGTGCATCACGGACGCGGTCAGCACGAACAGCTCGAGCGCGACGTCGACTGCCCGGAACAGGAACGCTTGCTTGCGCTCGAGACCCGGACCGAAGCGCAGCATGCCGTGGAAGATGGAGCGCGCGAGCCGGCGGCTTGCGCGGTCCGCGTAGCGCAGGTGTGGCCCCAGCGGCCCGAACGCGTGGTACTTGGCCCACACGAAGCCGAGCCACAGCTTCAAATACCAGCGCGCGTAGAACAGGGCCACGCGCGGCAGCGAAAGGAGCTTGTGCCCGAGGCTTGCCCTCGGATCGAGCAGGGTCGCGGTCACCTCCAAGTGACGATCCACCGCCTCGCGCGCGATGAACAGGTGCATGATCTCGCTCGAGCCCTCGAAGATCCGGTTGATGCGGCAATCGCGCAGCATGCGCTCGACGCCGATGGCCGCTTCTCCGCGCGCTGCGAGCGAACCCTCGGTCTCGAAGCCGCGCCCGCCCCGGATCTGCAGGGCTTTGTCGGTTAGCTCGAAGCCGCGGGTGGTGTTCCACTCTTTGGCGCCGGCCGCTTCGAGTCGAATGTCGCGGTCCGGGCGATCGGCGAGCGCGCCCACCACATCGGCGACCGAGGACATGGCGTAGGTGCTCGCCGCCATGTCGGCGAGCATGTTCGCGATGGCCTCGTGTTTGCCGATCGGCTGGCCCCACTGCCAGCGCGCGTTGGCCCACTTGCGGCACAGCTCGAGAGTGGCCTTAGCGGTGCCCGCGGTGGCAGCCGGCAGCGTGAGCCGCCCGGTGTTCAACGTGGCGAGCGCCACGCGCAACCCCGAGCCCTCTTCGCCCACCAGGTTCTCGCGTGGGACCTTCACCTTGTCGAAGCGGATCACGGCGTTGCCCAGTGCCCTCAGGCCCATGAAGTGGCAGCGGTGCTGCACGTGGACGCCTGCCCAGCCCATCTCCACCACGAAGCAGCTCACGCGTCCGCTTTGTGGGTTGCGCGCGAGCACCACGATCACCGAGGCCAGCGTGCCGTTGGTGCACCACAGCTTCTCTCCCTCCAGCACGAAGTGCGAGCCGTCCGGGCTCGGCTGGGCCGTGGTCGCGAGCTTGCTCGGATCGGAGCCCACGGCGGGTTCGGTGAGCGCGAAGGCCGAGATCGCGCCGCGCGCGCAGAGCGGGAGGTACTTGCGCTTGAGCGCTTCGCTGCCGAACATGTCGACCGGGTGAGGCACGCCGATCGCCTGGTGCGCCGAGAGCAGCGCGGTCACGTTGGAGTCGTAGCTGCCCACCATCTCCATCACGCGCACGTACTCGCGATGCGTGAGGCCGAGGCCGCCGTACGCGCTCGGGATCTTCATGCCGAAGGCCCCGAGCTTCGCTAGCCCCTCGAGGACATGGGGCGGGTACTCGCCCGTCTCGTCGATTTCCCGAGGGCTCACCGAGTGCATCAAGAAGTCGCGCAAGCGCTCGTAAAACGCCGTGAACTCGAGCCTCAGGGGCGGCTCGCCAGGATCGTCCTCGGCGAGCAGGAGAGAAGGGCGGAGCGAACCCATGAACAGCTCACGCAAGAAGCTCTCACCGCTCCACTTCTTCTGCCGTGCTTGCTCGGCGGCCTCGCGCGCGCGAGCGGATTCGTTCGGGGCAACACCCATCACCGCCTCCCGCACGGGATGTATGCCCCGGGGCGCGAAGCGAAGGGCACCGGGCGCGCCGGGCGCCCTCGATCACAAGAGATCGATCAGGAGGCCTGCGTCTACTTCAGGGGGATCCACGGGGACGCAGGTGCGCTTGTTGCGCTTGTTGCGCTTGAGATCGAGCGGCTCTTCGTCTTGGCCATCATCCTGATCACCATCGCCGTCGCCTGGTGTGACGGGTGGCTGCGCCGGGGGCGCCGGAGGTGGCGGCGGGCACACCGCCTTCACGCGCAGCGCATGGCCAGTCCCTTCCTGGGCGGCCGCGCATGCCGCGCCGAGCAGGGTGAGGTTGTCTCCCGCGGCGTCGAGCGCATAACCGTTGGGATCGCCGATGGTGAGCACCTGCCCATCGAGCGTGACCTGCACCTTCCAGGGATCGACCACCGTGGACTTCAGGGCGAGCTCACAGCTCGCGGTGCGACCGGTGAGCTTCTCCAGCGCGCGGAGCAAGGTGTCGTGATCGCCCACGGCGTGGTGGTGCGTGTCTCCGGTGCCGCCGGCCTGGGCCATCAGGTCCAGGGCCTTTCGGAGCGCGGCGTCGTTCTGGGTGTCGTACCCGAGCACGTAGGTCTTGATGCCGTCCCTGGCCATGGCCTGGATCTGGGCCACGGTCTGCGGGATCGCCTCCGCTTGCCCCGTGGACGCGGTGCCCAAGCCGATGCCCACCGAACCGAGGCTGCCCGAGTCGCCGGAGGCGCAGTTGGGGGCGCCGTCGGTCACGAGCAACACCGCCTGCGCGCTCGTGCCAGACGCCACGCCCATGAGCGTCTGGTGGGCGTTCTTGAGGCTGGAGGCGGTGGGGGTCGCGCCGGCGGGCGCCATCGCGTGCAGCTGCTGGCTGATCGCGCTCGCGGTCCCCACGCCGGGCATCACGCGGATTTGGCCGGGTTCGCAGGTGAACTGCCCGAGCGCGCTGCCGCTCTGCCTCAGGATGCAGGCCTCTTGCTCGGCGGCGCTCGGGTACAGCGAGCAGTCGCCGGGGAAGGTCATCAAACCGAGGCGCAGCGAGGCCGGCATGTTGCCCGTGAGTTGCTCGATGGCGGAGACCGAGGGGGCCCAGCGATTCGCGCTCAGATCGCGCATGCTGCCCGAGCGATCGAGCACGATGAGCACGTTGGCGATCGCATTGTCGAACTCCACCGTGTAGTCCTCGCAGCCCGGCGCGTCCGGTCCGTCGCCGTCGCCGGGCTCGTCGAAGCACACGTACCCGGGCGGATCTCCGTTGCCATCGCCGTCGCCATCTCCATGGGGGTCGCGACCGTCCGCGCCGCTTCCGGCCATGCGCGCTGAGCAGGCGCCGAGCAGCAACAGCGCGCATACGGGGAGGGCGGGTCGCCGGAGATAGCGCGAGGGTACAACGATCATGGAAGAAGATAAGACAATGCTCATGGCGAGCTAGTTAGCTTCGTAGATCGGCTCAAATCAATGGCTTGCCGCGCCAGGACATGCTTTGTCCGTCTACAGACATTGCTTCTCACGCTCGCTTGGGTAAGCGCACACTTACTCTGTAGGTGAGGTTTCAGGCGGGCTCTTGGGAGGCGGCGGCGCGCTGCTGCTCGGGCGCAACGCGGTGGGCGACTTCCCCGTCCAACGCCGGACCGCACGGTGGAAGGCGCTGGTGTCTGCGAAACCCAGCGCGTGCGCCACTTGCTTCACCGAGCGCGTCGGATCGAGCAGCATGGCTTCGGCTTGCTCCCGTTGGACGCGTTGCACGAGCGAGGGATACGGGGTGCCCTCTGCGTGCAAGCGCCTGCGCAGGGTTCGTCCGCTCAAGCCGAGCTGCGCTGCGACCTCGTCCATGGTCGGGCGGTGCTTCTCTCGGTTGGCCCGCAAGATCCCGAGCACGCGCGCCGAGAGAACGTCGAAGCCGTGCTGGACCAGCAGGCTGTCCGCGTACTCCAAGAGGCGCGCCTCGAGATCCGCAGCGTAGTTCGGCTGGGGGTGCAGTGCGTGCGCGCGAGAGATCACCACCTCGGTGGCGGTGGCGTCGAAGCGGATCGGGCAACCGAGGACCTGCTCGTAAGTCGACGCGTAGCGCGGAGCCGGGAAGTCGAACGCGATCGAGAGCGGAACCCCCTCGATGCCCACGTATTGGCGCACCAGGCGCCGCATGGTGAACGCTACCGATTCCATGTAGGCCCGGTGGGCCTTGTGCGAAGGGGAGTAGCGCATCAGGCTCACGCGGCACACGTCTTCTTCGTCGCGCACGCAGAACAGGGGGAGGCTCGAAAAGAGCGGCCAATAGCGGGCCACGTGATCGACGCTGGAGCGAAAATTGCGCGCCACCGACAGCGCGTGGGCGACGGCGCCAAACGAGCTGAACGTCGCGCGAGCCCACCAGTGCAGCCCAAGCGCGGGCTCTCCGGTGAGCTCCAGTGCGCGGACTACGAGTTCGTCGAGTTGCGCGAGCGGCTGTGTTCTCCCGGTGGACGCGAGCTCTGCCTCCGAAAGCGAGGTGCCTCGCAAGAGCTCCGCGCGTCCCATTCCCATCGCCTCGACCGCTTCGATCAGTCCTCGTGCAAACGCGAAGGACATGATCGGCGTGCGCGATTCGCCGTCCCACACCTAGCGACGGGTAACTCAGCTTACGCTGCCAGGTCGTTGACCCAGATGCCCCTTTGTTGTGGCTCTCAAGACGTGCCGCGCACGCGCGAAGGCCTGCACGCCGTCTTCAACGGTTCGAAACGATTGCAGATTGAAGTTCGTTCGAGCGGATGTTCGGGCCGCGTGCGCGCGGTGTGCGTCCCGACCTACTCGGCCTGCTGTCCGCCGAGCGCGGCGTCATAGCGCGCAGCGCCGACGGCGCGCGCAGGCGGCGCGGCCACGTCGAGCAAGCCCAGCGCTTGAGCCGCCCGCACCATCAAGAAGCCGCTGTCGAACTCGCGCGGCTTGAAGGAGAACTTCGCCGCCTCTGGATGCGCGTGGTGGTTGTTTTGGTAGCCCTCACCAAACACGAACCACGCGACGAGCGTGTTGTTGCGTGATTGGTCTGCGAGATCGAAGTTGCGGTAGCCGTACCTGTGGGCGAGGGCGTTGACCATCCAGCCCTGCACCGGGTGACTCATCATCCCGAGCCAGTACGCATAGCCGATCCACCAGGAGCCGAGCGCGAGCGCGAGGCCTACGCCGAGCAGGGCGTGCACGAGGTACGGCAGGTACCAGACTCGGCGTCGATTGGTCCAGCTGACCGGGAAGTCGAGATCCTTCACGAGCGAGGCGTAAGGTTCCTGGTTTTTGTGCAATCCGCGCAGGATCTTCTCGTACGAGCGCAGTTGGGTCAGCGCCACACCGAAGGTGCCGCCAGGATTCCAGGGGCTGTGCGGGTCCTCTTCAGTGTCGGAGTAACGGTGGTGCATGCGGTGCATGCAGACCCACGCCTTGGGATCGATGCCCGTGACCCAGCTGCCCGTCAGCGCGGTGAACCTGCGTAGCCAGGGTCTCAAGCGCACCGCGCCATGCGCGAGTCCACGATGGTAGAGCACCGTGACGTAGAACATGTTGACGACGTATCCGAAAACGAAAGCAGCGGCGGCGATCAAGGCGACAGTCATCGTATCCTGCAAACAAAGTGACGCGGGCTTCGGGAGCCCTCTCGGCGTGAGCACGCCGATGTAGCAGCTTCCGGGGGCGTGAGCGACTGCCGAGCGGAGCGTCGCGGGCCTGCTCGCCGCGCTTTCAAGCGGTCTGTCTGGGCTCCTAACGGCTCGCTCGCGCAATGATCCTGCGCCGCTCGCCCGGGCTTTTCGCAGAAATTACGGGCATCCGCGCGATGTCTTTTCGAGCGTGGGGCCGTCCGGCTCCGCAAGCTGCTGTCATCGGAGGTCACGACACAGGCGCGCTGGACCAATTCACCGACCTGGCGGAGAATGTGTCTCAAGAGCCGCGGCCACCATGGAAGACAACTACGACTTCATCGTGATCGGTTCCGGCTTCGGAGGCAGCGTCTCGGCGCTGCGCCTCTCGGAGAAGGGCTACCGCGTCCTCGTCATCGAAAAAGGCAGGCGCTTTTCAGCCCAAGACTTCGCGCGCGACAACACGGACATCCAGAACTGGCTATGGGCGCCCGCGGTCGGCGCGCGCGGCATCTTCCAGATGACGCTGATGCAGCACGTGACCATCTTGCACGGCGTCGGGGTCGGCGGCGGCTCGCTCACTTATGCCAATACGCTGCCCACGCCCAAGCGCAGCTTCTTCCAAGCACCAAGCTGGTCCCACCTGGCCGACTGGGAAGCGGAGCTCGCACCGCACTATCGGCGCGCGCGCGAGATGCTCGGGTCCACTTTGTACCCGGGCAAGACCGTGGCCGATGACGTGCTCGGCGAGATCGCGCGCGAGCTCGATCGCCCCGAGCACCACGCGCCCACCGAGGTCGCGGTCTTCTTCGGCGAGCCGGGGCGCGAAGTGGACGATCCCTATTTTGGCGGCAAGGGCCCGCGACGCACCGGCTGCACGGAGTGCGGCGCTTGCATGACGGGCTGCCGCGTCGGCGCGAAGAACACGCTCGATCGCAATTACCTCTACCTCGCGGAGCAGCTCGGAGCGCGCGTGCTCGCGGAGACCGAGGTGACCGCCGTGCGTCACGTGGAAGCCGGAGCGTTCGGGGCGCATTACGCGGTGGAGACGCGGGGATCGTTCGACGCCAACCGGACGGCGGTGTTGCGCGCACCCAACGTGGTCCTGGCCGGAGGGGTGATGGGGACGCTGCCGCTCCTGCTCGCCATGCGGGAGGACCCGCGCGGGCTGCCCAAGCTCTCGCCCATGCTGGGCAAGCGGGTACGCACGAACAACGAGTCGCTGCTCGGCGTGGTGGTGCCCGGCACCTCCAAGAATTTTAGCCACGGCGTGGCCATCACCTCGATCCTGCACACGGATGAGCACAGCCACCTCGAGCCTGTGCGCTACGGCGCTGGCTCCAACTTCTTCCGTAGCCTCACCGTCCCTCACGCTCCGAGCAAACACGCGCTCTTTCGTGTGCTCGCCGCGCTGCTTCTGTTCCTCCGTCGGCCGCTCTTTTGGCTGCGCGCCTTGACCAACCCGAAGGCCAGCGAGCAGACGTCCATCCTGCTCTACATGCGCACCCTCGAAGAGACGCTCACCCTGGCCCTAGGCCGCAGCTTGTTCACTGGATTTCGGCGTCGACTCGTCTCCCGCCTGGACGAAGCGGGTCGAGCGCCCACGGCCAATCTCCCCGAGGCCAGCGCGCTCGCCCGGCGCTTCGCCGACAAGGTGGGCGGACAAGTCGGCAACTTCATCGCGGAGACGCTGATGGGGGCGCCGACCACCGCGCACATCCTCGGCGGTTGCACCATGGGCCAGAGCGAGCGTGACGGGGTGATCGACGCCCAGCATCGCGTGTTCCATTACCCGGGCCTGTACGTGATCGATGGTTCGGCGATCTCCGCCAATCCAGGGGTGAACCCCTCGTTGACCATCACCGCGCTCGCGGAGCGGGCGATGAGCCTGGTGCCCGCGAAGGGGGCCTGATGTGGCCTGTTCTCAACGGCGACCGATCCGCGTGACCGAGGCGCTCCGGTTGCGCAGCATCCTCAGCTCAGCGGGCGTCGTGCCCAGGATGCACGCGTCGAGTTCTCGCAGCTGCCGCGCGATCTCCCGTTCGCCCACCTCCTCGGTCCGCAGGGCGAGGAAGCGCGCGCGACGCAGGGCGCGGATGCGATCGATGGCAGTGTCGGTGTAAAGCGGACTCGGCTCGATCATGGTGACCTCCTCTTTGAAGACTGCCGCGATGGGGCCCGACGTGCACGGCCGGCAAGTGCAAGCACCGCGCACGCGCCTTGTGCGCAGCCCGAGTCCCAGGCCTGTCCAGATCGAGGGAGGGAAGCTGTCCATCGAAGCGAGGTTTGCCGCAGACAAAACCATCGTGCTGCGCGTGCGCGGTGAGCGTGCGCGGCGCGAAAGGATGCTACAAGACACCTGAAGCCGCTGCGTGCTCGGGCTCCCGGCGGAGGAGCGCGCCAGCGTCCTGCTCCGAGGCAGCGTCATGAGCGAACCTTCGCCGCAACGCGCAGCTCCGCAGCCAACGGCGCATGGCCCCGTGCTGGAGCTACGCGCCGTGTCGTTGCGCGTGGGGACGGCGACCATCGTGCGCGACCTCGCGCTTGCGTTGGATCTAGGGCAAACGGGCGTCCTCCTCGGCGTGAGCGGCGCTGGAAAGTCGAGCGTCCTGCGCCTGTGCGTCGGGCTCGCGCAGCCCTGTTCGGGCGAGGTGCGCGTCCTCGGGGAGCGTCTTCATGCCCAAAACTTGGCCGCCATCCGCCACCAGATTGGGTACTGCATCCAGGACGGTGGCCTCTTCCCTCACTTGACCGCGCGTGACAACGCGGGCCTTCTCCCACGTCAGCTCGGATGGACCGAGGCGCGCCTCACATCCCGCTTGAGCGAGCTGAGCGAGCTCTTGCGCCTGCCCGCCGCCCGGCTCGGCCACTATCCGAATCAGCTCTCGGGGGGCGAACGGCAACGCGTGGCCCTCTTGCGCGCGCTGGTCCTAAATCCCTCGCTGCTCCTGCTCGACGAGCCCTTCGGAGCGCTCGACCCCATCACGCGTGCCGAGCTGCAGAGGGAGCTGCGCGCGGTCTTTCGCCAGCTCGGGAAGGCGGTGCTGCTGGTCACGCACGATCTGGAGGAAGCGGCGCACTTCGCGGACTGGGTCGCCTTGATGCGCGATGGCGAGCTCACGCAGCAAGGGACCTTCGCGGAGCTCGTGCAGTCACCGAGAAGCGAGTACGCGCGTCGCTTCGTGCAGGCGCAACGCAGGGAGGCGTTCCACACGGGGAACGGTCCGATCCTTCCCGGGGAGGGCGCGTGAAGCCACGCTCGCTCGGGGGCCGCCGGATGGTCGGCGGGCTGGTCGCGATCTGCGCCGCGTTCGCGTGCGCGCGAGGGACGCCCGATGTGCGCCTCGGCTCCAAGCAGTTCACCGAATCGGTGCTGTTGGCGGAGATGGCGGCAGGCGTGCTCGAAGCTGCGGGCGGTCAGGTCGAGCACCGGGCCGCGCTCGGCGGAACACGCGTGCTCTGGCGCGCCCTTTCGCGCGGCGAGATCGATCTCTACCCCGAGTACAGCGGCACTCTCACGCGCGAGATCCTGAAAACATCTGCGACCGCTTCGCTCAAAGACGAGCTCGCCCGGCGCGGCGTGCGGCTCGGGGGCGCGCTCGGCTTCGACAACGGCTACGCGATCGGCATGCGCCGCGAGCGCGCGCGCGCTTTGGACATCCAGCGCCTCGGACAGCTCGCCCGACACCCGACGCTGCGCTTCGGGATGACCTCGGAGTTCATGGGGCGGGCAGATGGTTGGCCGTTGATGAGCCGGCGCTATCGGCTGGAGTCTGCCCAGGTGCGCGAGCTCGAGCACGACCTCGCCTATCGCGGTCTGCTCGGCGGCGCGGTCGATGTGACCGACTTGTACGCCACCGACCCGGAGCTCGTGGGACACGCGATCGTGGTGCTCCAGGACGAGCAGAACGTCTTCCCCGAGTATCAGGCTCACTTTGTGATGCGCGCCTCGTGGGCCGCACGACACCCCGCGTTGGTGCGCGCGCTCGCGAGGCTGGACGGCGTGATCGACGCGCCCACCATGCGCGGCCTGAACGCCCGCGTGAAATTCGGGCAACGAAGCGAGCGGGAGGTGGGCCGCGCGTACCTGGCCCAGCGGTTGGGGGTGCACGGAGCCCCCGGGGCGCAGGCGGCGACGAGCTGGCGGCACCTCCGCGAACACCTGATGCTGGTCACGCTCTCGCTCTTGGCCGCGATCGCGGTGGCGGTCCCGCTCGGGGTCCTGTGTACGCGTTACCACCTGTTTGGTCAGCTGGCGCTCGGCGGGGTGGCCGTGCTGCAGACCCTGCCTTCGCTCGCGCTGCTGGTGTTCATGATCCCCTTGCTCGGCATCGGCGCGGCGCCCGCGATCGCCGCGCTCTTTCTCTATAGTCTCTTGCCGATCGTACGCGGCACCTATACCGGGTTGGTAGGGATCGAGCCGAGGTTGCGCGAGGTGGCGCTCGTGCTCGGTCTCGATGCCCGCGTCCGGCTGTTCAAGGTCGAACTGCCGCTCGCTTCCAGGGCGATCCTTTCGGGGGTCAAGACCGCCGCGGTGTTGAACGTGGGCACCGCGACGCTGGGCGCGCTGATCGGCGCAGGCGGGCTGGGCGAGCCCATCCTGCGCGGGATTCGCCTCGATGACTACGGACTCATCCTCACGGGCGCCCTCCCGGCGGCGCTGCTCGCGCTGCTCGTCCAGGGGACCTTCGAGTTCGCAGAGCGCTGGCTGGTTCCTGCCGGTCTGCGCGCGCGCTAGAGGATGTCCCCGCCGCCGGGATGGTCGCCGTCGCCCCCGCCTTCACCGCCCCCATGGGGATCGTCTGGGTAGATGCAGGTGGGCATACCGGCATCGTCATCGGGGATGAACTCGCGGCAATCGAGGCGCAGGGTGGTTCCCTTCGGCGCTGCGCTCGCCGGGTGGAAGGAGACCCGGCGTCGCTGATCGGCGCTGCACTGACTCACCACCTCTTCGCTGAACGTGTCGTAGTACCAGCCTACCGCAGGGTTCACGCCGGGCAGTGCGTCACGGTTTCCTACCAGCTTGTGATCCGATGTCACCGCGACCTGGTTGACCTGACACACGACGCGCCGGTCCTTTCCGGTCGGGTCACGGAACTCCCGGAATGCGCGACCGCGCGAGGCATCGCACGCCGCGGGGGCGCTGACGCCCTTGGGCATGATCTCGAGCAAGTCGCAGGCGACGACGCCGTTGCGATTCGGCACGAACCCCCTGACCAAGCAGGTCCCGCTCAGCTCCTGGGAGATCCTGTCCGTGATGGCGTCGATGGCGGGGGCGTAGCTCTCCGCGCAGATCGAGCGCACGATGCCACTCTCGCCGAAGCCGCGCGCCACCCTGACGAAGCGCGTCGCGGGCTTGGCGCCGGTGATGATCTCGGGGTTCGGCTCATAATTTATGGTCAATGGTTGCGCGAAGCAGTCCGTTTCGTCGAGCGTTTGGCAGCGCCGACAGACGTCGAGCGCCGTGGAGTTTCGGTTGCTGGGATCGCCGCTGCCCACGCTGGGATCCATCGCGAACCGCATGCGCGGGTGCGCGAGCATCGCATCGAAGTCGCCGTCCTGCGTCTCCTCGTGGATGCCCACGATGGCAGCGAACACGATGCGCTCCGGGCTGTTCGGCTTGACGTTCTCGCGGAACTCCGTGATGTAGCGATCGACATCGTGCAGCAGGCTGGCGTCCTCTGCTTGCGAGCGCTCCGCTTGCGGCTTGGCGCGGTAGGCGCAGCGAATGTTGAGCCCGAGCCTCGAGCTGGTGCCGGGTACCAGGAGTTCCGGATGGTTGGTGTTGTCGTCGAACATCACGGAGCCTTCCGTGGTCACGGAGCAGTCATCCTCGTCGGAGACGTGGATCACCGAAAGCACCGCATCCTCGCGCAAGAAGCCGGCATTGCTGCCGTCGCCGTGGCCGAAGGTCCCCTTGGCGAAGCCGACCGTGCTCGGCGCCAACGCCTTGTACATCGCCTCGAGTTGTTGCTCGAAGCCGCAGCCGTTGGTGCCCACGCTGGCGAGGCAGGTGAAGTCATCGATGGCAGCTTCGAGCGCGGTGGGAGCGAGCTCGCTCGGTACGTAGCCCAGGTAGCCCGTGGGCGCGTTCGTGGAGCAGCCGACGTTGTTCTTCACCAGCACGCCGTCATCGCCGAACCCCTTGCAGCTCGGCCGGAGCTCCGGCCCATCGTTGGTCCCGAGGTCGGTCGTGATCACACCCACGTGCAGGTCCTGGACCGGGCTGAACGTGGTGCCGTCTTCGCGCACGCCGCTGAGCAGGCTGCGCAGGAGTCGCGGCAACTGCTCGGCCAGCTTGGCCTGCTCCTGTCCCATGGAGCCCGAGTTGTCGATGACGAACAGGAGATCGACCTTGTCACCCACTGCGCCCGACTCGGTCACGGGCACCCACATCGAGACGCTCTTTAGCGTGCCCGCGTCGGGGTACGTGCACACGGGATCCTTCGGCGCGGCATCGAGCGCGTCGTCGCCTGCGTCGTGTGGGTCCTCGCCCGCATCCGCTTCTTCGTGCTCCGGCCATCCCGCGTCGTCATCGGCGCCGCCGGAGTCGGCGAGGCCTCCTTCCTCGGAGGCGTGCCGCGGGTTTTCTTTTCCGCCGCACGCGCCGAGGAGCGCGGCGGAGAAGAGCAGCATGGAAAGGCGGTTCGACATGGGCCCATGCTGACACGTGTGGTTCCACAACACATCGGGCGCGTGACCTCGCGTGCGGGTCTTCACCCCAGCTTTGCGTGAGCTGGGTTACGGGAACGTGGGGCCAGGCTGAGGCTAGCGGCCGCTGCGCACGGGGATCGAGAACAACTGCTCGCTGTCCGTCGGGGGGAAGCGGGTACTCTTGCCCACGCCACGCAAGCAGCGGCCGAGCGCTGTCTTGGCCACCTGTTCGGGCAGCACCTCCGCCTGGGATACCTTGCCGCTCGGCTCCACCTCGAAGTGTAGCTCCAGGTCTGCGGGGACCTCGCCGCGCGCGCGCGCGAAGCATTTGTCGATGCGCTCCTGGTGTGCACCGAGGATGCTCGCCCGGAGCTCAGCTTCGGCCTTCAAGCGCGCTTCCTCGGCTGCGGCCGCTTCGCGCGCCGCTGCGGCCGGATCGGGCTTGGGTTCGAGGTGGATCACCCGCGCTGGCGCTGGAGGCGGCGCGGGCGGTCGGAGCGCGAGATAGAGGGCGGCTGCCACCAGGCAGGTGACCACCGCGACGGCGGCCATCCATCCGGCCCACTGCGCGCGGGCAGGTGGCATGGGGGGGGCGGCTGGGTAGGCGGCCGAGACCATGCTCGGCGCGGGAGGCTCGGGGATGGAGAGCCGGCCTGTGGCGGTCGCCGCGCCGCGCATGATGTGGCCCCCCGGGCCCGCGAGCTGTCTGCTGCTCGCGCGCACGTGGGACGCGGGATCGGCGGGCGTCAGGACCGGGGCCACGCTGTCTTCGATGTTGTCGATGTCCAGCATGATCGTACGCTCTGCCGGAGGTTCGCTTTCGCTCCCGTATTCCCGCCAGGTCTGATCGCGCTGGGCGAGCGACTCGACGCCGAGCACCTTCGCGATCTCGTCGCCGAAGTCGGACTTCAGCATCGTCGCGATGTGACCGCGGATCTCGTCTTCTCCGCGTGGTAGCAGCGCGCGTAGCGCGGCCGCGAAGTCCCAGGCGTTCGCGTAGCGCTTCCCTGGATCCTTCTGCAGGGCCGTCTGGAGCACGTCGTCTAGCCCACGCGGAGCATCCGGGCAGAGCCCCTCGATGAGCTCCGGGATGTGACCGGACACGCGCGCCAAGGTCAGCGCATCCTCTGCGCCGAAGAAGGTGTTACGACCGAAGAGCTGCTCGTGTAGAACGACCGCGCAGGAGTAGAGATCGCTCCGCGGGGAGGCGTCCGCACCGCCCAAGAGCTCGGGCGCGCCGTACGAAAATTTCCCGACGAAGCTCTGGATCTGTGTCTGGTAGTTGACGTTCTCGCCGCGCATGCGGGCCACGCCGAAGTCGAGCAGGCGCGCACGCCCATCTTCGTCGAGCAGGATGTTCGAAGGTGACACGTCTCGGTGCACGATGTGCATCGAGGTGCCGTCGGGGTGGGTCATGCCGTGGGCCTTGTGCAGCGCCTCGAGCACGTCGATCGTCCACAGCATGACCACGTCGGTGGGGATGCCGCGCTTGGTCTTTTTGCGGAAACGATTCCACTGGCCGAGGTGGTAGCCGCGGATGTACTCCAGGGCCATCACGTAGGCGTCGCCCTCCTGCCCGAAGTCGAGCACCGCCACGATGCTGGGGTGCCGGAGGTCCGAGAGGATCTGCGCTTCGCGCACGAACATGCCGAGAAAGCGCGCGTCTGCGGCGTGCTGCGGGAGCACCAGCTTGATCACCACGGGTTTGACGAACCCGGAAGCTCCCTCGGTGCGGGCGAGGTACACCACCCCCATGCCGCCCCGGGCGAGCTCACTGACGATTCGATACCTGCCAAGCACTACCCGCCCGATCACGCCATCACTTCCGTGTGAGCTTCGCTGTGCGCCCAGGGCGTTGGAGCGTGCTTTGGATGCATCGAGCGTCACGCTTCTATTCTAAGGCCATGCCGCGCAGAAATTGCGCGCTCTTTACAAAGGCGCAACGCCGATTGCTGCCTTTTTTGAGGGGGAGCTGGTAGGCCCACGTGCGCAGCTATGCTCACCTGCGCCCGATCCGCGCGCATCACCTGCGCACGAACGCGGCGAGGTTCGACACCGCCATGATCAGATCGTCGGGATTTACAGGCTTGCCGATGTGCATCGTGAAGCCCGCCATCAGGGCTCTGTTCTTGTCCTGACCACGTGTGTAGGCGGTCAGCGCGAGCGACGGGATTCCGCCCCCTGCCGCGGGATCGAGGACCTGCACGCGCCGCATCAAAGAGTATCCGTCCTCGTCGGGCATGCCGATGTCGCTGACGAGCACATGCGGCCGAAAGCGCTTGAGGACGGAGAGCGCCTCTTCGGCCGAGGCCGCGGTCTCCACTTGTGCGCCGGCTTGCTCGAGCAGCACCTGAACCAACTCTCGCGCATCGGGCTCGTCATCGACCACCAGCACCCGCCTGCCGCGGAGGACCGGATCGCGCTGGCGCGCGTCGTCTGTGCGGAGCGTCACAGCATCGGCTTCGTCCTCGCCTTCGGGCAGGGCCAAGACCACGGCTCGGACGGGCAGCATGACGCGGAAGGTGGAGCCTTTGCCCAGGCCCTCACTCTCTGCGCTCACGTGTCCGCCGTGCAATTCGACCAGGTTGCGCACGATGGCGAGACCCAGGCCCAGGCCCCCCATGCGCCGTGTGGAGGAGCTGTCCGCCTGCTGGAAGCGATCGAACATGATCGGCAGGAACTCGGGCGCGATCCCGCGGCCGGTGTCCTTGACCATGACCTCGATGCGCGAGCCCTCCGGGACGATCGACACGGTGATCGCGTCATTCGCGCTCGAGAATTTCACCGCATTCGACAGCAGGTTCCAAAACACCTGCTGCAGGCGATCGCGATCGGCCACCATTATCACCGGGCGCTCGGGCCCCGTGAACGAGAGCTTGATCTGCTTGGCGTCTGCGGACGGCTGGACAACCTCGATCGCATCACGGATCACGGTCGAGAGATCCGTGGTCTTGAGGTCCAGATGCAATTTGCCCGCCACGATGCGTGACATGTCGAGCACGTCATCGACGATGCGTACCTGCGCCAGGGCGTTGCGGTGGATGACCTCGACCGCCTTCATCACGGGCGGGCTGAGGGCGCTCTCCTTCAAGATGGTGGCCCAACCCAGGATCGCGTTCAGCGGGGTCCTCAGCTCGTGCGATGCGGTGGACAAAAACTCGTCCTTGACGCGGCTCGCGCTCTCGGCCCGCTCGGCGGCCATCCGGTAGCGCGCTTCGCTCTCGCGGAGCTGCCTCTTGGTCGCTTCGGCCGCCGCGCGCGCCACCTGCTCCCGCAAGAGCTCGCGCGCGGTCTGCTCGGCCTCCTTGCGCGCGGTCAGATCGCGCGTGACCTTGGCGTATCCGAGCACCTCGCCCTGCAGATCGCGCATCGGCGCGACCGTGACGGCCGCCCAGAAGCGCTCCCCACTCTTGCGCACACGCAGGCACTCCTCCTCGAAACGCCCCTTCTCGAGCGCGATCTCGAGCTCACGCTTGGGGGTGCCCCGCGCCACGTCTTCGGCCGGGAAGAACAAGGAATAGTGTTGGCCGAGGACCTCGTGCGCCTCGTAGCCCTTTAGTTTCTGAGCTCCTGCGTTCCAGGTCGTGATCTTCCCCTCGGGACTCAACATGTAGATCGCGTAGTCGTCCACCGATTCGACGAGCAACCGCAACCGCTCCTCCGACCGGCGTAGGCTCTCCTCGGCCTCCCGGCGAGCCGTCAGATCGCGCGTGACCTTGGCGAAGCCGATCAGCTCGCCGCTCTGGTCCCTGAGCGCGGTGACCACGGTGTTGGCCCAGAACTGGCTGCCGTCCTTGCGCAGTCGATAGCCCTCATCTTCGACGCGTCCCACGCGGACGGACTCGGCGAGCTCGGCCTCGGGTTTGCCCGTCTCGAGGTCCGCCTCCGTGTAAAAGACCGACATGTGCTTGCCGATGATCTCCTCGGGGCTGTAGCCGTGGGTCTTGTCTCCACCGCGGTTCCAGGTGCGGATGTGGCCCGTGGGATCGAGCATGAAGATGGCATAATCTTCGACGCTCTCGACGAGCAGTCGCCAACTATCCGAGGAAAGATCGGAGCGCTTGGAATCGCGAAGTGCCATGGATGTCCCGTGGGAGAGCAGGGCGCGACGCAACGGCGTGCCTCCCATTGACTGTGCATATAGCGACCAGATCCTGGGCTGAAAAGGCGCTTTTCACGGGTAAGGATGGGGCGATCCGCCCCGGTGGGGCACTACGCTTCATCACAGCTCGATTTGGCCCATGGGCAGACGCCCATGGGGAAGAGGTCACGGCAGAGGGTAGAGCGCGCGAAAGGTGCGCTCGCTGGCGCGACGCTGCAGGAAGAGCACCAGTAACGTCAGGATCCCGAGGATCGAAAAACGCAGCTCAACATAGAGATCGAGCCGGTCGAACATGCCGAACATGGAAAACAGGTAGGCGTGCGGCGCCGTGGAGAGCGCCTTCCAGAGCTGCATCGAAAGCAGGTTCTGGCGCCGGTAGACCTGCGCCGCCGTCTCCGTGCGCGGCGCGCGCTGGAGCAGATCCTGCGCGTGCGGGTTCGTCCACGCGATCAGCAGATCCTGAAACTTCGTGTAGTCCGCGTAGAGTCGCATCGACCAGCGCGTGTACCAAGGGGCGCTCCGCACGTTCTCCGAGGAGCGCATCTCCTCGACCTCGGCGAGGCTGTGCCCTTCACGCCGTTTGTCGAGGCGGGTAAAGTGGACGAAGACCTCCTTGTAGAAGTCGAACAAGTTGAACTGGATCACGGTCAGCAGCGTGGTCGGGAGCGCCAGCGTCAGCAGCAACGTGTAATGCCCCTGTCGCGCCAAGTGGTAAACGCAGGCTGAGACCGAGCCGAGCCCGACGATCCAATCCGCGGCCCCGTCGAGCGCTCGCCCAAACGCCGACTGGCTGTTGCGCGCGCGGGCCAGGATGCCGTCCGCGCCATCCATGATCGCCGAGCTCCAGAGCAAGACGCCGCCCCAGATCATCGCCTGCGTGCTCCCGAACACCCAGCACGCGGACGCCGCGAGCCCAAGCAGGATGGAGAGCAGCGTGACCTGATTGGGCGTGACGCGGGTGCGATAGACGAGACGACAGAACAAGTAGGCGAGCGGTCGGTGGATCCAGAGATTGACGGGGTCCTCCACGTCCTTCGATTTCAGCACCTCTTCGAGGGGCGGGATCCGAGCAGGAGCGGGGGTGGACAGCGTAATTCGCATCGAGTTCTCCATCCCGACGTCGCGTCAAAAGCGAGTGGTCCGCTGACAAGTCGAAGGCGGCGCGCGAGCGCGGACGATCCGATTCCATCAGTGTGACACCTTTTCCGTTTCGGCGAGCGTCTGCGGACGCAGCGCGGATGCGTGCGCGCTCCGAACTCGAGACTAGTGCGCGCCCGCGCTCCCCGTCTCCGGGGCGGGGATGGGGCGAGCTGCCACACTCGACACCTTCAAAGCGATCCTTACGCTAGATGCATGAAGTCGATCTGGGTAACTGCGCATGGTGGTCCCGAAGTGCTCGAGCTACGCGAGGAGCCAGACCCTGCACCACGCGACGGTGAGGTGCGTGTGCGCGTCGCCGCAGCCGGCGTGAACTTCGCGGAGATCATGGCGAGGAAGGGCCTCTACCCCGATGCGCCGCATCCGCCGTGCGTGCTCGGTTACGAGGGCGCCGGCACGATCGACGCCTTGGGGCCTCACGTCGACGGTTTCTCGGTGGGCGATCGCGTGGTCTACGTCTCGCGCTTCGCGGGCCAGGCGGACGTGGTCTGCGTGCCAGCGGAGCGCGCCTACCGGATGCCGGATGCGATGAGCTTCAGCGAGGCGGCGGCGTTGCCCGTGAACTACCTGACGGCCTTTCACATGCTGTTTCGGGTGACGCGCATCGCGCCCGGGGACCACGTGCTCATCCACATGGCGGCAGGCGGCGTGGGGACGGCGCTCCTGCAGCTTTGCCAGACGGTCCCGAACGTGACCACCATCGGCACGTGCTCGGCCGCCAAGCACGACTACGCGCGCGCGCAGGGGCTGATGCACCCGATCGATTACAAGTCGCAGGACTACGTGCAGGAGGTCATGAAGCTCACGCACGGTCGCGGCGTGGACTTCGTGTACGACGCGCTCGGGGGGGCGGATTGGTCCAAGGACTACTCGGTGTTGCGCCCCGGCGGCACGCTGGTCGCCTTCGGGATCGCCAACGCGAGCAACGGTGAGCGACGCGGTCTTTGGCGGCTGCTCAAGGTGTTGGCGCACTCGCCGATCCTCACGCCGATCAAGCTGATGAACGACAACAAGGGGTACGCTGGCGTGAACATGGGGCGCTTGTTCGGGGAGGTCGACGTGCTCCGCGAGGCGATGCTCGCGTTGTTCGCGCTCTACGAGGCCGGGAAGATCGCGCCCCGCGTCGAGCACACGTTCCCCTTCTCGCGGGTCAAGGAGGCGTTCGCGACCCTCGAGCATCGCCGCAATTCCGGCAAGGTGCTCCTGCGGCCCGACGCCATGCGCGAGAGCCAGATCTAAGCGCTGTTTCTAATCATGCGTGTCCCCCTGCTCGTCGCCGCGTTGCGCGCAGCGGGCGCGGGGCCTGGCTTCGGAAGCAGCTCCTGGAGGCGCTCCCCTGGCAGTGAGGGCAGGGCGGTGCGCCGAAGCCTCTGATTCCTACCCCGGGATCCACGGCCAGACGCCGGCCCGCCCACGCACGGTTCGACAAGCGCTTGAAATCTTCCGGAAGTCGACCTCACAGCATTGTCGGAAGGCTACGAAAGTGTCGGGCCAGCCATGCGATGCGCGGGCTGAATTTCTCCGATTTTTCGCGATTCGAAGCGGGGTACACGATTTGCTCTGCGCAGCACTCGAGGTTTCTTCACGAGTGCGTTCATGCAGGCTTTCGTAGCAACGATTTCTTCCATGTTTCAGCGTCCAAACCGAGGGCGCCCATGACCGTGCATGGCTCCACGGTGGTCGAGCTTCCTGCCCTCAACGGCGGCGAAGGGAAGCCCAAGCGCAGACTCCCTCTCCTGCCCGTGAAGGCGCTGCTCGAGGTCCAGCGCAGCCTGACCGCCGTCGAGCGCTTCGCGAAACTGCACGAGTCCCCCGACGCTCCGCTGCACGAGCGATTCTATCGAGACCTGATCCCGCTCGAGAAGCCCAGGCCAGGCGAGCAGTACGCGTTCGAGGTGGATCTCGACGCCTGTACCGGCTGCAAAGCGTGCGTGGTGGCCTGTCACAACCTCAACGGCCTCGATCGCGACGAGCTATGGCGGACCGTGGGGCTCGTGCACGGCGGCACCAACAAGGCACCGGTGCAGCAGACCATCACCACGTCCTGCCACCATTGTGTGGAGCCTGCCTGCATGCAGGGGTGTCCGACCGGCGCCTACGAGAAGGATCCGGTGACCGGCATCGTCAAGCACCTCGACGACCAGTGCTTCGGTTGCCAGTACTGTACGCTGATGTGCCCGTACGATGCGCCGAAGTACAACGCCGAGCGCGGCATCGTTCGCAAGTGCGACATGTGCAGTGATCGCCTCGCGCACGGCGAAGCGCCCGCCTGCGTGCAGTCGTGTCCCAACGGGGCGATCGCCGTTCGCATCGTCGATCACGAGAGCATCGTGGCCTCGAGTGATGCGGGGATGTTCGTACCGGGCGCACCCGATCCCGAGCACACCTTGCCCACCACCCAGTACAAGACGCAGCGGGCGCTTCCGAGCAACCTGCGTCCTGCGGACTTCTATCACACCAAGCCCGAGCACGCGCATCCGCCGCTCGTCGTGATGCTGACCTTGACGCAGCTGGCGGTCGGGGCCTTCGTGGTCGCGGGCGCCGCCGAGCACCTCTCCGCGGCGCCGGTTGGAAATCGCCTGCTGCAAGCACTCTACGCGGTTGTCGTCACGTTGGCGGCGCTGGGGGCCAGCGTGTTTCATTTGGGGCGACCGCTGCTTGCGTACCGCGCCGTGCTCAATCTCCGCACGTCTTGGCTGAGCCGGGAGGCGCTGGTGTTCGGCGTGTTCGCCAAGCTCTCGCTCGTCTACGGCGCGTTGGTGGCCGCGCCGCTGTTGCCGGATTTCCCGGGTAAGACTGCGGCGCTGTCGTGGGCTCCGGTCGTGCGAGGCGCGGCGGTCTCCGCGGGGCTGCTCGGGGTGTTCTGCTCCGTCATGGTCTACGTCGCGACCCGGCGCGAACAGTGGTCGTTCGCGCAGACCGGACTCAAGTTCTTTAGCACCACCTTCTTGCTGGGCTGCGCCTCGGTGTTGGCGGTGTCCACCTGGGATCCTCGCCTCGACGCGATCGGCGAGCCTTCCTTGCTGCAGTCCGTGATCGTCGCCATGGCGTTGTTCAAGCTCGCCTTCGAGGGGCACGCGCTCGGCTACGCGGGAGATCGCCGGACCACGGCGCTCAAGCGGATGGCCCTGGTCATGCGGGGCGAGCTCCGGGCCGTCACCTGGCTGCGCTTCGTGCTGCTCGTGATCGGCGGTCTGCTCCTGCCAGCAGGGCTGATGCTCAATCGCTTCCAGGCGAGCGCGTGGATGCCGGTGACGCTCCTGATGCTCGTGATCCTGCTCGCGGGCGAGCTGGCCGAGCGCTACCTGTTCTTCCGTGCGGCCCCGGCCTCGCGCATGCCGGGAGGTCTGCGATGAGTGAGCTCCTCGACAAGCTGCGGCGTGCGGGGCGGAACCTGCTCGTGCAGCGCGAGGGCCCCTTGACCCGAGAGCTCCTGCAGGAGCCGGCGAAATACGGTCTCGGGCGCCTACCCAGCCGCCTCGCTCCCGATGCCACCACCACCATGACCTGCGGCTTCTGCTCCACGGGCTGCGGTCTCGAGGTGCTCTTCAAGCGAGGCGAGGCCATCGGCCTCAAGCCGGCGGCCGACCATCCGGTGAACATCGGCATGGCCTGCCCAAAGGGTTGGGAAGCGCTCGCTCCCCTGAAGGGCCCGGGGCGCGCGGTGGCGCCCTTGGTGCGGCGCCAGGGCAAGCTCACGCCCGTGTCCTGGGAAGAGGCCATCTTCGAGATGGTCGATCGCTTCAAGGAGATCCAGGCGAAGCACGGGCCCGGGTCGGTGGCGTGGATCGGCACCGGGCAGCTGCCGAGTGAAGAGCTCGCTTTCCTCGGGGCGTTGGGCAAGTTCGGGATGGGGATGTTGCACGGTGACGGCAACACCCGTCAGTGCATGGCGACCGCCGCCACCGCGTACAAGGAGTCGTTCGGCTTCGACGCTCCGCCTTTCACCTACCAGGACTTCGAGGAGTCCGACGTGATTGTGCTGGTGGGATCCAACCTGTGCATCGCGCACCCCATCATGTGGGAGCGCATCTGCCGCAACCCGCACGAGCCAACCATCGTCGTGATCGACCCGCGCAAGACCGAGACCGCGATGGCCGCCGGTCATCACTACGCGATCCGTGCCAAGAGCGACCTGGCATTTCTGTACTCGGTCGCGCAGGAGCTCATCGCGCAGGGCTGGGTCGACCAGGCTTATGTCCAGGAGCACACCACCGGCTTCGAGGAATTCCGAGCGCGCGTGTCCGAGTTCAGCCTAAAACGCGGCGAGGCGGAGTCGGGGATCGAGGCGGCGCGGATCGCGGAGCTCGCGCGGCTGATCCACGGGGGCAAGCGCGTGAGCTTCTGGTGGACGATGGGGGTCAACCAGAGCCACGAGGGGACACGCACTGCGCAGGCGTTGGTCGCGCTCGCGCTGATGACGGGCAACATCGGCCGGCCGGGCACGGGCCCGAACTCGATCACGGGCCAGTGCAACGCGATGGGCTCGCGCATCTTCAGCAACACCACGAACTTGTTCGGGGGGCGCAGCTTCAGCTCCGAGAGCGACCGTCAGGAGGTCGCCCAAATCCTCGGGATCGACCCCGCGGTGATTCCGGATCAACCAAGCCTCGCCTATGACCAGATCCTCGAGGGCATCCTCTCCAACCGAATCAAGGGGCTGTGGATCATCGGGACCAATCCGGCCCACTCATGGATCAACCAAAGAGACTTTCTCGAGACACTCGGGCGCCTCGACTGCCTCGTGGTGCAGGACATGTATGTGGACACCGAGACCACGTGCCTTTCCGACGTGGTGCTGCCGGCCGCCGGGTGGGGTGAGAAGGAGGGGACCTTCATCAACTCGGAGCGCCGCATCGGGGTCATCAAGCGGGTCGCGCGCGCTCCCGGGGAGGCGCTGGCCGACTTCCACATCTTCCGGCTGGTCGCCGAGGCCTGGGGGGCGGGGCAGATGTTCGCCGCGTGGCGCACGCCGGAGGCGGTCTTTCAGATCCTCAAGCGCCTCAGCGCGGGGCGCCCGTGCGACATCACCGGCATCGACGACTACGCCATGATCGATCGCGCGGGCGGGATTCAGTGGCCGCTTCGCCGTGGCGAGCCGTGGCGCGATCCCCAGCGCAGGCTGTTCGCGGACGCACGATTCTTCACCGACGACCGCAGGGCGCGCTTCTTGTTCGACGCGCCGCGCGCGCTGCCTGAGCCCACCAGTCGGGCTTATCCTTTCGTGCTCTTGACCGGGCGTGGGAGCTCGAGTCAATGGCACACCCAGACACGCACGAGCCGATCCGAGGTGCTCCGCCGGCTCGCGCCCTCCGAGATCTACGTGGAGATCTCTCCCAGCGACGCCAAGCAACTCGAGATCGCGCCCGACGAGCGCGTGCTCGTGGCGTCGCAGCGCGCGCAGATCGAGGCCCGCGCCTTCGTGACCCAGACCGTGAAATCGGGTGAGGTGTTCATCCCCATGCACTACGACGCGGTCAATCGGTTGACCTTCGCCGCGTTCGATCCGTACTCCCGCCAGCCGTCCTACAAGGCGTGCGCCGTACGCATCGCGAAGCTGGGCGCGGGCCACGCCGAGTGAGGGCTCTGGGAGCGAAGCGAGCACGCGCTCTTAGGTGGCCGAGGGCTGGCCCAAGTCGAGCACGACGGTGCGGTTCTTGCCCGAGTGCTTCACCAGGTACATCTGCTTGTCCGCATGGGCGAGCAACCTGCCCACGTCGGCGGGGACCTCGCTGAAGCTCAATGCGCCGATGCTCGCGGTCACGCCCAACTCCATCTCGCGCATGCGGCGCTCCACGGAGGTGCGAACCCGTTCCAACATGGTGCGGGCGCCCTCCGCGTCGGTCTCCGGGAGCACGATCGCGAACTCATCTCCGCCGAGTCGGGCGGCCGCGTCGGTGCCGCGCAGGTCATCGCGGATCGTCGCTGCTACCAGCGCGAGGACCTCGTCTCCGGTCTGGTGGCCGCGGGTATCGTTCACGCTCTTGAAGTCGTCGAGGTCGACGAAGGCCAGCGTGAGCGGCCGCCGGTAGCGGGTGACCATGCGCAGCTCGTCGAACAGGCGCTCGCGGAACCCACGGCGATTCAGCAAGCCCGTCAGCGCATCGTGGCGGAGGTGCCAGGTGTGGTGCAGGTCCTTCTTGCGCAGACGCTCGGTGAGCGCTCCGATGAAGAGGTAGGTCGTGAGCTCGGTGGTGACGTTGAGCGCCAGAAAGCGCCAGTCGGAGTAGCGGCCTCCCATCGAGTAGAAGGCCCACTCCGCGAGCAGCGCGGTGAGTAAGCTGGTCGAGACCCAGATCGCGCGATTGCCGTACCAGGCAGCCAAGCAGATCGGCACGAAGTACGGCGCGTAGACGCGCATCTCGATGCCGGTCACCACGTCGATGCTCGCCAGGAACACCAACATGATCAGGCAAGACACCACGATCGTTGCCCGCGACACGCCCTCCAAGGCTTGCCTCAAGCGTGGCTTCACGTGCACAACGTAGGCACCCGCCCGCTCCCGACTAGGTGGGGTCTCCGCGGCGTTGTGAGCGCACGATCGAAGCTTGTTCGCGGCGCCTGATCCGGCGCAGGCCCGAGTCTCCGGCGACCAGTGCGACGTCGATCGCGTCGTGAAAGATGCCGGTCTCCACGACGCCGGGGATGCGCTTGAAGCTCTCTGCCATAGCCGCCGGATCATCGAACGCACCCACGTTCACGTCGTAGACGAAGTTGCCGTTGTCCGTTCGAAAGGGGATCTCCCCATTTTCCTTTCGTGTCATGCGCAGGCGAGGCTCGCCCAACGAGCGCAGCTTTCGCTCGATCGAGGGCCGGGCGAAGCCGAGCACTTCGACCGGGACAGCCCAGCGCTCACCGAGGCGCTTCACCAGCTTGCTCTCGTCGACGATGATCACATTGAGCTTGGCGGCGCGGTTGATGATCTTCTCCCGCGTGTGCGCCCCGCCTCCGCCCTTGATGGCGGACAAGCTTTCAGTGAGCTCGTCTGCTCCGTCCACACAGACGTCCACTTCGACGATTTCGTCGTCGGTGAGCAGCTCGATCCCGAGGGACGCCGCGAGCACCCGGGTCGTCTCGCTGGTCGGCGCGCCCCGGAGCGCGCGGCCCGCGCGCACGAGGCCGGCGAGCTCCTCCACGAACAGCGCCGCGGTAGAGCCCGAGCCGAGCCCGATCACGCCCGATTCGGGCAAGAGCGAGAGGGCAGCGCACGCGGCCCTGCGCTTGAGGTTCACAGTGGCGTCCATATCGCCCATCATGTCCCGAAGTCAGCGCTCTGACGAAGGCCCAGGTGCGAGACCACCACCCGTGGTGGCCTCGGGTGCAGGGGGCAGCGATGATCACCAAGTGGCCGGCGAGCGCGCGCGGCCATGCACGGCACGGATGGCTCGACTCGCGGCATACCTTCTCGCGAAGCGGCTGAGTCCTGGTGTTCGATCTGCCGTAGTAGGAGGGCGACAGGCGGTAAGATCCGGGGCCTATGCGAATTCGCTCCACCTGGGTGGTCGCCGTCGGCGTCTGGCTCCTCGTGTCCTCTCCTTGCATGGCCCAACACGACGAGCCCGAAAAAGCTGCGGGGGCCCCGGCTGGTGCCGAATCCAGGCAAGCTCCCTCCACCGAAACTCCGCCTGCGGCCTTTCGGCTCGGGGCGTACGCCGAGGCCTACTATCAGTGGAACTTCAACAGACCGAGCAACGGGATCACCAACTATCGCGGCTTCGACAACCGGCACAATACCTTCACGCTGTCCAACATCGCGCTCGACGCCCAGCTCGACTACCAGAATGTGGTCGGGCGGCTCACGCTGCAGGTCGGAAGTACGCCATCCACTTACTACTTGAGCGAGCCCGCGCGCGCGGGGTCGACGGGCGCGAACGCCACCGACCTCGCGCTCTGGAAGTACTTGCAGCAGGCCTACGTGGGTTACCGCTTCCTTGGCTCAGGGGAAGACGCGCATCAGCCTGAAGACGCCCACCAACTCACGCTCACCGCGGGCCTCTTCCTCGCGCCCCTCGGGCCAGAGAGCATGGCGGTCCACGAGAACTGGAACTGGTCGCGTTCGAACCTGTTCTTCGGTTGTCCCTTCTATTATACCGGTGCGCGCGGCACCTACGTGCTCGCGGGGAGCTGGGCGTTTACTGTCGCCGTGTACAACGGCTGGAACTCCGTGGTCGACAACAACACGGAGAAGTCCGTGTCGGGCCAGCTCCAGTACACGCGCGCGGACCTTTCGGCCTCACTGGTGTACTTCGGAGGCGTCGAGCGCTCCGAGGGTTCCCCGGAGGGCCGTCCGTGGCGCAACCTGTTCGACGCGCATGTGCGCTGGGACGTGCTGTCCTGGCTCTCGCTGCTGGCCCACGGCGACGCGGGGTTCGAGCACAATCGGTTCGGGACCCAGCGCTGGGCGGCCGGCGCGCTGTACGCGCGTGCGCGTGCGCTTCGGCAGCTGTTCATCGCGGTGCGCGGCGACGCGTTCCATGAGCAAGTGCCGAGCAATGCCCGAGGCCGCGCGAGTCCGCTGTTTTGGCCCGTGCGCTGGGTCTACGGAGGGACCTTCACGCTCGACTATCGTCCCCACGAGCGCGTCTCGTTCAAAGCCGAATACCGTCACGACCATGCCTCGGGCGACATGTTCTTCGGAGGCCCCGTGCGCACCGATCCCGCCCGCGCGACCTTCATCGCGAATCGGCGGGCGCAGGACACCGTGACGGTCGGAGCGACCGCCTGGTTCTAGGTCGCTAGCCGAAGTGATAGGCGGAGAAGGGCAGGCCGAACATCTGCCCGCGGTAGGAAACGCTCCCCACGTCGTCCCCTGCTGCGCCCGCGATCACCATCAGCGGCAAGAGGTGTTCTTCGCGCGGATGGGCGTAGCGCGCGGAGGGGGCCTCGCTCCACGCGATGAGCCTGCGATCACGCTCGGGCGCAGGGGCCGTCCCGGTACTCTGGAGCCAGTCGTCGAAGGCCCGGGCGTGGGAACCTGCGCCTCCGGGATCGCGGAGCGCGCGCAGGTTGTGGAAGCTCATCCCGCTGCCGAGAATGAAAACACCCTCCTGTCGCAGCGGCGCCAACGCGCGCCCGATCGCGAGGTGCTCTCTCGGATCGAGGCCGGTCTTGAGCGAGAGCTGCACCGTGGGGATGCGCGCGTCGGGATAGGTCAGCATCATCGGCACGAACGTCCCGTGATCGTAGCCGCGCGCCGGGTCGGCGGCGGACTGGATGCCAAAGGCGCCAAGGAGCGCCTGCACCCTTTCGGCCAGGGCGGGCTGGCCGGGGGCCGGCCACTTCACCGTGTACGATTCGGGAGGAAATCCGTAGTAGTCGTAGAGCATCGGCGGTGCGGGGGAGGTCGTGACCGTGGGCACGCGCTCCTCCCAGTGCGCCGAGATCACGAGCAAGGCCTTCGGCTTCGCCTTGGGAAGCAAGGCCACCGACTCGAGGTAGCTTCCGAGGGCCGCGAGCTCATCTTTCGGAAAACCCAGATCCACGAAGGGCCAGGGCCCTCCGCCATGGGGAAGAAAGGCGACCGGCATGCGGTTTGGTGTGCCCGGCTGCATGGGCTTTTTCCTTTCTGGCAGGGACTCGGACGCACATCCGGGGATACCCGCCCACGCGGCCAGCGCGGCCGCCGTGGCCACCATCGCCTCGCGTCTGCCGATCTCTTCGTCGTCGTGTGCCATGTCGTCCTTTGGTCGCGGAACAAGGGATGATCGTGACAGAGGCCATGTTCTGCGAAAACGGCGGGGCCTGTGTACGATGGCGTGGGCAAAGGAGCCAAGCGTGCAGAAAATCCCGTAAAAGTGCTGACTCAGCTGTAGAGGTCGAACCGCGATTCGGTGCACAATTGCTTGCATGGATGGCAAGAAAGGTTTCTTGGTGGAGGTCAACGAGAGGACCAACGTGGTGTTTCTGCGGGTGTGGGGGCTCTGGGAAGAGGCAGATGGCCTCGCCTACTACGCGCACTTCAAGGAGAAGGTGAAGCCCTTGCTCGGCACGAAGTGGTACGTGGTGGCCGATATCTCGGACTTTCCCGCTCAGAACGAGGCGGTGAACGCCCAGATCGCGAAAACGATGGAGGTCGCGGCCCAGGGCGGCATGGCCAAGGCGGCCGACATTGTGAGCAGCGCCATGACCCAGCTCCAGGTCAAGCGTCTCAGCGAGGAGATGGGCGTCCCCGAATTCGCGTTCTTCAAGGACCGGGCCGCCGCCGAGGCCTGGGTGGTCAGCTAGCCTTTCGTTTTGGCGGTCTCACCGGCGCAAAAAACGCCGGTTGTTTCGCGGCGCACGCGCGGCGAGTCCTCCCTGCTTCGCCCATTGCCGAACGGCTCTTCGTGTCGCACCTGGGGGGCATGTACGAAGTGACGCTACAAGGAGAGGACGAGCGCCTTCGGCGGCGATGCGAGCAGGAGGCGAGCCGCAGCTGGCCCGGAGCTCGGGTCTTGGTGCACCCGGTCGCAGGCAAGTTTCGCGCAGCGGTCTTCCTCGCGGAGGACGGCGTGGAGCCCGAGGCGAGCGTCGAGCCCTCCGCGCTCCATTCGACCCCGCATGAAGCCCTCGAAGAGGTGCTGTGCGCGCTCGGGAGTTGAGCGCCGCAGAGCGCGCATGGGCACGAATCCGAACCGCGTCGGGGGAGAACCATGGCTCACTTCTCGCTGCAACGCGCAGGGCAGAAAGACACGCGGCTCGGACGACTGTCCTACCTGACCCATGAACCTCCAGGCTTCGCCGACGACCGGAGGCCGGGTCTGTTGTTCCTGCACGGAAGCGCCGAGCGTGGGAGCGACCTCAAGCTGCTGACCCGCACGGCCATCCCCGCCTTGCTCGAGCGCGGAGCGAACCTCCCTTTCGTGACCATCGCGCCCCAGTGCCCAGCGCAGAGCACGTGGACAGAGTGGACGCCTGCGCTGCTCGATCTGCTCGAACAGCTCGTGCCCGAGCTCGCGATCAACGCAGACCGCCTGTACCTCACGGGCATCAGCATGGGCGGATACGGCGCCTGGCAGTTGGCGGCGACTGCACCGGAGCGCTTCGCTGCGCTTGCGCCGATCTGCGGAGGCGGCGACGTCGCCTGGGCCCCGCGGCTCAAGGCGCTGTCGACCTGGGCGTTTCACGGCGCCCAAGATCCGATCGTCTCGGTGAACGAATCGCGCGCCATGGTGGAGGCGCTCGAAAGCGTGGGCGCATCCGTGAGGCTCACCGTCTACGAAGACCTCGGGCACGACTGCTGGACGCGCGCCTACGAGGACCCGGAGCTGTATTCATGGATGCTGGGGATCAAACGCAGTTCGCAGCCTCTCGCCTCCGAGCCCGCCCCTTTCGGGCCATAGCGCCAGCGCGCCTCACCGCGCGGGGATTTGACCCCGCATCCCATTCGCAATACGCACGACGGCATGAAGCGCCTCCGCGGCCTGCACGCCTTGCTCCACGACACCATCGACTCGGTCGTCAACCTGGTCGAGGAAACGCACCAGTCGGCCGCGCAAAAGCAGCTCGATCTGCTCGGAAAACTCCCGGCGGCAGGGGAGGGGGTCAAGGCGGCCGCGGCGCTCCACGGAGAAATCGCCAAGCTGGTCTACGACAGCATCCGGATGGTCAATCGCGGCGTGGAGTCGGTGTCCGGCCTCGCCGTCACCGCTGCCGAGGAGCTGGGCTTGGACGACCTGGCCGCGACTCAAGCGGCGTCGGCCCTCGACCCGCAGGTCCTGCGTGAGCTCTCCTGGTGGAGCGACGCCGCGCAGAGCGCGCTCAACGCATGGGCCGGCGACTTCTTGGCTCGCCGGCAGAACCCGCTCTCGATCCCGCTCGAGCTCTTCGTGCGCGGCCGGCCGGTCCCCTGCACCAAGGAGGCGCTCGCGGCGGCCTTGCCAGCCGCCAGCGGAAAGCTCTGTATCTTCGTGCACGGGCTCGGGTGTACGGACGCGATTTGGAGCTTTCGCGCGCTCGAGCAGTTCGGAGATGCCGACGCGAACTACGGGGGCTTTCTCGAGCGAGACCTCGGTTACACCTCGATCTACGTCCGCTACAACACCGGGCTCCACATCTCCCAAAACGGGCGACAACTCTCGCGCGCGCTCGAGGAATTGATCGCGGCCTATCCCGTGCCCCTCGAAGAGGTCGCGCTCGTGGGCCACAGCATGGGCGGGTTGGTCTCGCGCGCGGCGGCGCACTACGCGCAGCGCGAGGAGCAGCGTTGGCTCGCCCATCTGAAGCATCTCCTCTGCATCGGATCCCCGCACCTGGGCGCGGGCCTCGAGCAAGCCACCAGCCTGCTTACCAACCTGCTCATGCGCTTCGACACACCCGGCACCCAGGTCCCGGCCAAGCTCATCAATTCGCGCAGCGTCGGGATCAAGGATCTGCGTTTCGGGTACGTGCTGGACGAGGACTGGACCGGGAAGGATCCCGATCGCTGCCTGCGCGACGACCGCAGCGACGTGCCGATGGTGCCCCACGTTTGCTACGGGTTTTTGGCCTCCCGCCTCGTGCAGGACGCCGAGCACCCGCTGGGGCGCCTGCTCGGAGATCTGCTGGTGAGCGTGCCGAGCGCGCTCGGTCAGTGTCCCGAGGGGCATCATGTGCGCTTCGATCTCGGCGAGACCGTGGTCGGCGTGCACCACCTCGCGATGCTCAACCATCCCCGGGTGTACGAGCTGGTGCGGCGCTTCTTGTCGAACCCCGTCATCGAAGCTTTCGCCGAGGACGTCACCCCCTCCGGGGCTCCGCGATTGCCCTCGGATCTCGGCGGCTGAGCGCGAGCGAGCAGCGCCCGCGCGCGCGGGGACGTCCACGCATGGGCAGGGGCGGCGCCGCCGTGGCAAAGTCGAAAGATGACCCTGGCACCGTCGCTCCGCAGCATCACCGCGGCCACTGCATTTTTGCTTGCGAGCTGTGGCTCGACCCCGAAACGCACGGACAGTCCCCGGGATGGGACCGTCGAAGCCAATGATTCGGACGCGGCGGCGCGCGATGGAGGCGCAGGGAAAAGGGAGGGCCACGACGCGCACGTGGCGCACGACGCGTCCGCGACGCATGACGCGTCCGCGACGCACGACGCGTCCGTAGACGGTGGCGCAGCTTCCCTGCGCGCGCAGGTCTGCGGTACGGCCACGGACTTTCCTGCGCCGCTTCCGTCGGACATCAAGGCGCGCAAGGCCGAGCCCGTGGGCAGCGACACCTTCGGCTTCCTCGAGGGACCCGTGTGGATCGCCGATCAGGGCGTGCTGCTCTTCTCGGACATGAACTTCTCTGGCGGCGACGCCAAGGGGCCTCCCGCGCGGATCCGTCGGCTCAAACCGCCCGCGCTCTTCGACCAATTCGTGGCTGCGTCCAATGGTAATGGCCTCGCCCTCTCGCACGACGGCAGGTTGCTCGCAGCCACCCACGACAACCAGGGCCTGTCCGCGTTCGATCTCGCGACCGCGGCGCGCACCACCTTCGACGTGCGCAGCGACGGCAAGCGTCTCAACTCGCCCAACGACCTCGTCGTTCGGAGCGACGGCACCGTCTATCTCACGGACCCCGACTGGCAGCTCGGAGCGCGCACGTCCGAGACCAAGCGCACGGGGGTGTACCGGATCGCACCCCCTTTGCTGCAAAGCGGCACGAACCAGGCGATCCTGGTCGACGGGACCTTGAACAAGCCCAACGGGATCGCGCTCTCGCCCGACGAGAAGACGCTCTACGTCGGCTCGCTCGAGAAGGAGATCTGGAAGTACCCGGTGCGTGAAGATGGGTCGCTCGGGGCGCGCAGCAAGTTCGCCGAGACGGGAGCGAGCGATGGTTTCGCCGTGGATTGCGCGGGCAATCTCTACGTGACCTCCGACACGGTGGAGGTGTTTTCCCCGGGGGGCGACAAGCTCGGTGAGATCACGCTCGGCGATACCCCGACGAACGCGGCGTTCGGCGGGGCAGATCGGCGGACGTTGTACATCACCGCAGGTGCGCGGCTCCACGCCATCAAGCTGAACGTTCCGGGCTTTCCGTATTGATCCTCCTGCGCCCGAGCGCGCGGCGGCGACCCGAAAGCAGCGCGGCTATGCCGAGCAGGCTCCACAGCAAGAGCGAGCCGCGCGCGCTCGGTTCGGGGCGATCCACGCTGCAGCCGCCCAAGGAGGTGCTCTTGGGGGCGGGCGCGTAGGGGGGGATCCCGCCGTCGAAGTCGACGCCCATGCTGCCGCCGCCCGCGTCAACCAAGCCCGCGTCGAGTGAGACGCCCGCTTCGGGGAGACCCACCACGCACTGATCGGGGCCCGCGTCGTGGGACTGGCACACCGCGTCGTCCTCGAGCGTGCAGAGATCGCTGCACCCGTCGCCAGACTCGGTGTCGCCGTCGTCGCATTCCTCGCGGCTGTCACGTACGCCATCGCCGCAGCGGGAAAGCGTGCAGTCGGGGCGGCAGGCGTCCGCACGGTGTGCGGCGTTCTCCGCGCCGTCGTCGCACTCCTCGTTCAAGCCGGGGTCCACCACGCCGTCGCCGCAGTGAGCGAGCTTGCAGTCGGAGCGGCAGGCGCCCGGCTCGGTGTCGGAGTTGTCCGCGCCGTCGTCACACTCCTCTCCCGGGTTTACGAATCCGTCGGAGCACTTGTTGCTGCAGGTGCTCACGCCGGCATCCGCATCGAAGCGGCAGACCCAGTTGGGCAAGACCGCGCAGCTCGCGCAGCCTGGGACCTCTCCCTCGCACCCTTCGCTGCTGTCGAGCACGCCATCGCCGCAGACCACCGCGCAGGGGGACTGCTCGTCGGCGGCCGATTGGCCTGCTGGACAGGTGCACTCGTAGCCGGGATCGGTCGGCCCCGCCGCCACCAGGTTTCTGCACTCGCGTCCACCCGCGCAGGCGTCGTCGGCCGCGCACTCATCCACGTCGAAGCAGCTCACACCGTTGCCGGCATAGGTGTCCCAGCAGACGCAGCTGTAGCGGCCTGGCGTGTCGTTGACGCAGGCGGCCTGGGGGCCACAGACGTTGAGGGCGTCATCGAGGCACTCATCGATGTCGTCGCAGGTGAACCCGTCCCCGCTGAAGCCCTGGTTGCACGCGCAGGAATAGCTGCCGATCGCGTTCGTGCAGGTGGCGTTCTCGCTGCAGGCGTCGGCCCCGACGGCGCACTCGTCGATGTCGGTGCAGGTCACGCCGTCGCCCTGGTAGCCGGCCCTGCAGACGCAGTCATAGCTGCCGGGTACGTTCTGGCACTCCCCGTCGTTCGAGCAGTCATTGAGCGCGACGTCTGCGCACTCGTCGATGTCGGTGCAGGTGACGCCGTCGCCGGTGAAGCCGCTCCTGCACGCGCAGGTGAAGGAGCCCGGGGTGTCGGTGCAGTCGGCGTCCTGGCTGCAGTTGTCGCTGCCCAGGTCGCATTCGTTGAAGTTCGTGCACGCGAGGCCGTCGCCGAAGTAGCCGCTCCTGCAGGCACAGGTGAAGGAGCCTGGGGTGTCGGTGCAGTCCGCGTCGGCGTGGCAATTGTTGAGCGTATCGTCGAGGCACTCGTCGATGTTCCCGCACACGAAGCCCGGCGTGCCCGAGCTCAGGTCCTCGTACCCGGGGTTGCACGCACAGGTGTAGCTGCCATCGGTGTTGGTGCAGGTCGCGTTTGGATCGCAGGCGTTGAGCGCGTCGTCGAGACACTCGTTGATCTCACTGCACTCCCCCAGGCGTCCGCTGCCTGCGTCTGCGTACCCCGCCGGGCAGGTGCAGAAGTAGCTGCCGGGGATGTCCGTGCAGGTGGCGAGGAGATCGCAGTCGTGGGCGCCCGTGGTGCATTCGTCGATGTTCACGCACTCGCCGACCCGCGCGGCCCCGATGTCGATGAAGCCCAAGTCGCACGCGCAGCTGAACGATCCGTCTTCGTCGATGCAGAACGCGTTGACGTCGCAGTCGTTGAGGGTGCCGTCGTCGCACTCGTCAATGTTGGTGCACAGCCGACCGGGGTTGTCCGGATCGTCGTCCTCGAAGCCGGGCAAGCAATCGCAGTCGAAGCTGCCCAGTTGGTTGGTGCAGGTGGCGTCGTCGCTGCAGTCGTGGGTGGGGTCGTCCTCGTCGCATTCGTCGATGTCGAGGCAGTAGCGCCCATCACCGCTGTAGCCAGAGAGGCACGTACACGTGAAGCCCCCGGGGTTGTTGAGGCAGAGGGCGTTCACGTCGCAGTCGTCGATTGCGTCTGCGCATTCGTCGATCTCGTGGCATTGCGTGGTGTTCGTGCCCGCATAGCCGGAGTTGCACGTGCACACGTAGGAGCCGGGTGTGTCGGTGCAGGTTCCGCCCTGGCCGCCGGGCGCGCAGAGGTGCGTGCCATCCGTGCACTCATTGATGTTGGTGCACGCCGTGGTGCCATCGCCGTCATAGCCCAGATCGCAGTCGCAGGTGTAGGAGCCGGGTGTATCCGTGCAGGTTCCGCCCGCTCCGCCCGGGGCGCAGAGGTGCGTGCCGTTCGTGCACTCGTTGATGTTGGTGCAGGCCGTGGTGTTCGTGCCTGCGTAGCCGGGATCGCACGTGCAGGTGTAGGAGCCCGCCGTGTTGCTGCAGGTCCCGCCGACGCCATCCGGGGCGCACAGATGGGTCCCCTCGGCGCACTCGTCGATCTCCACGCAGGAGCGTCCCGGGTTGTCCGGGTCGGTGTCACGATAACCGGGCAAGCAGGCGCAGGACCATCCGGGCTCGTGATCGGTGCAGGCGGCGAACGCGCTGCAATCGTGGGTGCCGTTGGTGCACTCGTTCTCCTGCACGCACACGGTGTTGAACGGCGCCGTGGCCGGGTCGATCTGGTAGCCGCTGTCACAGGTGCAGGTGTACCCGGCCCCGCCGACGATGTTCTGGCAGCTGCCGTGCACGCAACGACCCGGATTGGCGGTGCACTCGTCGAGGTCCACGCAGGTGGTTCCGTCGCTCACGTAGCCCGCGCCACAGCTGCACGCGTAGCCCGTGGCGGGCGCTGCGTTGTCGGTGCACTGCGCGCTCGCGTCGCCGCCGTCGCGGCAGGGGTTGTTCTCGCACTCGTCACGGTTTTCGCAGCGCAGTCCGTCTGCGGAGAGGACGTAGGCGGCGTTGCCGCAGGTGCAGCCGTATCCGAGGCTCGGCGGCGCGCCGTCGTCGCAGGTGTTGCCCGGCTGGGTGTCGGCGCAGGCGAGCCTCGCCGAGGCGGTGCAGGCGTCGGCGTTGCGGCAGACGGGCGAGCTGCCGCCCGTGCTGACGTAGCCCGTTCCGCAGCTGCACGCGTACCCGAAGCCAGGCGCGTTCTCGGTGCAGGATCCCGCGCTGTCGCCCTCGGCCCTGCAGGGTTCGTCCGCGCACTCGTTGATGTTCACGCAGGTCTGGGTGTTGCCGACGACGCTGAGCGCGAAGCCGGGGCTGCATGTACAGAGGTTTCCGCCGCCCATGCCGGCCGGGACGTCCGTGCAAACGGCCGACGCGTCGCCCCCCGTGGCGCACGGCGCGCCCGTGCAGCCGTCGGTGTCGAGGCAGCGGCGCACGCCGTTGGCGCCGGGCGCGCTCTCCGAGTAGCCCGCACTGCAGGAACAGTTGTTGCCGAACAGCGGCGGATCACGCTCCAAGCATTGCGCCGCGCCGTCGCCGTTGTCGTTGCACGGATTATTGAGGGCGGTGCAGGCGTCATACGGGACGCAGCCGCGCACGCCGTTGACGCCTGGCGGGCCCTCCGTGAACGTGGGGAAATTGCAGGTGCACCGGTTGCCCATGCCGTCTCCGGCATTCGGAGCCACGTCGGTGCAGGTGCCCGTGGGATCGGGCCCGTCGTCGCAGGGGTTGTTGAGCTCGACGCACGCGTCGTAGTTGACGCAGCTCACCACGTTGGTAGTGGGATTCGGCGTGCCGAGCTTGTACTTGGGGGTGGTGCAGTTACAGGTGTTGCCGATGTCGGGAGCAACTGCGTCCACGCACGTGGCCGTGCTGTCGCCGTTGTTGTCGCACGGGTTCAAGAGCTCGTCGCAGACGTTGTAGTCCGCGCAGGACGTGGACGTTGGGGCGTAGTACGCGGGCGCGTTGCAGTTGCAGGTATAGGTCGTGCTCGGCGGCGCGAGGTCCATGCACGTGTTACCGGTGCCCACGTCCTCTAGACACGCTTCTCTGGCCGCTAACGTGCAGGCGTTCAGGTTGCTGCAGCTCACGTTGCCGTCGCCCGTGTAACCCGGGCCGCAGTTGCAGCTCCAGGTGTCGGGCTGATCGCCGAGGCAGTCATTCTTGCTCGTATACTTGTTGTCGTAGCTGTTCCAGAGATTGCAGTTGTCGACGCTGCAGACTGCGCCCGGGACCGCCGCGCAGGTATCGCAAGGTACGCTGCTCGCGTAGCCGGGGTGACGCACGCGGCCGGTTAGCGTGTTGCTCTGCCCGGCGTAGAGCTCGAGCGCGTTCCGATAGCCGTCGCCATCGGAGTCGAGATGGTACATCTCCGCGACGCCGGCCCAGTTGTTTTGCGGGTCGAAGTTTGGGCCCGTGTCTGCACCGCTCGTCGGGCACCAGTTGTCGCCCCAAGTCTCCGCGGTGCAGCCCACGCCACCCGGAGCGTTGCAGTCGAGCGCCAGCTCGAAGGCGTCTCCGAAGGCGTTGTGCTCGGAGCCGGCATAGTATCGGTGGCAGGCGGTGCAGGTGTCCCCGGGCGAGGCTGCTTCAGGTCCCGCGATCAGGTTGGGGAGCTGCAGATAGAAGCAGGTGTACGCGGCGGCTTCGGACGCCCAGCCCAGGGTCGCGAGGAACGCGGTCAGGAGCGCCCAGCGAAAGGACGTTGGGAGTCTTTCAGACTTTCCACTCAGATCGATTTGTAAACCCTGTGACATTGCTTTAGCGCTGCTTGAGTCGGAATTCGACGCGCCGGTTCTTCGCGCGTCCTTCGGGGGTTTCGTTGTCGGCGATGGGCTCTCGGGAGCCCTTACCGTCGGTGAGAATCGTCAGCTTCACGCCGCGCTGGCGCAGCCAGACGTCGTGTTTTTGCAGGTACCGCGCGGCCGCCTGCGCGCGCGCGAGCGAGAGCTGGTCGTTGTACTCCGCGCTGCCCTCGGCGCTCGCGTGACCCACGAGGTGCAGGGTGTAGGAGCCCGGATGATGCCCAAACCACTTCAAGGCGGCCCTCAAGTCCCGCCGCGTCGCACCGCGTACCTCCGCGGCGTTCTGATCGAAGTGGACGTGTGCAGGCGTCGCTCCGTCGGACTGAGCGCTCGTCTCGTCAGTTGCAGGGGCTACGACCGTCGCGGGCACCCGATCGCCGTCAGCCTCGGGACATCCATCCTCATCATCCACGCCGTCGCGGTCTTCGGCGGCCCTGGGGCAAATATCCTGATCGTCCGGGATGCCATCGAGGTCGTTGTCGGGATCGGGGCAGCCGTCACTGTCCTGGAAGTGATCGAGATCCTCGGGCTCGTTCACGCACAGGTCCTGGTCGTCCCGTATGCCATCCCCGTCGGTGTCGAGCGCCGTCGCTGCGTCGACCGGCTGGGGTGTGGAGGTGCTCGCCCCCCTCTCGCGCTTCGCTTCCTGGGAAGGCATGTAGCCCACGCCGAGCAGGCCGCGCGCTGTGGGCAAACCCGGACCTCCGAGCAGGCCGACGCCGCCGCCGAGGTTTCCGTAGAAGCCCTTTCCCATGCGCACGCGCAGGCCTCCGAGGCCCTCGAGCGGTCGCGCGTTCTTCTCGAAGAGCTGACCATGGGCGAGGTTGGTCGCCCCATTGAGCTCGAACATGAACTTGCACCGCAGGCCAGCGGGCACGTACAGGCCGACGCGATACAGAAACTCGCTGCCGATCTCGGAGAAGCCGTACTGCCGCTCGGGGCGGTACGAAAGACCGGACTCGAAGGCGAGGGTGGCTGCTGACCACGCCTGGGCGAACGAAAGCGTGCCGCGTGCGCCGACGCCGCCGTCGGTGCCGAGCGATCCCTCGCTGCCCGTGGGGAGGCTGAGCGCAGCGTTCAAGCCCAGCTGCGGGCCGCGATCGGGCTGACCCCAGAGGCGCAGCGAGCCGCCGAGACCCATGTCCGACATGCCAGCGCTCTTCACGGCCGCAAACTGGCGACCGCCCGCCACCGGATCCTCACCGGCTTGATAGACGGTGATGGGCGCGTGCACGGACACCTGTGCGCGACTTCCGAGGCCCAACGCGGCGACCACGTGCAGGTTGAGCCGGCTCGAGATGATGTCGACGTCTCCGCCGTCCGCGCCATAGGCCCGGCTCCGCAGCGGAGTTGCACCATAGTCGCCGAGCAGCTGGACCGAGGGAGTCAGGTTCGGAAGCGTGCTCGGGAGGTCGAGCGCGAGGCCGTCATTGAGCGCGGGCGCTGGGGTGAATCGGTCTGCCTGAAAGCTCTGCAGCCACGCCTGGGCGCGCGCGCGTGTGGGACCCCACAGGAGTGAGATCAGGGCGAGCGCAAGGAGGGCACGCGGAGTCGGAGACCGTGCGTTCATTTAGGGGGCGCTCGGTGGAGCGGGGCACTCGGTGATGGAGTTGATCCACTGCGCGATCAGGTTGAGGCCTTCCATGTCCGCCTTCTTGGAGCCGATCGGCGGCATCTGGAAGGGACCGCGCGCCTGCATGCGCTTCCACATGACCGAGTCTGGCGGCGACATGTGGGCCAGGATCTTGGCCTTCGAGGGATCCATGCCGAGCTCCGTGACGGCCGACGCAATCGTCGGAGCCACGTCGCAGATGCCCATCATCTCGAACGGGACGCTGGCGCGGAACTCGTCGGGGCCACCGCCGAGGCCATCCGGCTTGCGGTGACAGAACGAGCAGTTCGCGTGCAGATAGGCGCGCGCGCGCTGATCGACGTCGCTCGCCTGGTCCTCCGGGCTTGCGAGCTTGGCCAGCGTCTCGATGGCCGGGAGCGGCTCCGTGAACATGCCGATGTGATCGAGCGTGGCGAGCTGGTTCGAGGTGGTGCCGGTGCTCTCGTAGGTGTACGAGCGGTTGAGCTGCCCCACCTCCGGGCCGAGCGAGCGGTTCGCCGCGACCGTATGACAGGTCATGCACTCATCGCGGTTTGGCACCTGCCATTGACCGAGGCCCGCGTTGTTCGGGTCCACGTCGAAGGGCGTGGTGGGGCCCGCGGGGACCAGGAAAGCCTCGGTCTGCTCGGCATTCCACTCGTACGTGTAGCCGACCCATTGACCCGCGGCGACGCCGCCGTCGCCGTGGACCGGGTGGTGGGCAAAGAAGCGGGTCTCGAGCCTCCGACCGCCCAGGCTGAACTCCTTGACCAGCATGGTGCCCGGGGGGAAGTCGAAGTCACCGCCTTCGATGACGGTGATCTTGGCGCCGCTGGGGAGCGCCATCCAGCGCTTCTTGTCGGCGCCGTCCGACCACAGCGGGGAGTTGAGGTCGAAGGGGAGAAGGCCCGCGTAGGGCTTGGACGGATCGGTGGGGTCGAAGCAGCCCGTTTCGGACAACTTCTCGGGCATCAACTCCTGCACGCCGCCGTCCGATGCGGAAGGTGAGACGTAGGAGGGCGCAACGCAGGTGATGTTGCTGGGGCGGACGTGTAGCCCGAAGCCAGCGTGCTCGCTGGCATCGCTGCCCGCATCATGTGCGTGCACGCCGCCGTCCTCTTTCATGCTACCCGCGTCCATCTCGTGCCCTAAGTGGGGATCCTCGGACGCGTCGGGCTCGTCGCCCAGCAGCATGGGCTCGGGTAGTTCGCACGCCATCAACACGGAAAGCAGCGCGGCGGCATTTCTTAGTTCAAGCCTCATCCTCGATTCCTCCTACGTCCCCAGAACACCGACATCCCCAGCACGCTCAGCGCGACCCACAACGATCCCGGCTCCATCGGGCGCGTCCCTGCGCTGCAACTCGGCGGTTTGGGCGCCTTGGCGGGCGGCTCGGCGCCTGCGTCGGGGCTGCCTTCGCCGCCGTCCGCGTGTACGGGTTCGCCGGCGTCCGCATCCCCCGTGGAGTTCGGCTCCCCGCAAATGGCGCGCACGTCGCACTTCATATTCACGCACACACCCATCTGACATGGGTCGTCGATCGCGCATTCGTCGTCGCGGGTGCACCCGCACACATTGAAATCCAGGGCGTCGACCTTGCCGTTGCAGTCGTTGTCGATGCCGTCGTCGCAGATCTCGCGGCGTCCCGGGAAGGCCAGCTTGGTGGTGTCGTCGCAATCGCTGGCGGAGGTCTGCTCCCCGGAGTCGAGGCAGGTGAAGTTGAAGTTGGCGTCCTTGCCGCGCTCGCAGAAGCCATCTTGATCGTTGTCGATGAAGAGCCCGCAGCTCGGCGACTTTCGATCGGTCTTGCCGTCGCAGTCGTTGTCCGCTCCATCCTTGCACAGCGGGACCGTGTCCTCGGGCGCGCCGCTGTTGATGGTGGGATCCTGGTCGTCGCAGTCGTGGCCGCGGTTTTCCCCTGGCCCCGTGCAGTTTCCATCCCCGTTCAGGTCGGTGCCTCGCGGGCAAAATCCGTCGGCGTCGAGGTCCTGGGTCGACACGCACTGGGGGTCGTCCTCGTCGAGCGCGCCATCGCAGTTGTTGTCTTCCCCATCGACGCAGTTCTCCTGCACCCCCGGGCCAAAACTCGGATCACTGTCCAAACAGTCCTGCGTCGTCTCACGCGACTCGCCCGGGTCGGTGCAGTCCTGATCTTTCGGATCACTCAGGTCGACGCCCAGCGGGCAATAGCCGTCGCCGTCCTGATCGCTGTAGGGATGGCAGTCGCTGTCCATGGCGTCGATGTGGCCATCGCAGTCGGTGTCGACGCCGTCGAAGCAGCCGGTGCCGTCGAGGGGCTCCTCGTTGCCGTTGCGCGGGAAGGCGATCGCCGAGCTGTCGTCACAATCGACCTTGTTGAGGATGGAGTACTCGACGACGTCGACCACCAGGGTGTCGTCGATGCAGTCACCGTCGCCGTTCAGGTCCTGACCCGCAGGGCAGAAGCCATCCCCGTCCAGATCCTTGTAGCCGACGCAGTCGGGATCCGACAGCGAAGCCAGGCCATCGCAATCCGCGTCGAGGGTCAGCGCGAAGCAGATCTCGCTCGCTCCGGGGTTGCGCGTCGCGAGCGCGTCGTCGCAGTCGACCTTGCCCGTGTCCTCGCCCGCGCCGGCGCAATTTCCGTCCTCGTCGAGATCCTCTCCCTGTGGGCAGAAGCCGTCGCCGTCGGCGTCCACCAGGTGTCGGCAGGTGCTGTCCGCGAAATCGGGGTTGCCATCGCAATCGTTGTCGAGGGAGTCGTTGCAGATCTCCGATGCGGCCGGAGAGATGGCCGCGTTGGTGTCATCGCAGTCCGAGACGTTGGTCTGCTCACCTGGATCGGAGCAGTTGCCGTTTCCGTTCTTGTCCTCGCCGAGGGGGCAGTAGCCGTCGCCGTCGTCGTCGTTCGGGTCGCACTGGGGATCGTCCTGATCGATCAGGCCATCGCAGTCGTTGTCGAGGCCATCGACGCAGTTCTCGGGCGCGCCGAAGTACACGTTGGCGCGGGTATCGTCGCAATCGACCTGGCTTCCGGGCTCCCCATCCCCGAGGCAGTTGCGGTCGCGATTGAGGTCGCGACCGGTCTCGCAGTAGCCGTCGCCGTCGTTGTCCACGACGGATCCACACAGGGGATCGGCCACCGTGGGCAACCCGTCGCAGTTGTTGTCCTTTTCGTCCGTGCACAGCTCGGGGGCGAGGGAGTTGGTGTTGGGGTCGTCGTCATCGCAGTCCCACCCCCCGGTGTTCTCTCCGACATCGCTGCAGTCGCCGTCATGATTGAGATCGCGACCGAACCAGCACACTCCATCCTTGTCCATGTCCCGACCGGGCAGACCGGGGTGATCGTCGGGGAAGCCGGGGCGCGTCACGTAGTTCTTGTTGCCAGGCTCGGGCAGGCTCACCGGATACACCCAGGCCCCGAGCGGATCTTGCAGCTCCTGACCGTTGGTGAATCCGTCGCCGTCCGAGTCCAGCGCGGCCAGGGTCGCGTTCCAGACCTTGCCGTTGTCCGCATAGGCCTTGCCGAAGGGGTTGAAGCAGGGGGCCGTGTGCAGCTTCGGATCGACCGGGGTCTGGTCGCACCCAGGGGCGATGGGACAGACGCAACCTTGCCCGCCGTCGGGGTTGTTGTGGCAGGTGATGCACGGGCGATCCTGCCCTTCGCGGGCGGAAAAGGTGTAGGCCCGGTTGGGCAACGTGTCGGGATACTGCGGGAAAGCATGCGCGACGCTGGTCAGCGCGAGGGGGACGACGAAGCCCAGGATGCGGCCCTGGCCCGGCAACTTGCTAAGCATCGACCGTCCTACCCTTTCACTTGCTGAGCGTGACGGTCAGCTTGTAGGTGAACGTCTTCTTGGTCTCGTCGCCGGAGATGGCGACGTAGTAGAAGCCCGCGGCTAGTCCGCTCATGGTCAGACTCGGACAGAACGTGGGATCGTTCGACTCCTGTTTCATCTGCTCCGACCGCCCGTCGCTGCCGATCAGGCGCAGCGCGGTGACCGGGCTGACGTCGGCTGGATTCTGCGAACAATCGCTGCTGCCGGCGGGCCCGTTGGAGGGGCCGATGGTGACGGTGACGGTCACGTTGTCCGAAGGCACGTTGAAGCCGAACAGATCCTGGTCGCAGAAGCCGCCGATGTCGCCCAGCACGCTCTGAGGCGTGTTGAGATCGACCAGCGAGAGGATGTTGGCTGTGGTCCAGTCGTCGTTGAACTCGGAGTGACTCAGGTTATCGGACCTGAGCTCGACGCGGCAGTCACGCGAGCAGCCGTCGCCGTTGTCGAGGTTGCTGTCCTCGCACGCCTCGTTGTGCTCCTGGATGCCGTTGCCGCAGATGGGCTTGGCGACCGTGAGCAGATACGAACCCGCGGCGCCGTTGACGTCGTCGAGCGCGAACAGCCAGCGCGTCGTCGAGGTGGCCTCGAACGTGAAGTGCTCGTCCTGACCGTCGCCGCACAGATCGAGGAAGGTGCCGGCGTTGCAGCTCGCGCGATCGTCGGCGCAGTCCTGGCGCATGTAGAGCGCGGGGTTCTGTACGGCCTGACCCTGGGCGACCTTGTTGCTCGGATGGACGTGGAAGTGCCAGCGGTCGCCGGAGACCATGTCGATCGCCAACCAACCTTCGGGCCCCGGCACGTCCGGCAAGCAGCGGGTGGAGGAGATGTCGTCGGTAAAGCCGACCGTGGACACCTCGACGGGCGGGTGGGTGTCGTGCAGCAAGTACATGTCCTTGGCGTCGCACGAGTTCACGAGGTGGAGCGGGATCTCCATGCTGCTTGCGTCGTTGCCGGAGGCAGCATCCGTCGAGGAGTCACCATCGCCCGTGCTCCCGCCGTCCGTAGCGCCGTCGAGCAGGTTGCCCTGCTGACCTGCGTCCTGCTCCTCGGCGTCCTCGAGCGCCTTGTAGAATTTGTCATCGAAGACGAAGCAAGCCTGCGAGAGCAGGCACGCCGCGGAGATCGTCAGCAGCTTGCGCTCAGAAGCCATGGCTCAGCCCCAACTCGAAGCGATTGAGACCCACGCTGACCTGTGGCTGCGTAGGCTTTTCTTTGTGCCAATCCGTGAAGAACGCCGCGATCACGCCGGTGGCGACGCCGACCACGCCAGCGCTGATCGCGAGCGCGTTGGTGCGGGTCTGCCGCTTGAGTCCGTCCTCGTAGAGGCCTTTGCTCTCGCGCGCGGTCGCCCGCGGCATCTGCGAATAGTCCTCGTACTGATCGCGGGCCTTGTTGGTGTTCAGACCGGACCAGATCGTGACGCCCACGAGCGCGGCGGTGAGCCCGGCCCCCACGAAGGTGACCGCCGGGGGAAGCCGCCTTCGCCCAGGAGCCGTGGTCTCTGCCGGAGGCGTGCTCGGGGGCGCGGCGTTGACGGCCGCCACGGCCTCGGCCTCGGCACGGGCAAGCTCCGCGTCGCGGGCGTCCTCCTCGATCTGACGCGCCACGGCTTGCCTGAGCACCTCGACGCGCGCCTGAACCGCAGACTTGTTGGACGCTGTGGGGTTCAGCTCCAGGTAGCGCTCGAAGTTCTTGAGCGCATCGCTGTCGTGGCGCAGGCGGTCCTGGCTCGAGGCGATGTTGTAAAGAAGGAGATGGCGGGTCGGGCTCAGCTCGTACGCCTTGGCGAAGTGCTCGAGGGCCTCCTCGTAGCGCCCCTCCTCGTAGGCCACGCTGCCGGCCTCGAACAAGCCGCGCGCGGCGCGGTCTCGATAGTCCTGCGCCTGGATCTGAGCGACCTGCTGGTCCTGCGGTTCAGCCGTCGCCTGCTCCTGCGCGACCACTCCACTAGCAATAGACATCACCAAAGCGCACGCTGAAAACCAGCTGCGAACCTTCACGCGCTGCCCCCCCCGGTAAGACGACTGTAGCCAGATGGTATCAGGACTCGTTCTTACGTCTCAGCACTGAGAAACACCCCGGCGCGCCGTTTCGTAGGCCTTCCCCCCAGAGAAGCGCACATCTATCCCTGCCTCACGTCTGATCCGTTCCGCGATCTTCGCGATCGCATCTGGCAGGATGGTCAGGGGTTGTCAGCTCCTCGCTCGCTCTGGAGGGGGCGTGCGCGACGGGGGAGCGGGCGTAAGGGGGGGGCGCGCTCCCGCCGGACTCACTTGCGATAGGGGGGGACGTACCCGTTGTCGCGCAGGCGATGCTGCTCGAAGAAGGCGTGCAGCAGGATCACCTCGTCCTCCAGCTCGGGCAGTGGGTAGAGGTTCTTCAGCTCCCTCTGGTCACGCTCGAGATCGTAGATCTCCGTGGCGTTCAGGCGTTGGTTGTGGATCACCTTCCAGCCGCCGGGGAACACCATGGCCCGCTTGAGACGACTGTCGGCCGCGATCGGACGCGAGAACGTGACCTGCTTGCCCACGAGCAGCGGCGTCAAGCTCTGCCCCATGTACTCGCCGGGCGTGTCGAGTTGGAACATGTCGAGCACCGTGGGGGCGATGTCGACGAGGCTGACTTTCGTGGCGATTTTGCGTGGCACGACGCCGGGACCGTGGATGATCAACGGAACCCGCAGCAGCTCGTCGTAGACTGTCGTGGCATGGAAGCGCGTGCCATGTTCGCCGAACGCTTCGCCGTGATCGGAGGTCAGGATGACCGTGAGGCGGTCTTTCATCCCGAGCTTCTTCGCGGCGGCGAGCACGCGACCGATCTCGGAGTCCACGAATTTCAGCGCGCGCAGGTAGCGCTCCTTGTCGCCGCCGCCGCCCCCGCCCGCTTTGTACGGGGCATGGGAGTCGAGGTAGTGGACGAAGAGAAACAAGGGCCCCTCCCGGTGAGTTGAGAGGGCGCCGAGGATACTGGCCGTGGCCGCCCGACCCTTGACCCAACCCTTTTGGTTCTTGGGAAACCGGTTCTCCGTGAAGCCGCGCAGAATGCCCCACTCATCGGTCAACCAGGTTGCGGTTGGGATGGACACCGTCCGCACCTTGGCCGTTGTGAGCAGCTGCGCCAGGTGAGGCCGCTGGTCGTTCCACGGCCAAAGCTCGGCGGTGGGACTCTTGCGCGTCCACTCTTGTTGGGAGAAGTAACTCGAGGTGGAGAGGCCGCTCAGGCTGACTACGGTCTGGGAACCGGTGGCTCGCGCTTCGGTGAACTCGGCGCCGCCCTTGGCGAGCTTGTCGATCACGGGGACGAAGGCGCGCTCCTTGGGGTTCGACAGCACGTCGGCGCGCATACCGTCGACGCTGATGAGCAGGACGATCGCGTCCTGAGCTAGATTGAGCGCGTGGGAAGGCGGAATGGGCGCCTGATCTTTTCGGTTGCGGAAGTAGGGGTTGAGCAGGGGAGCTCTGCTCGTTCGCGCTTTGTCGTGGCTCCAGGCGAGCTCTTCGACCAAGAGCGCGGAGGGCCAGTGAGAGGCCTCGACGAGGACCGCGCTTTCGTGGGGATAAGCTATCGCCCATGTGCCCCAGGCGACGAAGCTGAGCCAGATGGCGCTCCGCACCGGCGAACGTAAGGCCTCGGCTTTGCGCGCCACGTCACGCGCGATGCCGGCGAAGGCTGCCGCAAAAAGCAGGGCGGTCGCGACGCTCATGAAGAAATGGATGCCGGTATTGTCGAGCGGCGAGAAGCTGTTGTTCACCACGTATAGGGAGAGGCCGAAGACGGCCGCGATGAGGCGGTTGACGAACGGCTTTGAGAGCACCTTGAAGGCCCACACCGAGAGCGGCGCGCCGCTCGCGAACAGCATCACCAGCGCTGCGCGGATGACCGCTGGCGAAAGCGGGATCCGCTCCGCGTAGCGCAGCGCCATGCCCTCGACGTCCTCGGGAAGAAGCTGCGCCCCGACTGCGATCGCGAGCGCCCAGCAGAGCGCCCACGCGACCAGGCGCCGGGGCCGGGAGCTGGAGAGGAAGCGGGCCGCGATCCAGCTCAACAACGCGGCGAAGAGGGCGAACGCCACGTGACGCCCGAAGTCGACGGCATGCTGGGAGAAGCGGATGCCCCAGAGGCCGCTCGACGGAGTCTGCAGGATGTTCACGCACAGGACGTTCAGCAGGCCGAGGGCGAGCCAACCGGAGGCGACGCTCCACGCATCGCTCTCAGGCGCGGATGAAAGGGGATGATTCTCCTGTGTGTCCACGAAGCGCGCATTCTAGCCTACGCGCTTCGCCTCCAAATTAGCCGTTCTGGGCCTGATCCGGCGATGGGAGCGCGCGTTCGCGAAGACCTACGGGGCGTGGGAGTCCTGCGCGCTCTCGGGTGCGGTGCGCACCGCGAGCGCCTGGGGCTCTGGTGCGGGCAGGCGCGTGAGGTCCGTCGCCGGCAGTGTACCGGTGAGACGCTGGACCCAGTAGCGCAAGAGGGCGAGAAACACCCGCGGGGTCGCGATTTCGTGTGGCTTGGCCAGCAAGTGAGCGCCGCGCAAGAGCTTCAAGAACAGGTAATTGTCGAACTGAGCTGCGCGCAGCAAGCTGTGGCCCACCTTCTGGGCGAGACCCGCGTACCAGGGGCGCGCCCCCGCGGTCTTGGGCCACGCAAAGTCGAGCAGCGCTGCGGCGCGCCACGGCGGCTGGGCGAAGGAGTTGGCGGCCTTGTAGTAGCGGCGGGGTAGGGTCTCGAGCGTGGGGTCCTTGCGCAGCGTGTCGCGCAGGATGCGCGCGCATGTAATGCCGATGGACATGCCCTGCCCGTAGAGCGGATTGAATGCCCAGGCTGAGTCACCGATGGCCAGAAACCCTCCGAGGGGCTGCTTCTGCGCTTCGAAGTGGTTCCAGCGCTTCTCCAGCTTGCGCATCGTGCGCACGGGCCCGAAGGGCTCCGCCTCGGCCAGCCACGCGGAGAAGAGGGGCGTCTGCAGGCGAGAGCCGAAGTTCGTGAAGCCTTCCTCGTCGTTCGGCGGGTACATCTCGTTGAAGCCCCCCAACGTGACGAGCCACTGGTTGTTCTCGATCGGCACGATCACGCCCCACTGCGGGCGATGTGGAAAGAGCGGGTCGACCATCATCGCGTTCACGCCAGGACGGTTCGGCTTGCGACGATAGAAGCGGGACGCGTAGCCGCAGCGGGAGTCGACGACGGTCTCCTTGGGCAAGGGGATCTGGAGCTCCGTGAACCAGCGCTTCCAGAGTACGCTCCGGCCCGCGCAATCGACCACCAACTGCGCGCGGATCTCGCGCTGCTCGGGGTTGTCCGTGAGCACGCCCGTTGCCCGTCGCGCCTTGCCTTCGCCCTCGACCAACAAGGATTCGACGCGGGTGCCTTCCAGCCAGGTCACCTGCGGGCAGAGCTCCCGGAAGCGCTTGCGCTGCGCGAACTCGAAGAGGGCACGCGAGGCCGAGAGTGACTCGTAGCCGGTCTCGAACAGCGGACAGAAGCCGATATCGGTGCAGCGCGCGACGTCCCGTCCATGGTCGATACGCGTCGCGCCGAGCGCTATTGCCTCCTGAAAGAAGCCCGGGAAAAGCTCCTCGAGTTCGTGCTGTCCACGCAGCATCAGGTTGTGGATGTGCTGACTTTGCGGGACCCCGCGGCGGTGCTCGGGGGCTTCCTTGGACAAGACGTCCCGCTCGACGACGATGACTTCTTGAAAGTGCTCTGAGAGGGCGCGGGCGACCGCCATCCCCACCATGCTCCCGCCGACGACGATTGCACGTGGAAGCGAAGGGTGGGAGCTAGATTTAGTCAAGGTATACTCCAGGAGCTGTGCGCGGTGACGCCATGGATCCATGGTGGACCGTTCGCTTGATTGGTTGATACCAGATCGTTGCCACTGCTGACCACATGCACTCGCGTCATACGGCAGACCCGGCGCGCATCAGCCGAGATCGCTGCGGCGTTTTCTGCTTCAATGGGGCCATGTCGTCAGCGCGCGCCCTGTTCGGGGTCGTATTCGTCGCCTTCGCGGCCCATTTCGGCGTGGCCGGAGCGCAGGTGGCCGAGGCCCAGCCTCCCATCTTGCCGCCGGGTATGATCGAGGCGTGCAAGGGGTTGACCCAGGGGACCCCCTGCCAGTTTCAGGTGGGGGGCAAGCTCATCGAGGGGAGCTGCTTTCCTCTGCCGAACTCCGAGCTCGCGTGCAGGCCGGGCTCCAAGCGCAAGCATCCCAAGCCCAAGGCCGCGCAACCAGCCGGTTGAGCCCAAAGTGAGCTGCCTTGCGTTTTTCGCCTACAGCAGCTCGATGGGTGCGCAGCCGAACTCCACGACCACGCTGGTCTTGCGGTTGGTCTTGAAGGCCTCGCACGCCTCCCCGTGCAGGTGCACCGAGGTCTGCTCCGCATCCTGCCAGGCCCAGCCTTCCAGGCCCCCGCCGTCGCTATCGAACGGGATGACCTCCCCGTTCAAGTAGAGGTTGGCGCGTGTCTTGTCGGCGTCGTCCGGGAGCCCTCCCAGCGCGAACGAGCAGGTCGCGAGTTGATCGGAGATCCTCGCCAGCGCATCGCTGAGCTCCTGGTCGTTCTTGGCGTCGACGTACGGGATCTTGTCCATATCGGTGGGATCTGCGCTGGCGGTGCCCCCGTTGGCCACGATCGCGCGTAGCTGAGCGTCCTGCTCGGGCGACTTGCCGCCGGCGGAGCCGTAGCGCACCACGTAGGTCTCGACGCCCTTGTCCAGCAGCGCCTTGGCGGCCGCGCCGAGCCGAGCGACGACCTCCGCCTGTGCGCCGCCCGCGCAGTTGTCGCCGCCGTCCGTGAGCATCACCACGGCGCCCTTCACGCCGGGATCGGCGAGGTGCCCGGGGTTTTTCGCGACGTTTTCGAGCACCTGCACCACGGGGCTGAAACCGAAGGGCAGCTTCTCGAGCATCGCGCTCAAGATGGTGATCTCGGTGCCCTGAGCAGGCGGCACCTCGGGTTCTGTCGCGACATCGCAGGTGAAGGCGCTCGCGTTCTTGCCGGGGAAGAACTGCATGCCGAAGTCGATGTCGTCGTTGATCGGAGCCACCAGCGAGCTGCCGAGGGCGTGCTGTACCACTTCCCAATAGGTCAGGGTGCGCGGAATGCCCAGGCCCGGCGGGATCAGACAGCCGCCCGCGCCATCGGTGCACTCGATGCGGGAAGCCGAGGAGTCGAGCAGGTACTGGACGGCGCGTGGCCTGGTCTCTACCTTGACCGCTGCGGTGCCGCAGATGTCGTCCGCGCACGTCTTGCGAGCTTCCAGCTTGGCCTTGGCGCGGACGGCCTCGCAGGCTTTGCCGAAGAGCTCCACCTGGCTCGTGTCGCCGTCGATGAAGTTCCAACCCTCGACGCGCGAGCGGTCCCGCGGGATGACTTTGCCGTGGATGGCGAAGTCGAGCTGGAACGGGTTGATGGCCTCGACCGGATCGAGCACCGCGGGGATCGAAAAGCGGCAGTTGCGGGCGCTCTCGCCGACCTTGGCCAGGACCTCTCCGAGCTTGTCGGGATCGTCCACCTTCGGGAGCTCGGACAACCCGGAGTTGCCGAACTTGAGCAAGGTCTGGAGCACGTCCAGGTCGGTGCGGCCGTCGACGGTCCCCAGGGTGCCGGTGGAGCCGGGCTTCGCCGAGGCATCGAAGCCGATCGGGATGACGCGGATGTTGCGCTTGCCAAGCTCGACCGCGAGCTTCTCGTAGGCGAGCAGCTTGTCGCTCTTGTTGGTGAACACCGAGCCGAAGCAGTTGTCGTTGCCGTTGGTGATGAACACCAGATAGTTGGTGCGGGTCGGATCCGCGAGCTTGGTCGCGTTGTGAAGGTAGTAGTTGAGCGGCTCGATCACCGGGGAAGTCTCCCAGAGACCGCCCACGAAGCTGGGGCCTGGGGGAGCCGAACCCAGGAACTTCACCAGGGCGTCGGTCGTGTTGGCACCCACGTCGAGCACGTTGTTCTTCGTGCCGCCGCACCAGTTCGACTTGGCGAGTCCCTCTTGCACGTCGCCCACGAGCTCGCCCCAAAAGACCTGCAGCCCCACCTCCGCGTCAGGGTGCGCCGTCCGTAGCGCCTTCACTGCGTTCTGGACGCGCACCCAGTGGGTCTGCATGGAAGCTGCTCCATCGACGGCGATCATGATGTTGACCCCGACCGAGTCGAGATCGATCGGCAGACTGCCGCACTCGTTCTCCAGGGGCTCGTCGCCGTCCTCCGCGCAGTACGGATTGTCCGCAGGACACTCGTCGTCGTCGCCCTCGTCCGCGCCCGTGATCGCGGCATCTCGATCGGTATCGAGGTCACGATTGGCCGCCAGCGATGCCTTCGGATCTGCCGCGCAGCCCAACGTCACGGTGCTCAACAACACGACAGTCGTACCCAGAGCCCGAAGGGCCAAGCGATCGAACATGTTCCCATCCTCCGCCGAGACCGCTCTTGTCGGCACGTCGTCCCACACGACATCCCCCCGTGCTTCCCGACACGGGCATTCGAGCGGCGGTCAGGTCACACAGCGTGGACCCGCCGTTCAAGCAGTGAATGGCACAGAGCGCGAAAAATTCTTGCGAAAGGAAAACCGTCGAGATCGATTGGACGGCCGAGTTACCGATCTGGCCGGCAGTGTCATGCTGGTCCAACCGTGCGCGACGGATCTCGCCACGAATCGACGGCACCCGCGGACCCTTGACCACTTGTAGGTGAGGGTCGCACGAGGTTTTCGAGCAAGGGCGCGCGGCGCGGGTCTGGCCCGTGTGCTCGCGCGCGACTGGTTGTGATGGGGAGCTACTTGTTCGGGATCCAGCCGAACTGCAGGCGATAGCCGCCCGTGCTCGGGATGGGTGCGACCATCTCATTGCTCTCCGAATCGAAGGACGCGTCGTACATGGTCCAGTGCGAGCAACCTCCGTCGTCGAGCTTGTACTTCTTGTTCGCGGTGTTGCATTCGCCGCTGCTCTCGACCGCCAGGACCAGCTTCTCGCCAGGCTTGGTGAGCTCACGCTTGCTGTGGAGGCGGACCAAGAGCTGCGATCCCTCGCGGGCCGTGATCGACTGATCCACGCGCAGCGTCGCCGCGTGGCGCGAGAAGTTCGGATGGATGCGGCTGGCGCTCGGACGATCCTTGGTCTCCCACGAGACGGTGATCACGCGAACATCGGCATCGGGCGTACATGCGGGCAGCTCGAGCGAGATGCCCGCCACGTCGAAGATGAGGGCTTGCCCGGTCTCGGCGCTGTCGCTCACGGAGTTGTCGCTGCTGACCGTCTTGGGCGGCGTGTTGGGCAAGGGTTGACAGCCTTGTTCGGCGGGCACGGTCTTGGCGTTGTTGGTCGCTAGCGCGGCCGGCTCTTGCGCGTTGGTCTTGGCGGTCAACGCTTCAGCAGCAGGTGCCGCAGCCTGCGTTGCGGGAGCCGAGCTCCCGTTCGCCTCGACGGCGGTGTTCGGGGCTGGGGTTTGTCCGCCAGCACAAGCCCACAAGAAGACCGACATTGCCGTCCACGTTCCACGCATGACTTTTCTTCCTCCGGGCGCTGGGGGAGCGCGCCACGTGCGCGCCGAACCGGCGCATGCGATCCCCCAGGCAGCCATTCTCGTGCGCTTAAGTTTGCCATTTTCTGTGTGCCGGAAGGCAAGCCCTTGTTGCACGTCTGCGTGAAGAAAATTTCGGCGGCGGCGCGCGCGGTGCAGCGCTGAAGACTCACGAGCGTTCGCCGCGCGTCGACTCGCCCTCCACATGTGGTTTCGACTGCGCGCACGCGCAAACCTACTCGGGTCACCGCCAGCCTTCCGTGGGGCGCAAGCGCAATGGCGACGCGAGGGCGTGCGTCTCAGTCCTCACCTTGATCTTCGTCGTTCAACTCGTGGCGCTCTTCGTCATCTTCGTCGTCGAGCTCTTCCTCGTCGTGCGTTTCTCGAATGCCCACGTCGTCGTCTAGTTCCTCGTCCTCTGGCTCGAAATCTCGGGGGAGCGCGGGGCCTTCCCCACGCTCTTCGTCTTCGTCTTCGTCTTCGTCTTCGTCTTCGTCCTGGCCCTCGTCCTCGTCTCGGTCTTGGTCTTCGTCTTCGTCCTGGCCCTCGCCCTCGTCCTCGTCTCGGTCTTGGTCTTCGTCTTCGTCTTGGTCTTCGTCTAGCTCCTCGTCCTCGTCTTGGTCTTGGTCCTCGTCCTCGTCTTGGTCTTGGTCCTCGTCTTCCGCGGCGCGTTGCTCGTCCTCTCGCGGCCCTTCTTCTTCCTCGAGCTCCACTTCCTCGCGTGCCGGCGCGCTCTCTACGCTTTCGGGGATCACCTCCTCAAACTCCCCATCCTCGACCTCGATCTCGTCTTCCTCAGGGGCCGCTTCATCGCGCCTTGGGAGTTCGAGCAGCTCCCCCTCGATCACGGTCGCCGTCACGCTCTCCACCTCGAGCGCGTAATCCTCCCGCTCCTCCTGCGCCGGCAGCGCCACCACCTCGCGGCTGGTTGCCCTTACGCCGCGCGGACGCGTGGTGGTCTTGACGCGGGACTTTGCGGCAGGGGGCGTCTTGGCGGCGGCCTTGCGTGCACCGACCGCCGTCTTCTTGGTTGAGGGCTTCGGAGCCGCCTTCTTGGTGGCCGCCTTCTTGGTCGAGGGCTTCGGAGCCGCCTTCTTGGTCGAGGGCTTGGTGGCCGCTTTCTTGGTAGCCGCCTTCTTGGTGACCGCCTTCTTGGTCGAGGGCTTGGTGGCCGCTTTCTTGGTAGCCGCCTTCTTGGTCAAGGGCTTGGTGGCCGCTTTCTTGGTAGTCGCCTTCTTGGTCGAGGGCTTGGTGGTCGCCTTCTTGGTGGCCGCCTTCTTGGCCGAGGGCTTGGTGGCCGCTTTCTTGGTGGCCGCCTTCTTGGTGGCCGCCTTCTTGCTCGCCTTAACCGCCTTCTTGCTCGCCTTGACTGAGACGGCCTTGGCGCCAGTCGTCTTGCTCGCCTTCTTGGGGCTCGCCCTCTTGGCGGTCGTCTTCTTCTGCCCCGCCTTCTTGGGGGTTGCACGCTCGACGTTGCGATCCGCGCTCGCTCGTTGCTTGGCGCTCGCGCCCTTGGTGCTCTTCTTCTTGGCCTGGCTTTTCTTGAGGGCGTTCATGGACGATGTTCCTTGGCAATGTCCGCGCTCGCAACAACGCTGTTCAGCACGTAGGCACGCGCACGCGGACGACTAGGGTGGGGGTTACCGCTCCGGTTTGAAGCGGATCATCGTTGCGGGCCTCCCCAGTGGGACACGGGGCAGGTCCGCGCCGAGCGCAGCTTTTGCACACCACATGGCGAGCGTCTCACGCGCGACGTAGACCGAATGATATGAGCAGCTCGCAGAAACCAACGTCGAGCTTGGCGCGCGGACTCGCTCTGGCCGCCGTTCTGACGGTGTGCGGGGCGGCGCAGGGCACCTCGGCCCAGGCCATCAACGTGCGTCGACGCGCCGTGGCCAACGCCGACGCCGTCGAGGAGGCGACGCGCGGTCCCAAGTTCAATCTCACGGCGGGGGCATTTTTTCGCAGTCCGTCGGACCATGTGGGCTTCTCCGGAGCGGGTGACTTTTACTACGACTTTCGCCTGGGGCCGATGGTGATTGCCCCAGGGGCGCGACTCTCCGCGTATATCATCCGAGACTTCCAGAGCGTGGCAGGTTACGCCACCGCGCGCATGGGCGTGAGCCTCGGGCCCGTGCTCCCCTATGCGATGGGGGGCGCGGGGTTCGGCTACATCGGACCGGACGAGCGAGACCAGGGCTTTGCCTATCTGGGCGGCGGCGGAGTGATGCTGATCCTGCGCCGCCGGTTGGCGGTGGGGCTGGAGACGTCGTACCAGGGGTACACGAATACCCCCTTTGCTGCGACCTACCTCGGGGCCAACGTGCAGTTCTCGTACTGAGCTGCGCCAAATCCGTCCGTTGCCGCACCCGTCAGGGCAGACGCAGGTCTGGCTACTCCAGCTCGCTGCGCTCCGTCCCCAGCGCGGACTCCATGCGCGCGGCCACTTCGCGCCATGAGGCGTCCTCAACCGGGACTATCGCCGCCGGATATGCAAGAAACGCCGCGCGCGACAGCAGATTTTGAGCGTTGTCAGCATGCGGCGACGGAGGGATGGTGGTGGCATTCGGGGGGGACACGATGAATTTTTCAGAGAAGCAAGTGGTCGCCGATGACAACGACGCGGCCACCAAGGAGCTTGCCGCGCTCAAGCTGGCGCAAGCTGCGGCGGGGGTGGAAGCTGCGCTCGAAACGCTGGGCTCCGCGCTGCGGGAGGACGCACAACAGCGGATGCTTCGCGCGGTGGGGAGCGTGAAGCGTGGTTTCACGGGAGGTGAGGAGCGTGTCGGTGCGCTGCTCGCGCGAGTGCCCGGAGTCGGTCCCTGGCTCGCGATGGAGATGTTTCGCGCCAGGCACGCGGATGCCAAGGCCGACGACTTGCCGATCTACCCAAGTAACCTCGAGGAGAGCGCTCATCCAGCGACGGTGGCCGAGTACCTCGAATGTATCGGCTGTCACGTCGCCTGAGTTCATCAGCGCGGGCTCAGGATCACCGCGGGGATCTGGCGCGTGGTCTTGGTTTGATACAGGTCATAATCGGGCCACTGCGCCGTCATCGTCGGCCACACGCGCGCTCGTTCTGCTGCGCCCGCGGTGCGGGCGACCACCGGGATGATCTCCCCGCGAACCTGGATCTCGACCTCTGGGTGAGCGACCAGGTTCTCGTACCAGCCTGGGTGTTGGGGTGCGCCTCCGTTGGAAGCGATCAGCACGTAGTCTCCGCCGTCGCGGCCGTAGATGAGCGGTAGCTTGCGCACCTCGCCCGATTTGCGCCCGATTGCCCGCAGGATCAGGCATGTTGCACCATTCCAGTCGTGGCCGACTTTGCCACCTGTCGCTTCGTACTGGCGGACATGTTCCGCTCCGAAAAGGCTGTAGTCAGGCATGAGAGGAGGCTGCCATACGGGCTGTCGGCTAGCCACTGGGCGGCCGGCACACATCAGCACGAGGGTGTTGGCTTGTATCTCAGTCGAGCTCGCTCGCGATCTCTTGTCCCAGGGCGCGCGCAGCGCGCAGCGCCGCTTCCTGAGCGCCCCAGCCAAGCAGGAGCGCTTCGGCGCTCGCCATGCCGAGTTTCGCTGCATCGAACAGCCCGGGCGCGAGGCGCCCGAGCTTCGCCGTCTGCACCAGACCCTGCAGCGCCGCCCAAAACTGCACGGCACGCCCAGCGGCCCCGCCGGCCTTGAGCGCCCCGACCTCCTCCGCCCGCTGGAAGGGGAGGGAGACCTCGCGGAATAGCTGGAGCAGCACCGGAGCGAAGCGCGCGCCTTCCTCCACGTCGAGCCATACGCGCGGATCGAGCGAGAAGCCGATCACACGGGCCTGCTCGGGATTGCGGGTGGGCATCTCGAGATAGTACTGGGCCCAACCGAGCACGAGGGTCAAGCAAGCGACCGCGGGATCACTGGTTCGCGTTTGCAACTGCGCCTCGAGCTTCTCTCTGCGCGCACGGTACTCCTGCGCGATCTCGGTGAAGACACGGCGCTGCACTTCGCCGATCAGCGCTTCACGGGACGGGAAGTACCAGTAGAGCGCGGCCGGCGAGAGTCCGAGCTTGCGCGCCAAGCCGTGCACGCTCGCTTCCGCGATGCCGGATTGACTGATGAGTTCGCGCGCGGCGGCGATGTACTTTTCTTTCTTTTCGGCTCGCTTTGCCTGCACGTTGGGGCTCGGCTCGCGCTCCTTGTTTTCACTCATAGTTCTCGGATGGGGATTGTGAACGAAAGTCACCAAGCGAGGAGTGAATTGAACATCGTTCAAGCGCATTTGTTCTGCGCGGCGATGTTCGCGCGCCCACGCGCAACGTGACCAGGGTGGGCGATGGACTGGTCCTTAACTGGGCAGCCAGCCATGCGCGCGGAGCGCGATGAAGCCCGCGTCATCGAAGCAAACGCCCTCCGCCGTGAGCTTTCTGCGCTGCAACGCGGCGTCTTCCGGGTCCTGCAGGTTGATTTGCGCACGCCGCGCGTCCTTCTTTCCGACCACGCGGTGCCACGGGAGCCCGGTGGGGCACATGCGCATCGCGCGCGCCGCCAGGCGATGGCCCCTGGGAATCCCGGCGAGCTCTGCGAGCTGCCCATATGTCACGACCTTGCCACGCGGGATCGCCCGAACCACGGCGTAGATGCCCTCGCTCGCGCTCGGCTCTCGCGCGGAGGCGGCGTCCTTTGTCGCCCGCGTCCTGCGCGGCTTGTCGAGAACTCTTGATGAGCGCTTGTCCTTGGGCATGTTCATTCGTTCGAAGCCAACGGGCAGGCTGTTCGCTGCGGCTCTCGCGCGGAGGCTACAGATTGCGAGGAAGCCTACGACCTTCCGGCGCGCGCGGCGCGATGATCTAGCAGGCGGCAGGGCCGCGCGTGTTAGCGTCGCGCCCATGAGAGGAGCTCGAGCTTCCGGGCTGGCCACCATCCTCGCGCTGGCCTCCGCGTGTGGTGGCGCGAGCGATGGGGCGCGCGAAGCGCGCGTTGCGGAGCCCCGGGGCCCGACGGCCGACGCGAGCGACGAGGGAGGCGTGGTCGCGGAGGCGGAACGGGATGCCGCCAGGGGGCCCGGGCCTTTCGCCGATGCCGGGGCTGACCAGGACGCGGGAGATGCGGGCAATGCGGACGACGCGCGTGCGCCCGAGGTCCCCTGGGATCCCGGGCCCCTGCCCTGGGAGCGCGTGCCGGAGCATCAAGTGCTCGAGACATGTCGGTTGGATCCGGCCGCGCTCGCGGCCGCCGACGCCGCGCTGAACACGCCCTGGGCCGTGATTCGCTACGGCAAGCTGTGTCACCAGTTCAAGGCCGAGGGCATGGCCCCCCGCAATGCATGGTCGGTCACCAAGACCCTCGGGGCGCTCGTCATGGGCATGGTCGCGTACGAGACCCGCGCACTGCCCAAGCCGCTCAGCGACGAGGACCGCGTGGACCACTGGCTCGATACGTTCTCCTACAACCCCGAGGCGCGCATCGCCCACGTGCTCGCCATGATCGCGCACAACGAGAGCCTCGCCTACGGCGAGCGCACCATGGAGTACGACACCTTCGGCACCGTACAGATCGACAGCCTCTCGACGATCATGAACCTCGCGCTCGCGCAGGACGGCGCGCGACTCGGCGATCTCGCGCAGTTCACCCAGTGGTTTCTGTTCGACAAGCTTGGGATGGCGCATTCGGCGTGGCCGAGCGACACCGCTGAAAAGCCGCTGGGATTTGGTTGGAGTACGGACGTCTTCGACATGGCCAAGCTCGGACAGTTGATGCTGCGTGGGGGCGAGTGGAACGGGGAGCGGCTCCTTTCCTCGGAGTGGGTCTACCGCATGACGCACCCTTCCTTCGAGGACGCCAACACAGGCTATGGATATCTCACGTGGCTCAACGCCAGCGCAGGCTGGACCATCGGTGTCAGCAGCCTGCTCGGCGAAGAGGCGCTGCCCGAGTTGCCTGGGGTAGGTGCGGTGAACCCGGGACCCTGTGCGCCGGTCGCCCTCCACGAGCACTACCCGCACGGGCTTTCGACGGCGCCGGACTGCCTTTACGGTGCGGTGCGCGACTGCGAGCAGCAGTACGACGTGGGCGTGTGGCAAGCGGTCGGCTTGCTGGGCCAAGTGATCCAGGGCCATCGCGGACTCGACATGGTCGTGGTGGGCATGGACCTGACCAAGGACGAAGGGGTCACAGAGGACTTGCGCAACGTGACCAGCCCCTCGGCCAAGCTGTGGGACGCCCTGAGACCGGCCGTGATCTTGGGTGATCCGACCTACGCTGGCGACGAGGCGGCGTTCTGCGCGGCCTACGGGAACAACGCGTACGCGCCCGACCTCGTGCCGTGGGAGTGAGCTTTCCGCACCGTCGATAGGTCCTGCGGGAGGGGGGCCGAGCCGCGCCCGCCTCCGGCACTGGGCGCTCGCGGAAACCGGGAGCCTCCGATACGATGAACGGTGAATTTCTGCCATGGTGTCCGGTGAACGAACCGAAGCGCTCACGCGCACGATGACGGAGGGGGCCTCCGCGCACGAGGCGCAGGCGCTCCTCCGGATCGCGCCGGGAGACATCCTGTCGGGCCGCTTCGAGGTGGTGCGGCAGCTCGGACAGGGCGGCACCGGGGTCGTCTTCGAGGTCACGGATCTCGAGTCTGGAGAGTCGCTCGCGCTCAAAGCGCTGCGCGCACCTCGTGCGGGCCGCGCGCACCTCATCAAGGCGGAGTTCCGCGTCGTGCAAGGCCTCGATCATCCGCGCCTCGTACGGCTGCACGAGCTCTACGTCATCGACGACTGCGCGTACCTGACGATGGACTTGGTGCGCGGCACGCCGCTGACGGCGGCGACGGCTCGGCGTGCGCGGGAGAAGGGCGGCTGGGGCGAGGTACGTGCTCTGCTCGTCCAGTGCGCGGAAGCTGTGCAGGCGCTGCATGGCGCGGGCGTGATCCACCGCGATCTCAAGCCCGGCAACGTGCTGGTCGATGACGCCGGGCGCGTCACCGTGCTCGACTTCGGCCTCACTGACGAGGACGGGAGCTTGCTGCGCGGCAGCGGGACGCGCGCGTACATGGCGCCCGAGCAACGCGCAGGCGACGCGCTGACGCCCGCCGCCGACTGGTTCGCGTTCGGCGTGATGCTCCACGAGCTGCTCTTTGGCGAGCTCCCGCGCGAGCGCTCGACCAAACAGGACGCTCCGGCCGACCTAAAAGCCCTGTGCGCGCGACTGCTCGTCGCGTCACCCGAACGCAGGCCCTCGGGCGCCGAGGTGCTCGCGGTGCTGTCCGATGCTTGCGCTCCAAAGCCGCCCGGCGAGCTGTTCGTCGGACGGGTGACGCAGCTGCAAAGTCTGCGCGACGCGCTCTCGCGTGCAGGTCCGCGCATCGTTCTCTTGAGCGGCGCGGACGGCGCCGGCAAGACGACGCTCGTGCGCCGCGCGCTCTCTGGCGCACTCCACGGCGACGTCGACACGCTCGTGCTGAAGGGTAGGTGCAGCGCGTTCGAGAGCGTCCGCTTCAACGCGTTCGATCCGATCATCGACGCGCTGCTGCCGCATCTCTCTCCACAGGACGGGCTCGCAGAGGCCGGGGCGATCTTTCCGGTTCTCAGCAACGTTCTGCCTGCGGCTCATGCGATGGAGCGGAGGGCCCTGCCCCGCGAGCGGCGGCGAGAGGGCTTCCGCGCCGTCTCGCGCCTCCTCACCGGGCTCGGCCGGAGGCTCCTCGTGTGGATCGACGACGCGCAGTGGGCGGACGCCGACAGCACAGACCTCTTGAGGGAGCTCTTGGCGCGCGCCACCACGGCCTCTGCGCTCGTGCTCGTGGTCTGCTTTCGCGAGGGCGCAGACGAGCCGCCGTTCGTGCGCGCGCTACGCGCCGCGCGCGGGCCGTGGCAGAGGACCGAGATCCCCGTCGAGCCGCTGTCGGATGCGGACGCGCAGGCGCTCGCGCGGGCCTTGCTCGGTGACGATGCGCTGCCCGAAGATGTGGCGCGAATGGCGGCCGAGAGCACGGGCAACCCGCTCTTTCTCTCGGTGCTCGCGTCGCTGCCCGCGCCGCAGCGGCGAGAGCAAACGCTCGCAGATGCGATCCTCCACCGCGTCGGGGCGCTCGAATCGTGCGAACGCCGCTTGCTAGAGCGGCTGAGCGCGTGCGCCGGGGAGATCCCGCGCGAGCTCTCCTACCGCATCGCGGCGTCCACCGGCGGGCGCCGCGCCCTCAAGCGCCTGTGCGATCTCCGCTTTGCGCGCTGGACGACCCAGATGCGCGCGCTCGACGTCGGACACGCGCGCATCGGCGAGGCGGTCTACGCGGCGCTGTCTGATGCTGAGCGGCGCGTCACGCACGCCGCGATCGTCGAGGCGGCGCTCGGCTGGCCCGACGCGACGCCGGAGCTCATCGCGGAGCAGATGGTGCGCGCGGGTGACCCGCGGGCGCTCGAGGCGCTGTGCGCCGCCGCGGACGGCGCGCTCGCCCGCCTCGCTTTCCGTCAGGCGGAGACCTGGCTGCGGACGGCCCTCGCCCAGCCCGAGGCGATGGCGCCCGCGCTCGAGCGCCGCCTGCGCCGCTCCCTCGCGCAGGTGCTGAGCACGGCGGGCCGCGGGCGAGATGCCGCGCGTGAGTACCTGCGCCTTGCGCAGCTCGAGCGCGGTGCAGGTGCCTTCGACGCCAAACGCGCAGCGGCCGAGCAGCTCCTGAGCGCGGGGCGGATCGACGAGGGGCTCGGTCTGCTCGACGAGGTGCTGCGGGCGCACGACGTGCGACCGCCCCGAAGCCTCGTCGGCGTCGGGGCGGGGCTCTTGCTCTCCCGTCTGCGCCTGCGTTTGCAACCGAAAGCTGTGACGACCCCCCCCTCGCCCGCGGCGCTCAGGCGCATCGATGCCCTGGCCGCCGGCGCGGGCGGGCACATGTTGACCGACACGCTGCGAGGCGCCTGGTTCGCCGCGCGCGAGCTCGTGGAGGCCGAGCGCGCTGGGGATCCGCCGCGGGTGCTCCGCGCCACCGTGTTCGAGGCGCTGTACCTGGCCAACGAGGGCGTGAAGAACGCCGCGCGCCTCGAGCAGCGGTTCGCGCGCGCCCGAGGGCTCGCCGAAGCGACCCGTGATCCGTCCGCTGGCCCCCTGCTCGATCTCGCGCAGGGCGTCGGCGCGCTGCTGCTCGGGCAGTTCCGGCAGGCGTCACGATCGCTGCGGCGCGCCGAGCAGAGCCTGACGACGCCGGGCAAAGAGCGCTGGGTCGAACTCGACATGGCCCGTCGCTTCTTGCTCTACACGTCGTGGTTTACGGGAGACGTGGCGGAGCTGAATCGGCCGCTACAGCGCTGGCTCGACGATGCCATCGAGCGCGGAGACGACGTCGGCCGCCGCAGCTTCAGCGCGGAGCTCTCGGTGCACGCGCTCTACCGCGACGAGCTCGAAGTGGCCCGGGGACAGCTCGCGATGCTCGGCGCCGAGCGCAGGTCGAAGCGCTTCGACGAGCCGGCCGTCTCGTGGCTGCACAACCGGATGTTGTGCGCGCTGTATGCGGGCGCGCCTGCGGGCGAGCTCCTCGCGCTGGTCCGTGAGATGCGTCCCTTTTGGCGCTCGCTGCTCGTCGTGGGCCAGTTCATTCGCGTGACCTCGCAGAGTTACGTCGGCCAATGCTTGCTCGCGAGCGCCGCGCAGACGCGTGAGCCCTCGCTGCTGCGCGCGGTGCTGCGCTCGGCGCGCGCGCTGCGACGTGAGCGGGCGGTGTATGCGACCCTCCAGGCAGAGCTGCTCGAAGCCGGCGTGGCGCACCTGCGCGGCGACGACCGCGCGGCCATCGCGAAACTCGACCGCGCGGCCCTCGGCTTCGACGCAAGCGGCCAGCGCCCGAGCGCGGCGGCAGCGCGCTGGCGCAGCGCCCAGCTGCGGGGCGGAGCGGAAGGCGGTCGCTGCCTGAGCGACGCCCGCCTTGGGTTTGCCGCCATCGGCGTCCAGAGCCCCGAGCGGATGACGAGAGTGCTCGCGCCGGGCTTCGAGGACGTCGAAACGGATGCGAGCGTCGTCCTCGGGGCTCTAGGGATTGTTGTTTAGGCACATCTCCGTCACGCAGCGGTCGAAACCCGTGCATTGATCAAGGAGCGCCTCAATCAGGCAGCAACCGTAATGGAAGCACCACTGCTCGTCCGGTGGCACGTTCTCCGGGCCCAAAAAGCCCGCGCACCAGCCCCTGTTGCGTTGCATGATCGCACCGTCCGGTCCGCCCGGCTTGCCTGCGCAGGGGTTAACCTCATCAAGGGAGGCGTCTGCGGTACCGTTGGTCGCGTCGGCTCCCGCGTCCTCGGGGCTGCTGTCCGCGTCTGTCCCCGCGTCCTCGGGGGCACTGGTCGCGTCGGCTCCAGCGTCCTTGGGGCCGCTGTCCGCGTCCGTCCCCGCGTCCTCGGGGACGCTGGTCGCGTCGGCTCCCGCGTCGTGCGGGCCGCTGTCCACGCCCGGTCCCGCCTCGTCGTCGGGAGCGCTGCTCGCATCGCTGATAGCTGCGTCGCGGATCCCTGCGTCACGGACACCCGCGTCGCTGGTCACGTCGCCCATGGCGGCATCGCGGACAGCGGCATCGGATGGGAGGCTCGCTTCGGCGCTGGCATCCGGGGGCGCTTGGACCCGGTCGGATCCGTTGCCCTCCCGAGCGGGGTCAGCAGGCGTTTGGCTGACGGTCGCATCGTGGCCGCCGAGACCACCGTCGCGCCCCTCGTCGCGACAGCCGAGGCCCAAGACGGCAGCCAAGACGAAGCTCCGCACGAAGCGCTGACAGTCCCACTTCTGACACCCCAGCATCGTTCCATCCTAGGCAGGTCGAGACGCTCGGGACCATTTCAGGGCATTTCACGTGGCCGCGCGAGGTGAGAGCCCCCCCCCAAGCGCGTCGTCACCACGGCGCGGGCCAAGACGAAAGCGAAGACGAGGGTCCACCCAGGCGCCGAATGTCCCACCGCTGACACCCGAGCATTGTTGCCCTATGTTTGGCCGACGAGATGCCGAGCAACCATTTCAGGGCATTCCACGCGCGGCCGCGTGCGTCCGAGGAGATGCGTTGGGCACCCTGATGCGCCTGCGAGACGAGAGGCGGCAGCTGCTCGCGCCGCGGTCGTTGCTCGGACGTACCCCGCTCGCCGGAGTTCGGCTGGACGACTCTTGCGCATCGAACGAGCACGCGGTCCTCGCGTGGAGCGGGAGCTCCTGGCGGATCCGCGACCTGGGCAGCCGCAACGGCACGTCGGTCAACCAACGTTCCTGCGGATCGGAGTGGCACGAGCTGATCGCCGGCGACGTGCTGTGCTTCGGGGGCGCTGAAGAGACGTGGTTGCTCGAGCACGACGACCGTCCGCCGCCGGCCGCTGTGGGCCCGGACGGAGTGTTGCGGATGGGGCGCGGCGACCTGCTCGTGTTGCCAGACGACGATGAGCCGAAGGTGAGCGTGCAGTGGACCGGCGTCGCCTGGGTCCTCGATCGTGGCGAGTGTCAGGAGCTGGTTGCCACGGGCGACCGCATCGCGCTCGGCGACACGCACTGGCAACTCCTGCTACCGGCTGGCGCTTCGGCGATGAGCACCCAGCCGGCTGCGTCCGAGATGCGGCTGCACCGCTTGACGGCCACGTTCGAGGTGGACCGCAGCGAGGAGCACGTGCGCATCGTCCTGCATCGCGGAGCGACGAGCCTCGCGCTGCCCGACCGGAGACATCATTTCCTGTTGCTCATGCTCGCGCGGGCGCGGCTGCGCGACCAGGAGACGGGTGTCGCCGCGGCCGAGCAGGGCTGGGTGCACGCCAGCGTCCTTTCGGAGGAGCTCCGGGTGTCTAGGGAGAACCTGAACGTGGAGGTCTTCCGCGCCCGCCGACTCTTCGTCGAGCACGACATTGTAGACGGCGCTCTCATCATCGAGCGCCGACCCCATACGGGACAGATCAGGCTGGGATTGCAGCGCGTTCAGATCATCCGACACTGATCCGATCCTGCTGGGCGCCAGCGGAAGCCCGCCCACACTCCTCACGACCTCCCTCGAAAAACCTCGGCGCGGCGGCGCTGACATGGCCGGCCGATGTCCTCGCCAAACTGGGCGCCGTAAGCGCCTCAGAACTCGGCGATCCGTACGATTTCATCACGAATATCGACGGCGGCTGGTGAGCGCCCCTCGGCCATGTGGGCGCCATACTTTGTCCGATTTGGCACAACCGATGGCACGTTGCGGCAACCCTCGCCGCACAACGCCGTAGTACCTTGTCGTTTATGCCGAGCCATGTCGCATTCGCCCCCCGCGCCAAAAAGCCCGACACCGTCACTGTGAAGCCACGCAACGTATCGTTCGGTCTGGACGAGCGCCTGCCGCGCTATTGGGTGGACGGAGATCCGTTCCTCACCCACTTCATGAACGCCCTCTCCATCATCTTTCCGCCCGGCGAGCGCATGTTCATGGACGCCGTGCGGGCCGTACGAGACCAGGTACAAAATCCCGAGACGCGCCGTGACATCGCGGGCTTTCTTGCGCAGGAGGCGCTGCACTCCCGTGAGCACAGCGCGCTCAATGAAGCGCTGCGCCGGCTTGGTTATCCGGCACGCGAGCTCGAGGAAGGGCTCAAAGAAGGGATCCGCGAGCGCGAGGCCAAGCGGAGCACACAGATGTCGCTGGCGGCGACGGCGGCGCTCGAGCATGTGACCGCGATCCTGGGGCATAAGCTGCTCACGCAGCCCGAGCTGCAGGCGCTGGCAGATGAGAAGGTCCTCCCCCTGTGGATCTGGCACGCGATCGAGGAGATGGAGCACAAGGCGGTGGCGTTCGACGCCTACCAGGAGGTTTACGGGGACTACCTGCCGCGCGTGATGGCGCTCGTCTTCACGACGATCGGCCTGTTCATGACGGCCCATTGGTTTCAGTACTACCTGCTCCGGCGGGACGGGCTCGCGCACAAACCCAGCATCTGGCTCAGGGGCATGGTCCGCGTTTGGGGGAGCAAGGTGAAGCTCTACGACCTCGTGCCCGCCTGGCTCTCGTACTTCCGCCCCGACTTCCACCCGTGGCAGCGAGACGACAGCCCGCTGATCGAGGCGTACAAGAAGCGCTTTGCAGACTACCAGGTGGTTTGAGCGGGGAGCATGGGGCTTGCCGCGGCGGCAAAGTGGTCGCAGGCGCGCCGCGGGCGTGAGCCTCCGCTTCAGTCGCAGGACACGGTGATGTCGTGCGTGTGTGAGTTGTCCCGGGTGGAGGTCACGGTCACGCTCTTGCCTTCGGCCAGCATCTTGAGCTGGGCGGCGCTCAGCGTGATCTTGTGGGTGTGCGTCCCCGTGGTCATATAGGTCTTGCTGCTGCTCGCGCTCAGGTCGGCCTTGGGGATGGTCACGTGGTGCTCGCCGCCTCCCGGGTGTTGATTGCTGACCGCGGTGTCCTTGGCGCCGTTTTCGCACTGGTCCCCGACGCCCGCATCTCCGTCGCCATCACCATCCCCGTCGCCCTGGTCGCCGTCGCCCCCATCTCCGTCACCCTGGTCGCCGTCGCCCTGGTCTCCGTCACCCTGGTCGCCGTCGCCCTGGTCTCCGTCACCCTGATCGCCGTCGCCCCCATCCCCATCACCCTGGTCTCCGTCGCCCCGGTCTCCATCACCCCGGTCGCCGTCGCCCTGGTCCCCGTCACCCCCGCTGTTCATGGAGGAACCTTCGCTGTCATCACCGCAGGCGAGAAGGCCCATCAGAATGAGGGTTGAGGCCGAACCCACCACGAATTGTCTGCGCTTCATGTTGAACCCCCCAAATTGGCTGAAGCGCACCATACGTCAGCCATCCAAAGGAAGACGAGACTTTCGTCCTGGGTCATAAACGCTCGGTGAGAAGACGAGCCAAGGCCAGAACTGGGCGAGCACCGAAGGCGGCCCAGGCCACCCTCTCATTGGACCCTCAGGGTAAACTTACGCTCGGCATCGTCGCCGATACGCACAGTCAGCCCCACCCCAAGACCGCCGAGCGGCTCTCCGCGCTCGCGCCAGACGCCATCCTGCACGCAGGGGACATCGGAGATCTGGCGGTGCTCGACCAACTCGCCGAGTTGGCTCCCGTGATCGCCGTGCGCGGAAACATCGATGAGCGCGCGCCGGAGTTGCCGGAGGTGACGACCATCGACGTGCAGTCGGACGGAGAGAGTGTGCTCAAGCTGCTCTTGATGCACATCGCGGTCTACGGTCCGAAGATCCGGGCCGAGGCAGCCAAGCTCGCCCACGATGCCGGCGCCAAGTTGATCGTATGCGGGCACTCCCATGTGCCATTCATGGGGCGAGACCGGGGGCTCACGGTGTTCAACCCGGGCTCGATCGGGCCACGCAGGATGCACCTGCCAATTCTGTTCGGGGTGCTGGAGGTCAAGGACGGGCGACTGTCCCTGCGTCACGTGGAGGTCGAAACCGGCCGCGATTGGCTGCCTTGAGCGTGCTTCAGCGGCTCCGCGGGTCGGGCCGCAGCTCCTGGGGCCGGATGACCTGATCGATGAGGCCGTAGGCCTTCGCCTCTTCGGCGCTCAAGTAGCGATCGCGCTCGGTATCGAGCTTCACCTGCTCCACGGTCTGGCCCGTGTGGTGCGCCATGATCTCGTTCACCCGTCGGCGCACGTCGAGGATCTCGCGCGCGTGGATCTCGATGTCGGTCTGCTGTCCCGAGAAGCCGCCCGCCGGCTGGTGGATCATCACGCGCGCGTTGGGGACCGCGCGGCGTCGACCGGCCTCGCCCGCGCACAGGAGCAAGGCGCCCATGGAGGCGGCCTGACCGAGGACGACCGTGGCCACCGGGCAGCGGATGTATTGCATGGTGTCGTAGATCGCGAGCCCGGCGGTGATCACGCCGCCCGGGCTATTGATGTAGAGCGTGACCTCCTTGTCCGGGTCATCGCTCTCCAGGAAGAGCAACTGCGCGATGATCAAGTTCGCGACGGTGTCGTTGACCTCCGTCCCTAGAAACACGATGCGATCCTTGAGCAGGCGGCTGTAAACGTCCCAGGTACGCTCGCCCTTGTGGGTGGTCTCGACCACCACCGGCATCGGGATATGGAGCTTTGGCTCGTCGTCATACGCCATGGGTGGTCCCTCCAGCTCGCGTCATCCCGACAGGTTGGCCCCGAACCGGCGCCAAGTCCAGCTGCCCGGGCGCGGTCCGGTCTGCCCACGCAAAGAGCGCGCACGGTCGACGCGAGCTCACTCGATGGTGGAGTTGGTCACGGAGACTGGCGTGTCATCGTGGTGCGACAGCTGAGGGTACTTGGGATACCAGGAGCCGCCGACGTTGTCCGTGATGGTGGAGTCCTTGATCACGATCTTGCCAGTATGGTTGTTGCTCACGAAGATGATCGCACTGCCGTAGGCGCGCACTTCGTTGTGTTGCATGGTTACGCCACATAGCGACAGCGTCATCTCATTGCCGTCGTTGTAGATCGCGCCACCGCTGCCGCCGCCCTCCGTGCCGGCCTTCGCAGGGTTGCCCCCGTCACCCACGGCTTTGTTGTAGCTGAACGTGCTGTTGATCACGGTCCAGGACACGCCGATGCTGCTGAGCGCTCCGCCGTTGGACCCCCAGTTCCCCAGCTCGGCGCTGCCGCCGAACGTGCTGTTGACCACGTAGATGGGGAGCGCGTTGTACTGCTGGAACGCGCGGATCGCGCCGCCTCCGACGTCGGGGCCCGTCTCTGCGCACTGGTTGTTGAAGAAGCGTGAGTTGACGACCTTCAGCCGTCCGCCGCTGGCGAAGATGGCTCCGCCGCCTTCTCGCTCGGACTTCGCGTTGCCGTCGATGAAGGTCAGATTTTGGACCGTAAGTTGAGGATGGTCCTGGTTGTCGCAGTGGGGGGTCGTCCACTTCTGCTTTTCATCGCAGGTGTTCATGTACAGGATGCGCGTCTTGCCTCCGCCGCTCAGCGTGACCAGCCCGCCGCCGTCGATCACGATCTTGGGGCCCTTGTCGTTGAAGACCTTGGCCGGGCGGTCGAGCGTGATGGTGACTGGGTCAGGTCCACAGTCGAAGGTGATCACCCCGCCCGCTGCGACGGCCTGGATGAAGGCGTCGCCGGTGCAGCTCGCTGGCGTGCCGTTACCGATCACCGTGGTGGGCTTGGATACGTCTTCAAGGCCGGCTTCGGCCAAAATCGCGCATTTGCCTTCAGGGTTCCCCGCGGGTGGGCCGTCGGTTGGATCGGTGAGCGGATTCTCGACGTCGACGTGGGTGTCGTCATCGTCATCGTTTTCGTTTTCGTCGTCGACATTCCGCGTGTCGTCGCCATCTCCCGTCTGCCTGCTTCCGCCATCTCCGCCGCTCGACGCTCCGGACGCGTTGTCGTCCCCGCCGCAGCCCAGCGCGAGCAGCGCCGCCACGCAAACCCATTTCCCTCGTGTCTGTCGCATGGTCCCCCACAGCCGCGCCAGGTCACAGGACCTGGCCAGGGCGCACGTTGGGTACGCCCGTCTCTGCGGATCGGGTCACATTCCAAGCGGTCTTACAAGAGCGAAGCCAAGGCGGGAGAGGAGAAGGCTTGCCCCGTGGGCGCACCGGGCCGCAAGTGAGAAGATCAATCGTTCGGTGCGCCGGCTTCGATCCAGGCCTTGATGAGGGCGATGGAGCTCGCCGGGAGCGGGGCGCGTCCGCGCGGCATGCGGCTCCCGCAATCCTGTGTGCCCTCGAGCTTCTGCACGAGCAGGCTCGCCGGCGCATTCTCAGGAACGACGCGCACGCGACCTGCGCCTCGACACATGGGCCCTCCTGCGTTCTGAGCGACCAGGTTCTGGTAAGCCAGGAGGCGAGAGGACATGTCCAAGCCGCCCTGGTTCTCGGTGGTGTGACAGGGACTGCAGTTGCTGGCCAAGAGCGGGTAGACCTGACTGAAGGTGGGCCCGGCGGAAGTGCTTGCGTCGGTCTGCGGGCCACCGGCGTCATCGTCGCCCGCGTCCGCGGCGGGCGTAAGGCCGGCGTCGCGCCGCTCGCCTGCGTCAACCTGCGTGGCGCTGGCGTCGCGTGGCCCTGCTCCGGCATCCGCCGTTGGCGCGCTGGCATCGGACGAGTTTGGAGTCGTGTCTGCGTCGCGATCTCCCGCGGTGCTGGGGTTCTGCTCCTCTGTCTGATCTGGGCTCGAGTCGTCGTCGCCACAGGCTGCCATCACGGCGCATAGACCGAAGATCATCCGGGCGTTCGTCATCGATTTACTTCCTCTCTGTTGTCGCGCATACGCGCGACGAACTTGCCCGCCTCCTTTCACGCCGCGTGCCGTTCTGGCGCTCACTCCTCATCCGCGCACGAGCGAACGGGAGCGCACCTGGATGGGACGCTGCCGCAAAAAGAATTCGCGCGAACTTTTCGCGCTGCACATGGACGCATGCTCGGTCACCTATCTGCTCGGAACAGCACGGAGATCACGATGCGTCCTCAAGCTGGAGCGACGGAACCTACATCGGCGCGCATTCTCGTAGGTTTTGCGTTACGCACCCAGATCGCGATCACGCACGCGCGGACGAACCCAAGGTTGGCGCATGGATGTGGGCAAATGGGCGCAATTTGCACGGGCGACGGAGGAGCGTGTTATGGTCGCCGCATGCAGTTCGACCGCATTACGACCGATCCCACCTGCATGAAGGGCACTCCTTGCATCCGCGACTTGGGCCTTCCCGTTCGGAAGGTCGTGGAGTCGCTGGCCACACAGCCCGATCGCGCGGCCATCAAGCGCGAGTACCCCCAGCTCGAAGACGACGACATCACGCAAGCGCTCGGCTACGCAGCGTCGATGGTCGACCGCGCCGTCTGCTGGCTGCGATAGCCTCGTCGATCACGCGGCGCTGCGCTGGTCGCTCCTAGAGCTGCCGGCTGCGCTCGCCGCGACTCTTCTCGCGCTCGCGCCCAACGCGCCGCGCTCGTGCGCAGCGGCTCACGGGGCCAGCAACGGCGCCTGGCCTGCCGCGGAGGGCGTGGGCACTACCCGGAAAGGCGCGGACATCGGCGCGACCTGGAAAGGTGGCGGCGCGACGGGGCTCGGCGTTCCAGCGTCTGCGAGCGCTTCGCGCGCCGCTTCATCGGAGACATCCACGCCAGCGTCGAGCGGCGCCTTGTAGCCGAGCAGCTCACTCTTTCTCTCGGGCGGCGTCAGCTTCACGACCAGCCGTTGATCCGAGAACGTGTGCGCGCGCGTCTGCACCGGCAAGTAGCCGTTGGCGCGTACGATCACATCGAGTGGTCCGCTGTCGAGGGGCCGCACGATGACGAGCGGTCTCTTGCCCGTGATCTTGCCGAGCTTCTTTCGGCCCCAGAACACCATGGCGGGGACCGGCGGCGAGGTGGCGAAGACGATGGTGGCCGTGGTCGGCTCCTCCTTCGCCGCGCCCGCGTCGTGCTCCGGGCGGGGCGGAGTTACGGCCGCGCTTTCCGGCCGGGGCACGGCAGGCTGAGCCGTCGCTGGCGCAGCCTCCAGGAGCATCGGGCCGAGCAGCGCCGCGCCCGCGAGGACCATCAGGGCCGAGAGGCAGCCGAGGACAACCTTGGGATGCTTGATCATTCTTCGCCTCCTCCGCCGGCCTTCGCCTCCGGACTATCGGGTGCAGGAGGCGGTGGTCCCGGATAGCGTTCGTTGGGCTTGGGGATGTAGCCGATGATCGGCTTCTTCTGTTCGCCCCGGATGGTCCCCTCGAGGACCTCCACCGGCAGCGGAGGATCGAGGTGGTACGCGTAGCCGCGCGACGGAATGCGCATCTCGTACACCGTCTCGCCCGAGAGGAACTGGCGCGAGAAGGCGATCGGCTGATCGCCCAAGACCTTGTGGTTGCGGTGCGCCAGGATGAACGAATAGAGCCGCACGGCGATGTGATTGGGCAGTCGGTGACAGCCGTGGGAGAACCCGTTGGGGCTGTAGATCGAGAGATAGTCCGAGGAGCCGTGGGCGCGCACGCCGTTGTCGAAGTCGGGGCGACCGTTCAGGCCCGGCGTCACGAAGTAGCCCGCCACGACCCCGTACGCGGAGAGAAAGCCGGGGCCGAGCTCGTCGTAGTTCACGACCTTCGTGGGTGAGCCGTTCACGTACTTGCTCTTGACCAGCGAGCGGATGGGGGTGGACGCGGGCGCGATCCAGACCGGGCCGGACATGACCTGTCGGATCACGCGCGGGCCCACGTCGGACATCTTGTATCGGAAGTACTCGTAGCCGTCGCTCGCTTGCTCGGCGCGCCAGCCGCCGATCGTGGTGCGCCAGCGGGCCAGCGCGAAGGTCTTGCCCTTGTGGGTGACCATCAGGCTGAGGGTGGGGTAACGCTTGCGCACGGGGAGCTTGAAGTTGCCCGCCGCGTCGAAGGGCAGATCGTACCAGACGTCTCCGCGATCCACGACGATCGAGAGCTCCATGTGCGGGCCGTAGTAATCGGGCCGCGGCGGCAGCTTGATGGCGGCGCGCAGCGTCGCGAACTCCTCGGGCCCGTGGCGCTTGAAGAAGGCGATGGCGGCCTCGGTGTCGGTGAGCCCCAGCTGTTCCAGCGTCAGGTTGGTGTACTCGCTGGCTAGGTCGAGTCCGGGGCGCTTGGCTGTGCCCGCGGTGCCGTCCTCGATGATGGCGGCGGCCGAGATGACGCGCTCGCGGATGGCCCGCACCAGGCCGTCGTAGTCGTTGTCGAGCGGTGGGCGCGCGAGGGCGAGCACCGTCTGGCGACGCAAGAAGTTCGCCTCGTAGATCATGTTCTTTTGCTGAAACCGCCGCACCGCGAGGCGCATGGGCTCATCGTAGACGCCGGCCTTGTGCTTGCTCGCAGGGCTCAGCAGGCCCTCGCAGGTGAGGCGCCGCTCCACGGCCGCCATCGCCAGACTTTCGGCCGCGCGCCTCTCGACGAGGTCGATCTTCGGAACGAACTGCGGGGCCGCGCTCCTGAGCTCGGTCAAGCTCGCGACCTTCTCGCGCTTCATCGCCGCGTCGAGCTCCGCCTGGATCCGGGCGAGCTTGCGCGCCTCCTTCACGAGCCTCTTGGGCGGCACGTAGGAGACCGTCTCGACGGCCGAGAGCACGTCGACGCTCTCTTGATCGTGACAAGTGCTGTCGGCGCTGTTCAGGAAGCGGTCACGCAGCACCGAGAGCGAAGGAAAGATGCCGTAGAGCTCCAGGTAGTTCTTCTTGCCCGGCTCGAGCGGAACGCCGTCGTTGTCGAGCTGGTCGTTGGCGAGGCCGATGAAGATGCGGCGGTAGTGGTTGTGCAGAGCCTCGCCTGTCTCGGAGTGCTCTTCGCGAAAGATGAACGGCGTCCAGCTGTCGCTGAGGTCGACCAGCGTGAACCCCTCGTTTTCGGCAGCGGCCGCGTCGACCCAGCGCTCCTCGCCGTCGACGACCAACAGCGCGCGTTGCTCGGGCGGCAAGTCGGGACGGTGGGCCAGGGGCGCATGCTCCTTGGGCCGCGCGGGCTCGGCCGCGGATACCCCGGCGGAGCCGGTGGTTGGGTGTGAGCCGGCCGGAGCCGCCTGGGACCCGCCGCAGGCGGCGAGGACGAGGAGGGAAAAAGCGAAAAGTTGCGAAGACCGATCGAGCACCGATACGACAGTGAATGGACAGAAGGAGCCTGACAAGTTCTCGGAGCTCGAGGGCGGCCTTTAGGGCCCTGGGGCGAGTGATTCTTCGACGAGCGTGCGCAGATGTGCGGCGCGCACCTAGAAGATCGCGGCATTTTCGGGCAGCATGCTCTCGCCATGCGCAGCCTGTCCGCCGCCGCGCCCGCTGATCTCGCGCCGGCCGAGCGCCGTTCGCGGTGGCAGCCGCTCGGGGAATTTTTGCTCGTCGGCGGGGCCACGCCGCTCCTGTTCGCGCTCTCGCGCGTGCTCACGCGTGAGCTCGGCCTGGACGAGGCCGAGCTCATGGTGGGATTCACCATGTTCTTGGCGGCCCACGTGATCAACGACCCTCACTTCGCGGTCACCTACCTGTTGTTCTACGAGGACTTCAAGGAGCGCGCGCTTGGACGCGCCTTCGCGCGGGCGCAGCGCGTCCGCTACTGGCTCGCGGGTGTGGTGGTCCCGGCGCTGCTCGTGGGCTGGGTGTCCTGGGCGCTGGCCGCGCCCTCGCTGTGGAGCTTCGGGCTCCTGATCCAGCTGATGTTCCTCTTGGTGGGCTTTCACTACGTCAAGCAGGGCTTTGGCGTGCTCGTGGTGTTGGCCGCGCGAAGGCAGGTGTTCTTCAGCGGCCGCGAACGTCGCGCGTTGCTCGTACATGCCTACGCGGGTTGGGCCTATGCCTGGGCGAGCCCGGCGGACCCGGGCCGCAGGCTCGAGGAAAAGGGCGTCCCTTACGAGACGTTCGCCCACCCCGCGGGGCTCGAGCAGCTCACGCAGGCGATCTTCTTTGCCTCCTTTCTGTGGCTCGCGCTGGAGCTCGCGCGCAAGCTGCGGCGCGCGCCCGGCTTCGCGCTGGTCACGCCGCTCGTCGCCTACTTGAGCAGCATTTGGTTGTGGTCGGTCTATTCGAGCCTCGACCCGCTGGTGCGCTACGCCATCCCAGCGCTGCACTCGGCGCAATATCTGTACATGGTGTGGCTGCTCAAGAGCGAGCGCGCCCGCGAGCGCGAAGGGCCACCCTCGTTCGAGGCGCCGGTCGCCGTGCGCGTGGGGGCGCTCGCGGCGTCTGCGCTCTTGCTCGGCTGGATCCTGTTTCGGGGCGCACGGGTCGCGTTCGACGGCGAGCCCGGCGGGGCGCTCGCGGTGCTCGGCCCCACGCCGTACTTCGCGGCGCTCTATGCCTTCGTGAACATCCATCACTACGTCATGGACATGGTGATCTGGCGCAAGGACAACCCTGAGACCCGCTACTTGCGCGTGACCGAGCGCGGTTCACTCGGCGTGTAGCCAGCGGTGCAGTTGCCCTTCGAAGCCCACGCCGCCCAGCGAAAGCCCGAGATCGACGTCGCTCGGGAAGGTGCAGTGGCCGCCGCGCTCGGCCCAGCGAAAGGTGACCGCGCTGGGAAAGCGCGCGCGCATGCCTTCGGCGATCTGCCAGGGCAGCATCGGATCGTGTCGCGCGGACAAAATGAGCGTCGGGCGCTCGATGCGATCGATCACGTAGGACACGCAGCTGCGGGTGTAGTAATCGTCGACGGAGGAGAAGCCGTAGCGAGGGACCACGGTCAGCGCGTCGTAGGCGCGAAAGGTGTTGGCCCGGGCCACGTCCGCGAGTGCGGTGGGTGCCCGCCCGCGGGCCGCGGCCTTCGCGTAGCCCGCGCGCAGTCCGCGCAAGGTGTACAAGCGGTAGAAGGTGGCCCTCGGGGAGTCGATGAACGCGTTGGTCTGCATCAGATGCAGCACCGGGCAGATGGCCGCGACCTTCGTGAGCCGTGCGTCCTTGCACTCATGGGCGAAGTGCAAACTGGCGTGGCCGCCGAGCGAAAAGCCCACCACCCACACCCGCCGATAGTGCCCGAGCGCGGGGTCGGAGAGCACGGCGTGCAGATCCGCCGTTTGCCCCGCGTGGTAGAAGTCCTCGCCCGCGAGGTCTGCACCGCGCCACGCGAGCCGCAGCACGGCGTGGCCCTGGCCGAGCAGGTGGCGTGCCAGCTGGGTGGCGTAGGGGCTCTGGGGATTGCCCCCACAACCGTGCAGGATCACGGCCAAAGTGTCCGCGCCCGGACCCGCGGGTTCGGGTTCGCTCAGTAACCCCGAGAGGACCACTTCGCGCCCCTCTTCGACCACCGCGCGTCTCCAGATCCGGTAGGGAGGCTCGGGTTGCGGGACGATGCGCCTCAAAAGGCGGGGGCCCACGGTAAACAGATGTCCCTCGAGACGACTGGCAAACGACCCAGGCATGGCACGAAGCATACGCAATCTGGCCAGCTCCGAGCCAGCGGGCTCCCTGCCCGGGGAAAGAGTGAAAATCCCTGGGGCGCTTTGCTGTTCGGTGCTCTAGGCTCGCGCCCATCATGAGCTCCGCGCGCACCCGGCCCAGGCGTCGCAACCTCGCGCGCGCGCTTCGCTATTACGCCTATCGTCTCCTGCCTCGCCACGAACCCAGCGGAAAGGTGGCGGCGTCGGTGGCGTTGGGCATCTGGATCGCGATCCTGCCCACGCTCGGGGTCGCGCTTGCGCTCACCGTGCTGGCCGCTCACATCGCGCGGGTGCCGAAGGGACCGGGGCTCGTCTCTTCTTTCGTGGCCACGCCACCTACGCTGTTTCTGTTCTTCTATCCGCTCGCCTATTTCGGCGTGGGAGTGCCGCTCTTACGCCCTCGGGAGCTCGACTTCGACTTCTTGGGCGAGGTGCAAAAGCTCAACTTGAGCAATGCTGGCGAGATCGGAGCGCGCCTGTGGCAGGATGCCCGCGAGCACGTGATCGCGTTCCTGGTGGGCGTGCTGGTCGTGGCCACCGTCAGCGCCGCGCTCGGCTTTGGCGCGAGTTACGTCTTGATGGAACGGCGGCGTCGCGCGCGGCTTGCGGCGCGCGCCGAGCGCGCACGGCGCCGGGCGGAGCACGCTGAGGCTCGCGCGGGCCTGAAGTCGTCGTAGGGACGGGCGGAGGTCGGGCGGTCGACTATGCTCCGGCCCCGTGACGAGCCGTACGAGCCCAGAGGACCCCGTGATCGACCCGGCCGCGGAGCGTGCTGCGCCTGAGGAAGAGCCCCTTGGTGAGGCGGACTGGCAAGCGCAGGCCCAGGTCGCCATCGCGTTCCTCGAGGCCGTCCGCGCGCAGCGGGCCGTGCTGGCGGAGCTCACCGATGAACAACGCGCCCGCCTCTTGCGCGCGGCCGGGGAGGTCGCGCGCCCGGATCCGTGGGCCAAGCGCGAGCTGGTGCGGGCGGCCGCGCGCAAGCGACGCGAGGCGCAACGCGCCGCGGACGAAGCGGTGCTGTCGCAGGTCGGCATCCGCAAGAAGCGGCAAGAGGAGGTCTACCTCACGCCCATGTTGAACCGGCCGCCCGTGGCCGCCGGGGCCGACATCGACGCGGCCTTGCGATCCGATGGGCGCGCCGCGTTGCCCGCTTCGGTGGGTGAGGTGAGCGAGGAGCGAGCCTGCTACGTGTGCAAGGCCAGGTTCCGCAAGCTGCACTTCTTCTACGACTCCATGTGCAGCACGTGCGGGGATTTCAACTGGAGCAAGCGCGCGCAGACGGCAAACCTCGCGGGGAGGGTCGCGCTGATCACTGGGGCGCGCGTGAAGATCGGCTACCAGGCGGGCATCATGATGCTGCGCGCTGGCGCGCGCGTGATCGTGACGACCCGCTTCCCCCGCGACGCCGCGGCCCGCTACGCGCGTGAGCCCGACTTCGAGCAATGGGGCGAAAGGCTGCAAATCTACGGGCTCGACCTGCGCCACACGCCGAGCGTCGAGGTCTTCGCCAAGCACCTGGACGAAAACCTCGACCGGCTCGACTTCATCATCAACAACGCATGCCAAACGGTGCGCCGGCCGGCCGGCTTCTACGAGCACCTCATGCACGAAGAGCAGGTCGAGAGCGCCAAGCTCCCTGCGCGTGAACGCACTCTGCTCCGGGACTATGAGGCCCTGCGCGCGAGACCAGGGGGCGCCCTGGCCCACGTCACGGAAGGCTCTGCGCTGGTGGCGCAGGCGCGCGGCATCAGCGACTCGGCAGCGCTGTCGCAGCTTGCCCTGATCGAAGAGGATCACGCGCGCGGGGTGCACCTCTTTCCCGCGGGCCAGCTCGACGCGGATCTGCAGCAAGTCGATCTACGCAAGCGCAATAGCTGGCGACTCGGCCTGGCCGAGGTGTCCGCCGTGGAGCTGCTCGAGGTGCAGCTCGTGAACGCCGTGGCGCCGTTCGTGCTCAACGGGCGCCTGCGGGCGCTGATGGAACGTATCCCTTCACGCGACAAGCACATCGTGAACGTGTCGGCCATGGAGGGGCAGTTCTACCGCGCCTTCAAGACGGACAAGCACCCGCACACCAACATGGCCAAGGCGGCGCTCAACATGATGACCCGCACCTCCGCCGCGGACTACATCAAGTCCGGCATCCACATGAACAGCGTGGACACCGGCTGGGTCACCGATGAAGACGCGGCCGAGCTGGCGGCACGCAAGACCCGCGAGCAGGGCTTTCACCCGCCGCTCGACATCGTCGACGGCGCCGCGCGCATCGTCGATCCGATCTTCACGGGCTTCAACACCGACAAGCACGTGTGGGGCCAGTTCCTCAAGGACTATGCGCCAACGGACTGGTGATCCGCGAATGGCGAACGCGTGGGCTACAGGTTGGTCAGAGCGCGCGGCGTAAACGAGCCGTCCCGCGCGAAGCAGCCGAGCACGAGGTTTGGGCCGAACCCGGTGGACGTGGCGCGATCATAGAGCAGGGGGCCCTCTTGGCCGCTCGTCACGCGCAGGAGCGCGTCGCTGAGCTGCTCGACCACCTTGGTGTGCTGCACCACGCGCTCTCCGGCGCAGGTGGTTTGGGTGGGCACGAACATGACCTCGCCGTCGGCCCCTACCGTGAACTCGCCCGCCTCCACCTGCACGCCGACCCCGCCCGTGGCGAGCGAACAGCCAAGGTCGATCTCGTACGCATCGCTGCCCTCGCGATCGAAGAAGATCAAGGAGTGGACACAGTCGAAGAGCGGATCGCGGTACAGCCAGGTGCCCGCGAATGGAGGCGGCGTGTCGTCCTGATCCGCGCTGTCGTCCTGGGGACCGAGCTGGATACAGCCTGTCAACGCGAGGAGCGGAGCCAAGAGCAGCGCGAACAAGCGCGCCCCGGCGTCGTAGGGTGGGGAGAGCATCGCGCGTGCTCGCTCAGCGGGTGGCGAGCATGGGAGCGTCCCGTCCGGGCGCGCTGCTGCCGAACAGCCGTGTCACCTCGGCCCCCATCTTTCCGCGCAGGGCCAGGCCGAGCATCTTGAAGTCGGCCATCAACGAGTAGCGGGGGTAACCGAAGGTCGCGGGCTTGTTGCCCTCCAGCAGAAAGTGCCCGATCCAGGCCGGGCCATAGCCGACCACCGGAGCCGAGAGGACCAGCAAGACGCTTCCGGTCGCGAGCCCACCCAGCGCGCAGAGCACGGCCGAGCTGGTCCCGACGTAATGCAGGGCTCGGTTTTTGGGGTTGCGATGCGCGCCGACGTAGTACGGCCAAAAGTCCGCGAAGCATTCGATACGGGGAGCAGTCATGGAGCCTCCGCTGCCCAATCTGACACATCCCACCCGTTGCGGGTGTTGCGCAACCTTGGGATCGTGCGACCACATTCTGGGGCGGCTTGCCGTTGGGGCGGCCAACTCCTCGATATTCCTCCCAAAAAAGTCTCTGGACGTGAAGCATGCCATCCTCCCAGCCGCAAAGTGAGCGCAAGATCCTGCTGCTCATCGCGGCGGTGCAGTTCGTCAACATCCTCGATTTCATGATGGTCATGCCGCTCGGTCCCGACTTTGCGGATGAGCTCGGCATCGCCGCGTCTCATCTGGGCGTGATCGGGGGCGCCTACACTGCGGCGGCGGCCGTGAGCGGCATCGTCGCCGCGAGCTTCCTCGACCGCTTCGATCGGCGGAGCGCGTTGATCTGCGCGGTGCTCGGTCTGGTGGTGGCCACGGCGCTCGGAGGGTTCGCCAGCGGGTTGTGGTCGCTGATCGCCGCGCGCGTGCTCGCGGGGGCGTTCGGCGGACCTGCGACATCGGTGGCGCTGGCCATCGTCGCGGACGTCGTGCCGCCCGAGCGGCGCGGGCGCGCCATGGGCCTCGTGATGAGCGCGTTCTCGGTCGCCTCGGTGTTGGGGGTGCCCATGGGCCTCAAGCTCGCGAGCATGGGCGGTTGGCGGTTGCCCTTCTTCGCGGTGGCGGGGCTCGGCCTGGTGGTGGCCTTCCTCGGCATCCCGCTCTTGCCCTCCCTGCGCGGCCACTTGCAGCACGGGCGTGCGGCCAGCTTGGGCATGTTCTCCCTCCTGACCCGGCCGGTGGTGGCGCTGTCCCTCTTGGCCACCGTGATCTCCATGTCGGGCCATTTCGCGATCATCCCCAACCTCTCGGCCTACGTGCAGTTCAACCTCGGCTATCCGCGCGAACAGCTCGGCTGGCTCTACATGGCAGGGGGCTTCGTCAGCTTCGCGAGCTTGCGCGTCGCCGGGCGCGTGACCGACCGCTTCGGTCCCGCGCGCAGCGCGGCCTTCGGCAGCCTGCTCTACGTGATCACGCTCTACGTGGGCTTCATCGAGCCGCTCGCGGCCGTGCCCATCATGGCCATCTTCGTGGGCTTCATGATCACTGGCTCGTTCCGTTTCGTGCCCATGCAGGCGCTGTCGAGCCGCGTCCCGCATCCTTCGGAGCGCGCGCGCTTCATGTCGCTCCAATCCTGCGTGCAGCACATGGCGTCGGCCACCGGTGCCTTCATCGCTTCTCAAATTCTGAGCACGGCCCCGGACAAAAGCCTGGTCGGCATGGACGTCGTGGCCATGTTCACGGCCACGCTCGCCCTCCTCTTGCCCTTCATGCTGGCGGTGGTGGAGTCCCGCGTGAACGCGAGCACGCCCCGCGTCGGCTCCGAGCTGCCGAGCGGGGGCTAGGCGTCGCGCTTCAGCGATCAGGCCGCGGCGCGGCTCAACCAGCCGGACTTGCGCAGCGCAGACACCACGCTGCGCGCGACCTTGGCGGGAGCGGACGGCTCTTCGGCCTTTACGGCCTCGGGCAAGCGATAGCCGGGCTTGCGCTGGCCTTCGAGCACCTGCTCGCCCTCCTTCTTGAGCCGGACGTACGCCGCGTAGTTTTCGCGCCAGTTGAGCGCCTCGTCCATGCTCTGCGGGAACGACATGCGCCCGATGCGTTTGAACACCTCGCCCAGCTGCTTGCCGAACGAGCCGGTGGTGTAGGGCACGCCGTACTTCTCCGCGATCGCCTTCACCTCGACCGCCATCTCCGGGTAACGCCAGGCAGGGATGGTGGGGAACAGGTGGTGCTCGATCTGGTGGCTCAGGTGACCCGTCATGATGTGCATGGTGCGGCTGCCCTCGATGTTGGCCGAGCCCATCATTTGGCGCAGGTACCACTGGCCCCGCGTCTCGTTGCGGATCTGCTCCTCCGTGAACACCACGGTGCCGTCGGGGAAGTGACCGCAATAGATCACCGCCCACGTCCAGTAGTTGCGGATCAGGTTGGCCACGGCGTTGCCGGCCAGCACCGGGACCGCCATCGGGCCCGAGAGCAGCGGGAACAGCACGTAGTCCTTGAGCAGCTGGCGCGAGATCTTCTTGAGCAGCGGCGGCACCAGCTCGACCTTGAGCCTCGAGGAGTCACCGTCGAAGTAGGCGTCCGCGATGTTGGAGTCGTGCACGCCGACGCCCCACTCGAACAGGGTCGCGAGGAAGAAGGTGTTCACGACGTTGCCGAGCAGCCACTTGGGATGCCAGGGCTGCTCCTCGGAGAGGCGCGCCACGCGGTAGCCGATGTCGTGGTCGAGGCCGAGCACGTTGGTGTACGTGTGATGCACGTAGTTGTGGCTGTGCCGCCACTGCTCGCCCGGAGCCAGGGTGTCCCACTCGTAGTTGGTGTTGATGACCGGGTCCTTCATGAAGTCGTACTGCCCGTGCATCACGTTGTGGCCGATCTCCATGTTGTCGAGGATCTTGGCGATCCCGAGCATGGCCGTGCCAGCGAACCAGGCGGGCGGAAACAGGCTCAACAGCAGCAACAGACGGCCGCCGTGATCCATGTTCTTCGCGAGCTTCATGATCTTGCGGATGTGGGCCGCGTCTTCGGCGCCGAGCTTTGCGCGCGTGCGCTCCTCGAGGGCCGTGAGTTCAGCGCCAAATGCTTCGATCTGTTCCGGGGTCAGGTTGATTTTGGCCAGTTCCATTGGATGTGCTCCTGGGGTACGGCAGAGTCAAAGGGCATGCGCGAACTTTTGCGCGTGGGAAAAACGAATCAGAGATCGATGGAGACGTTGCCGACCGGGACGCTCACGCAGAGCTGGATGTCCACGTCGCTGTCGGTGGAGAGCTCGCCCGTACGTACGTCGCGGGTGACGCCCTCGATCTTTCTGCACCTGCAGGACTGGCAGATGCCCATGCGGCAACCACTCTTGGGGCGCAGGCCCGAGGCCTCGGCCTGCTCGAGCAGCGTGCGTTCGTCGCCTTCCATGCGCTTTTTGGAGCGCGTGAACTGCACGAGACCCGCCTCGTTCTCGAACACCTGGGGCTTCGTAGCCACCACGAACTGCTCGGTGCGCACGCGGTGGGCCGCGCCTTGTGCCGCGTAGATCTTCTTGGCGGCCTCCATCAACGGGGTCGGACCACACACCCAAAGATCCCACGACGCGTAGTCGGGGACGATGGCCGAGAGGCTCCCGTGATGGAGGTCAGGCAAGGAGCCGCGCTCCGACTCGGTCTCGATCACGAGCTTGAGCTGCGCGTGCTGCGCGGCGAAGCTCCGCAGCTCGTCGCCGAAGATGACGTCCGCGGGCGTGCGCGCATAGTGGATGAAGACAATCTGGCCGCGGTAGCCGCCCGCGAGCAGGCTGCGCAGGATGCCCATGCAGGGCGTGATGCCGCTGCCGCCGCTGATGAAGAGCAGCTTCTCGGGCAGCTGCTCGGGGAGCACGAACTCGCCCTGCGGCTCGGAGAGCACCACGCTCATGCCGGGCTTGGCGTGCTTCACGAGGTAAGGCGAGACCAGGCCGCCCTCGGCGCGGGCCTTGATGGTCAGCGTGACCAGCCCATCGCCACGCAGCGGCGAGCTGCTCAGGGAGAAGCAGCGCGTGTGACGCACGCCGTCGACTTCCACCGTGATCGAGACGTACTGGCCCGCCTTGTAGGCGCCGAAGTTCTCGTTGGGCCGCAGCACCAGCGTGACCACATCGGCGGTCTCGCGGATCACCTCGACGACCTCGGCGCGGATGCGATCGACCGACCAGAGCGGCGAGACGAGCTCGAGGTAGTGGTCGACGGTGTGGGGGTAGGTGAGCGCACTGACCAGCTTGCTTCGCAACAGGCTCCGCAGCGGACGACCGAGCGGGGAGCGCACGTTGAAGCGGGCGGGCTTTTCGGATTGGGAGTACGTTGGACTGGAAAGGGGAGCAGTCACGGGGGGCCTCCAGGCTTCGGCGACGCGAGCGGTGTTCGTACGAGCGTCCAAACAACTGTACAAACGATTGTGCGTACACTTGTACTAAGACCGTTCTCAGCGGCCGTCAAGAGCAATTCGCACGCGTTGTATTACAAAAATGCGCACTCTCACCCACAGCGATTTCTGAACGCAGGCTAGCCCACCAAAGAGGTGGGCGAAACGCTCAGGCTGGGCTCGGCGACAGGGATCGAGACGGGCAGACACGCAGGTCGAAATGCCGGAAATACGCATCTACACGACGCCTTTTTGCGGCTATTGCAGCGCGGCCAAGCGCCTGCTGGAGAGCAAGGGAGTCCGCTACGAGGAGATCGACGTGCTCGGCGACGCGCAGACCCGTCGCTGGCTGCTGGAGACCACGGGCATGACCACGGTACCGCAGGTGTTCGTGGATGGCGTTTCGCACGGTGGCTACACGGATCTGTTGGCCCTGGACCGCGAGGGGGCGCTCGACGGGATCTTGGGCCTTCGCGGGCCGGCGGGGGGCGCGAGTTGAATGTGCTTTCGGCGAGCGCACGGGCCGAGCGAGCGGAACACAGGGCGCACAGAACGCACAGGTGCCCCACGCGAGCGCCAGCGGCCACCCATCAAGGCCCGTCACGGGCGCAGCGAAAGCCCGCGTGGTTGGTCGCGCGCTCACGGTAGTAGTCAGAGCGATCGTGGTCGGAGACCCACTCCCACACGGGGCCCGTCATACCGAACAGCCCTTGCGCCCGTGCGCCGCGCGATGCCGCGAACGCCCACTCCGCCTGCGTGGGCAGGCGCTTGCCCGCCCACCCGGCATAGGCGAGGGCGTCCGCGTGGGCGATGTGCACGACGGGATGCTGCATGCGTCCGACGAGATCACTCGTGGGGCCCTCCGGATGTTGCCAGTTGGCCCCGGGCACGAACCGCCACCCGCGGTCGGGATTGTCGCGTGCATCGCCTTTGTGCGGCGGTGTGAACACCAAGGAGCCCGCGGTCAGCATGTCCGCCGGGGTGTCGGGCGCGTCTTCGCGGTGCGGGGGGCGCTCGGCCACGGTGACGTAGCCGGTCTCGCGCACGAAGGTGGCGAACCGTTCATTGCTGACCTCGGTCGCGTCCAACCAGAACCCGCGCACGCGCCGGCGCGACCGCGCGCCCTCGACGTGCGGCGCGCCGTCGTCCATCCAGAACTCGCCACCTTCGATCCACACCATCTCCGGGCGTCGTCGTCGGAGAGGCGCCTCGTCGGAGCGGGAGGCGAAGGTCATGGCCAGGGCCGACGCGACGATCAGCGTCAGCGCGAGCACGCGCTTCGGTGCATTGCCCATCCTTGAGTGTGGTCCCTGGCGAGCGGCCACGTGGTCGATGCGCAAGAATGCCCCAGGCGCGTCGAACAGCGCGGAAACGCCACGCCACGTGAACGCCTCAGAACACGCGCGCCCGCTTCGCTGGTCCCCCGCCGAGCACGCGCGCTAGTTCAGCTCGCGCACGTCGACCTCGTCGACCTCCACGGCGTCGGCATAGCGCAGGGCCCACTGGACGGCCTCGGCTTTACTCGCGAGATTCAAGATCACATAGCCCGAGACCAGCTCCTTGGACTCCGCAAAAGGCCCGTCGATCACCTGGCGCTTGCCGTCGACGGTCTTGATGCGCGCCCCCTTGGCGCTCGGAGCCAGGCCCTCGGCGGCGATGAACACCCCGGCCTGGCTCATCTCTTCGATCAGCCGGCCCATCTCTTCCATCAGCTTGGGGGAGGGTGGCAGGCCCGCCTCGGATTTGTGGTCGGCCTTGTGCATCGCCAGCACGCGCAGCGGGGCGTCCGCCGGCTTGGGCATGATCCCGAGGTCCCAGGGCTCCGTGATAGGGCCCACCTCGATCTCGATGTCGCCCATCACCTTGGCGAAGTGCGAGCACCACGCGATGGCCTCGTCCATGTCCTTCACTTTGAGCATGGCGAAGCCCGCGATCAGCTCGTTCTTGCCCTTGTAGGGACCGCGCTCGATCGTGCGCTTCCCGTCCGCGAAGGTGAGGCGAACGCGGGTGGCGCTCTGCCGCAGGCCCGCGCCATCGACGAGGCTCCCGCTCTCGCGGGCCTCCTGCATCAGCTTGCCCACCGTTTGGATCAGCTCCTGCGAGGGAGGAAGGGCGGCTTCGATCTTGGGGGTTACTTTGTGCATCACCATGAACTTCATGTTCGTGCTCCCTTCTTGGGTGGTCATTCGTTGGTCTCTCCAGGGCGCGACGCCCGACCTTGCGGGTTTTCGACAAGCGACCCCCAAGTTTTTTGGATTTTCTGCAAGTGTTTGAAAAAGCGGGAGATGTCGGCTCGCGCGAAGCGGTCTAGAATTGCCGCGAGAGGCCCGGTGAGCAAGTGATCCCCTACCGCGACGAGAACGAGACCATCCGCAAGCCCCTCGTGACGCTGGCGCTGATCGCGATCAACGCGACGGTTTGGTTCGTGGTGCAGGGCGCCGGTCTGCCCGAACCGCTGGCCGCCTCGGTGTGCAACTTCGGGCTCATCCCGGGCGAGCTCACGCTGCGGGCAGTGCCCGGCACGGGAAACCCGATAGGTCCCGGCATGCTGTGCCTGGTCGATCCCGGCCGCGCTCCCGAGAACATCCTGTACTCGATGTTCTTGCATGGGGGCTGGGCTCACATCCTCGGCAACATGTGGTTTCTCTGGCTGTTCGGGAACAACGTGGAGGACTCCATGGGCCGTCTGCGCTTCGTGGCGTTCTACCTCTTGTGCGGACTTTCGGCGGCGTTCGCCCAGGTCTTCGTGCACCCCGACTCCACGGTGCCGATGGTGGGCGCCTCGGGCGCCATCAGCGGCGTGATGGGGGCCTACGTGATGTTGTTTCCCCATACGCGCGTGTACACGCTGGTGCCGCTCGGCTTCTTTCTCACCTCGTTCGCGCTGCCGGCATGGGTGATGCTGGGCTACTGGATGCTGCTGCAGATCCTGGGCGGGCTCGGGGGCGCGGAGACGGGCGTCGCGTTCTGGGCGCACATCGGGGGCTTCGTCGCGGGCCTCGTCCTCATCAAGCTCTTCGTGCGTCCGGACTATCTGGCCGAGCACCAGGCCCATCACTTCCGCCCGCGCCACGTGGGCTTCGACCGCCAGCGCTGGCGTTGAGCGTCACCGTTCGCATGGACCGTAGAGCGCGCCGCCTCGCTGGTGGTAGAGCTCCAACACGGCCACTGCCTCTGCGCGTCGCAGCCCCTGCGTGACGGTGAAGCCCTTCTCGATGAGGAGGCGATCCCAGTCCTTGGGCTTTGGCCCCTCGTCGAACCCGATGCGCTCCACGTCGGCGGTCGAGGCGCCCAACACCAGCGCGTCGATGCCGGACCAAACGAACGCGCCGAAGCATTGACAGCAGGGCTCGGCGCTCGTGTAGAGGGTGTAGGGCTTGGGAAACACAGCCCCGCTCGCGAGCCTTTGCTGGGCCCGCAGGATGGCCACGATCTCCGCGTGCGCGAGCGAGAAGCCGCTCGCGAGCACCAGGTTGGCTCCGGCGGCGATCACCTGGTCGCCGGCGCACACCACGGCGCCGAAAGGGCTTCCCCCGTGCTCCACGCTGCCCCTCGAGAGCGCGATGGCGAGCTCCATCCGCGACTCGGGCGTCGCGAGCGAGCCTGCGTGGGAGCCGACGATCTCGTCGATCCACGACGGGATCTCGAGTCGAACCGAGGACGAGTCCAGAACGCTTGACGGCATCTCATCAGGCTATCCACTTCGGGCCAAGTTGTCTCGCTTTGCACGCCTGCGGTCTGCTTGCTGCCTGGCCGCGGCCGTGGCCAGCTTGCGCGGCTGCGACAATCTGCCGCGCTCTTGCGCCCGCAAGCTCGCTTTCGGCTCGGAGCGCACCCGGGCCGCTCGCCGGGACAGCCCGCGTCGGCACACGGCTTGCCCGGTGTCGAGGACATGAGCTTGCTCGAACCCGTCGCGCGCTTCACCCACCGTCGTCGCGGGCCCCTGCTGCTCGCGTTCTTGCTCGTGTTCCTCGCGGCGCTCGCCTACGGACAGGGCGCGGCGCACGAGCTGGTCGCCAGCGGCTTCGACGATCCCGAGGGGGAGTCGGCGCGCGCCGATCGAAAGCTCGACGAGCGCTTCGGCCTCGGCACGCCCGACATCGTGGCGGTGTACAGCCACCCACGAAAGCTCGAGGTGAGCGCCCCCGAGTTTAGGCAGGCGCTCGATGCTGCCCTTGCGCGCATCCGCGAGACCCCTGGCGTTATGCGGGTGGGGACGCCCTATGGAGCCACCCCCGATGCGCTGGTGTCGGCCGACGGGCGGCAAGTTGCCTCCGCCATCCGCCTCGTGGGCACGGGTCGCGAGGCGCAAGAGACCTACGTGCAGGTGGCGCCAGACCTGCGCGTCTTGGGGCTCGAGGCGCTCCTCGGAGGCGCCATCCCCGCCTCGCGGGAGGCGCAGCACGCGGCGGAGGCAGATCTCGTGCGCGCCGAGCTCATCACGCTCCCGTTGCTCGCGCTGCTGTTGGTGGTGTTCTTCCGTGGGGTGGTGGTAGCGAGCCTGCCGCTGCTGGTGGGCGCTTTTTCGGTGGTGCTCGCGCTGGCCTCCGTGCGGCTCTTGACGCACGTGATGGACGTCTCCGTGTTCGCGATGAACATCGTGACCTTCGTGGGGCTCGGCTTGGCCATCGATTATTCGCTCTTCATCGCCACCCGATTCCGCGACGAGCTCGACGCCGGCTTCTCACCGGGCGTGGCCCTGGAGCACACGCTGCGTACGGCGGGACGGACCGTGGGCTATTCCGGGGGCGCCGTGGCCGTGAGTCTCTTGGCCTTGCTGGTGTTCCCGCTTCCGCTCCTGCGGGGCGTGGGGCTCGCAGGGAGCTTTGTGGTCGTGATGTCGCTGATCGGTGCGCTGGTGCTCTTGCCGGCCATGCTGGGGTGGCTCGGGCATCGCATCGAGTGGCTCAGCTTCGGCCGCAAGAAGAGCGCGCACACTGGTACGGGGTACTTCCACCGGGTGGCGGAGGCGGTGATGCGAGCGCCGGTGGCGGTCACCTTGAGCGTGACGGCGCTGCTCGTTGTGCTCGGGCTGCCCTTCTTGCGGATCGAGGCGGCGGTGAGCGGCGCCGCGGTGTTGCCGGCCCACGCCGAGGCGCGAAAGGTCGCCGAGCTCCTGCAGTCGGACGCGTTCCCCAACAGCGCCACCAACCCGCTCGAGATCTTCGTCAGCATGGACACCGACGTGCTGAGCCCGGGGGGGCTCGCCACGCTCGAGCGATATGTGGAGAGACTCTCGGCGCTTTCGCACGTGAAGTACGTGGACGCGGCGGTGGGGACGCGCGCGCAGCGTTCGGCCGCGCAGCTGAGCGCCGCCCTCGCGAGCCCGGTGGGAAGCACGCTGCGCGCGCGGCTCACCCCCATCGTGCGCGGTCGTGACACCGCGGTGCGCGTGAGCACCGACGTCGCGCCCGAGTCGAAGGAGGCGGCGCAACTCGTGCGTGAGGTTCGCGGGGTGAAGGAGCCGGGGATGCGTGCCCTCGTGGGGGGCCAGGCTCCACGCCTCGTGGACCTCCGCGCCACCCTGGCCAGGCACTTTCCGCCCGCGCTCTTGATCATCTGCCTTTCCACCTTCGTCGTGCTCTTTTTTGCCTTCGGTTCGGTCGTGATGCCGATCAAGGCCATCATCATGAACGTGCTCTCGTTGACGGCCAGCTTCGGCGCGTTGGTGTGGATCTTCCAGGATGGCAGGTTCGAGACCCTGCTGAACTTCAAGTCGCCGGGGAACATCGAGCTCACGGTCCCCGTGGTGATGTTCGCGGTCGTGTTCGGGCTGGCCATGGATTACGAGCTGTTTCTCTTGAGTCGGATCCGCGAGGCCTATGACCGAACCCAGGACACCCGCGCGAGCGTGAGTCAGGGGCTCGAGCAGACCGGACAGATCATCACGCGCGCGGCGCTACTCCTGGTCGCGGTCATGATCGGGTTCATCTCCGCAGACATGCTGCTCGTGAAGGAGCTCGGCGTGGGGATGGCGATCGCGATCATCGTCGACGCGACTGTCGTGCGCGCCCTGCTGGTGCCAGCTACCATGCAGCTGCTCGGCCACTACAACTGGTGGGCTCCCCGCCGCTTGTCGCGCTGGTGGAGGGCGCACTCATTGGGGGTCGACGAACGAGACCCACAGGCGCTGAAGGCGCCCAATCCCTTGTCCTAAGAGACCGCCACGCGCGGGCACAAAGGAGCCGAGCATGAGTCATCCCAAGTTCGTCTGGTACGAGTTGGTCACCACCGATCTCGAAGGTGCCAAGGCGTTCTACAGTAAGGTGGTGGAGTGGGGCAGCGAGCCCTTCGAGGGAGGCGCGACGCCCTACACGGTGTTGACGGTCGACGGCAAGGGCATCGGCGGCATGATGGCGATGCCGGCCGAGGTCAAAGGGGCGCCCTCGCATTGGCTCGGCTATGTGAGCTGCGCGAACGTGGACGAAGCGAGCAAGCAGGTGGTGGCGCTCGGCGGCAAGCTCCACCGCGCGGCCGCGGATATCCCGAGCGTCGGTCGCTTCGCCGTGGTGGCCGATCCGCAGGGGGCCGCGTTCGTCCTGTTCACGCCCAAGGGCGGCTCCGATGCGCCGACCTTTCCACGCCACCAGCCCGGCGTGTTCGGTTGGGCCGAGCTGAACACGACTGACTGGGAGAGCGCCTTTAAGTTCTACTCCACCATGTTCGGCTGGAAGGAGACCTCGCGCATGGACATGGGAGAGGACTTCGGCACCTACTTCATGTTCACCGACGCCGGGGGCGGGGACGAGCCGATGGGCGGCATGTCGAACGCAGCGAACATGATGGGCGGGACCCCGGCGCACTGGCTCTTCTACGCCAGCGTGCGCGATCTCGACAAGGCCTTGGCTGCCGTGAAGGAGCACGGCGGTCAGGTGCTCAACGGACCGATGGATGTGCCCGGGAACGGAAAGATCGCCCAGTGCATGGACCCGCAGGGCGCACTGTTTGCGGTGTACTATCAGGCCTGACGCCGACTTTCGCTCCGAGCGCTCCTGTTGTATTCCGCCCGCGATGGGCGCTCGACTCCTCTGCCTCGTGCTCGGACTGAACGTGCTCGGCTGCCACGCCGGTCGCCTGAGCGCGACCGGAAAGTTCTCTGGTCGGATCGCGCCGGGCGAACCTTGCGATCCCACAGGTCCGCTCGGCCCGCTGCTCGATGGCGACCTCAAGCCGGTCGATCTCCAAGATGAGTTCAGCGTGGAGGCCGCCGCGGGGCGTCCGGTGCTCGTCTGCGTGCAAGTCAGCGAGGCGCTCGCGGGACGCGTGCTCGATGATCGGAGCGGGGCGCCGATCGCAGGCGCCACCATCACCGTCAACTCCTGGCAATCCCCGACGCCCGTCAACGGGCTGCACGAGCCACGCGCGATGGTGTACAGCCAGCAGACCACCACCGACGCGCGCGGCGACTTTCGCCTGGAGAGCACCTCTCTGTGGATGGGGGGCTTCCTCGCCGCCGATGGCCTCCCTTTCATCAAGAGCAGCCAGTGTGTTCAAGCGGAGGGACACGCGCCCGCCGTGTTCGATCCATGGAAGCGCAGCGACTGGCAGACGCCGCCCGATCTCTCGGAGGTGAGGCTCACCGAGGTGGGCCCAGGACCGGCCGGACTTCCGCGCGCCTGCGTCTTTCATCCTTAGAAGGTCTTGACCTTCCGCGCTCAGGACGCCTTGGCGTGCGGCACTTCGAGCGGCCTCGTGAGCTGGCGCTGCAGGTAAGCCCCGAGCTCCGCGATCGCGCGCTCGCCCTGCGCGGTCAGGCCTGCGAAGCAGGTGAACGCGTGCAGCATGCCATCGTAGAGGCCGTGTTCGACCTCGCCGCCGGCCGCGCGTGCGCGCCCCACGAACGCGATGTTCTGCTCCCGCAAGAGCTCCCACTCGCCCGTCTGCACGAGCATGGGAGGCAGCCCGCGCAGGTCCCCGTAGATGGGGGAGATCAGCGGGTGCGTGAGGGCGTGCGAGCCAGCGTACTGCCGGGCGTTGGTGACCGTGGCCTCCGCGCCGAGGTAGTCGTGGTCACCCCAGGGCGCAAGCGCGTTGCATGCAAGGGCGAGGTCGACCCATGGCGACAGCAGCACCAGGGCGCGCGGCATGGGCAGACGCGCGTCTCGGAGGCGCTGCATCAAAGCCAGGCTGAGGCCGCCGCCCGCAGAGTCGCCGCCCACGAACAGCCGCTCGGGCGCCTGTCCTGAGGCAAGTAGACCGCGGTAGCACGCGAAGGCGTCGTCGAGCGCGGCCGGGAACGGATGGGTCGGGGCGAGCCGATAGTCGGGGGCGATGCAGCGGGCGCCACTCACGTGGGCGATGCGCGCGATCACGTCGCGGTGGGTGCGCGGAGAGCAGGTGACATAGCCGCCGCCGTGCAGGTAGAGGAACGTCGGGTCGCCCGGGCGGTAGTCCCGTGGCGTGTGGACCTCTGTGGGCAATCCGGCGAGCACCCCCTGGCTCAGGCGCACCCGGTGGAGCAGCGACAGCGGCATGGGGGCCGCGTTGCTGCGGGCGAGCTTCTTGGAGAGCTCCGGGTAGGCGTGGGCGGCCGTACGCAAGGCGCTCATGGCCAGGTCGTAGGAGAGCGTCCACTCCGCGTGGGGGCGGCCCTTGCTCGCGCGGCGCGCGAGCGCGCGGGCCATCGAGCCCACGACCTCCACGAAGAAAGGGATGCGCGCGAGCGCGCTGGGAAGGGGGAGACGGTCGGGCATGCGAGCGGGCGCAAGGATACGCAACCTGGGCGCGTTCTGCATCGAAGAGTGGCGCTCTCCCGCTTCAAAGAACGCCGCTCGACCCAGCTTTCGCTACACTGGCGGCCCATGATCGAGGAAGCGCCTATCGTGGTTTACGGCGCCGGCTCCGTGGGCTGTTACGTGGGTGGGCGTCTGCTGGCCGCGGGGGCGCGTGTGCGCCTGATCGCGCGCCCCTCCACCGCCCAGGAGCTGTCCACGCACGGCCTTCGGCTGAGCGACTATCGCGGCGCCAACCTGCGGGTCGACCCTGCCCATCTTTCGGTGGCGACAGAGCCGAAAGCGGCCCGGGGCGCAGCGCTGGTGTTGGTGACGGTGAAGTCGGCGGCGACGCAGCAAGTGGCCCAAGAGCTCGCGCAGGTCACGGCGCCCGGCACCCTGGTCGTGAGCCTGCAGAACGGCGTGCGCAACGCCGCGGTGCTCTCGCGGGCCCTCCCCGGTAGGCGCGTCCTTTCGGGCATGGTGCCGTTCAACGTGGTGCAGCGCGGTCCGGGCTGGTTTCACCAGGGCTCGGAGGGAGCCCTCGAGTGCGAACGCATGTTCGGCATGGCGCCCTTCGTGGCGTTGTTCGAGCGGGCAGGGCTTCCGCTCCTCTTGCGCTCGGATTTCGAGGCCGTGCAGTGGGCCAAGATGTTGCTGAACCTCAACAACCCGATCAACGCGCTCTCGGATCTTCCCCTGCGCGAAGAGCTGGGGCAGCGCGCGTTTCGCCGATGCCTCGGGCTCGCGCAGGCCGAGGCGCTGCGGGTGCTGGCGCTCGCGGGCCGTCCGCTGGCCAGGCTGACGCCGCTCCCTCCGCGCTGGATGCCGCTTCTCCTCGGCGTGCCGAATCTGCTGTTCGAGCTCCTCGGGCGCAAGGTGCTGGCCATCGACCCCTCGGCGCGCTCTTCGATGTCGGAGGATCTCGAACGCGGACGCGTCACCGAAATCGACTACATCAACGGGGAGATCGTGGCCTTGGCCCGCGAGGTCGGGACCCGGGCGCCGGTGAACGCGCGGCTCGTGGCGTTGATCCGAGACGCCGAGCGGGGAGGGCGCAGGCGCTTTCGCGGCGCCGAATTGCTCACCCAGTTGAGGGCGGCTACGCGTTGAGCGCGCCCTGGACAGGCATGCCCCCGGCCGCGCGACACAGTAAAGTGAGCTCCCGGGGGAAAAGACATGACGCAGGATCCAGTGGACCTGATGTTGCGCGTGGCGAGACGCCGCGCTCTGCAGAGCGCGTTGATGGCCGCGCTGCCGCTCGGCTCGAGCGCGTGCAACAATCCTCCCCAGGCGATCGTCCCCAGGGCCATGCCGGTGCGGCCCGCGGGCCCGATGCCGCTCCAGCCGAGCGTTGCTCCGCCCGAGGTCGCCGTGGAGGAGCGGGTGCAGTGCGATCAAGGCGGAGATTTCCCGGTCTCTGCCGGCAATTTGCGGCCGGTCCTGCCGGTCGATTACTTGGCGGTGCGCCGCGTGTCGGGGACTCCCATTCAGGGAGCCACGTCGGACTGGACGCGCACGCAGTTCGAGGTGCTCAGTCAACGCGGCACACCCTGCACCGGCGCGCCCCAGGGCTCCGACTGCGAGACCAAGGTGGCGCATCACCCGCAAGACTTCGCCAATCCGCAGTGCCTCCAAATGTGCGTGGAGATCTCGCTCGTCTCGACGCGCGGTGGGGAAGTGCGCCGCTGGGCGACGGCCGACGAGCTGCGTGAGTTTCTCGCGCCGATCGACACCGTGGACGAAGCGCTGCTGTTGGCCTACGCCGAGCACTACGACGTCTCCTGTCAGCAAGAAGTCTCGGGCGCCCGGCGCACCACCAATGCGTACGAGGTGTACGCAACTCGGTTGACCTCGAGCTGCGCGCCCATGGTCACCACGGGGTACTGGCTGCGCGTCACGGAGACGGGGCAGGTGAGTGAGATCTCTTCGGAGGAGCGCGCACGGAGTGACGCGTGCGTCGGGCGCGCGCCCGAGGGGCTGCTCGCGGGGGAGCTATCCCCGGACGGAGGGCAGCGAGCGGACGCGTGCGCGATGTTCCTCGCGCGCAGCGCGTACCTGGAGGCTGCGAGCGTGCGCGCCTTCGAGCGCCTGGCCGAGGAGCTCGAGGAACACGATGCACCACGGGAGTTGGTCGCGGCCGCGCGGCAAGCGAGCCGCGAAGAAGCGGTGCATGCGCGCCGCGTGGACGAGCTCGCGCAGTCCTATGGTGCGGGCACGTTCAGCGAGCCCAAGATCGCGCCGTTTGGGCGGCGCGCGCTCGAGGCCATCGCGCTGGAGAACGCCGTGGAGGGCTGCGTGCGGGAGACCTACGGCGCCGTGCTGGGGGCGTTTCAAGGGGTTCGCGCCGCGGACACGCCCGTGCGCTTGCGTATGCGGGAGATCGCCGAAGAGGAACTGGGACATGCGCGCTTGGCCTATCGCGTCCATGCCTGGCTCATGACCCGCCTGAATCCAGCGGCGCGGGCGCGGGTGCAGGTCGCCGCCGCGCAGGCGCTGTCGGCGCTGCGCGATCGGGTCTCGGGGCTGGAGCGTTCGCCGCGTGTCGAGCGCGCGCTTGGCCTTCCGGGACCCGCGCAGGCGCGAGCGCTGTTCGAACAGCTCGAGCGAGACCTTTGGCGTCCCTGGTTGGAGCAGGCCTGTTGAGGACTACTCGGGCTCCGGCAACAGGTAGACCCAGGTCTCGCTCGAGGTGTCGCCGCCCGAACGCAAAAACGCCCGCAGATCCATGTCGCCTCGCCTGTCTCGCTCGACCTCGAAGCTGACCTTGGCGCGTCCCGCGCTCGCGTCGTGCTCCACCTTCCGGGAGAGCACCTTGCCGCCCTGGGCGCTGACCACGACCTCGAGCGGGTGCTGTGGGTTCGCGTTGCTCAGGGCGGGGCCCACGAATTCCACTTGAAAGCGCGTGCGCCCGCCGCCCAGGTCCGAAAAGCGCGTGTCCACCGCCTGCGAGCCAGGGCCGATCCCGGCCGGTAGGCCCCCTCCCACGCGCAGCCGATAATGCAGGTTGAGTCCATCCTGGGGGACCGCGTCGGGCACCCACATCACGCCGATGTTGTCGTCACTCTCGAGCTGGGTCGCGATCTCGAGCAGACGCAGCGAGCCGGGGCCCCAATCGTCGAGCGGCTCCACCCAGGCGCTCGGCCTGCGCTCGTAGGCGTACTCGGGGTCGTTGTAGCTCGCAGGATTGCGATCGCGTTGCAAAAGCCCGAACCCGCGCGGAGAGTCGAGGCGGAAGGTAGAGACCTGGGTCCGCGGAGGGTTGCGCAGGGGACGCATCAGCCACTCGCCCTGCGCGCTCCAGCTCACCAGGGCGTCGGAGTCGTGCGCCTCGGGGCGCTTGAGGTGGGGATGATCGCCGCCGAAGCGCGCGGGGGCCTCTTCGCCGTAGAGGAACATGCTGGTGATCGGCGCCACGCCGAGCACCTTGATTGGACCGCGCGGGAACACCCGCGCCGTGACCTCGACCACGGTCTCCTCGCCCGGCTTGACCCGAAACGCGTAGGCGCCCACCACGCGTGGACTGTCGAGGAAGCCGAGCACCCAGATGAAGTCGTCGTCTGGTCCGGGGCGCACCAGCACGAACTCCGTAAAGCGCGGGAACTCCTCCGGCCCAGGCTCTCCGGTGTCCAGCGCGAGCGCGCGCCCGGACAGCCCATACACCTGACCCTTGCCGAGGGTGCGGAAGTAGCTCGCCCCTTGGAAGACGATGACCTCGTCGCGGTACGCCGGGCTGTTCAGGTGCGCGTGCAGACGAAAGCCCGCGAAGCCGAGCTCGGCGTCGGGCGGCGGCGGCGCGACGCCCTCATAGGCGAAGAGGTCGGGGCGAAAGGGCAGGAGCGTGAGTCGGCCCTGGTCGAGGACCTCGATGCGCAGCGGCTCGAAGTAGTGCAGTCCCACGTGGAAGAACTGGACCTCGAAGCGCCCCGGCTCTCCGCGCCACAAGCTCTTCTCGGCGCGGAAGCGGATCGTGCGGTAAGCCTCGTAGTCCAGGTCGCGCAGCGACGGAGGGAGCTCGAGCCGCTTCGGAGGATCGCCGAGCGTGCGGCTTTCGGCGCGTGCTCGCTCGACGAGCTGCTCGAAGTACGCAGGCGGCGTGTGGCTGTCGCGTGCGGCAGGTGGATCGTTGCCGGGGGGCGTCGCCGCTGCGGTCGCAGGCTTTGTGTCCTGAACGTTCGCCGGCTTCGGTGCGTACTTGGACGGACTGCAGCTGGTGAGCAGGGCAGCGCCGACGAGCAGGGCGCGATGGTTATGCGTCATGGCTCTTGCACCTCAAAGCGATAGCGCCAGCACTCCGAAAGCGGCTTGGAACCCAGGAAGAGCATCGTCTCGAGCTCGGCGGTGCCCACTCTTCTCGGCTCGACGTCGAAGTGAACCTGATAGCGCGTGGTGTCCGGGACACGCTTGATCTTCTGCGAGACGATGTCTCCGAGGGAGGTCTTGACCTTGGCGGTCACCCGCTTGGGATCGCGCACCTCGTCCAGGACCTTGCCCGCGAACTCGACGACGAACTTGGTGACTCCCACCGGATCCGGCGTGGCCGGCTCGCCGCCGCGGCCGATATAGGTGGACCTGACGCGCGCCAGGTTCGGCGCCGGGTAGGGCTCGTCGTCTCGCCAGTGCAGCCGATAGTTGAACGCGAATTGGCTGCCCTTCTTGGCGGGCGCGGCCGGCACCCAGTAGGCTACCACGTTGTCGTGGTACTCGTCGACGGTGGGGATCTCCACGAGCTCCACATGCCCTGCTCCCCAAGCGCCGAGCGGTTCCACCCACGCGCTCGGGCGACGCTCGTAGTAGACGGGGTCCAGGTAGTGGTCCTGATCGCGATCACGCTGCATCAGGCCGAAGCCCTTGGGGTTCTTGTCCGAGAAGGTCGAGGTGGTGAACTCTTTGTAGTTCTCCAGCGCGCGCCATACCCGCCGGTCGCTGCCCGTCCACAGCAGGAGGCCGTCGGAGTCGTGCACCTCGGGGCGCCAATCGATGTGGTTCGTGCGCCCGTACTCGCTGTACCAGAACATCGAGGTCAGCGGCGCGATCCCCAGCTTTGCGATGTCCTCACGTACGAAGAGCTTGCTCTCGATCTCCATGGTCACACCGCGCTGGCGATGACACGTGAAGCGATAGGCACCGGCGATGCTCGGTGAGTCCAAGAGCGCGTGGACGACCACCGGATCGTTCGGGGTCTTCGCGCTCGCGACGTAGAACGCCACGTATCCGGGAAACTCCTCGGCGCCAGGGGGCGCGGTGTTGACGGCGACGGCGCGCGCCGAGATCCCCATCTCCGTGTTCTCCCCCACGCCGCGAAAGTAGGAGGCGCCGAGGAAGCACAGCCAGCCCTTGTCCACGGGATCGAACGCGCCCGCCTTCTGAAACGACAGCCCCGCAAAGCCCGCATCCCGGGGCAGCTTTCGGGCCACGGAATCTTTCGGGATCGTGAAGAGCGCGGGATCGTAGAGCACCTCACGCGCCTGGCCGTCCTGTAGCGCGTACATCTTGACGGGGCTCGGGAAGAGCTTTCCCAGGTGGCGAAAGATCACCGGGTAAGGCGAGTCGGGAAACAGCGCGTGATCGGTGCGATAGTGGATGGCCTCGTGTTGGTCGTAGAGCATCTGCTCCATGATCTCGGGCGCGGGCTTCGGAGCCTCTACGTAGGGCGCCCTGGCACGCGCGGCCGCCGTCTTCACCAGTTCGGCGAAGTCGAACGGCTGGGGTGGACCGAGCGCTGGGCCCTGTGCTTTTGCGCGCGCTGGATCGACCCAAAGCTCTGCGAGGCAGGCCGCACCGATGGCGCAGGCGGAGGAGTGAATGAACATCCTTCGGCTCGATCTCCCGCATCGTTCGCCCGAGGTTGGGTCTCGCTGGTCTGTCATGGCGCCCAAGTGTGGCCTGGAGCGGGCTTCAGAGCCCGAGTGACGAGAGCGCCAAGCCTTCCAGGGACTGGAGCACGCGCGTGGCCTGCGAGAAATCCGCGCTGGACAACGCGGGATCCGGGACCACGAACACCTGCATACCCGCGGCGCACGCGGCCTGAACGCCTTTCTCGGTGTCCTCGAAAACCAGGCAACGGGCCGGTTCCGCGCCGAGCTCGGAGGCGGCGCGCAGGAAGATGTCGGGCGCGGGCTTTCCCCCGGAGATCCCCGGATCGTCGCTGCAGACGACGCTGCGAAATCGCGCCGAGAACGGGTGCGGCGCGAGCTTGATCTCGCACAGCTCGCGGCTGCTGCTGGTGCCGATCGCCAGTGGGATCCCGCGCGCGTGCAGGCCCTCGACCAGGGCCACGGCGCCCGGCTTCGGCGTGGCGGTCTTGCACAGCTCACGCATGATCACCTCACGCTCCTCGAGGTAGCGCTCGGGCGAGATTGGGAGATCGAGCGTGGCGACCACGAAGCGCGCGCCCGTCATCGGATCGCCTCCCATCGTATGGCGCTTGATGCTCGGATCGTAGCGCTTGCCGTGGCGCTCCACGACGGCCTGTACGGCGCGCGTATAGAGCGGCTCGGTGTCGAGCAGGGTCCCGTCGAGATCGAAGATGACGTGCGTTGGAACAATCGTGAGCACGTCGGCAAGGATGCCACGCGAGGGCCCGCGCGGTAGCAGACCTCAGTATTTGGCGAGCCCGGGCACGCAGTAGCCGCTGGGCACGTCCGTGACGACCACGGCGTTGGCCCCGATCACCGAGTGATCTCCGATCGTCACGCCGCCCAGGATCCTCGCGCCGGCTCCTACGTCGACGTGGCCGCCGAGCGTGGGAACGCCTGGCCGTGGTCCGGTGCCGATCGTGACCTGCTGAAACAGCATGCAGTTGGGGCCGAGGACGGCGTCTGGGTGAACCACCACGCCGTTGGGGTGCGGGAGCATCAAGCCGCCTCCGAGGCGTGAGTTCAGGGGGATGTCGCAGCCGCACACGGCAGACCAAAAGCGATGCTGGAGCACCGCGAGCTTGGCTCTCGCATCGGCCAAAGGTCCTGGGAGGCCTTGGTTTGCCTGGTAATCGCGGATGGTCTTGAGCAGCTGTCGTGAGGGAAACCATTGGAGGCGAGAGCACGCCTCGCGGGACCAATCCGGGATCTCGCTGGAGATCGCGCTGGTATGCGCGTGCTGGACGGGTTTCAGCGAGGACGAGTCCGTGCCGCGCACTTCCGTGACCTCGTCGTCGCAGCCATGCGCGTGCCGCTGCGTTGGAATCTTCCGCGTCTTCGGGATCGTGGGTCGACCGAGCATGTTGCCCCTCCTTGCTCGAGCTGTGCCGGGAGACATCGCTCGCGATCGCTACGCGCGACGGTCCGCGTCGACGTAGCCCAGCAAGGAGGTAAGCGCCGTAAGCAGCCTGCTATCCGATGACGACGATTTCTTTATCGAACGGGGTTCGAAGGGCTCCAAGGGACGAGCAAGGTGGTCACCGACAATGCGGGGAGCTCGAGCGAGAGGGGGGCTGCGCTGAGCGAAGGCCCCGGGACGAAGGGAGCGTCGGCCGTGGACGTGAACGACTCGAGCGGGGCATCCGCGCGCGCTGCAAGGCCCGGGAACGCGGTCGCGTGTGGAGCACGGCCCGTGTTGATGAGCACCATGGTGAGCTGCCGTGAAGACTCGTGGAGGAACGCGCTCGCGAGCACCTCTCCCGCACCGCCTTGCACTTCGAGTACGAGCCGCTGCGCGCCGGGGCGGATGAAGCGGAAGAAGTGTTTGACGGCCACGTACTTCGGTGAGCGCGCCCCCAGCCGTTCGTCGGTCAGGGAGTTGCTGTTCGTTGGCTCGTTGTTGGCGAGCAACCAGTAGAGCCACGCGCTCTGCTCACCCGCCGTGAGCGCGCTGTGGATCTTGGTGGCGATGCCGAGCGCGCTGTCGCTGAGCTCGCTGTCATCCTGCGCGGCCCAACGCGCGGGCTCGCCCGAGGTCTCGGTCATCCAAGATTTCTTGCCGTAACCGCGCGCGCCCGTGACCTGCGCCGGGAGGCCCTTTCCGGGCGCTTTCGTCCAGCCATTCGCCCACAGATTCCAGGCCCTTTGGTCACCCGCCGCGCGCACCCCATCGAGCCCGTAACCATGGACGGCGAACCAGGCGAGCGCCCGTTCGGCCTCCTGATCTTGGGCGATCGCGGCCATGAAGTTGAGGTTCTTGGGCACCGCGCGCTGACCCTCCCCGAGCTGCCACAACGTGTAACCGTCGTTTCCCAGCAAGTCTTCCGGACCGATGATCTGCACCGACCTCAGCTCCGGGTGGCGATCGAGCTCGCGGCGCGCGGTCTTCACGGCCAGCACGTAGTCCTCGGCGCGCAGATAGGCGCAGCTGTTGTAGAAGACCTCGAAGCCGAGCTCGTTTTGGATGCTGATGGCATGAAACGGCACGCCGAACTTGCGTTGGAAGCCGAGCAAGAACGCCGAGAGTCCGCGGGCGAATTGGGTGAGCGCGCTGGTGGGACCCGTGCCGCCGAGCGCGCTGTCGTCGAAGATCGCGAGGGGCGTCCCCGAGGTGTCGAGCACGCCGCCCGCGAAGTTGCCGCCCCAGACGAAAGGAAAGGGCGTTCCGCCCTTCGGCAACACACCCGAGCTGTGCTTCTCGAGGGTGCCCGACGTGCGCTTGAGCCATGGCGCGGGCGACCAGAGGGAGCCTATCAACTTGAAGTCGCCGAGCCGCTCCTTCTCGCGCAGTCCACGCTGGGCCAGCGCCCCGTGCTGCATCAGATCGCGGTCGTCGAAGTCGAGGATCTCGATGTTCTTTTCGATGTCAGGGCCGAGCACAGCGATCTGAGCCCGTCTCCCGTTCCACGGCCGCGTGTAGTCGCTCGCGTCGCGGTAGGTGCGCACGTTGTTCCCTTCCGGCCCGGGGAGCGCCGGAGAGCCGTGGAACCAGGGCGAGTTGTAGGTGTGATCCGAGTAGGGAGCGCGAAACTTGGGCGTGAGATCGAGGCGCAAGATGCTCGCCTGCAGGTCGTCATAGAACAGGTCGGCATACCAGCTGCCGCGCGAGGCGGCGGCGTGGTTCGTCGTGCCGAAGCCATCGATCGTCTGGGCGCGCCGCGCGTGATCGACGTGGATCTGCACCGGACCTGCGGGGGCAGGGGGGCCTTCGCCCGTCTCCGCCGGGAGCGCGCGACCACAGGCGCCGGGGCGGCAGCCAAGTGTGAGCGCGAGCAGCAGAAGCCCCGCCGCGCGCTCAAGACGGGCGGTTTGGCCCGCGAACGAGCGGACGCGGGAGCCGCTTGCTGCGGCGCGAAGGGCAGAGCTCATGGCGCAAACTGTGACGGGGCCAACATTCGGTTTCAACTCCCGTGCACAAGTGAAGTCCCAAGTCTGGTTTCCCGCCGGCCCGCGGCGAACCGCGCGTATTCTCACCGCCGTGGCCCAAGAAGCGCGCTCTCCGGCGCGCGTGTGGGGCCGGGAGGAATTGGGCGTGGGCAAGAAATCCTCGAAATCGCGTCGTCGTGAAGGCCCCAAGCCGGCCGCTTCTGCGAAAGCGATGCTGGCCGAGCCGAGCGTCGCCGCCAAAGCAAGCTCGGAGGTTGCCGCCGCCGTGCCCAGCTTGAATCACCTGTCCAAAGAGGTGCTCGCCGCCCACGATAGCTTCGTCCGCTCGCCCACGGCCGTCGTGGAGAGCCTCGGGATCCGGGTGGCCTCTGCCGTCGCGCGCAAGCTGGCTTCGACCATGCCCCCGCCGCCGGCGGGGGAATCCAAGTACGAAGCCTGACGCGCGTCTTCCGAATCAGTTCACGTCGCCCCAGTCGGCCATGCCCTGGGCCGTCGTTGCGGGCTTCTTCGAACTCTTCTTGGCGGGCTCGGGCGCAGCTTCCTGCTCCTCTTCTGCCTCCGCGATGGGCTCGGCCATGTCTTCACCGCCCGAGCTCGCGATCGCACTGCCGCCACCCAGGAACGCGTCTGCGTCGTTCGACGTCTCGATGGGGAACTCTTCCATCGGGATGTGCCCGCCTTCGGCGTAGACCTTCACCTGCAGTCCGTCGACATCACGCTTCCACTTGTCGATCAGCTCGGGCGGCACCCAGCGGTCCTTGCCGCCGAACATCAGCAGCGTGGGGACCTTGATCTGCGGCACGAACTTCGCCATCGAGTCCTCCTCGTTGTACTTCCGCAGCGTCTTGAAGTACTGGACCATGGCTTCCTTGTGGCCCTTGTAGAGCAAGAGCTCGTGGTAGCGCAGAATGGTCTCGTCCGTGGGGGACTCGGGGTTACCGTAGACTTTGCGCACGTTGCGCTTCACGATGAAGCGCGGCGATGAGATCTGCGCCATCGTTCCGCCGAAGCCGCCCGAGGCGAACTTGATGATGCGCGGCAGCGGCTGCTGGTACGCGATGGGGTCGATCAGGATCAGCTTCTCGACGCGCTCGGGATACTTGGTGGCGTAGAACCACGAGATGAAGCCGCCGAGCGAATTGCCGACCAGGAAAAACCGCTCGAACTTGTCGCGGAACTCCGGGTGCTCTTGCTGGATCGCGACGCGCACCTTTTCGAACACCTCCACGGCGTACTCGGGGGTGTATTTGCTCTTGTCCTTGAGCGCCTCGCTCAGGCCGAAGCCCGGCAGATCCATGCGGAAGATGTGGTACTTGGAGCCGAGGTTCTCGACCCAGCCGTCCCAGGTATGGGTGGAGGCCAGCACGCCGTGCAGGAGCACGACGCCCGGGCCGTTCGGGTTGCCATCGATCCGGTAGTGGAGGCGTACCCCGTCCACCGTGATGTACTGGGAGGTCGGTCCGGCGTACTTCTCTTCGAGCTTGGCAGGCTTGATGGTGGCCATGCCCATCCGCTGGCAGCCCGAGACGGTCAGCCCCAGCAGGAGGCCCAGAAGCAACACCGAGAGAGAGCTTCGGCGAAAGATGAGGGGAAAGTTCATCCGCCTCTTGTACGGAAAGGCAGGACCCCTTGCAGTGGCACAGTGGGTCTCGTGTTTGACTCCGGAGACCACGGCCCGGCCCCATCAGAGGGAGCCTCCCGTGTTCCATGTCGGGCACGCCCGATACGCACGCCATTTGGGTGGGGTTCCGCACCATCCCCGCCCGCGCTATCCTGGCTAGCTCATGCTCCGTTTTGCCATCCTGGTCGCACTATCCTTTGGCATCGCCTGCGGTCGCGCGCCGACCTCGAAGGGCACCTCGGCCCCGGTGGCGACGTCGCCAGCGGAGCAGGCTATCCGCGAGGAGCTGCGGCTCCCCAAGGCGCAACCGGCGGACCCGCGCGAGCCGCGCATCGCCGCGGCGGTGAGCGAGCTGCTCGAGCGTGAACACGTCCGGCCCCGCGCCCTGGACGACGAGATCTCACGCAAGGCGTTCGCCAAGTACCTGGAGGCCCTCGACCCGGGCAAGTTGTTCTTGCTCAAGGCGCAGGTCGAGGTGCTCGAGCGCGACGAGGCCCGGATCGACGACCAGATGCGCGCGGGGGACCTGGCATTGGCGCATATCGGAGCCGCGGTCATGGCGCAAGAGCGCAAGCACGTCGCCAGCATGGTGGCCGAGATGCTCAAGACGCCCTTCGACTTCACGGTCGACGAGTCACTCGAGACCGATCCCAAGAAGCTCGGCTTTCCGGCGAGCGAGGAGGAGCGCCGTGACCGCTGGCGCAAGACGCTGAAGCAGCAGGTGCTCGAGCGCATCCAGCGCATGGAAGAGACCGCCAAGGCCGCGGAAAAGCTGAAGGCCGAGGGCGCTCAGAAGGACGACGGAAAGCCCGAGGACAAGGGCAAGCCCGAGGAGGACGAGGAGGACGCGCCCAAGATCGGCTTGGAGCCGCCGCCACCCACCTTCGAGGGGCGCGAGAAGAAGGCGCGCGAGGATCTGGCCAAGGACTACGATGGACGCTTTTTGAGGCTGTCCAAGATGGAGCCGCTCGAGGCGGCCGAGACGCTCGTGAACGCGGTCGCTGGCGTCTACGACCCGCACACGCTCTATCTGGCCCCGGAGCAGCAAGAGAACTTCGACATCCAGATCAGCGGATCGCTCGAGGGCATCGGAGCGGTGCTCACCGAGGATGCCCATTACATCTCGGTGCGCGAGGTGGTCCCCGGCGGCGCCGCGTGGCGCCAGGGCGAGCTCGAGGCGGGTGATCTCATCTTGGCGGTGAAGCAGGCCAAGGGGGATCCCGTGGACGTGGCGGACATGCGCATCAACGAGGTGGTGCGGATGATCCGCGGCCCCAAGGGCACGATGGTCACGCTCACCGTGAAGAAGCCCGACGAGCGCATCGTGATCATCCCGATCAAGCGCGACCTGGTGGTGGTGGAGGACGCCTACGCGCGCGGCGCGCTGCTCGAGCTCGGGCCCAAGCACACCCAGTTCGGCTACATCTATCTGCCGAGCTTCTACGGCAACACGCGGGCCAGCAAGGGGGGCACACCCGAGCGCGACGCGACGAGTGACGTGCGCGTGCTGCTGGAGCGGTTCGCGGCCCAGGACGTGCCCGGCGTGGTGATCGACCTGCGCGGCAACGGCGGGGGGCTCTTGAACCACGCTAACGACATCACCGGGCTCTTGATCGACCGCGGTCCGGTCGTCGCGGCCAAGGGCGCGGAGGGCAAGCTGCAAGTGCTGGGCGACAGTAACCCGGGGGAGATCTACAAGGGACAGGTCGTGGTGCTGGTCGATCGCTTCAGCGCCTCGGCCTCCGAGATCCTCGCTGGCGCCCTGCAGGACTACGGTCGCGCGTTGGTGGTGGGCACCAGCACCCACGGCAAGGGCACCGTGCAGGCGATGGTGGATCTCGATCGCATGGAGGACAAGCGCAGCAAGGGCGAGCCGCTCGGGGTCGCGAAGCTCACCATTCAGCAGTTCTTCCTGGTGGACGGTGAATCGACCCAGTGGCGCGGCGTGCAGCCCGACGTGGCGCTTCCGGATCCGGCGGTACACGTGGAGTCCGGCGAGCGCTACCTCGAGAACGCGATCCCGTGGAGCTCGGTGCCGCCGCTGCCCGCGACGCCGTGGCCCCATCAAAGCTGGGACGCCAAGGCGCTCGAAGAGAAGAGCAAGACGCGCCAGGAGGCGCAGCCGGTGTTCGCCAAGGTGCGCGATCGCGGGGCCTACCTGCTCGAACGGCGTAAGGAGACCGTGGTGCCGCTGAAGCTCGAGGCGTGGCAGGCTCAGCGCAAGAAGGACGAGGAGTCGCTCGAGAAACTCGATCCCAAGCTCGAAGCGGGGCCCGAGCGCTTCGCGGTGAAGCTCATCCAGTATCGCGCCGAGGACGCCGTGAAGCCAGCGCCCGCGCGCAAAGGAGGCGCGAAGCGCGTGGACAAGTGGAAGCAAACCCTTGCCCACGATCCCTGGGTCGAGGAGGCGCTGTTTCTGCTCTCCGACATGGTGGGCGGCCAAAAGTCGGGGCATAGCCTCAAGGCGGCCAAGAAGTAGCGAACGCCGACCCCTGGCGAACAGTCGGGGAGGGCCCGCAAAGCTTCCGCGTTTTAAGGAACAAGCCTCGAGATCGGAGCGCAGGAGACTGTCCATGTCCGAGACTTCCGAGCTGCCCGTGTTCGACGTCGATCAGCGATTGCCGGGGCGAATGCACTTTCCGGCGCGCATGACCGTGCTGCCCTTGGGCGATCGCAAGCTCGCCCTAATCTCGCCGGTGCCCATCGATCAGCGAATGGCGAGCGAGATCGCGCGGCTCGGCGAGGTGACGTTCTTGATCGTGCCCAACCTGTACCACCACCTGTATTTGGCGCCTGCGATCGCGCGCTATCCGCAAGCCCGGGTGCTCGCTCCGCCGGGCTTTACCGAGAAGCGACCCGACATCCACGTGCATGGCACCCTCGATGTCGAGCAGCCCGAGCTCGCCGCCCAGGTCGACGTGATCGCCGTCGAGGGGGCCCCGGCCATGCGCGAGTTCGTGTTCTTTCACCGCGCGAGCGCCACCCTGGTGGTCACCGATCTCGTCTTCAACATCGAGCGTCCGCGGGGGCTCGTGACGAACCTGTTGCTGCTCCTGGGGGGTACCCGCGGGCGGCTCGCAGCGAGCCGCCTCTGGAGCCTGATCGTGAAAGATCGGGGCTCCGCGCAGCGCAGCATCGAGCGTGTGCTCGCGCTGCCCGTGCGCACCCTGGTGATGGCGCACGGCACGATCGTGCGCCGCGACGCCCGCGCGCGGCTCGCGGCCGCGCTGCAGGCTCGCTTTCTGCGGCGTGCGCGGCCTACGCCTACGCTCTCTGCTCTCTGCTAGGACGGCGCGTCAGTTGCTCGTGCGCGCCGCATCCCGGCTCTGCACCAGCGTCTCCGCCAGGGCGCGAACCTCGGGCATCAGCCGTGCGATCTCGGGGATCAGGCTGCTCGGCTCGAGCCCGGCGGCCTCGAAGACGGCGTCGTGGGTGCTGAGGCTCGCGATGAGTCCCAGGAGCCCCTCCCGGCGCTCCGCCTCGAACGCCCGCGTGCGCTCCTCTCCCAACGCGCTCAGCTCCGCGCGGAACGCCGCGATCTGCACCTCGAGCTCTGCGCGCTTCTCCTCCGCCTGTGCGAGCTTCTTCTCCACGGTCTCTCGGCGCTTCTCTTCGCTCTTGGACAACCCCTGCGCCATCTTGGCCTCCACGCGCGTCACCGCGTACGTGGCGCCTTCGAGCGCGCGCACGGCCTCGGCGAGCTCGGGATGGTCTGCGATCGCAAGCGCGCGCCGCAGCTCGGCCTCGCGGCGCTTGAGCGCGTTGAGCTGCTCTTCGAGGCGGCGCCGCTCGAGCGTGGGATCTGCGCTCGCATGAGCCTCGCCCGCGCCCTCGCGCGCCGGTGCACGCTCGCTCTCGGGCTGTTCCTCTGGGCTGCTCTCTGCGACTGCGTCCGTGATGTCCATCGGCTCGTTGATAGAGGAAGCGTTTCAGGCTGGCAAGACCTAGTTCACCTTGGCCGTCGATCCGCGAAGGGCGCCGCACGCGCCAAGGCTCAGCGACCTCGGAAATCCGGCGCACGCTTTTCGAGAAAGGCGCGCACGCCCTCCCGGTAGTCCTCGCTCTCGAAGCAGGCCTTGACGAACACCTCGGCCGCCGCGAGATCGCGGATCTGCTCCGGCTTCTCGAGCTCCTGCACCGTGCGCTTGACGGCGCGCAGGGTGAGCGGCGCGTTCTGGGCCACGCCGCCCGCGATCGAACGAACCTCCTGCTCGAGGCGATCTTTCTCGAAGACAGCATTGACGAGGCCCATTCGCAGCGCCTCCCGTGCGTCGAAGCGCCTGGTCGTGAACAAGATCTCTTTGGCGCGGGAGAACCCCACCAGCTGCGTGAGCGCGCGAACACCGGCGACCCCGTAGCCGAGTCCCAGGCGCGCCGCGGGGATGCCCAGGCGCGCGTCCTCGGCCGCGTAGCGCATGTCTGCCTGCAGGGCGATCGCGAGCCCGCCGCCGATGCAGAAGCCGTGGATCATGGCGATCGTCGGCTTGTCGCAGTCGTGGATGGCGGCGTACGCCCGGGCGTTCTCCTCGTCGTAGCGCTCGCGATTTTCCGGGTTGCGTGCTTCTTCGAATTCGGAGATGTCCGCGCCTGCCACGAACGCCGCCTCGCCCGCGCCGCGCAGCACGATCACGCGCACCTCGGGATCGGCCTCGAGCTCGGCCATGGCCAGCGGGATCTGGCGCCACATCGCGAGCGTGAGGGCGTTGTGACGCGCCGGGTGGTCGAAGAGCAGAAAGCCGAGTCTGCCCTCTTTCTGCGTGCGAACTTGACCTGTCATCCTCGGACTCCTTGCCGCCCGGAGATAGACCTTCGGCGCGCACGCAGCAAACGTCGGCCGCGCCGGGACGCGCTCAGCGGGCGCCGTTCGTTCGCCGCTTGCGTTCGTACATCTGGGCGTCGGCGTGCGATAGAAGACCGTCCAGGTCATCGGAGGTGCCGGTGGCGAGACCGACCGAAAACGACACGGCCAGCGTGGCCGAGCCGTCCGCCGTCCGGATCTGGATCGGAGACAGCTGGCGCACCCGCTGGGCCAGGTGCTCTGCGCTCTCGGCGTCGGTGTCGAGCATGAGCACCACGAACTCATCCCCGCCCAGGCGTCCCACATAGTCGGAGGCGCGCACGGTGTCCTCCAACGCCCGGCCGACCGCGCACAGCGCGATGTCACCCGTCGCGTGCCCGTGTCGGTCGTTGATGCTCTTGAACGCGTCCAGGTCGATCATGAGGGCGGCCACCGCGCGGTGCTCACCCGTCAGGCGCTGGGACTCGAACTGTTCGGTGATCCCGCGTCGGTTGAGCACCTGGGTGAGCGGATCGATCACGGTGTCTCGCACCAGCTGGGTCTGGCGATCGCTGCGCCTGAGGTGAGACTGCACGCGGGCCAAGAGCTCGTCCAGATCGAGCGGCTTGAGCACGAAGTCGTCGGCCCCCAGGTTCAGCCCCTGCACACGCAGGGAGCTCTCGTAGTTCGCAGACATCAAGATGAAAGGGAGATCGACCATGCCCATCTGGCGGACCTTGGAGACCAGCTCGAAGCCGTCGCCGCCCGGCATCGCCAGGTCGCTCAGGATGAGGTCGAACGGTGCGCGGCCGATCTCCTCGAGCGCGCTCGCCCCCGTGTCGGCCGTGGCGACGGAGTAGCCGTTGCCTTCGAGGAAGGTTTGCAGCAGCTCGCTCGTGCTCGGGTCGTCCTCCGCGAGCAGAATGCGACCTTTGGCATCACTCGGCGATGTTGACAGCACCCAAGACTCTGCCATGGGACCTCTGGCCTTCAACTGTGCGTCGCTCTTAATGGAATGGGCGCGCATGACCGAACTTTTCAGACCAGGGTCGCGCACCGCTGACCTTGCCCTAGACTTGCCCCCGCCGTGGACCCCATCATTTCCGTACGCAAACTTTGCAAGCGCTATGCCTCCGGCTTCGAGGCGCTCAAGGACATCGACCTCGAGATTCGACGGGGCGAGATCTTCGCCCTGCTCGGCCCCAACGGCGCCGGCAAGACCACGCTGATCAGCGTGATCTGCGGCATCGTCAACCCCTCCAGCGGGACCGTGCTCGCGGCGGGCCACGATATCGTGCGTTCCTATCGGGCAGCGCGCGCCGAGATCGGCCTCGTCCCGCAGGAGCTCTCCACGGACGCCTTCGAGACGGTGCTGGACACGGTGAGCTTCAGCCGCGGCCTGTTTGGTAAGCCCAAAAACCCCGCCCTCGTCGAGCAGGTGCTGCGCGATCTCTCGCTGTGGGAGAAGCGCGACAGCAAGATCATGACCTTGTCCGGCGGCATGAAGCGGCGCGTGTTGATCGCCAAGGCGCTGGCGCACGAGCCGCAGATACTGTTCCTCGATGAGCCCACGGCGGGCGTCGACGTCGAGCTCCGCCGCGACATGTGGGAGATGGTTCGCAAGCTGCGCGAGCGCGGGGTGACCATCATCCTGACCACCCACTACATCGAGGAGGCCGAGCAGATGGCCGACCGCATCGGCGTGATCCAAAGGGGCCAGATCATCCTGGTCGAGGACAAGGCGACGCTGATGAAGAAGCTCGGCAAAAAGCAGCTCACGCTCGAGCTGCGTGAGCCCCTTTCCGCGGTCCCGGAGGCGCTCGCCCGGCGCAACGTGTCGCTCGCGCGCGAGGGGTATGCCCTCGAGTACGTGTTCGATCAGAGCACCGACGACACCGGCATTCCGGCGTTGCTCAAGCAGGTCGATGAGCTCGGGATCGCGTACAAGGACCTGCACACCCACCAGAGCTCGCTCGAGGAGATCTTCGTGAGTTTGGTCTCGAACCAGCGCGAGGGCGGAGGCACGCCGTGAACGTCCACGCGATCAGCGCGATCTACCGCTTCGAGATGGCGCGCACCTTCCGCACGCTGGTGCAGAGCATCTTCTCGCCGGTGATCTCCACCTCGCTCTATTTCATCGTCTTCGGCTCGGCCATCGGCTCGCGCATGACCGAGATCGATGGCGTCAGCTACGGCGCGTTCATCGTCCCCGGGCTGATGATGCTGTCGATCCTCAACGAGAGCATCTCCAACGCCTCCTTCGGCATCTACATGCCCCGTTGGTCCGGCACCATCTTCGAGCTGCTGTCCGCTCCGGTCTCGGTCGTGGAGGTGCTGCTCGGCTACGTCGGCGCGGCCGCCACCAAGTCCATGCTCATCGGCACCATCATCCTCGCCACGGCGCGGCTGTTCGTGCCCTTCGAGATCGAACATCCGCTGTGGATGGTGGCCTTCTTGCTGCTCACCTCGGTCACGTTCTGCCTGTTCGGTTTCATCCTCGGGCTGTGGGCCACCGGCTTCGAGAAGCTACAGATCATCCCGATCATGATCATCACGCCCATGACCTTCCTGGGCGGGAGCTTCTACTCGATCCACATGCTGCCGCCGTTTTGGCAGAAGGTGACGCTGTTCAACCCGGTGGTGTACCTGATCAGCGGGTTCCGCTGGAGCTTCTACGGGATAGCCGACGTCGATGTGCGGGTCAGTCTGGCGATGACCTTCGCCTTCCTGGTGCTGTGCTTGGGGGTCATCGTCTGGATCTTCAAGACCGGCTACCGGCTGAAGGCGTGAGCGACGGCGCGGGCGTCACGCCCGCAGGAGCGCCTCCAAAGTCTTGCGATCGAGCGCGTCGACATCGCCCTTGCCGAGGAGCACGGCCTCGGCGAGCCTGCGCTTGTGCGCGTGCAGGGTGAGCACCTTCTCCTCGATCGTGTCCAGCGTGATCAACTTCACCACCGTGACGGGGCGCTCTTGTCCGAGGCGGTGCGCGCGGTCGCTCGCCTGATCTTCGGCTGCGGGGTTCCACCAGGGGTCGAGGTGAATCACGTAGTCGGCGGCGGTCAGGTTGAGGCCCGTGCCGCCAGCCTTGAGCGAGATCAAAAAGAGCGAGCTGTCGCCGCGCTGGAAGCGCTCGACCAGGCCGCTGCGGGCCGCTGCGGGCGTGGACCCGTCCAGGTACAGGTGGGCGATGCCCCGCTGTTCGAGCGCTTCGCGCACGAGGGCCAAGTGCCGCGTGAACTGGCTGAACAACAGGGCCCGGTGACCGCGTGGCAGGATGTCGTCCAGCAGGCCGAGCAGCCGCTCGAGCTTCGATGAGCTCACGTCGGCGTCGACCACGAGCCTCGGGTGACAGGCGAGCTGCCGGAGGCGCGTGAGCTCCGCGAGGATCTGCACGGTGCGGCGGGCGTCATGGCGGCTGCGACGACCCAGCGCGCGCCGCGCCTCGTGGACGGCGGCGTCGTACAGCTCCCGCTCGGGCGGGGAGAGCTCCACGCTGCAGACGACCTCCGTGCGCAGCGGCAGTTCGGCCTCCACCTCGCGCTTGGTGCGGCGCAGGAAGAACGGCGAGACCAGGGCCTTGAGCTGCGCGGCGCGTTCGCTGTCTTCGTAGCGTTCGATGGGCGTCGCGAAGCGCGCCCGAAAGCGGGCCCAGCTGCCCAACAGGCCCGGCGCGATCAAGGCGAGCAGGCTCCATAGATCGCCGAGGCGGTTTTCGATGGGCGTGCCCGAGAGCGCGACCCGAAAGTCGGCGGTGATCGCGGCCACCGCCTGCGCCCTCTGCGTGCGCGCGTTCTTGATCACCTGGGCTTCGTCGATGACCTGGGTCGCGAACGGAAAGGGCGCGAAGGCTTCCCGATCTCGGAGCAGCGTCTCGTAGCTCACGAGCACCACGTCGTGCGCGGCGAGGGCCTCGAGCGTACGCCGCTCGCCGCGGTGGATGCGCACCTTCAGGTGCGCCGCGCAGCGCGTGAGCTCGCGGTGCCAATTGTCCAAGAGGGAGGTCGGCGCGACCACCAACGCCGGACCGAGCTGCGCGCGCAGGGCGAGCAGTGCGCCTGCCTGCAAGGTCTTGCCGAGGCCCATTTCGTCCGCGAGGCACACGCCCTGCGTCCAGCGCGCGCAGGAGAGCATCCAGGCCACGCCCGCGCGTTGATAGTCGCGCAAGGTGACGCCGAGCTCCGCGAGCTGGGCGAGGTCGGCCTCTGCGCTCGCGCTCCGCGCCGCTTCGAGCCGCGCGAGCCAGCGTCGACTCGCCTCGTCCCCGGCGCTGCTCTGCTCGCCGAGCTCTGCGAGCCAGTAGGGCAGGGCAGCGTCGGCCATCCGCAGCTCTCCCTTGGAGAGCGAAAGCACGCAGAGCTGGGCGTTGTAAAGGCGCTCGAACAGCGACCGCTCGAGCTCGAGATAGGTCGCTCCCTCCACCTGCACGAAGCGCTCGCCGCGCCGCGCACAGTCGAGCAAGGTCCCCACCGCGATCAGCGTCTCGCCGTGGCTCAAGCCTCCCTGCAACGTGAACCATTGCCCCTTCTTGAACAGCTCGACCTTGAGGTCTCCCTGCCGCGCGGTGCCCGCGAGCGAGAGTGGCCGCTGGGCTTGGGCCCACTCGATGCTCACGGAGTCGCCTAGCCGCGCCGCCCGCGAGAGCAGGGCCAACGCCTCCTGGGTGCTCTCGATCCGATAGCGGAAGTCGTCGACGCGGATCTGACCGACCAGCGCGAGGGCCTCCATGACGCGCGAGGCCTCCTCTCTCTCCCAGGCGAGATCGCGCCGCACGTGCACGGCCTTGCCATCTTCCAGGCCATGCACCAGCGCCGGGCCCTTCCCGGGCGGGTAGGGGGCGCCGAGCGGCAGGGGACGAAAGCTGAGCGCGAGTTCGAGGCCCTCGTCCGGGCCCGGGGTAAAGCGCAAGAGCAGCTGGCGCGCCGTGGGGCGTTCGTGCCCGTGCAGGGACTTGGGGGCCATCACCTGGGCCGCGCTGCGCAGCCCGCCGAGGAAGGGCGCAAGCTTCGGGAAGCTCTCCTCCGGGAACACGCCGCGAAAGTGCGCGAGCGCCTGGAGCAGCTTGCGCATCGGTTGGGTCAGCGGGGCGAACACGACGCCGCGTCGGTCCGGCGATTCGCAGGCCACGTAGCTCGCGTTGTGCTCGACCCATGGCGGCGGCTGCTTGGTATCGTCCTCGCTCGCGCGCGATCGCCGGATGCCCGTCAGCGGGACGCCGGCCAACGTGACGCGCGGCAAGAGCCCCCCTGCCTGCTCAAGCAATTCCACGCTCACGATGCCCTCGCTGATGTGCAGGGAGGAGGAGGAGCCCTCGAGGCGGACCGAGGGGTGCTCGCTGAGGGCGCGCAGGATCGTGAGATCCGCCGGCACGAAGCTCGCGCTCAGCGCGCGCGCGTGGGGCACGAGCGCTTCGAGCACCGGACGATCCAGATCGCTGCACGCGGCCTGGCGAAGCAGCTGCTGGGGGGCGCACAGCTTGCCCGAAGAGAGCCGACCATCGGACATCGCCTTGTGCAGCGCGCAGCCGACCTGCAGGCCACGCGGGGTCAGGCGCAGCAGAAAGCCCACGCGATCTCCGGGCTGGCCGCGCTTCACCTCGTGCTCCGTGAGCTCGTGGAGTACGCGCTGCCACGAAGGGACTTCGACCAGCTCACGCAGCCGCTCATGCAGCCGGTCCGAGGGGTCGAGGCAGGCGTCGAGCACGCGGGCGGCCAGCGCGCTGACATGGGGGCAGTGAACGCCCTCGCACTGCGCGCACTGGCCCTCGATCTGGCGCTGTTCGAAGCCGGAAAGAAAGAGCCGGACCGCCAGCGCTTGCGATGGCTCGGCGCCCCCGCGCGCGGTGACCAGGCGCGCGCTCACGACCCCGGTGCGCAGCGCGAGCTGCACGGGATGGGCCGGCACGAAGCGATGCTGGCTGAGCTCGGCCAGGCCATGATGAACCAAGAGCGCCCGCAAGCGCTCACTCAAGAGGCGCAGCGGCGCCGCGGGGCTGCGCCTCCAGAGCGCGGTGCGGGCGCCGAGCGCCGCGCGTGTGCTGGCGAGACGTCTCAAGTGGGTCTGCGCGGCGAGCTGCAACGCGCGGTCGTCTTCGAGGCTCGCCGGGACCGGCTCGGGAGGCGTGAATTCACCGAGCGCGGCCTCGAGCAAGGTCAGGTGCGGATCGGACAGCTCGGTCTCCGGCCACAGCTCGCGCACCGGCCGGCGAAGCTCTTCGACGACATCGTGTTCGTCGGCCCAGGCGAGGAGCGCTTCGTAGCGCGCGGGGAGGGCCGGCACGGACACCAGGCGCTCCGGATCATCGGGGCCTGCGCCGTCGCACGCTTCCAAGAGGCCCGCAAGTTCGCGCTCGAGCCGGCTCTCTTCGCTCGCGGTCAGGGTGCGGTCTACCCAGGGGGCGAGGCCGTCATCTTGCAGCAGATCCCGCAGCGAGTCCGCCTCGCCGGCCTCGAACGCGGCCCGCAGCAGGGAGGCGACCTCCTGGTCCTGAAAGCGCGCCCCCAGCACGTCGAGGGGCGCGTCGAGCAGCGCCGGCTCGGCGTGTCGGAGGAGCTGCCTCCCCAGCTCGGTCAAAGCCAGCCTCGTGGTCACGCGGCTCTATACCGCAGGCCGAACGAGCGATCGATGTGGGTGTGGCGCGCGACAGCGCACGCATGGAGCGACGTCCTTCAAACCTTGGGCGAGAGGGCGTCCTTCGCGATCACCGTCCAATCGTGCTTGCCGTGACCGCGGGCGATGAAGCGATCCATGACCTCCACGATGGCGGGTAACATGGCGAGCGGGCTGTCTCCGCGCGCGCCCTCCTCGAGCATCAGTCGCGCGTCTTTGCGCGCCATGCTCAGCTCCCACGACGGCTTCTCGTACTGGGCCTCCAGGATGCGGCGTACGCGGGGGCCGAGCGTGACGGCCGGGTTGAACACCTCGAACAGCTTGGCGGCCTCTTCGGGTTCAATGCCGAGCGCCTTGGCCAGCGTCAGGAGCTCGGAGACGCCGGCGGTGATGAAGATCAGAAAGAGGTTCCCGAGCAGCTTGAACGAGGCGGCGCGGGCCCGATCGGGGCCGAGATAGGTGAGCTTGCCCGTCATCTTCTCCAGCGCGGGGCGCAGCGCTTCGACCCGCTCTTCGGAGCCGGAGACGAGCATCACGCCCGTGCCGTCGAGCGCGTTCTGCGGGCCCATGAACACCGGCGCGTGCTGAAACGAAAGGCCGAGCGCCTGAAGGCGCGCGTAGCGTTCGAGCGTGCCCGTGGCGGAGGTCGTGGTGTGATCCACGATGATCACGTCGGGGGAGAGGCCCGGGCGCGCCGCGTCGAGCACCTCATCCACCGAGGCATCGTCCGACAACACCAGGTGAACGCGCCGCGCGCCGACCACGGCCTCGCGTGGGCTGGCCGCCACCTTCGCGCCGAGCGGGGCCAGCGCTTCGGCCTTCTCCCGGGTGCGATTCCAAACGGTCACCTGCTCGCCCTGCTGGAGGGCTCGACGCGCGAAGTTGGAGCCGAGTAGGCCCGTGCCCAGAAACGTGATCATGACGAACCTCTCGAGTGTTCAGGTGGGTTGGTGATGCGGGGGCGCGATGTGCTCCGGCTGAGGCTCGGGCTCGCCGCGCCTTTCGCGGTCCTTGGTGTGATCCTTGGCGATCAGTACGTACACCGACGGCACCACGAACAGGGTGAACAGTGTACCTATCGACATGCCTCCCACCAGGGTCACGCCGATGGAGTTTCGCGCGGCGGCGCCCGGGCCCGTGACCAGGGTGAGCGGAAAGTGACCGACGACGGTGGCGATGGTGGTCATCAGGATCGGGCGCAAGCGCGTGCGGGCGGCCGCACGGACGGCCTCGAGCTTGGGCGTGCCGCGCTCCTGCTCCTGGTTCGCGAACTCCACGATCAGAATGCCGTTCTTCGACACCAAGCCCACCAGAGTCACGAGGCCCACCTGGGAGTAGATGTTCATGGTGGTGGTCCAGCCCTCGGTGGCGGCAAAGCGCATGCCCGGGGGCCCCGCGAACTTGAGGAACGAGAAGATCAGCGCGCCGAACATGGCGAGCGGCACCGAGCCCGCCAGGATGACGAACGGATCGCGGAACGAGTTGAACTGCGCGGCGAGCACGAGGAAGATCAAGAGCAGCGCGAGGCCCATGGCCGGCAAGAACTTCCCCCCCTCCTCGCGCAGCTGGCGTGACTCGCCGGTGTAATCGATGACGTAGCCGGGCGGGAGGATCTCGGCGGCGGCCCGCTCGAGCGTGGCGATGCCGTCCTCGAGCGATTGCGGGGCCACGCCGGAGATCTTGATCGCGTTGAGCTGCTGGAAGCGATTGAGTGTACGGGGCTCAGTGCTGCGCTGGATGGTGGCGATCGCGCCGAGCGGGATCAGCTGTCCGGCGGCGCCGGTGACGTGGATGTCTTTGAGCTGGTCGGTGGTGAGGCGCCCCGCGCGCTCGAGTTGGGCTATCACCTTGTAGCTGCGGCCCTCGATGTTGAAGCGGTTGATGAAGTTGCCGCCCATCGCGGCCGCCAGATCGGCGCCGATGACGCCGAGCGAGACGCCCATGCTGGCGATCTTGTCGCGGTCCAGGAAGATGCTCGCCTTGGCCTGATCGATCTTTACGTCGGTGATCGGCGGGAAGCTGAACTTCCCGCTCTGCGCCGCGATGTCCACCAGCTTCTGGGCGAACGGGAGAATCTCCTCATGCGTGGCGGTGGAGGAGATCACGAACTCCACCGGAAACAGTCCCGCGCTGGGCAGCGCCGAGGGCAAGAAGGCCGGCGCCCGCACGCCCGCCACGGCGGAGAGCTTGCGAGAAAGCTCCTCCTGGATCTGGAAGATGTCTCGCTGACGCTCGCTCCAGGGCTTGGCGAGCATGCCGCTGAAGGCCTGCGTGGTCGACGTGAGCTGGAAGCTTTGGTCGAACTCCGGGATGCTCTCGTAGATGTCGTAGATCTGCTCGGAATAGGGGAGGAGCTGTTCGAGCGTGGCGTTGGCGGGCAGATCGAGCGCGCTGTACACGACTCCCTGGTCCTCGTTGGGTGCGAGCTCCGCCGGTGAGAACATGTACATCGGGAAGATCACGAGCGAGAGGGCGATCCACACGGCGTACACGGCTGGGCGCATGCGTAAGGTGGCCGCGAGCGCGCGCTCGTAGCCGTCGCGGACCGCGTCGAAGACGCGATCGATGCGGCGGTTGAGCCAGCCCTGCTGGTCGGGCGGAGGGACCAGCTTGGACGACATCATGGGCGAGAGCGTGAGGGCCACCACGCCCGAGATGAACACGGCGCCCGCCAGGGTGAAGGCGAACTCGCGGAACAGCGCCCCGGTGAGACCGCTCTGAAAGCCTATCGGCGCGTACACCGCGGCCAGGGTGATGGTCATGGCGACGATCGGCCCCACCAGCTCGCGCGCGCCGAGCAGCGCGGCGGAAAGCCGCGATTGCCCCTCCCGCACATGGCGCTCCACGTTCTCCACCACGACGATCGCGTCGTCGACCACCAAGCCTACCGAAAGCACCACCGCGAGCAGGGTCAAGAGGTTCACCGTGAACCCGAGCACCTGCATCAGGAACACCGCGCCGATCAGCGAGACCGGGATGGCCACGAGCGGCACGAGCACGGTGCGCAAGGACCCCAAGAACAGGAAGATCACCACGATCACGATCAGCACGGTCTCGGTCAGGGTTCTCACGACATCTTCCACCGCGCTGTCGATGTACTTGGTGGAGTCGAAGGCGATGCTCGCGTTCATGCCCCCGGGCAGCTCGGCCTTCACGAGCTCCATCTCCCTGCGGATCGCGCCGATCACCTCGAGCGAGTTGGCGTTGGGCAGCACCCAGATGCCCATGAAGACCGCCCTCTTGCCCGACATGCGCACGTCTTGCTCGTAGCTGTCGGCGCCCAGCACCACGTCGGCCACGTCGCGCAGGCGGACCAGACTGCCGCCTGCCTCGCGCACCACCAGGTTCTTGAATTCTTCCACCGTCTCCAGGTTCGTATTGGCGGTGAGGTTGATCTGGACCAGGGCACCTTTGGTCTCGCCGACGGCGGAGAGATAGTTGTTGGCGGCGAGCGCGGCGCGCACCTGGGAGGGGCTCACGTTGTGCGCGGCCATCAGCTCAGGCTTCAACCAGGCGCGAATGGCGAACGTGCGACCGCCGAGGATGTCTGCGCGCTGCACGCCATCGATGGCCGAGAGCCGAGGTTGCACGATGCGGATCAAGTAATCGGTGACCTGATTCTGCTTCAGGATGTCGGACTCGAAGCTCAGGTACATGGCAGCGACCTGAGCGTCGGAGGGTTCGATCTCGATCGAGGGAATCTCCGACTCGGGCGGCAAGTCGGCGCGCACCTGGTTCACGCGCGCAGTGATGTCCGCGAGCGCGGCGCTGGCCGGAAAGTTCAGCTTCAGGCGGACGTTGATGGTGGAGGTGCCCTGGGAGCTCTGCGATTCGATGTAGTCGATGCCGTCGGCCGCTGCGATGGCGCGCTCGAGCGGGGTCGTGATGAAGCCGCGCACCAGGTCCGCGCTGGCGCCGACGTAGGGGGTGACTATCGTGACCGTGGCGCTCTCGAGCTTCGGGTACTGCCGCACCGAGAGCGTGTTCACCGCCTGCAGCCCCGCGATCATGATCACCAGGTTGACCACGATCGCGAGCACCGGACGCCGGATGAAAAGGTCGGTGAACCTCATGGCACCTCAGCGGTTTTCCGGGTGGGGAGCGAATTCGGGGGTGGACTTCACCTTGTTGTTCACGATGACCTTGGAGCCGTTGCGGAGCTTGAAGGCGCCCGCCGACACGACCCTCACGCCCGCCTTCAGGCCCTCTACGATCTCCACGAAGTCGCCTCGCTCTTCGCCGAGCTGCACGAATTGCTGGCGGACCTGCTCGACGGGGGGAGCGCCGGAGGCGGCGCCCTGATCCTTCGACGGCTCCACCAGGAACACCGAATCCCCATAGGGGGCGTGCACGATCGCCGTCATCGGCACGGCGATGATCGCGGGGCGTTCGGGCAGCACCACGGACACGGTCGCGAACATGCCAGGACGAAACTGCTGCGCGCGGTTCGGCACGCTGGCGCGCACCCGAATCGAGCGCGTCGCGAGGTCGATCGAGGGATCGACGGCGGTCACCGTGCCCTCCACCTCGGCCTTGACCTCTGCCTCGGCCTCCGCGTTGATGCGGACGCGCACGGGTTGACCCGTGCGCAGGCTGGGCAGCGCCTGTTGCGGAAGCGAGAAGTCCACGAAGACGGAATCGAGGGACTCCAGCGTGGTGAGGGAAGTCCCGGGGCTCAGGTACTGTCCGAGGTTCACCGAGCGGATCCCGAGCTTGCCCGCGAACGGCGCGCGGACGACCTTGCGCTCGATCTGCGCCTCGAGTTCGGCGACCTCGGCTGCGGCGCTCTTGAGTTGCGCTTCGTCGGCGTCGACCTGTGCCCTCGCGACCGCTTTACCTTCCGCGAGCGCGCGTGTTCGGCTGAGGTTCTGCCTAGCGAGCTCGAGCTGGGCTTTCGCCGTGTCGAGCTGGGCTTGCTCCACGCTGGTATCGAGCTCCACCAATACTTGTCCGGGCTTGGCCATGTTCCCGGACTCGAACAAGATCTTTTTTACGACGCCGGGGGACTCGTTGCTGATGGCGACGCCGCGCACGGCGGCAATGCTGCCCACCGCAGAGAGCGCCCCCTCCCACGCGAGCTTGCGCGAAACGTCCGTGCTGACCGTCTCGGGCGGCGGCCCTGCCTTGGCGAAGGCTTCGCCTGCCTTGATCAAGCTTGAAATCTGGGCGAGCTTCAAGCCACCCAGGCCGCCGAGGAGCAGCAACAATCCCACGGCCGGCAGGAGATAGCGCGTCGGTTGCCGCACGATCTTATTGTGTTCGCCAATCGCGGCGTGCGCCCCGGCGAACGAGCAGGCCCCGCACACCTGCACGCGTCGGCAATTTGCGTGCGGTGTCCACAGGCCGTGGCGGTCGTTATGAGGCTTTGAGGCTGTCGCCAAGGTGCTGGCGCACGAGCCCCACGTCGTGTCAGCGCTCGTAGATGTCCTGGATGTTCGTGTCCTTTTCGAACTGGCCCTTGGCGTACGGGCAGGTCGCCGACACGCGCGTCTGGGTCGCGCGCGCCGAGGCGACGAGCGCGTCGAGCAGGCGCCGCGCCACCCCGAGGCCGCGCAGCTGCTCGTCGACCTCCGTGTGGTCCACGATGATCAGCCGCTCGTTGACGCGCGAGTAGGTCATCTCAGCTAGTCGAATGCCCTCGCGTGCGATGAAGAATGCACCCCGGCTTGCGTGCTCTTCATGCTCGATGTCGAGGCTTGGTTTCGATGTTTCCATGACTCCAACTAAGCAGCGCAAAGCAAGCTGTCAAAGAGTCGTGGCCGAGGTGCACGGACCCAGCGCGGGGAGCGGGAGCGGCCATCAAGGAGCGCGCGTCACCACCTTCGCGTCGCCAAAACAAAGCCCCGGCATAGGCACCAGCGCCTATCCGGGGCTCCGCTTCAACTAGGTACCGACCCGGTGAAAGGCCTGTCCAAACACCCTAGCCTCGCCTTCCATGCTCGTCAAATGTTCAGCCTATTGGTGGCCTAGCCTGCAGTTAAAAGCACGTAATTTCCATGCGCTGCAGGCCTGGGCCGCGAATTGACGAAGGACGTCCGGCTGGCCCTCAGCGGGGGCTGGACGTGGCTCTCTCGCGCGTCGCCTCGGGCTGCATCCGGCGCGGCTCGTCGTAGGGGCTGAACGCTTCGCGTGGGAGGCGCGCCTCGTTCAGATGCTTCAGCTCGCTCGGGCGGTATGCGCAGCTCGACTGGGCCGGGCAGCGCTCGCGGACGAAGGCCTGGACCATCGCGCGCACACTGCGCCCGGTCTCGTCGTCGCCTGCGTGGTTCCACAGCGCGAACGTCTCTCGCTTGCGCGCGGCGAGGCTCAAGCCTGCGTCGCTCCAGATCTTCAACAGCGCCCTGCGCAGCGAGCGCTGGGCCGCCCGTGTCGCGAGGCCCTCCCGCAGCTCGCGCGTGCGCTCCAGAAACCAACGCCGTTCGGAGAGGTAAGGGTCCGTGCCGAGGCGCTTTTCGAGGTAGCCCTGGAGGTCGATGCGAAACTGCAGCGCGAGCCAGGGTGTGCTCACCGCGTGGCGCGCACCGTCCGACGACGGAGCACGATCCCGCGGCGGCGGGGGCAGGGGCTGCATCTTGCGCGAGAACCCGATGTAGGTATCGCGAAAGGTGACCTGGCCGTCTTTCGAGATGGATGCCTTGAAGTTCGTCCCGTGAAATCGATAGCTTCCGTCGGCTCTGCGCTCCAGGCCCGGCAGCTCGGGGTCCACGAGATGAATAGACTCCGGCGACAGCGCATCCTCGTCGCTCGCGAGAGAGGCGGCGGTGGCGGACGGAAGGAGCAAAGCCGGCGCTTCGAGGGTGTATGCCGCGGCTGTCGGGCTCAGGTCGGGCCTGGCCCTGCCCTGCGCGCTCGCGGTGAGCGAGGGGACGTACAACAGCGCCGCGGCCGTGCACCAGGCCTGCAGACAAAGAACTGGAGCGCGCATGGCAGACCTCCGATCTCGTTCCTCTTACGGTACTCCACTTTCGTGCTCGCGCAGCGGACAAAGCACCCTGTTGCCATTGTGGGGGGGGCGAGGAGCTCGCGATCGCGCACCGATCACTACCTCTGCGCATGCGCTCAACCGCTGGCGACCACACAGTTTCTGCCGCGCCCTCGCTTGATACGGCGCGCAGTCGGCTCGCTGCAGGAGCGCCTGTAGGGATTGTCGCGGTATGGCGGCCATGCCGCGGAGCGTCGTCCCCGGTAGAAGGGCCGCGAACTCCTTGCTCGCGGCTCCGCAGCGTCTGGGCTGCCGGCCGGTAAGCTTGACGTTGTGAGCTCCAACTGGTTCGTCGCCTTGCCCGTGGTGTGCGCGCTCGACCTCGCGCCGTTCGCGCCTCCGCCCGGTGTCCGCCTGTTCGGTGCTGCCGACCTCCACATCACCGTGGCCTTCCTCGGCCCGGTCTCGGCCGAGCGAGCACAGGCCGCATTCGAAGCGGCACGAGCGTTTTCACTGCGGCCCTTGCAGATCTCGCTCGGCGCCGTCCAGGCGCTCGGCCCCAAGCACCGCCCTTCGGCCTTCTCGGCGGTGCTCGCGCAGGGACGGGGCGAAGTGGAGCACAGCATCGGGCAGATCCGCGATCTCGTGTGCGACGCCGCCGGAGCGCCGCGTGATCACCGCCCTCCGCTCGCGCACGTGACGTTGGCGCGGCCCCGGCGCGCGGCGCGGCCGGCAGAGCGGGCGCAGGCCGTGCGCTGGGCGCAGTCGCTCGTGCTCCCGACCGTCACCGCTCACCTTACCCAGATCGCGCTCTACACCCGGAATGCAGACCGCACTCAGGCCTTGTTTCACGTCGAGCGCACGCGGCCACTCAGGGCAGGGGGCGATTCGTGAACGCTCACATAGTAAGAAGCGTGTACGGAGGCCGGGCACGCGTGGCTCAGCTGTTTCCGGGCGTCCGGTGCTCGTCGGATTAAGATACGGTTCTTACACAGACGTCTGGACGCATGGCAGATCCTTCTAACGCAAATGATGTAGCGCTGGCCGACGCGCGCCTGCTGTCCGCCCAGCGGGCGCGCAGGCGTATGTTCGTGCGTGGCCTCAGCGCCACCTTCGGCGTGCTGACCGTGCTCGCCCTGGTGCAGATGGTGGTGGTGCACGCGCCGGTGTTCACCGTGCTCGCGAGCGCACTCGCGCTGTTCGGCTTCGCAGCTGCGTTCTGGGCCTCCGCTCGTCCCTCTCAGGCCAGCCTGGCCGCGACGCTCTTGCTCGCGACGATGCAGGTTCGATCGCACCATCGCGTCCGGCGAGGTGCCGGACCTGCAGGCGGGTGATCACGTCGTGATCGAGGTGGCCGATACGGGAGCCGGCATGGCCCCGGAGGTCAAGTTGCGCATCTTCGAGCCGTTCTTCACGACCAAGGAGGTGGGCAAGGGAACAGGCCTCGGGCCCTCCACCAGCTTCGGCGTGGCGCGTCAGATGGGGGGGACCCTGACGGTGGAATCGACGCCGGGCGCGGGCTCCGTGTTCCGGGTGTATTTGCCGTGCGGCGCGCGCCGGGCGCGAGTCAGAACTGCCCTGGGTAGCCGCCCACGCTGCGCCACGTCAGACCGTCATCCGGCGATTCGAGCGCGATCAGGTCCGTCTGATCGCGCGCGCTCAAGAGCACACGTGCGCCGAGCTTGTGCAGACGCGGCTGATCGCACATGCCACCGTGTGGGTCCCAGCATGGGCTTGGGATTTGAGCGGGACCGAGGGGCTTGCCCGCGCGGTCGAGGCGCCGCACCCAAATTTGCGCGCGCTCGTCGCTGCCTGCGAACGCCACGAGGAGCGCCGTGTCGGTATCGAGCGCGCTGAAGCTCGTAACGTGCTCCGCGAGGAGCGTCCGCGTGCACTGCTCGGCTCCATGGGGGCAGGTAAACTGCCAGAGCTTTTCGTCGAGGGCGCGCGCCAACGCGACGATGCGGTCGGGGAGGCACAGCGCGCGCACCCGATCGCGCAGGGGATCCTTTCCGTGCAGCACCTCGCCGAGCGCGATCTCATGGGAGGTAAAGTGGTGCACGGCCTCGCCTTCGAGCGCGCTCACCGCGAGCTCCCCGGAGGTGCCGAGGACCACGCCCATCCGCGCGTCGTCGCCGCAAAAGGACGCCCACGGCAGCTCGCCCGGCTTCAGCTCGGCCAAAGGGAGCTCCTTCGACCCGGCCCCCCCATGCGCGACCTCGTGGGCGAGGAAGTGCGTGGCGGGAGCGCTCTCACGGGCCAAGAGCTCGTAGCGCGTCCCCGCGAAATGAAAGAGTCCGAGCGAGGTCCCTTCTGCGCTCTCCGCAAACGTCCAACGCAAGGGCGGGAGCTCCGACTCGGCGTACCCTCCGATCGGCTCCGCGAGCGCGAACGCGCGAAGTTCGCGCTGTGCGCGAGAACTCTCTGCGGAGACCAACCACGCGCCGTCGAGGGTCTGTGGCGGCAGCACGCTTCGATCCAGGCGGCCACTCGGATGTCCAGAGAGCCAGCGCGGCGCCGTGAGCACGATGAGGGGCATGGCCACGCTGGAGATCCCCATGGCCTTGCCCTCGCACCCGCCGTTGCGCTTCTGGCACTTCTCACGCGCGAGCGCCCACAACAAGTGGGACTCGCCGCGTTCCCGCCAAAAGCCCTCGAGCAGGGGAGGTCGCACGTGGCGCACCGAACGGACCTCACCGCCCCGCGCGTCCAGGTAGGAGACGCCGGTCTTGTCGACCGCGACCACGGACACGGCTTCGTCGTCGCCCCACACGGTGAGCATCGCGTCCGCGCCAGCGTAGATGGGGATCCGGGTAGGGCGCGTGAGCGTGCTGGTCGAGTTCGTGAACGTGACGGCGGGTTGAGGCGGAATGTCGATGATCCCTGCGCGCTCTGCGTGTCCTTCGAGCTCACGTCGCAGCTGTTCGAGCGCGCGCACCGGGTCGTGCGGAACGCGCGACTCGCCGCGATAGCCCCGGAGCTTCGCGAGTTCGGCGCGCAGCACACGCACCGCCTCGCGCACGCGGAGCTCGCCCTCCTTCGCGGGAGGCCACACGAAGATCGCGGGCTCGGGTGCGACCTGCGCGAGCGCGCGGTCACAGCGAGTGACCCAGCTCTTGTCACCGCGCACCCAGGCTGCGAGGACGGTGCGTCCGAAGTGCGCGTCTACCGCGGCCAGCGCTCCGAGCCCCGGTTGCGCGGCGGGCTCTCCTCCGAGCAGGCAGCTCACCGCCGTGGCGTAGCGGGTCCAGCTGTCCTTGGCTCGCTGGATGCCGCGCGCGAAGGGCAGGCCCAGGAGAACGGCGAGCAAGAGCGCGTTGGCGAACACCGCGGTGAACCAGCGGCGCTTGCCCCCGACCATCTGCTCGGTCCAGGCTTTGTCCTCCTCACGTTGAAAGCGCGTGCGCATCGACGACGGATCCTCTCTGGGGCACGCGCGGGAACCCTTGTATTTGCTTGGTGTCCATACGAAACAGAAAGTTCCCGGCCACGCGGCGCCCGCGGCCCTCCCTGGTGTCTTGCCGACCAAAATAGGAGTTCTCGATGACAGCCCCCGTTTTCTCAGCTTCGGACTTGCGAGACCCGAGGGTGATGCCCGACCTCCTACACCAAGTGCCCATGCCGCGGGCCGATCTCACGTTGATACGCGAGGCTTTGCGCTTCGCCTTCGCCTCGGGGGGCTCAGACGTACCCCTTTACGAGTGCTTTGACGAGACCCAGCTGGCGTTTTCGACCTGGACGCCCGAGTTCTTCGCGAGCGATCTGTACCTGGAAGCATTTCTCAGTGCTCACGCCACCTTGGAGATCAACGGCGGGCGCTTTTCGGCGCGCGTCGCGCCGCTCTTGAGGCTGCTCAATCACCCGCCGCAGGACCTCAAGAACACCCATTTCCGCCAGGCCGTGCTGCGTGAGCTCAGCGAGAACACGGCCTACCGCGCCAGCCTGGAGGCAGCCTATGTCGCCCTCGTGCAGTTTCGTGATTTGCTCGGGGACTCGGGGCTCGGGGAACGGCTCGACGTCAACCGGCGGCGCGTCGACGTGCTCGAGGCAGGTCGGGCCGCGATCGAGATCATGGCGCGCGGATTCGAGGGCGCGACCTCGGGCCTCGTGCGGCTCCGTGAGTTTGCCGCTCGGGTGAAGGAGAGTGAGGGCTTTGGCCGGCTCTCGCAGCTGCTCGCCTTCGAGGACGGCATGGCCAGCATCGAGGCCCGACTGCAGATCGGCTACGACGGCCAGCTGCGCCACTTCGAGATCGTGCGGCGCTCGGAGGCCAAGCTCAACCCGTTCTACGCGAGCCGACTCGGACGTCTGTGGCGCCGTTTCATGCTGCTCGTGCGCGGCTACTTCTTCAGCGACGCCGAGGTGCTCAGCCGCTTCGTCGATCAGGTGTTTCTCGGCGTCGAGCAGGAATTCGCCAAGTTCTTCCAGATCCTCTCGGACCTCGAGTTCTACCTGGTCGCGCTGAGCTTTCAGGATCACTCGCGGCAGCACGGTCTCGCGGTGTGTCTGCCCGAGGTGTGCGCGGCGCCCGCCGACTACGAGGGGGACGCGGCTTTGCCGAGGCTCTGGGTCGATCTGTTCAACCCTTTGCTGGTGCGCTTCGGCGACCCCGCCGTACCGTGCTCGCTGACCCAGGAGCGCTGCGACGACATCGTGCTCCTTACGGGACCCAACTCGGGCGGAAAGACGCGCCTGCTGCAGGCCTTGAGCCTCGGACAGATCTTGGGGCAAGGCGGGTACTTCGTGCCGGCGTCGAAGGCGCAGCTGGTCAGCGCGAGCGCGATGTTCCTCTCCATCGGCGATCACGCCGACGAGAACCAGCGGGAGGGGCGCCTCGGCAGCGAGCTCCTGCGCATCCGCAAGGTCTTCGAGTGCGTGCGGCCGGGCGCATTCGTGGTGGTGGACGAGCTGTGTTCGGGCACCAACCCGAGTGAGGGCGAGGAGATCTTCCGCATGGTGCTCACGCTGCTCAAGGAGCTTCGCCCGCAGGTCTTCATCAGCACGCACTTCCTCGAGTTCGCCGGGGCGCTCGCGCGCGATCCAGCCACGACGGGGCTCGACTTCTTGCGGGTGGAGCTCGACGTGCACGAGCGACCCACCTACCGCTTCGTGCCAGGGGTGGCCACCACGTCGCTCGCTCAGCAGACCGCGGCGCGGCTCGGGGTCACGAGCAAGGAGCTCAGGGCTTTGATCGACCAGCATCGCCGGATGAACGCGCCCCCGCGTAAGCTGTCACGCGGCGCTTGAGCGGAGCGGAGGCGCGCGCAGAGCGCGCCCAGGCCGATCGCGCGTGGTTCAGCCGGGATCCACGAAGGTGGGCTCGCGACGCAACATGAAGGCCTCCACTGCGAGGCGGGACGGCGCGTCGAGGTCGTCGAACACGATGCCTGCGCCGGGCGAAAGTTCGGCGCCGTGCTGGGTGGGCGCGCGCAGAAAGGCCACCCGACCGCTGGCCGAGATGAAGCGCCCACCAGGCAGCGAGAGCTCCACGTCCACGCACTGCCCCGGCTTGAGCGGCGCGTACGTGACCACGATGACGCCGCCGTCCGAGAGGTCGCCGGAGTAGCCGCTGAAGAAATTACTCTCGGTGTGCAGGTCGATCTGGCTGAACAGGCGTGCGCGTGGCTCGATGCGGATCTCCCCCGAGTCGTGCAGCGCCCGCGGGGGCGCGGCCCCACGCTCGGGCGCGCCCTGTTCGAGCGCGGCGGAGGTCTCGAGATCCTCATCGAGGATGGCCGCGGGCGCGACCGAGGTCCGGGCTTTCGGCACCACAGAGCTGCGCGCGGCGGCCACGGGGGGCTCCGAGCGGCGGCCGATCGGGGTGACGGGCGCGATCGCGCGCGGACTCGGATCGGCAGAGGCCTCCACGGGCTTCATGCGCACGCCGGAGCGGGAAGACGCGGACTTGGTATGGCGCTTTCGCTGAGACTGCTTGCGTTTCACCCGTCCCCCTTCTGCTTCCGACAAGACCGGCTCAAGGGAGCGAAACCCGGTCGCTTGGACTCCCGAATATGATGGCGCCGACTCGGCTTTGGAAGCCCTAATGGCGCGCCCGCGCAAAAAGCGTAGAACCGCTCGGTCCATGGACTCACCTCGGCGTACACGGCCTTGAAATCGCCGCGATACCTGCGTCTCGTTCGAGCTTGCCGTTAGCTGTCGCGCGTCTGGGGGCTCAACTGAGCAACGTGGACTCCAAGACCACGTCGCGCAGCATCGACTGATACTCCACGTGGGTCTCGTGGCTGCGCGTCCGGAAGCGCTTGCCCTCCTCGGCCTGCAGGTACGCGCGGTAGGCCGGCGCGCCCGGGAAGCCGACGTTGTCGGCCACGATCACGCTCCCCTTATGCAGCCAGCCCGTTCCCAACAGGCGCATCAGATCGGGCAGGTAGGCGTCCTTGTCGTGATCGATGAACACGAGATCGAGCGACTCGCGGCTGAAGCCGTGTTGTTCGGACAGTCTGCCGATGGTCACCCCCTCGTCGGCGAGGCTCCCCACCACGAAGGTCACCCGATCATGTAACCCCGCATGCTCCACGATGCGCCGCGCGATTTGGGCGTTCTCCGGGTTGAACTCCACGGAGTAGAGGTGGCCGCCCTGGGGCAGCTTCTTGGCGATGCGCAGCGCGCTATAGCCCACGTAGGCCCCCAGCTCGAGCACGCGCTGCGGACGCTCGCGCTCGATCACGGCGTCGAGGATGAGACCCTTCTCGTCGCCCACGTTGATCAGAAATTTCTCCTGGTAGGCGAAGGCGTCGATGGCGGCGATCACGGAGTCTGCGTCTCCGCCCCTGGCATGCTCGAGCACGTGGCGTAGCGCCGCCCGCTCGCGCCCATCGCCGACTTGCCACTCGGTGGTCAACTTCTTCATTCCGAGCATCATTCGAATGAACGACCAGCGCAGGAACGGGACGCGTTTTCCTCCGAGTTCGGCGACGCGTGACACGAGCGAAGTCATGGATGGGCCTCCAGTGACGAGCAGGCTAGCATGGGCCGAAGTGCCAACTACGCGCGCACGCGGGTTCGATTCGCGTGACTGGCGGCGCACGCTTGAGTACCGTTGTGTGCCGATCCAGGAGTAGAAGACAGGTACATGGCATCCTCGAAATTTGGTGCGCGCACGACCAGTGATGAAGTGCTTTCGGGCATGGATCTCCACGGACGCACGATCTTCATCACGGGCGCCAACTCCGGCATCGGCTTCGAGGCCGCCCGCTCGCTCGCGGCCGCGGCCGCGAGCGTGGTGCTCGGGTGTCGCAACGCGGAGGCCGGCCGCGGCGCGCTGGAGCGCATACGTTCCCAACATCCGCAGGCCCAAGTCTCGCTAGCCGAGCTGGACTTGGCGTCCTTCGAGAGCGTGCGCCGCTGCGCCGAGGAGCTCCCGGTCGACAAGCTCGACGCGGTGATCTGCAACGCGGGGCTGTTCGCAACCAGCTACCAGACCACGAAAGACGGCCTCGAGAGCACGGTGGGCGTCTGCCACTTTGGGCACTTTCTGCTGGTGCACGGCTTGCTGGGGCGCCTGTCGGCGACCGGCAGCTCGCGCGTGGTCATGGTCTCCTCTGAGTCCCATCGCTTTCCGCCCGGGCTCTCCTTCGATCGTTTTCCGCTCACCCAGGGCAACTACAAGGCGCTGGTGTCTTACGGGCAAGCCAAGCTCTGCAACGTGCTCTATGCGAACGAGTTCACGCGCCGTTACCAGAGTCGAGGCATCTACGCGAACTCGCTGCACCCGGGTGGCTTCATCGGGACTTCCATCTTCCGCAGCTCGCTCTCGGCGCGGGCCTTCGCCACGGCGATCAAACCTTTCACGAAGACCATCGCGCAGGGAGCTGCGACCACGGTGTACTGCGCGGTGTCGCCGGAGCTCGAGCGGGTAGGTGGCCGCTACTACGTGGATTGCCAGGAGGGCCATGCCAGCCGGGGAGGGCGCGACCTCCAAGCGGCGGCCAAGCTGTGGCAGCTCTCGATGGACCGCCTCGGCCTCTGACTCCCGCGCGGCCGCGCGCCAGGAAGTCTCTTACCACCAGCGGCCGTTCTGCTCGATGAACCGCGCGATGGCGTCGAACTTGGGCGCCTTGCTCCGGGGCTGCTCGAGCCACTCGAGCGCGCCCCAGCGCCCCCAGCGGCTGAAGCCCGAGCAGTCCGTGAAGTGCACGAACAGGGCTCCGCCCAACTTGCGCCAGGTCGTGAGATAGTCGAAGTACAGCGCACCCATGCGCGGATCCCGGTTGGCCGCGTCGAAGAGCGCGTTGAGCGCGGCGTTGTCGACGGCCGGGCCCACACCCGTGAGGTGCTGTCCGCCCTCGTAAGCGATGAGCTGAACACGGTGCTTGCGGGCGACCTCGATCTGCTTTCGGATCCATTGCTCCACCTCGGGCAGCGCGCGCTGACGCAGCTCGGCGAACAGCTGATCCAGGCTGAGCTTCTCCACCCGTGCCTGCTCCTCCGGTGCTCCCAGGTAGCCCCCGAAGTAAGGCGCGATGGCGAGCGCATCGACGTGGGCCCGCACATCCTCGAAGGCCAGCATGACCTCGGAGGTCCACGGGTTTGCGGCCTGGGCGCCCAGGACACGGACCAGCTCACCCTTGCGCGTGCCGTAGACGCGCTCCCAGATCTTCGCGATCTCCGCCGTGCGGCGCGCGTGGTACGCGAGCTGGGCCTCGAAGGGCGTGCCCCCGAGACCGCCGGCCTGGCCTCGCTCGCGCGCGTACTTCGCCTGCGGGAACTGGTCGTTCCACACTTCATTCGAGTGCTCCACATGGGGGCGACGACCTGGTTCGAGGTGCTCGTGGACGTACCGCGCGAAGCTCGCGACGTAGCCGTCGGTTGCCGTGTGGGGGAGCGTGAACCAAGGGTCTTGATCGAGCCGGTTCGCGAGCTCGACCATCACCTCCAGCGGGGCCCCCTTGCTCCAGCGTGCGTCGTCGGGTTTGGGGCGCTCCTCCCAGCGCGCGATCTTGGAACCGTTGGTGCGCATCCAGTCCATGAAGCGCAGCGCGCCGTAGTGCGAAACGCGCGAGAGGAAGTGTGGATGGAAGATCTGTGTCGCGTAGTTCTCCTCGAACGGAGCGCAGCGCGCTCCTTTACCGCAGGGCGTCTTGCGATCGCACGCGCGCCGCGGATCGTCGCTGCACACACCGCCCGGCATCAGGACGCGGATGTTGCGGATCGGATCTGTGGGATCGGTGGCCTCGATCACCAGGCCGATGCCGCCCTTCTTGCTGTCGACGCGGAGCACCATGCGCCCGGGGCGGGACGTCACGACGTGCTCCTGTGGCCAGGGCGTCAGGGTCCCCTTACCCTCGTAGAGGATCAGGTAGTCGCCGCTCGGGTACTTGACCTCGCCCCAGAACATCAGCGTGCGGGCCACCTGACCCGGGGCCAAGGAGCGCACCCACCCGTGCTCGTCGAGCGCGAGCGGACGCCCGTCGTCGAACGTCCGCTTGGTACCCGAGATCCAGTCGCGAGACCGCTTGAACGCGTCGACCGAAACCCAGTCTTCGCTCCAGTCTTCCAGCGAGTCCAGGTTGGTGCCCACGGGGGATTTCGCATGGCGCGCCTGCTTGGCGTTTTCGCCCCGGTCCGGATCGGACATGCGCTTCAGCGCCACCGCGCTGGGCTTGTCCTCGGTCCGCGGGAGCGGCTTTCCGCGCGTACAGGCCGCCCCCGCGAGCGAACCGAGCAGGCAGCAGATAAGAAAGGTGGGGCGTCGCTTCACAGGGGAGCCGTGTCTGCAATTCGCGGGCCGGGCAGCGCACCGAGGGGCTCGGGGAGGACCGGCTCGCATCGAGATCGCGGGCGGAACTTCGTTTTGATGTAGACTCGCCGACCATGGCCGGTCGGACCTTCTCGTTTGGGGATATTCATGGTGAGCTCGAGCAGCTGCTCCGGGTGCTGAACAAGCTACCTGAGCTCGATGCCTCCGACACGCTCGTCTTCCTTGGCGACTACCTCGACCGCGGACCGCACTCGGCCCAGGTGATTGAGCAAATCCGGACGCTCGAGGAGGAGGGACCCGCGAAGGTGGTCTGCCTGCGCGGAAACCACGAGGACGCCTGGCTCAAGGTCGTCGACAAGGGATTCGACGAGTTCGTATTTCCTCCGAGCAACGGCTGCTTGGCCACCATGCGCTCGTTCACGGGGGGGCCGATTCCGAGCGAAGGGGACTTCGCCAAGGCCCATGAGATGGAGGCGTTGTTCGCGGGCTCGTTCTTCCCCGCAGACGTGCTCGCGTGGATGCGGCAGCTGCCGTACTTCTACGAGGACGAGCACGCGATCTACGTGCACGCGGGGCTGCCGGAGAAAGACGGCCGCTTCCTGCACCCCGCCGAGGTGGCCGACCCGGTGGTGCTGCTCTGGCTGAGAACGCAAAGTTTCTTCCGGGACTACCGCGGCAAGTGTGTCGTGTTCGGCCACAGCGCCACGGTCCAGCTGCCCCAGGAGCTATCCCAGTACACCCCCGACGACCCCACCGACCTGTTCGCGGGGGAGGCCGTCTTCGGCCTCGACACCGGGTGTGGGATGGGCGGCTTCCTGAGTGTCCTCGAGCTGCCTTCCCAGCGGGTCTACGAATCTCGTGAACTGCCCAAGGTCGCCCAGGGGTAGCGGGGCCAGCGCCCTGGGCCGCTGCGAGGTGGGCTGTCCCACGGAACGAGGGGGGAAGCCGTGAACTGCACCGCAGGTGGACTACAGCTCCCTGGTGACAAATCCCCCTGGTTAGGGATAATCCTCGCGTGATCGATCAAGGCATGCTGTTGGCGCTCGCTGTGGGCATCGTGATCTCGGGGTTTCTGGGCTACCTCTGGGTGACCCGCCGCCGCCGGGGCACCGCGAGTCTGCGCCCCCCTGCGAACACGCCAGCGCTCAACAAGATCGAGCTGATCAAGCGCTACCGCGAGCAGTACGGGGTGAGCCTCGCCGAGGCCACCGAGGCCATCGAGGCGCAGCTCACGGGCGAGGCCAAGAAGAACTAGAGCGCCCATCCCATGCCCTCCGCCCGAGAGCCGCTCGAGGAGGCCATGAGATAAGCGCTAGCTCGAGCCCTCGAGCCACGCGAAGAGCGCGCTCAACGAGAGCCCGCGCAGGGACACCAGCTTTTGGCGGCTGGCCTCGCCGCGCACGAGGCTCACGTCGCGCTTGGCGAGTTCGAGCTCCTTGGCAAGAAAGGCGACCAGGGCTTGATTTGCGGCGCCGTCGACCGGCGGCGCGGCCAGGGCGATCTTGAGGCGTCCGTCGTGGATGCCGCTCACTTGCGAGCGCGAAGCGCGTGGCACCACGTACACCTCCAGCAGCAAGCAGTCGTCTCGCTGGGTCACGCGCAGATCCTTCACGGGTACGATGATGACCCGAGCTGCGCGGTTTGTCGCGGCTCAGGTCCGCTTCGGGGACCGTCGCATTGCGCGCAGCCGATGGCCTACGCAAAACCACGGCCATGAACGCCATGCTGCACGAGCTCGAGGAGATGGTGATCGACGCCTGGCCCGCGGCGGAGACGGAGGAGCTCGATGGTTGGCTCCTGCGCGCGAGCGGAGGGCCAAGTCACCGCGCGAACTCGGTGGCCACCCTCGACGCAGGCTCCGCGCTCGCGCTGCCCACGCGGATCGCGCAGGCCGAGGCGTGGTACCGGGCCCGCGGGGCCCTGCCCATGTTTCAGGTCGGCCCCTGCGCGCAGCCCGCGGGGCTCGATGAGGCGCTCGCAGAGCGGGGCTATCTGCGGGAAGGGGAGGCGGCGTTCGCGCGCGCGACGCCGGACGAGGTCCTCGAGCGGACGCGGGGGGCGCGGCTCGAGTGTCACGTCGCCGCGAGCGCGCGCCCCGCCTGGCTCCAAATCGCGGTCCACCAAAGCCGCTTCGCCTCCTCGGCCGAGATGTTCGCGAACCTGCTCAAGCACCTCGGAACGCGCGCTCGCTTTGCGCTCGCCCGGGATGTGCAGGGAGAGCCGTGCGCTGCGGCGTTGGGCGTCGCGTCCGAGGATCGGCTCGGGGTCTACGCCATGTTCGTGTTGCCCCACCGCCGCCGTCGCGGTGCGGGCAAGAGCCTGCTGCGCGCGCTGGCGCAGAGCGCGTCGCTCGATGACATGCGGGAGCTCTACCTCTTGGTGGAGACCGACAACACGGCGGCGCGCGGCCTGTACGCTGCGACGGGCTTCGGCGATCTCTACACGTACCACTATCGCGTCTGGAACGACGGGCGACGCGGTGTTCCCGTGTGTTGACGCCCTTCTCGTCGGCCGCAGCGATCGATCAATCAGCGATCCGGCGTTGGGGAACGCCTGGAGGGCTGTACACGCGCAAGCCCGAGATCGTGACGATCCCGGGGCCGCGCGCAAGCTCCACGACGTGCCAGCCATCGGCGAGTCCCTGAGCGAGGGTCACGAGCAGCTCTCGGGTGGGGTCGGGGTTGCGGGGGGGCTCGACGCGGTCGACGAACAAGGGGTGCACGGCGAAGTCCACCTGAAGGCGCTCGGGCACCTCCGCGATCCCGGCGAGGGACAAGGCATATTCGATGCTCCAGTCCTCGGGTTCGATCACGAGTCGTCCCGAGTTCGACACGAAGGTCGTCTTCGACGTCCCCTGTCCGTCGAAGCCCGTTCGCGAGCCGTGGGCAGAGAACGAGTAATCACCCGCGGTGCTGCCTCGCACCAGCTCGAGACGCCAGCGCTCGACCAAGGGCACCGCCCGTGAGGACAGGCGCAGGATGACCGGCCACTTTCCGCCCGGGGTCGCGCGAGCACGGCCGAAGGCGTACAACTCGGCGTGCTCTGAGGGGCGCGCGCCGTCGATCCATACGTCTGCCGGGCGGTCTCCGCCGGGCACGAGCAGCGCGTCCACGCGGTTCCCCGAGAAGACGAGGCGGATCCTGTCGCCCCGGACCTCCAGATCGTCCGCCGGATGATCGCGGATCCATGCCTCGGAAGCGTACGCCGCGGATCCGGCTTCGCGCCCGCGCAGCGGTCGGAGACAATCCAGCAGGCCCTGATGGACGAGCCATTCGCCGAACGGGTTCAGATGACGATCGGGGACCAACATGGCTCCGGGCGCGAGGCCATGGCGCCGCAGGAAGCGCTGGAAGTCGCCGCGGTGATCGCACAGGGCCGCGCCGTAGTGGCGCGCGAGCTGGGGCAAGAAGCGATAGTTCATGAAGGCATCCCATTGCGCCCCCTCCGCGCGCAACAGCTCGGGCGAAGAGGGCGGCTCGAGCTGGGAGGCCTGCATGACGTAGTCGTTTTGGATGAGGACCTCGGCGGTCGTGCGGCTGCGGATCGCTCGAATGATCTCCTCGTAACGATCGTGGGCCCCGAACGCGTGGAGCACCACCAGGTCTGGATAGTAGGGAAGCACATCGCTGACGGCGGTCTTCACCAAGAGCTGCGCGGGGTAGCCGCCGAGGGCGCGGTTTTGGATCTCGAGGTCGGCGTGTGGGTAGCTTCGCCTCAGCGCGTGCGCGGTGTCGCGCCAGAAGCCTTGTTCGGTGAAGGATTGCCCATAGAACAGGACGCGTACCTTGCGTCGCGGCCCACGCCGCTCGGCGAGCCGGCGCAAGGTGCGCTGGACGTGCGGGCTCTTCGCGTCCGCCCGCGGGGGACGCTCTGGGTACGAGCGCGTGGGTGCGGGGACCGTCACAGAGCCGAGCACGGCCAGGGCCAGCGCGGCGATGGGCCCCCTCGCAGACACTCAGCTCCCGGTGCGACCTTCCCGGACCTGTTGGCGCTCGATGCTCTCGAAGAGCGCACGGAAGTTTCCGGCCCCGAAGCCCTTGTCCCCCTTGCGCTGCACCAACTCGATGAAGAGCGGTCCGGCCTTGGGATCGCGGAAGAGGTGCGCTGCCTCGCGCACGAAGATCTGCAGCAGGTAGCGGTCTGGCGGGCTTCCGTCGACCAGGATCTGCAGCTCGCGCAGGAGCTCCACGTCCTCTTCGATCCGCTGCACGCCGAGCTCCTGGAGGCGTTGCGGGAGCAGATCGTAGTATCTGCCCGGGGTCTTCTGGAAGGCGACGCCCCGCTCTCGCATCCCCTTGACCGCGGAGACGATGTCCTGAACCTCGAGCGCGATGTGCTGGATGCCCGGCCCGCGATGATCCTCGCAGAAGACGTAGATCTGCGAGGACTTGAAGGCCGGCGCGGCGGGCTCATTGTTGGCGAGCTTCACGCCGGAGGACGGCTCCCACATCACGACCGAACGCAGCCCCGAGCCAGTGTGGGGATCGCGCTTGTCGACGTCGCGGGTGTGGAACTCCACATCCCAGTAGCGCTCGAAGCCCATCACCTGCTCAAGCCACATGGTCACGGGCTTGAGGGTGAGATAGTTCGCGGTCAGGTGATCGACGCCGGTGATGCCGAAGCGGTTCTTGCCGCCCCGCGGGACGGCGTGGCGCGCGAGCTTCGGCATCATCGGCGTGTCTCCCGAGTACTGCACGAAGCGAAAGAGCGTATCGCCGAGGGCCGTGGCGATGTCGAACCAGGCGACCGCCCCTTCATCGACGTATTCGTGCTGGATCCCGGTGACGTGCGTGGCTCCCCGCTTGGCCAAGAGGGTGTAGGCGCGCTCTACGTCGGGCACCTCGAAGACGACCCTCCCTGCGCCCTCCGGGTGCTTCTCGAGCCACTCGGCGCTCTCGCCCTTGGACCCCAAAGGCTCCATGAAGACGAAGCGGGCACCGCCGGCCTCTACCACGCTCGCACGCGCCCGGTGCTGCAGTTCGAACTCGGGTGTGCTGACCGCGGTTTCGGCGAAGTCCAGCTGGTTGATGTAGTGGTCGCGGCTGCGCGCCAGGTCTCGAACGAACATGTGGACCGAGGCGACGCGTTGAATGCCGAGTGACTCCGTTTGGAACGACACGACTCCCTCCCCCCAGAAGACGTGAGCGCGCCCGCGCCCTTGGCCGACGAGCGCCGCTCCCACGTTCTTACGATCACGTCATTCCACGTTCTCATCGGAGCGCACGCTCCAAATCACCTTCGAACAGGGCAAGTTCGATCGGGGAGAGGGCGCAAAGTGTTTTGCGACCTGGTTCGCGGACGCGCGTCGTCGCACAGCCATCTTCGAACGCACCCGAGCGCGCCGACCCATCAAGCGCTGGCGTGGGCTCGACAAGTCGAAGTCTTGGATCGCATCCTGTGTTGTGCGGCCGAGTGCTGCGCTGTGTTCGGAGAGGACGTGGCTCGATGGCTCTAGCTGGTTTGCGCGCGGAGCGCCGCGAGGTGCAGGGCGGGTCGTGGCATGAACGCCGAAGCGTGCTCGATGGCCCCGGCGGTGAGGCGCGCGCGCTGTCGTTTGCAGACTTCATTCGGCACCCCGAACAAGCCCGTCGATTCACATCCGTCGACGTGGAGATGCAGCTCTTCTCACTTCCGACTGCCGAGCTCCAATGCCACGTGTTCGCGGTCTTTTCCGCCGTGCTCGGGCGCTATTGCGGCCAGAGGCGCTTCGGCCTGTTCGCCTGCTTCGCCGACGACGAGCTCGCGCAGCCGAGCGTGCTGGCGATCGAGCTCGAGCCCGAGGCCTCCATGGCCTCTCTCGCCTCGCACGTACGCGAAGCCTTGAGCGCCGCGGAGCCGGCCGAGCCGAGCCCTGCGCTGTTGCTTTCCGCCGCCGTATTGTTCGGGGCCGATACGGCCACCGAGAACGACTTGACCCTCAGCGTATGGGAAGCCGGTGCCCGGCTGAGGGTGAGCCTCCACTATGATCAGGCCGCGTTCGAGCCCGCCACGTTGGCGGGCTTCGTGGGGGCGTTGGAGCGCGGGTCGATCGCGTTCAGGGCGCATCCAGAGCGCTCGCTCGGTTCGCTCGCCCTGCTCACGCCCGAGCAGGAGCGGGCTCAAGTCGCGATCTGGTCGGGGCTTAGCGCGCGCGCAGGGGACCGCCCGATCCATCGCCTGGTGGTCGAACAGGCGCTGCGTACCCCGAGCGCCGTGGCCGCGAGCTTTCGCGAGCAGCACCTGACCTACGCCGAACTCGAGCGTCGCTCGCGGCAGCTCGCGTTGAGCCTACAAAGGCACGGCGTCACGCGGGGGGCGTGCGTCGCGGTTTGTCTCAAGCCGTCGCTCGACACCGTGGTCTGCTTGCTGGGCGTGCTGCGCGCGGGCGCGACCTACGTCCCGCTCGATCCGAGCTATCCGCTCGAGCGGCTCTCGCTGATGATCGCGGATACCGACGCCCGCGTTCTCCTCTCGCAGCGCGCGCTCGTCCCGTCTCTCCCCGAGGTCGAGCAGCTGTGGTGCGTCGAGGAGCTACGCGACGACCCTTTCGAGCCAGCTTGGATCGACGACGCGGTCGAACTCGAACAGCTGGCCTACATCATCTACACGTCGGGCACGACGGGCGCACCCAAGGGCGTCGCGGTGACGCACGGAAACCTGTGTCACTACGTGCTCTCTGCACATCGAACCTACGGGCTTTGCGGGAGCGACGTGATGCCCGCGATGGCGCGCGCCACCTTCAGCATCACCATGCTCGAGATGTTCTCCATGCTCATCGTGGGCGGCCGCCTCATCGTGCTCGAGCGCGAACACGTGCTGGACTTCCGGCGTCTGGCCGAGACGCTGCAAGTGGCGACGATCCTGCACGCCTCGCCGAGCCTGCTGCGGCGCTTCGTCGCCTTCGTGCGCGAGCACGGCCTGGCCTCTGCGATGTTCGATGGACTGCGACACGTGTCGTCGGGGGGCGACATGGTCCCGCCCGATCTGCTCGAGGACCTCAAGAAGGTGTTTCGGCGAGCCGAGCTGTTCGTGATCTACGGGTGCAGCGAGGTGAGCTGCATGGGATGCACCTATGAGGTCCCGCGCGATCAGACGGTGACCCGCAGCCTGGTGGGCGGCCCCTTCGAGAACGTCTCGGTGAGGCTCTACGACGATCGACGGCGGCTGGTCCCTGCCGGCGTGGTGGGCGAGATCTATTTCGGCGGCGCGGGCGTGGCGCGGGGGTATTGGAGGCGGGATGACCTGACGCGCGAGCGCTTCGTGGAGATCGATGGTCAGCGCTTCTATCGCACCGGCGACCTCGGCCGTTCGGATCACGAGGGCCAGATCGAGATCCTGGGCCGCTGCGACTTCCAGCTCAAGCTGCGGGGGATGCGCATCGAGCCGGGGGAGATCGAGTCCATTCTGCGTTCGACAGCTGGCGTGAATGAGGCCGTGGTCGCGGCCAAGGATTTCGGAGGCGGAGAGCCCAACCTGGTTGCTTACGTCGTGCTCGATCCGCTCCGGGCGCCGAGCGCACGCCACCTGCGCGAGGTGTGCCGCGAAAAGCTCCCCGACTACATGGTGCCGCTCGTGTTCGTGCAGCTCCCGCAGTTGCCCGTGAACCTCAACCAGAAGATCGACCGCCGTGCCTTGCCCTTACCTAACCCGAAGGACTTCGAGGCGCTTCGCGACTACATGCCGCCGAGCACGCGCACCGAGCGACGTTTGATCGAGATCTGGGAAGAGGTTCTGTGCGCCGAGCGTCCGATTGGGATTCGTGATCACTTCTTCGAGGTGGGCGGGAGCTCGCTGATGAGCGTCACGCTGATGATGGAGATCGAGCGCGCGTTCGGTCGGGCCCTGCCGCTCAGCACGCTCCTCACCGAGCCCACGGTGGAGAAGCTCGCCCAGGCGCTCGAGCGTCCCGTGGACTTCGTCCGTGACTCGTTGGTGCTGCTGCGCGACGGGGGACACGCGCCGCCGCTTTTTCTGGTGCACGATGGCGAAGGGGAGACGTTGCCTTATCTGGGGCTCTCCAAGTTCCTGAACGGAAATCGCAAGGTCTACGGGATCTTGCCGCGCTCGACCATCGACCATCCCATCCTGCACTCCCGGCTCGAGGACATCGTCGAGTTCTATCTGAGCGTGGTGCGGGCGGCGCAGCCGTCTGGCCCCTATCACCTCGGTGGGTTGTGCATCGGCGGGTTCATCGCGCTCGAGATCGCCCGTCGCCTCCAGGAGCAGGGGGAAGAGGTCGCCCTGGTGTTGCTGCTCGACGCCGCGCACGTGCACGCGGCGCCCAAGAGCCTCGGTAAGCGGCGCCTCGCGCGGTTTACCTCCGCCCTGGGCGACCAGGCGAGCCACCCCACGCGCCCATGGATGCAGCGCTCGAAGGAGCTCGCCAGGACAGCCTGCCAAAAGATCGGCAACGTGCTCTCGTACGAGCTCGCCACGCGCTCCACCCGGGCCCAAAACGATGCCCGCATGCGCCTGTTCCGCTTTTATCTCGACCAGGGGCTCGCCATGCCCGACTTCCTGAAGGGAATCCCGGTCCAGGTCGTGCTGCGCTTCGCGGAGCGCGAGTACAAGGAGAAGGCGCCCTATCGCGGTGAGGTCGTCCTGGTGCGCGCCACGCGACGGAGCGTTGCCCTCGAGGACAGCGGCATCGACGACACACCCTACGTGGAGAACTTCGCGTCACCCTTGCTCGGTTGGGAGGGCAAGGTGGAGTCGCTCAAGGTCTTCGACGCGCCGGGCGGCCACTCCAGCATGCTGCAGTCGCCCAACGTGGAGGAGCTCGCCTTCTTCGTGCAGAGTCGACTCGACGCCTGTGCGCGCGAGCTCGTCCCGGTCGGGCAAGCGCAGGCCGAAGCGCGGGAGTCCATCGTTGCTTGAGGGAGGCGCGATGAAGCTCGCGATCGACGCCGAGCCCCTGGCGCCGTTGCTCACGTTGCTGCCCGGGTGCTCGGTGCTGGTGGTGGTCGTCAACTATCGCACGGCCCGCCTCTCCGTGGATTGTCTGCGGTCTTTGTCCGGCGAACTACGCGGCCTTCCGGGATTGCGCGCCGTCGTCGTCGACAACGACTCGTCGGACGGCTCCTACGAGGTGATCACGGCCGAAATTGCGGCGCGCGGATTCAGCGACTGGGCCTGTTGTGTCCCCGGACCGCGCAATGGCGGCTATGCATTCGGCAACAACCTCGCGCTGCGTGCCGCGCTCGCCTCTCCACATGCACCACCCTTCTTCTTGCTGCTCAACCCGGACTGCCAGGTGCGCGCGGGCAGCGTGAATGCGCTGCGTGACTTTCTCGAGCGGCATCCCCGGGTGGGCATCGCGGGCAGCTGCCTGGAGAACCCCGACGGGAGCCTGTGGTCCACGGCCTTCCGCTTTCCGACGGTGCTCGGGGAACTCGAGGGGGGCGCGCGACTCGGCTTGCTCACGCGCCTGCTGAAGCGCTGGGAGGTGCCGGTGCGGATGACCGAGCGGGCCGAGCAGGTCGACTGGCTACCTGGCGCGAGCATGATGGTGCGGCGAGCGGTCTTCGAGCGCGTCGGCCTGATGGACGATGGTTTTTTCCTCTATTACGAGGAGACCGACTTTTGCCTGCGCGCCAACCGCGCCGGCTTTTCGTGCTGGTACGTCCCCGAGAGCAGGGTCATGCACATCGCGGGGCAGAGCACCGGGGTGACAGACCGCACCGGCCCCGTCAAACGCCGCCCACAGTACGTCTTCGACTCGCGCCATCGCTACTTCGTGAAGAACCACGGACCAGCGTACGCGGTGCTCGCCGATCTGGCGTGGATCCTGGGCTTGGCGAGCTTTCGCCTGCGTCGACGTATCCAGCGGAAGCCGGACTCGGATCCGCCAGCGTTGTTGTACGACTCATTCCGCAACAACGCCCTCTGGAGGCTGGCGAGAGCCTGATCGCAGCTGTGGTGGGCGCGTACTTTGGGCGCGGCTTCAGCGGCCGGTCTCCTGCGCTCAGGCGCCGCGCCTTCCCCGACGCGCACGGCCAGGGGCAAATCGGAAAAACTGCGCATCCCCAGGGCTGCTTTGTTACTCTCCTCTTCCATGTTGCCCGAGCTTGGCCCGGTCACGCCCGAGACCATCGCGCTCCCCGAGGGGACCGTGCGCATCTGGACGCCGCGCGCCAGCGTGGTGATGACCCACTGCTCGGGGCGCGTGGTGCTCGCCCAGGCAGAGCGGATCATCGCCGCCGTGGACGCGGCCATCCGTGCGGCTCCTGGGCAGGTGGTGATCCTCCACGATCTGTTCGACGTGGAGAGCTATGAGATCAGCGTGCATCCCCGGCTGTCGGCCTGGTCCGTCGCCACCTTTCGTTCGGTTCGACGCGTCGTGATCGGCGTGCGGTCACCGCTCGTGTCGCTCGCGGTGCGCACGATCAACCTGGCGGTGGGCGGACGCTTCGAGGTGTTGGAGAAGCGCGAGGCGCTGTTGTCAGCCGCGCGGCGCGAAGTGTCCTCGGTGTCCATGCGCGCCTGAGCGCCTGAGCGTCTTTGTGCCATCACGTGCGTCGGGCGGGCGGTTTGGCGGCCTTGCTCGAGCAACGCATAGTGTTGGGGATGAGAGTCTCACGGATTTCTGGGGTCCTCGTTTGCAGCGCGCTCGCTTGCGCAGTCTTCGCGCCGCGGGCGCTGGCGGACGAGAGCGGGTCGGGCTGGCAGGAGATCGAGAAGAAGGGAGGGATCTCGGTTAGCGAGAAGGAGCAGCCTGGTCGCAAGCTGCCCGATTATCGTGGACAGGGGCGCGTCAAGGGCGAGATCCAGCAGGTGCTGGCCGTGGTGCTCGACGATGATCGCTCGAAGGAGTGGGCCAAGGACGTCGCCGAGGCGCGCGTGCTGCGCACCATCGACGACCACACCGATATCGTCTACTCGCGCTCGGACCAGACCTGGCCCGTGCGTGATCGGGACCTGGTGATGCGGCGCACGGTGCAGGTGGTCAAACCGCAGCAGGAGTACCGGGTCAAGCTGGAGTGCGTCCCGAGCGAGAAGCCGGAGATACCGAAGGTGGTGCGCATCAAGCAATGCGAGACCGTGTTCTCGCTCAAGAAGGTCGACGACGGCACGACCTTCGTGGAGCTCTTCATGCGCGTCGACCCTGGTGGCAACCACCCGGAGTGGGCCGTACGCAGGGCCTCGAAGAGCGTGCCCTACGAGACCCTGGCCGGTCTGCGCAAGCAGGTTCAGAAGACCGCGGGGCAGTACTCCGAGGCGAAGACGGCGCGCTCAGCGCAGAAGCCGTGACGCGGGCCGTGGTCTGTTTGGGCTCAAGCGCGCGCGCCCCTGGGCGCACCAGGGCGTGACCTGAGTCAGAACGGCTCGAAGCAGTCGTAGTTGCGGAGACCCGCGATCTTCCCGTCGCGAAAGGTCAGAAACAGCGCGTAGTGCGCGCGCATGGTGTCTCCTGGGGAGAGCTTGCCGAGCGCAACACGGACCGTCCCGGTCCACTCCACCTCGAGCGCCACCCGGTCGCCGTCCACCATGGCGGCCCACAGCTTGTAACGCTGGTTGGTGACGACCCCCTGGCCGCGCTCGGCGGCCGCCAGGATCTCGCGCAGATTGCTGGTCTTGCCGGCCGGCAAGAGGCGGTTTGGAAGCTCCACCTGGAGCACGTCGTCGGTGAAGAAGGCGGCGAGCTCTTCGCCGACCGCGCCGCGCTCCAGCGCGGCGAGAAAGTTGCGTGCGATCTCGAGGTGGTCGACTGATTGGCTCATTTCGTCCTTGTGACTCCTGCTTGCGGTACCTGCGCTCGTGCCCTTGGGGGCGTTGTCCCACGTCGGGCGAAAAAAGAGGAAAGTCATCGGAGCTCAACCTAGTCCATGAAGGGGACTACGGTCGAGATGGCGATCAAGACGATGATCACCACCTCGAGCAGCTCGAAACGCCGGCTGGAGGCGCGCGTCGTGAGCTTCTCGTAGATGCCGTCCAGCACCCTCAGCTTGCGCTCGATCGCCGTGTCCCATTGAGGCAAGTGGAAGCGCTCCGAGGCCACGCGGTAAAGCCGCGCCAAGTATTGATCGCCGAGTAACTTGAGCGCGTTGTCGACGCCCTCGAAGAGCACGGCCGCGTCCGCCTGCAGCTGCGAGACCTCCGCCAGGTTCGGGCCCCGCAAGCTCATCGACGAAAACCAGCTGCGCTTGCGATTGAGTACGGCGTAGGCCGCGTCCACCCCGCGGTCGAGCTGGTCATCCAAGGTCCTCAGCTCCAAGAGCTCGGCCACCGTGAGCTCGAGCACCAGGCGCTCGTCCTCCATGTTGTCGCCCACCAAGAGCGCCGCGAACCAATCGACCAGCGCGACCTCGTCCGGCAGATAGGCACAGCGCAGGCTCAAGGCCTCCGCGATCTCCTGATCGGAGAGCAGCAGCGGTTCGGCGCGCAGGATGCTCGCGGTGGTCGCTGCGTGCGTGGTCCAAAGCTCCCGGATCGGAGGGTGCTCGGGCAGGCGCACCTCGAACACGACATAGTCCTCGACGCGGTCGCCCAAACGTGGCTTGTCCACGGCGGGCAGGATGGTCTGCAGCAGGTGCTCCGCGCGCCGCCGGGCGTCGCCCATCAGCTCCACGTGATCCCACAGCTGATCGGAGAGGGGGACCAACGTGTCGAGCGTTCCGTCGATGGGGATCCGATAGCCGATGGTGGCCGCGCCGAATTCCCAGAGCACGATCTCCACGGGCCCCTCGGTGCGGAAATCGCCGATCTGGATGGGAAACCCGCTCTGGGCCACGCGCAGGGAGTGGCGCGGCAGCTGGGAGGCCTCGGTGGCACGCCGCGGGCGCTTGAAATTTTGCTGGATGGGGTCGACGGAGAGCAGCCCTTCGGCCCGGGCCAAGTCAATGGCGAATCCCAGATCGATGGCCTGGTACACATGGCAGGTTCCGACGACGTGCACCTGCGCAACATACTACGCGCAGAGCGATCCCCCAATTGGGCGGCACACCCAGGCGCCCTCTGTGGACGCCGCCCGGGAGGCCCCCGACCCGCCTCGGCCTGTACAGGGGGCGGCGAGGTTTGTTGCAGCGACGCCGCGCGCTTACGCCCGAGGCCGAGCCCCGGGCTCAACCACCACGTTGCCAAGCGGGGCTTTGCTCCTTACGTTGCCTTTCATGGCGAAGCAGTTGTCCGTGGAGGTCTGGTCCGACGTGGCGTGTCCCTGGTGCTACGTGGGCAAGCGTCGGCTCGAGCGCGCGCTTTTCGCGTTTCCGCACGCAGACCGGGTGCAGGTGCGCTACCGAGCTTTCCAGCTCGATCCGTCGGCCCCGGCGCTCGACGACGGCTCACGGTCCCAGGCGGAGCGGCTGGCCCAGAAGTACGGCACGACCCGCGCCCAGGCGCAGAGCATGATCGATCGCCTCGTGCAGGTCGCCGCGCAGGAGGGGCTGGCCATGAACTTCGAGATCTTGCGGTCCGGCAACACCTTCGACGCGCATCGGCTGCTGCAACTCGCGCGAGCGCGGGGGCTCGGCGCCGAGCTCAAGGAGCGCTTCTTGAAGGGATACTTCTGTGAAGGGGCCCGCCTGGGGGTGCACGAGGACCTGCTGCGGCTCGCCAGCGAGGTGGGGCTCGAACCCGACGAAGTGCAGGGCGTGCTCGCGAGCGATCTCTACGCGCGCGAGGTGCGCGCCGACCTGGAGCAAGCGAGGAGCCATGGGATAAGCGGCGTGCCTTTCTTCGTGATCGGCCGCTACGGGGTCTCGGGCGCGCAGCCGGCGGAGCTCCTGGGCGAGGCGCTGAGCAAGGCCTGGGACGAGGCGGACGATGCCGCGGGCGATCCGCGCGAGGAGGGCGTCAGCGAGGGAGCGGTCTGCGGCGCTGACGGCTGCGATTGACGCGCGCTCACTCGAAGCCGTGGAAGCGCGCGAACTCGTCGAGCGGCGCCCGCGGCGATTGAATGGCGTTCACCGGCGCCTCGGGATCCGCGTAGCCGATGGCCATTCCGCAGAACAGCATGAGCTCCGGCGGGCTCTTCACGAGCTCGCTCACCACGCGATGGTAGGCGGACCAGGACTCCTGCGCGCAGCTGTCGAGCCCGCGCTCCTTGAGCAGGAGCATCACCGTCTGCAGGTACATACCGAGATCCGACCACTGGGGCGACCCCATGCGCCGATCGACGAAGCAGAACAGGCCCACCGGCGCGCCGAAGAGCTGATAGTTCTCGGCGAAGCGCTGCAAGCGACCGAGCTTGTCCGTGCGCGCGATGCCCAGGGCACGGTACATGATCTCACCGATCTCGAAGCGCCTCGAACGGTAAGGCTCCCAGAGGTTCGGCGGGTAGATGTCGTACTCGGCGGGATCGGGCCCCTGGCTCGCGACGCGCTCGCGCATCTGTTCACGCAGCCGAGCCAGGGGCTCACCGGTGACCACGTGCAACCACCAGGGCTGTAGGTTGCCGCCGGAGGGAGCGCGGGCCGCGATCTCCAGGACCTCGCGCAGGACCGACAGCGGGACCTGTGTGTCGAGGAAGGCGCGCACGGAACGGCGGGCGCGGACGGCTTCGGTGACTCCAAGAGGGCACATTCCCCAGCCTATAGGATGAGAGTCCGCTCAGGTCACGGGGCGCGTATTTTGCCCGCGAGTTCAGCCATTCAAGGAGGGCACCTGCGCTTTTCCTCCAGGCCTACTCGAACGGGTAGTCACACGAACATGCGATGTGGAGCGTGCGCGCGTTGCCATAACATGGGCAGTCAACTGACTACTCGAGGCTGACGTACACGTCGGCGGGGGTTGTTTCATGATCGGCAAGAAGTGGTGGGAGGGCGCGCGGTACGCGCGCCTATGTTCCGTGCTCGTGCTGTCGTCGGTGCTCTGGGCCTGCGGCAGTGATGAGAACGAAAAGGGTATGAACGATCGGGACGCTGCGGCCGATCCCGGCTCGGACGCGAACACCGGCGATGGAGACGGCGACATGATGCCGTCGAACCAGCGGGAGATCGGGACAGAGGGCGGCATGGTGGCGCTGGCCTCGGGGGCCTCCATCGCGGTGCCTGCGGGGGCGCTCGCGTCGCCGGTGGAGCTGACGATCGCCGCGACCACCGCGCCGAGCAGTGACGTCGCCGGGGGCGCGGTGCTCGGTGGTGCGATCGTCCTCGGACCAGAGGGCCAAACGTTCCTCAAGCCCGTCACGGTGCAGGTCCCCTTCGATGCCACGTTGGTGCCGGCGGGCTTCGACCTGGCCAACGTAAAGCTCGCGATAGCTCCGGTGGGCAGCACCGAGTTTGCGTTCCTCGAGACCACGGTCGATCTCGATCGGGGCCTCCTCAGCGCCGAGACCACGCACTTCAGCTGGGTCGTTCCCGTCGCACCGAGCGGCCCCGAGCCGCTCATGATCACCACGGGCAGTACTTCCCTCCCCGAAGGGCAGGTCGGCGTCGCCTACTTCTCCGTCACGCTCGCGGCATCCGGCGGTACGCCGCCTTTCACCTGGAGCTTGGCCAGCGGGTCCACGCTGCCGGCCGGGCTCACGCTCTCGGCGGAGGGTGTGCTCTCGGGCACGCCCAGGGAGGCCTTCAAGCGCGACTTCACCGCGCGCGTCACCGACGCGGCAGGCGTCGTGCTCGAGAAGACGTTCTCGTTGTCGATCGAAAATCCCTTCAATCCGCAGCCGGTCCTCACCAGCATCTCGCCGCAGAGCGTCGAACAAGGTGCGTCCGCCTTCAGGCTCACCGTCAGGGGCCAGAACTTCGTGTCCGGTTCCGTCGTGAACTTCGCGGGCAGCGCGCTGACCACCACCTTCGTGAGCACGATGGAGCTCGCCGCCGCCGTTCCGACCAACCTCGTCGAGACTGTCGGGAGCGTCAGCGTGTATGTTGAGAACCCGACGCCCGGCGGTGGTTCGAGCGGAACGACCAGCTTCGAGATCACCGCCGCCCAGCAGCACCCGCGGCCGGTGCTCACCGGGATCTCGCCCTCGACCGTGCTCGCAGGCGCGGACGACACGCAGATCACCATCACGGGCTTGTCGCTCGTCAACGGCACGCAAGTATTGCTCGGCGGGGAGGGCGGTCAGGCACTCGCGACGACCTACGTGTCAGAGACCCAGCTGACCGCGGTGGTCCCCGCGGCCAACCTGGTGAGCGCGGACGAGCTCTCCATCACGCTGTTCACGCCCGCGCCCGGTGGCGGCTACAGCCCCGAGTCCTTCACGCTCACGGTGGGCGCGCCGAACCCGACGCCCGTCCTGAGCTCGGTCTCGCCGGCCTCCGCCGGCGTGAACGCCGCAAGCCTCACGCTCACGCTCACGGGCAGCAACTTCGTGAGCGGCGCCGTAGCCTACTTCGGGACCACCGCGCTCAGCACGACCTATCAATCGCCCACGTCGTTGACCGCGAGCTTGCCCGCTTCGCTGCTCACCAGCGAGGGCAGTGAGAGCGTGACGGTGGTCAATCCGTCGCCCGGTGGCGGCACCAGCGGTTCTGTCACGTTCACCATCCAGCCGTCGGAGGGGGATCTGATCACCTCGATCTCACGCGCGGAGGCGCGCGCCGGGAGCGACGACCTCACGATCCGCATTCAGGGTGGTCCCTTTGACCCCATGAGTCGGGTCAGCATCGACGACGGCGCGACGTTCCTCACCGTCGTGCTGCGCTACAGCACCTTGATCGACTTCGTGTTACCCAAGAGCGCGCTCGAGACGGCAGGCACCCTCAATATCGTCGTGGAGCAGGGCGGAGTTCTCTCGAACCCTGAGACCTTCACCGTGACGGACAGCGGGAACAGCATACCCGTCCTGTACGCCTTCACACCCGGCAACGTGGGCCGCGCGCCTGCGACCGCCGTCTCCTTCTCGTTCACGGGGACGAACTTCATCCCGGGCACATCGCAGCTCTGGCTCGGTAGCACGGAACTCACTTTCTACACGACGTTCGGCTCGGCGACCGCGGGCACGCTCTCCATGAGCCAGTCGAACGCGGCCGCGATTTTCCCGCTGGCCGGCGACTTCGAGTTCCGCGTGGTCAACCCGGCCCCCGGAGGTGGAGCGAGCGCGCCCGTCCAGTTCGCGGTGACCGGCACCAACCCGGCGCCCGTCATCCTGTCGATCTCACCCACCACCGTGGGCACCGGCACGCCCGAGCTCACCTTCGACATCGTCATCGAGGCCGGCAGCCAACACCGGACCCAGCTCCTCGTGGAGAAGGACTCGCTACGCAAGGAACGCTGTGATGGCTACACCTTCAAGAACGGTGACACCATTTGCATGGCGAAGTTGCCGGCCACCTTCTTCGCCGATCCGGGCGAGATCACTTTCACCCTCAGCACGCCCGCGCCTGGTGGTGGAGAGGACAGCGTCGTGGTCGAGGTCGAACTAGGCAATCCCACGCCCGTGCGCGCGACCCCGAGCCTGTACCAGATCCCCATGGGTAGCGGACAGACCAGCGTCAGCCTCGCCGGCGGTCCCTTCGTTTCGACCACCACCGTGCTGGAGGCCAACAGCAGCACCCAGCTCGAGGTGACCTTCGTCGACGCCGAGCGCATCGACGTCCTCGTGCCCTCGAGCCTGCTCGCGAGCTCCGGGACGCTCACGCTGCGCGCGACCAACCCGGCTCCAGGTGGAGGGACGGCGCCGGACGCCACCATCAGTGTCGCGAGTGGTCCTCAGCTCTCGAGCCTCTTCACTTCGCCGAGCCCCGCGCTCGCCGCCGAGCCCTTCACGCTCACGCTGATGGGGGCCAACCTGGACCTCGGCGACTACCGCGTGGTGCAGTTCCGCAGCGGCGAGGGGGAGTGGAACTGGCTCGAGTGCAACGGACAGCCCGAGGCGAGCTCCGAGATGTGGCTGCTTAGCGGCTGCACCATCCCGAGCGCGGGGAGCTACAGCGCGCGAGCCTTCATCGAAGGATTGCCCGCAAGCAACGAGCTCGCCCTCACGGTAGAGTAGCGGCCGCGGCCGGGTAGGCCGGCAGCTTGCCGTGCTTGCCGAAGCGCACCACGTCGGCGTCGAAGGCGTCGCGATAGGCGACGCCGAGCCGCTTGATGTCCGCGAGCTGCTTCTCGTCCGGCACCACGCGTTCGGCCGCGATCGCCATCGCGAAGCGGATCAGGGCGCTGTCGAGCACCTCGCCCGCGATGCTGCTGTCGAAGGTGGCGAGCTTTCCGGCTGGGCGTTCGAAGCGATAGTCGAGGGCCACGCCTTGGCCGTCGTTGCCCTTGGTGGCGACGTCGAACAGCTTCCTGGCGAGGCCCTCCATGTCGCCCGGGATGAACCAGTCCAACATGCGCGTCGGCAACAGGCCGAACGCAGCGCCGCTGACGCGCACCTTCGGCGTCCGCTGGATGCGCGCCGAGAGTGCCGCGCCGGTCTCGTGTTCGTCGAAGGTGAACTCCACCCGCAGGTCGTTCACGAAGATGTGCACACGAAAGGCCTGAAAGTGCAGGTTGACATGTGCGCGCATGCGGGAGAAGCGCGCGCTCTCCTCGACCAGCGGCCGACCGTTGCGACTGGGCACGATGCGCCCGTCCTTCACGAACGCGTCGATCTCGCTCTGCATGCGCGCGGTGTCGGCCTTCAAGTCGAACAGGGTGCGGCCCCCGGCGTCGAGCATGCGCAGCTTGAGCGCGGCGAGCTTGCCGAGGTCCTTGAAGTAGTCGGCGAGGTGCGGATAGTCCTCCGAAAGGCGCGCTACGTTGAAGCGCGAGTGCCAGTGCACGTGCGTAACCCCCGTGTTCGGGTCGCGTCCTGCGATCACATCCTCGCTGGTGGCGATGTTGGAGAGCAGCTTCGCGCCCTCGGGGAAGCTGGCCCAGAGCGTGGCCAAGACCGCGCGGTCCTCGGGGCCGAGTGACGGCTGCGTGCGCTTCAAGAACACCTCGGCCGCTCGCAGGATGACGGGCGTCTCTTCGTCCTGCGCAGGAGCGTCGAACAGCGCTACCGCGTCGCGCAAGCCCGCCACGATGGACGGCCACGCGAGGTCCCCGAAGCCCGCGCCCGCCCGCCAGTTCACGAGGTAACGCCCGCTGTCGTCCTTCTCGAGCTGGCGCATGCGCATCGTGCCCGACGCCTCGCCGAACCCGCGCCGCGCGCTCTTGGCGTGGACCTCGAGGGCCTTGTCGCGCGTGGCCCAGACCCGATACGACTTCTCCTTGGGTTCGCCCGCGAACGCGAAGTAGCGGTAGTTGCCGTCCCGCTCGGGTAAGAGCTTGAAGAACGAACGCAGGTCGAACTCCTCCATGCAGTCCTGGGATTTCTCCTGGAATTTCCTGGTGGCCTCGTCGCGGTCGAGGTTCGCGTCGACGCTGCGCAGGATCTTCGTGCCGGCCCGCAGGTAGGTGACCGCGCGCGCCGGGTCTCCGTCGCCGAAGGCGTAGACCAGGGGGCGAAAGCCCCGCCAGAAGGCGGGCGAAGCGGTCATGTCATTGGGGAGCTTCGGCTGCGCCGACACCGCCCCCCAGGTCAGGCACAGGCCCACGGTGGCCGCCAACATCACGCCGACCAAACCATTTTTCATCGCCACCCCTGCTCCGTGCGCTCGCGTAAACCCTCAGGACCGCCGCCGATGGGACGAGAGCCTAACTCCACGCCCCATGGAGACAAAGTCGGGAAGAGTGACCGACCAGCCCCCTGGACGAGCCGATGAAGTTTGAGCTTTTTGAGCAATTCGCGTACTCAACCAGGTCATGGATGAAGACGGCTTTCGCATTTATCGCGGTCCGGGCTGGCTAGGGGTGGTCGTAACCTCCTTTTTCACCTCGAGCGCCGTGGTGTTCGGTGTTCTGTGGGGGATCCAGCAGGGAATCATCCCCGGCCTCGTCCAGATGCCAAAGCAGCCCGAGGCGCAGGCCGCGCCCGCCCAGGCCCAGAGCGCACCCGCCAACGTCAAGGTGCCCACGGTGGTCGGCCTGCCCGCCGACGCCGCCAACGAGCTGCTCGCGGCGCGTGGCCTTAGGCCCGTGGTGCGCGAGCGGCGCGAGAGCGCCCAGGCGGCCGACACCGTCGTCGCCCAGGATCCGCTGGCCGACTCGCTGGTGCCGCGCGATGGCGCGGTGGAGCTCACGCTCTCGAGTGGACCGCCGGCCCAGGTCTCCGTTCCGGAGCTCACGGGTCAGGCGCTGCCCGACGCGATCAGCGCGCTCGAGGCGAGCGGACTCAAGCTGGGCAAGCTCCACGGACCGGAGGAGGGTGATCGCATCGTGCTCGCAAGCAAACCTGCCCCCGGCGCCTCCGTGGACCGAGAGAGCGAGGTCGAGCTCACGGTTGAGCTGCGCGGCGTCGAGATGCCCAAGTTGACGGGACTGAGTTTCGCGCGGGCAAAAAAGCTGATCGAAGCGGCGGGCCTGACCCTGGGCAAGATCCGTGAGCGCTACGACGAGGATCACGATCCCTACGTGATCCTGCAGCAATCCCCGCAAGCCGGTGTCCGGGTGACCCCTGCGACGGCGGTGGACATCGTGCGCAACGAGGGCGATTGAGGTGCACACGTGCGGCCCGTGTAGGCCGAAAGAGCGGATGCGACGCCGGATTCGATGGCGTTAGCATGCCCTCTCTTTCGAGAGGGGGACTCCATGAGCATCACCGATCCACCACACGTTCCCGAGTCCATGCCCGACACGATGGAGCTGAGCCCGCGCAAGAGCTCACCCGCGCTGTTGGGACTGACGGGGCTTTTGGTCGCGACCGCAGGAGCGCTCGGATACCTCGCGTTCGACGCCCAGACTCAGCGCGATCGGCTCGACGCGGAGCTACAGGCGGCGCGCGCGCAGGTGACGACGCTGGAGAAGGCCGAGCACGACGGGGCCGAGCGCTTCCGCCTCCTCACCAAGGACAACGACGAGCGCGGGACGGCGCTCGCGCAGGCCAACGCCAAGGTCTCCGACTTGAGCACCGAGGTCGCCGCATTGCGGACCCAGCTCGATGAGCTGGCCGAGGAGCGTGAGGCGGCGCAGGAGCAGCTCGCCGAGTTCAAGCAGATGACGGCGCAGCTCAAGCGCATGATCGACAGCGGCAAGCTACAGGTGAACTTCCGGCGCGGGCGCATGATCGTGGAGCTCCCCGCGCAGGTGCTGTTCCCCTCGGGCAGCGCCGACCTCACCGATCAGGGGCGAGAGGCGATCTCCGAGGTCGCCAAGATCTTGCGCGGCATGCGTGAGCGGCGCTTTATCGTGGCCGGACACACCGACAACGTCCCGGTTACGGGTGATCGCTTCAAGAGCAACTGGGAGCTCTCTTCGGCGCGCGCGGTGAACGTCACCGAGGCGTTGATCAAGGGAGGCCTCCGGCCCGTACAGCTCGTGGCCGCAGGCGCCAGCGAATACGATCCGGTCGCCCGCAACAACAACGAGAAGGGCAAGCAGAAGAATCGTCGCATCGAGATCATCCTCGAGCCTCGGCTCAAGCCCATCCCCGGGCTCGACAAGATCGCCAAGAAGTAGGCGCCCGCTCCCAGCTGCCAAGCAGGAAAGTGGCGACCTGTGCTCACGCGAATTCGGCGGTGGCGCGGGCGGTTTTTGGATGTCACCTAAAAGGGATGAAGCACGCGCGCACGACCGCGTAAGCAAACGAGGCGACGATGATGGAGACGGCTTACGTCACGACGCTGAGCAATGGGGATGGATACGTGCCAGGCGTCGAGGCCCTGGGCAGGTCGCTCGATCGGACCGGCACCCGCCACCCCAAGGTCGTCCTTGTCACGCCGGACGTGCCGAGCGTTGCGCGCGCGTTGCTCTCTTCGCAGGGCTGGTTGATCCGGTCGGTCGACCCCATCCGAAGCCCCAACGAGGACATGCAGCGCCTGTTCGAGCGCTTCGCCAACACGTTCACCAAGCTGCGCGCCTTCGGCCTGACCGAGTTCTCGAAGGTCGTGCTGCTCGATGCCGACACCATCGTGATCGAGAACATCGACGAGTTGTTCGAGCGTCCGGCTCCCGCCGCGGCGCCGGACTTCCTCCTGCCCGATCACTTCAACTCGGGGGTCATGGTGGTCGATCCGAGCAAGCTCACCTTCGAGCGCATGATGGAGCACCTGTTCGTCTCCGACAGCTACGACGGGGGCGATCAGGGCTTTCTGAACTCCTTCTATCCGGACTGGTACGCACTGCCCGCCGGGCACCGCCTGCCCTCTGGGTACAACATGCACCATTTCATCTACCAGTTCTTGCGTGCCCATCCGGGCCTTTCCAAGTACGTCGAGGGCAGGGCCAAGATCATCCACTACACGGTGCAAAAGCCCTGGCGCTCCAAGCCCACCCTCACCGGCGGCTCGGAGAAGTGGTGGGGCATGTACTTCGACGCGCACCCGGAGCACGCACGGGGCTGGAAGCGCCGCGTGCACGCCATCGAGGATTGGTCCTTCGACCATGCGATGCGCGCCCTGTTGAGCTAGCTGCTAGCAAAGGGCTGACAAAGTCAGCATGCTGCTCCCGTGCCAGCGTGCCAGTTTCAGTTCAGCACCACGATCCCCTCGTAACCCGCGAGCGTGTACGCGCCCGAGAAGGGCGCGACGTCGGCACGGCGGTTGGAGAACAGGCGCTTTTCGCGCTCGCTCGCCATGTTCACGTCCACCGGGTGGCGACCGAAGTTGAGGAAGACCGTGGCGCGGTCCTCGCGGCCGTCGCGCTCGAAGACGCGGCGGTACGCCACCACCTGGGGTGGCAGCTTCACTGGGCGCGGTCCCTCGTCGAGCAGCTCCAGGCGCCCTGAGCTGAGCGCGGCGCTCTGCCTGCGCAGAGACAGCAAGCCCCGATAGCAGTGGAGCAGCGACTCGGGGTCGCGCTCCTGCGCCTCCACGTTGATCTCGTCGGCCTTCGGGTGCACGGCGAGCCAGGGCCTTACGTGCTCGGTCGAGAAGCCCGCGTGGGGGCCCGCGCGCCACTGCATCGGAGAGCGGCATTCATCGCGGTTGAGCAGCATCCCGAAGCGCGTGAGGATGCGCGCGAGCCACTGGGGCACCCAGCGATGGCGCACCGCGATCGGATCGAGTCCGTGGACCAGGGGGACCTCGTAGTGGCCCATGCCGATCTCTTCGCCGTAGTAGACGAACGGCACGCCGCGGACGGTGAGCTGCAGGGTGGCGAACAGCTTGGCCTTGTGGCGCTGGTTTTCGAGGCGGAGCGAGAGCCGCGGGCGGTCGTGGTTTCCAAACACGTAGGTGGGCGTGTACGGCTCGGGGAACGCGCGCTCGATCTCCCTGACCAGCTCACGCACGTTGCGGGCGGCAAAGCGCATGCGCAGGGTCTTGAACAGGAACACCATGTGCAGACCGTCGGCCTCGTCTCCGCAATAGCGACGCAGCGTGACCGGATCCCCGAACACCTCGCCCACCATGAAACGCGGCGGATCCCCGAACTCGTCCGTGACCTTCCGGAGCTCTTGCGCGAAGGCGATGGTGTCCGGGTGATCGATGGTGTGAAGGTGATGCTGGAAGAAGCCGTGGGGATTGTCCTCCGTCGGGATCGGCCGCAGGGAGAAGGGGTTGTCGGCGAAGGACGCGTCTTTGAAGATGGCGTTGAAGATGTCGAGGCGCAGGCCGTCGACGCCCTGCCGTAGCCAGTGACGCACCACTTCGAGCATGGCGCTCTTCACCTCGGGGTTTCGGTAGTTGAGGTCCGGCTGAAAGGGTAGGAAGCTCGCCCAATAATACTGGCCGCGCCCAGGATCCCAGTGCCACCCGCTCCCGCCCACCACGGCGCGCCAGTTGTTGGGGCGCCTTCGACCGGACGGGCCGCGGCCATCACGCCAGATGTACCAGTCGCTCTTCGGGTTGTCTCGGGAGCTGCGTGACTCCAGAAACCAGGGGTGCTGATTGGAGGTGTGGTTCAGCACCATGTCGAAGACGATCTTCATGCCCCGCGCGTGCACCTCTTCGATCAGCCGCCGCGCGTCCTCCAGCGTGCCGTACTCCGGGGCCACATTGAAGTAGTCGCGGATGTCGTAGCCGAAGTCGGCCTGGGGGCTGTCGTAGAAGGGGGAGAGCCAGAGGGTCTCCACGCCCAGGCTCTCCAGGTAATCGAGCTTCGCGATCACGCCCGGCAGATCGCCGATTCCGTCACCGTTCGAGTCGGCGAACGAGCGTGGGTAGATCTGGTAGACCGTCGTGCGCTTCCACCATGGAATGAGCTCCATCGTGTACCTCCTAGAACAGCGAGAGCTGCCCTCGCGGCGCTGGGCCCACCGGTTCTGTCGCATCTTGGGAGGCCTCCATTTCGTCCGCGCTCTCGTCGCGGGCGATCGTGAGGTCGAACAGCGCTTGCACGGGGCCGTGATCGCTGGTCCCGAACTCGCGATGCGCAGTGCAGGCGGTGGCCAAGTCGGCGAGCTCGCGGCTGCACAACACGTAATCCAGGCGCCAGCCAACGTTCTTCTCGCGTAGGTTGCGCCAGGGGGCCCACCAGGTGTACAGGCGGTCGTCGTCGGGATGGAACTTGCGCGAGAGGTCCACCAGGCCCCGGCTGATCAAGCGCTCCAGCTGCGCTCGCTCCTCGGGCGTCTGACCTATCTGCCGGGGCTTGCGCAGGCTGGGGTGAACGTCGCGTTCCTCGCGCGCGACGTTCAGATCCCCGCACAGGATGAGCTTTTCACCGGCCGCCTGGGCGCGCTCGGCAAAAGCGTCCAGGGCGTCCAAGAAGCGCACCTTGGCCGCCAGATCTTTCCCGCCGTTGGGCACGTAGATGGAGGCGAACAGGAGGTCTCCGGCCTTCGCCGTCACGATCCGTGTCTCGTGATCGAACTCCGGGTGTGCGTAGGTGGGCCGCGGCGAGAACGTCGCTTTGGCGAGCAAGAGCGCCACGCCCGAATAGCCCTTGTGCCCGTGCCAGTAACACCAGTAACCGGGGAGCTCTCCGAGCGCCTCGGGCACGTTCTCCCGCGACGCCTTCACCTCCTGCAGACACACGACGTCCGGCTTCTCCTGCGCGATCCAGGTCAAGAGCTGCGCTTCACGGGCCCGGATGCCGTTGACGTTCCAGGTGGTGACCTTGAGCATGCTGCTCCAAAGATGCCCTCTTCCTGGCGCGCTCGCAAAAGGCAGCGGGCGCTACGTGCGTTTACGGGCAGGCTTCGAATGCGCCGACTCCCTGGCCGGCCGGGGCGCGCGATGTCTACCTGGAAAAGCTCACGTCGGATAACGACCTGGTCTGGTTTAAGACGCTGGGTGACACGTACGACCACTGGACGTAAGCCATCGCGACCGATCGGCGTGACAACCCCTAGCTCACCACCATCGAGGGCGCTTCCGAGCAGGACAGGCCCGGAGGCATGAACAGCAAAGCTGTGGTGATCACCGAGCTCGCCCCGTAGGCAGCCCTCAAGTCGGAGAGCGTCGATCGCGGAAGGTCGAAAGTAGATCGGCTATGCTGCAGCTCGAGATGTCACTCGCGCTGCTCTGGGCCCTGGTGGGCCTGCAAATTCGGCCTTACGTGCCTCCGGCGCTCGAGCCGGAGCCTGCGTACAACCCGGCCCCGGTGACCACGGTCGAGGTGGTCCCGGATAACGGCGATTGGGACGCGAACGTCTTTGCCCGCCCGATCTATACCGCCCCGCTCGTGGGGAACGTCGCGCGCGGGACGCGCGTGCGCGTGCGCGGACAGCTGGAGCTCCCGTTCGCGCCCTATTGCGCGACCTCCGTCTACTACGCGATCGAGCCCTTCGGATGGTTGTGCTCTGCCGACGCCGAGCCGACGACGGCGCCCCCGACGCGTGAACCCATCCTCTCGCTCGTGGGCAGCACGCCCGTTCCCTATGCGTACGCGATGGTGACCGTGGAGGAGGGATCCTTCTTGCCCATGTGGGCCTCGGAGGAGGCGCTCCGCGCGCACGCCGAGCCCGAACGACAGCTCGGCCGCGGGGACACCATCGCGCTCTCGCTCGCCCCGCGCCCCGAGGGGGCCAGTGGCGAACCGCGCGCTCTGACCGTGGAGTTCGAGGGAGCCAGCTATTTCGTGAGCGTCGAAGGCAAGGTGGTGCCCACGCAGAACACCTACACGCTCAAGAAGTTCTCCGAGTGGCAGGGCGTGAAGCTCAGCGCCGACGAACACTTCCCCTTCGCCTGGGTCACGCCGAACAAGGCGCCCGTGTACGACGCCCCCAAGGGCAAGAAGGTCGACACGCTCACGCGCCGCACGCGCGTGAACATCCTGGCCGAGGAAGGGGAAGGGCGTCAGCGCTGGGTGCAGATCGGCGAGGGCCGCTACATGAAGGCCGCGCAGCTCAACGAGGTGCGCAAGGTCGAGCAGCCCGCAGAGACCCTGCAGCATCCGCAGTGGATCGACGTGGACCTCGCCGAGCAGGTGGTGGTGGCCTACGCGGGCGACACGCCGGTCTTCGCGACCTTGACCTCCTCGGGACGCCCGCCCAACCGCACGCCGCGCGGGAACTATCCGGTGTGGGGCAAGGCCACGGCGATCACCATGAAGTCCCAGGCCTACGACGACGCACCGTACTTCGTGAACCGCGTGCCCTGGGTCATGTTCTTCCAGGCCCACAACGCGTTGCATGCCGCCTATTGGCACGATCGCTTCGGCGCAGTGAAGTCCCATGGCTGCGTCAACCTCTCCCCGCTCGACGCACGCTCCCTGTTCGACTGGCTCGAGCCGCCGCTCCCGCCCGGTTGGACCTCCGTGCGCTACTGGAACCTGGAGCAGGCACCGGTGGTGCACGTGCGCAACTCGGAGCGGACCAAGAAGCCGATCGTCCAGGAGCGCAACATCGGTCCGCCGGACAGAAAGGACGAAGCGGAGCGGCTCGCGGCGGCGCTTGCGCGCCGGGAGGCAGCGGAGCGGGAGGAGGCCCTGCGGGCGGCCGAGGCCTCGTCCTCGGCCCTCCCGAGCCCGCTCTTCGGAGCGCCCGCTGGCATTTCCAACGAGTCCCCGGGCGGGGTGGGTCCGGTCCTACCGCTAGCCCCATTTCGCTGACTCGAGGCCGCAAATCTCTCCCGATTAGCCGATTCATGGTGCTTCGTGCTATGCGCGGGGCCATGACGGTCTCTGACGATCTGGAGTCGCCATTCGCGGACGAAGCCGAGCCAGAGGGGCCGAGGGGCCTCTCGACCACGGGCCGCTCCGGGGGCTGGAAGATCGCGATCGTCGACGACGAGCAGGAGGTCCACGACGTCACGCTCTTGGCCCTGCGCAGCGTCTCCTTCTCGGACCGCAACCTCGAGTTCATCAGCGCGCGCTCGGCTGCCGAGGCGCGCCACCTGTTGCGCGAGCACGACGACGTCGCGTTGATCCTGCTCGACGTGGTGATGGAGTCGGAAGACGCGGGGCTCTCCCTCATCCGTTACATCCGCGAGTCGCTGGGGAACACCGCGGTGCGGGTGGTGCTGCGGACCGGGCAGCCCGGGCAGGCGCCCGAGGCCACTATCATCCGCAACTTCGACATCAGCGACTACCGCACGAAGACCGAGCTCACGTCCACGCGCCTGCTCACCACGGTCATCTCTGCGCTGCGCACGTATCAGCAGCTGGAGGCCGTGACCAAACAGCGCGAGGAGCTCGCGCGGCTCTACGCGGAGCAAAAGGCCGCCTACGAGGAGATCGCGCGCCTCACGGGGGCGCTCGAGCGCGAGCGCGACTACCTGCGTGAAGAGGTCAAGGAGGCAGGTGGAGGCGAGCTCACGGGAGCCTGCCCGAGCTTTCTGCGCATGATGGGTCAGATGGAGGCGGTGGCGCGCACCGATGCCACCGTGCTGGTGCTCGGCGAATCCGGGGTGGGCAAGGAGCTCGTGGCCCGCGCCATCCACGCGCAGAGCAAGCGCGCCACGGGACCGCTGGTCAAAGTAAATTGCGCGAGCGTGCCGCGGGAGCTGTTCGAGAGCGAGTTCTTCGGGCACATCAAGGGGGCGTTCACCGGCGCCCATCGCGACCGCGTCGGCCGGTTTCAGCTGGCCGACGGCGGAACACTGTTCCTCGATGAGGTAGGCGAGATCCCCTACGACCTGCAGGGCAAGCTCTTGCGCGCCCTGCAGGAGCGTGAGGTAGAGCGCGTGGGCGAAAGTCAGGTGCAGAAGGTCGACGTGCGCGTGGTGGCCGCGACCAACCGCGATCTCAAGATCGCCGTCGAGGCCGGGACGTTCCGAGCCGATCTGTACTACCGCTTGAATGTGTTCCCGCTCCGCGTGCCCGCGCTCCGAGAGCGGAGGGAGGACATCCTTCCGCTCTTCGAGCTGTTCCTCTCACGGGCTTGTCAAAAGTTCGGTCGGCCGTTCATGAAGCTCTCGGAGCGCGACGCCCGGGCCATCGAGAACTACCCCTGGCCGGGCAACGTGCGCGAGCTGGAGCACGCGGTGGAGCGCGCGGTCATCCTCTCGCCCGACGGTGTACTGCGGCTCGACGCGATCTTGCCGGAGCTGAGCTCGGAGGACGCGACCGCCTCGATCTCCACGTCGTTCCCGGACACCCCCACGCCGCGTACGGTCAGCGCGCCCCCCGCGCGCGGTTACTACACCGCCGAGGAGCTCCGCCAGCTCGAGCGGCAAAATTTGGCCCATGTGCTGGAGCAGACGCGCGGACGGGTATCTGGCGAGGGCGGGGCGGCCGAGCTGTTGGGCGTGAAGCCCACGACCCTCGCCTATCAACTCAAGAGCTTCGGCCTATCACGCAAGGGCTGAGCGCGCCTCACGCGCACGGAGCCTCCCAGGTCACGGTGTAATGCACGCCGCCATCGAGCTCGCTCTCGAGCTCGAGCGTGCCGCGCAGCACGTCGGTGACCAGCGTCTTTACGATGTAGAGGCCGAGGCCCGTGCCGCCACTGCCGCGCTTGGTGGTGAAGAAGGGCTGAAACGCCTTGGACCGTACGTCGGCGCTCATGCCGCGCCCGTCGTCGCGGTAACTGAGCACGAGCGCGCTGTTCTTCGCTCTCAAGGAGAGCGACACGTGCAGCGTGGAGCGGTCGTCGCGCAGACTATGGGTGAGGCTGTTGGTCAAGAGGTTGGTCACGATCTGCGCGAGAGCTCCCGGATGGGTCTCGCGCACGAGGTCCTCTTCGAGGTCCAGCGAGAGCTGAAGCGGCACGTTGCGGATCAGCGGGCTCAAGCTGTTCAGGGTCTCGCGCAGGTACGCGCCGAGCTCCAGGGTGCGCTTTTCCTCGGTCGCGTGGTCCACGGAGACCCGTTTGAAGCGCGAGATCTCCAGGCTCGCGCGCTCGAGGTTCGTGCGCACCATGGACTCTGCCTTGGCCGCGCGCTCCAAAAAATGGCGCATGTCCGCCTTGGTCAGGCTGGATTGCTCGAACTTCTTGGTGAGTGAAGTCAGCTCGTCCTCCAGGACGCTGCTGGCCGTGACCGCGATGCCCAAAGGGGTGTTGACCTCGTGGGCTACCCCGGACACCAAGAGGCCGACGGTGGCGAGGCGCTCCTTGCGCACCAGCTCGTCCTGCGCTGCACGGAGCTGGTCGAGCGAACGCCGCACCTCCTCCTCGGCGCGCTTGCGCTCGAAGTAGGTGGGGACGTCGAACCCGGACTTGGCGTGCACCTCCGGCGCGACGCCGAAGTGTTCGCTCGCGATCGCCGCGACCTTCTCGGGGGGAGCCATGACGAACTGACAGCTCGCGTCGCCGCGCGCCTTGCAGGTGACCTCGAGCGCCGAGAGCTCGACCCCGAAGCACGCCTCGCACCATCCGGACGAATAGCCCGCGCTCATGATGCAGGCAGGCCCCTTGGAAGTGCGGCCGGCGCGGCGATAGCTGTCGGCCTCGAAGGAGTAGGGGTGCTCGTAGATCAGGCAGAAGTCCTCCCCCGCCACCAGGTGGCTGCCCTCGCGGATCCGCACCTGGCTCCAGCCCGTGTAGGCGAAGTGGATCGGGCCCCCGGTGAGCTTCTCCACCGGATCGACGGCACCCAGCTTTTCGTGCATGTTGCGCGCGTCGTGCAGGCCGATGGTGTGCGCGATGTCGAACAAGAAGCCGCGCGCGATGGACAGCGCCTCGCGCTCTCCGCGATCGGCGTAGAGCTGCACGAGGGTATCCAGGAAGTCGATCGAGAGGGCCGAGGCGCGCACCAACAGGTAGCGCTCGTCGGCGATGGCGATCATGGCCCGCGCAGGGTCGATCTCGATGCGCCGAAAGAACTCGCGGACGGTGGCCTCGACGCGCTGGAAGAGGGGCTCGACCTCGGGCGGCACGTGCACCACGTGGGCCGAGCTGGGCTCGAAGACCCCGCCCCTCAGCCGCGCGTTCTCACGCTCGAGCTCGGCGATGCGCGCGCGGTAGGCCGAGAGCTCCTCGTCACTCATGGGACGACGAGCCTAACACAGCCGTGCGGACCGGTGCGCGCGCCTACGGCGTGCGCCGCAGCCGCTTTCCGAGCGTCACGCCTGCCACCGCCAGCGATCCCACGAGCACGCCGAGCAGCATGTGTAGCAGCGTCGGCAAGATGAACGCGAACACATCTCCGAGTCCGCTCAGGCCGCGGGCCCTCCCCGCGAGCGCCTCGAACCAGTGTTCCGTGCCCGGAATTCCATGGGCCAGGATGCCTCCGCCGACCATGAACATCGCCGCCGTGCCCGCGACGGAGAGAAACTTCATCAGGGCTGGGGCCGCCCGCAGGATCACGGCGCCCACGCCGCGGCGGAGGCGGCCCATGGTCGTTTCTCCCTCGGCGTCCCCCTTCAAGTAGAGGATGGAGCCGAGGTCATCGAGCTTCACGATGCCGGCCACCAGCCCGTAGACCCCCACGGTCATCAGCGCGGAGATGCCGACCAGCACGCCGAGCTGCGTGACGAACGGGGCCGCCGCCACCGAGCCGAGGGCGATCGTCACGATCTCGGCTGACAAGATGAAGTCCGTGCGGATGGCGCCCTTGATCTTTTCCCGTTCGAGCGCGACCAGGTCGGCTTCGGGATTGGAGACCTTGGCGAGGTGCTCGGCGGTCGCGGCGGTCTTCTCCTCCGGGTGAAGCAGCTTGTGGGCGATCTTCTCCACGCCCTCGAAGCACAAGAAGGCGCCGCCCAACATCAACAGCGGCACCACCGCCCAGGGCGCGAGCGCGCTGATCGCCAGCGCGACTGGGACCAAGATGGCCTTGTTGCGCGCCGAGCCCTTGGCGACCGCCCACACCACGGGAAGCTCGCGCTCGGCACGCACCCCGGTCACCTGCTGGGCGTTGAGGGCCAGGTCGTCTCCGAGCACACCGGCCGTCTTCTTGGTCGCCACCTTGGTGAGGACGGAGACGTCGTCCAGGATGCTGGCGATGTCGTCGAGCAACGCGATGAGGCTCCCGCCAGCCATGTGTCACCCGGCCCCGGAGCTCTGCGAAAGTTCGTGGCTGAAGCGCGCGAGCGCGTCGAGCCCGAGGCGCCGCTTTAGGATGAGGTCGCGCAACGCACTCGGCAGCTCCACCGCGCGCGCGCGGCCGATGCCAGAGGAGCAGCCCGTGATCGACACCACCTGATTGGAGAGCGCCATGGCGGAGCCATACCATGGTGGCCCGAATTGGGCTGCTTCAGGACGCTGAGGCCGCCCGGGTCTCCGAGATCGACATGTGCTGCAGCGCCTCCACCCGTCCGCCTCCGCGGATGCGCACGCTGGCGTCGATCCGCGCGTCGATCAGGGCGGGCCCCTCGTGAGCCATCAGGTTGTCCACGAGATCGGGGGTGAGCTCTGCAGGCCGGCTGATGATGGCGGCCGGCAAGTTGAAGGAGCGGGCCCAGGCGGCGAAGTCGACGGAGGGCATGTCGTACTGGCTCGCTTGCCCGAAGATCTGCTTCATCCCGTGGTGCACCATGTTGTAGCGGCTGTCGTTGAAGACCACGAACAGGATCGGCAGCTGCTCGCGCAGCGCGACCAGCACCTCCATCCCCGCCATCTGCATGCAGCCGTCGCCCACCACGCAGGCCACCCGGCGCGAGCGATCCGCGAGTGAGAGCCCGATCGCGCCGGCCACGCCGGAGCCCATGCTACCCAGGTTGAGCTGGATCTGGAACGAGCCGGCCTCCCGGGCGGTCAGGTAATGCAGCGCGAACAACATGTGCTCGCCGATGTCGGTCACGAAACGCGCCCTCGGGCCCATGCTGCGTTGGAGGTCGAGCAGGAGCCGGTGGGGTCGGATCGGGGCGGACGCGTCGCTCTCGGCGTCGGCCACGTCGAAGGGAGACGCCTCGCGCGCCCTGGCCACCAGGTGCTCGGCCGTCGGGTGCGAAAAGCTCGCGCGCTTCGCGTGCTCCCGGAGCGCGCGGCTGAAGTCGCCAGGCGTGGCGCTCACGGCGAGCGCGGTGGGGAAATTGCGCCCGAAGACCGCCGCCTGTGGGTGCACGTGGATCAGCTGGCCGCCTTGGCCGATGTAGCGCGTGGGGCCCACAACGGTGTCATCGAGGTTCGTGCCCAGGGCCAGGCAAGCGTCGACGGGCTCCGAGGTGTAGCGGCGCGCCCAGATGGACGCGGCCATGCCCCCATTGCGAAGCGAGAAGCGGTGCAGTTCGCTGACCACGCCCTTGGCCTCCGGCGTGGTCACGAACGGGATCGCCAGTTCGTCTGCGAGCGCGCTGACCTCGGCCTCGTGCCCGCGGCACAGATCGCCCAGAACCAAGAGCGGGCGCTTGGCGGTCTGCAGAATGCGCAGCGCGGTTTCCAGCGTCCAGGCCGGCGGGACTCTGGCAGCGGCTGGCTCGGAGTGTGCGATCTCGATCGTGGACGACTCGCCCATCGCGATGTCGAGCGGGAGCACGAACAGCGCGGGCCCGGGATGAACGGGATCGGTCGCCGCGTCGAGCGCGGCCTGAGCCTGGGCCACGACGCTGCGCGCGTGGGCTGCGCGGATCGTCGCGCGCGTGATGGACGAGAAGATCGACTCGAGCGCGATCCCCTCGGGGCCCGAGTCTTGCGCCAGCACGCGTCCGGTGGCCGACCAGGATACGTCCCCCGCGATGACGAGCATGGGGGTGCGCTCGAGGCTGGCAGAGGCGACGCCGGTGACGGCGTTGGTGGCGCCAGGCCCGGCGGTCACGAGGACCACCGGTACGCGCCCGCTCGCGCGCGCGTAGGCGGCGGCCGCAAAGGCGGCGTTGGACTCGTGACGAGACTCCACCAGGCGCACCCCTCGCGTGCAGCGGATGGCGTCGAACATGGGGCAGATCGGGCCGCCCGGGATGCCGAAATAGGTGTCGATGCCGCGGCGGCGGAGGGCCTCCACCAGGAGCTTCGCGGAGGCGAGCGGAGAGAGCGTGGACTGCGGGTACAACTTCGCTCTCCTTCAATTCCGCCAATCGAACGTTCTCAGATCGACGGCTTTGTACTGCATGGTCAGGTGATCGAGGACCAGCACCTCGGGGATCAAGACGCGGGGAGATCCGTGAAAGACCGTCTCGAGGGCGGCCATACACAGGAGCTGAGCGCTGGAGGTGACCCCGAGGATGTTCGTGCTCAGGTGCGTCTCTCCGACCGCGCCCGCGTAGCAATGCTCGAGGATGCGGTGTCGATCGGCCTCCGGGTAGTCCCGCAGGTTCGGCAGCACGAGCCGCTCGATGAAGCGACGCGCGTGCTGGGGATCCTTGAATGACTGCATTGGGTCGAGGCCGAATGCCTCACCGAAGTCAGGTGTCGCCGGACCAAAGTTGTAGACGGGGGCGCCGAACGTGGGGGAGGGCGAGGTAGAGACGTGGATGCCGGCGGACTTCGCGGCGCGATGGAGCGCGAACTTCGCTCCAGGCACGCTGAAATCCATGGTCTCGATCAAGAAGTCGGTGCCCTCGACGAAGGCCTCCGCGTTCTCGGGGCCCACCCCTCGGTCGAAGACTTCGACCTTGATGTACGGGTTCAGGTTCTTCGTGAGCTCGACCAGCGATTCGGTTTTGGCGCGCCCGATGTTCTGGCGAAAGGCGCCAATTTGCCGGTTCTTGTTGTGCTCTTCGTACACGTCGAGGTCCGCCACCTTGAAGTGTTCGAAGCCCATGTGGACGAGGTAGAGAAAGGAATAGCCGCCGCTTCCGCCGAGACCAGCGATGCCGATCTTCGCCTCGCGTATCTTGGCGATCTGCTCGTCGGTGAAGATTCCTCGGTTCCGCCCGAAGTACATCGGGTGGTAGTCATCTCTGCGCATATGTAGTGAACGCTCTCTAGCAGAGACTCCGTCAGAGATCCGTCCCCAATTTGTGACATCCGGACGTTCGCGCGCTTTCTGTCCTGAACGCGTGGCACCACTTTGCTCGGTTCGCGGGCCGGCTGAAGCCGCGCCGAGTGTTGTCCCGCTTCAGGAGACAGCTGAGCGCGATGAAGACAATTTGGCTCGCCCGTGCTCGGCGCAGGACTCTCTGCGTCTACAGAAGGCCCCATGTGGGCTAATGCTCGCCGATTGCTCTCGCTCAAACCGACCATCGCGCTCCTCCTGATCAGGTCTGTGACGCGCTCAGGAGTCGCTCCGCTAAAAGGATCCAGCAGCCCTGCGCGCGCGAGGAGGCTGCGCGTGAGGCCGGGCAGTTGCGATCATCCCGGTCGTTGAACGCGTGTTCGATCCGCCATAGTGTTGGCCCGCTTTTCTTGCGTGAGGCGGATCGGATGTCGAACAACGGCAAACCCCCTGCTGGAGGAGGCCGCTTCCTCAGACTCGCGGGCCTGACAGCGTCCGTGGCCGGCGGCTACGCGCGCGATCGCGTCAAGCGCATGTTCTTGTCCGACGAGGCGGTCGCGCAAGACCAGCGCCAGTCGATGGAGCGCGTCGGCGCGCGCATCGCGTCCACACTGGGCGAGCTCAAGGGAGCCGCCATGAAGATGGGGCAGATGGCCTCCATGGCCGCCGACCTCCTGCCCAAGGAGATCGCCGACGCACTGCAGTCTTTGCAGCGCGAGGCTCCACCCGTGGACTTCTCGGTGATCGAGGCGCAGATCGAGGCAGAATTCGAGCAGCCGCTCGGCGTGCTGTTCGAGCACTTCGAGCCCCAGCCATTCGCCGCCGCCTCCATTGGTCAGGTCCATCGCGCGCGGGTCGACGGGCGCGAGGTGATCGTGAAGGTCCAGTACCCGGGGGTCGACGCCGCGGTGGACTCCGACATGCGTCACCTCAAGTTTGCGCTCCTGGCGAGCGGCGTGCTGCGCATCGACAAGCGCGCGCTCGACGCGAGCTTCAACGAGATCAGCGCGCGCATGCACGAGGAGCTCGACTACTGCAACGAGTCCGACAACGTCCGAATGTTCCGCGCGTTTCACGCCGCCAAGCACCCCTTCGTGGTGATCCCCGAGGTGATAGGTCACCGCTCCGCGAAGCGCGTGCTCACGCTCGCCTATGAACCCGGCGATCACATCCGTGACTTCGACGCGCTCGGGTACACGGCCGAGGAGCGCGATCGCTGCGGGCGACACCTTTGGCTCGCCATGGAGAGCCAGATCTTCGAACAAGGCGTGATCCACGCCGACCCGAACCCCGCGAACTTCGCCTTCCGCAAGGACGGCAGCGTCGTCATGTACGACTTCGGCTGCGTGAAGCGCCTCGCCGACGGCGTCGCCCAGGGCTACTACGAGCTGATCGTGCACGGCTTGCGCGAGGACTACGTGAGCGTGGAGCAGACCCTCAGAAAGCTCGGGATCCGCCGAGACGACGGACCCCAGGTGCAGCCCGAGTTCTACAAGCTGTGGCGGGACTGGCTGGCGCTGCCGGTCTTGGCGGAGAACCCGTTCGACTTCGGCGCTGCGCGCTTCGAGCAGGATGTGCTGACCAAGCTGGTGCCCGCCACCATGAAGAACATGGCGTCGTTTCAGCCCTCCAAGGAGCTCGTCTTCTTCAACCGGGCGCTGGTGGGGCACTACGCGACGCTGCGCAAGATCCGCGCGCGCGTGCCCGTGGGGCCGATTTTGCGCGATCGCATCCCGGAGACCGCGCCTTGGTTCAGCGCGTTCAGCGACGCGCATGGCGAGGGCTGGGCTGCTACGAAGTCGTGACGAACCGCTGCACCAGCCGCGCGCTGGTGGGCGCGCGGTTTCTAGCGGGCGCCCAAAAGCAGCAGCACGACCACGTAGATCGGGGCCAGGGTGAGCACCGCCCTGAGCGCATATCCGAAGAAGGAGGGCATCTTCACGCCGCTCTCCTCCGCGATGGCCTTGACCATGAAGTTGGGCCCGTTTCCGATATAGGTGTTCGCGCCCATGAACACGGCGCCCAAGCTTATCGCCGTCAGGTACACGAAGGGCACGCCCACGATCTGGTTCTCGAGCTTCATGCCTTGCACGGTGGAGAGGAAGGTGAGGTACGTGGGGGCGTTGTCCAGGAGTGACGAAAGGCCTCCGGTGACGAGGAAGAACTGACGCGGGGTGGTCAGGCCGAGCTCGCTGCCCCGCGCCTCGAGCAAGGCCAAGGCTGGCACCATGGTCACGAAGATGCCCGCAAACAGGACGGCCACCTCGATGATGGGGCCATAACTGAAGTTGTTCTTGACTCGGGCCTCCCGCGGCGCCCAGAGCGCGCTCGCGAGCGCCAGCGCGAGCATGCACAGCTCGCGCACCGGGCTAGGGAGGAAGATGGCCGCGATGACGCCGCCGAGGAGCGCCACGTTGACGAGCCCTGAGGCCCGCAGCGGCTCCACCTGCGCTCGGTCGAGCGCCAGGTCCGCCGGCTCCTCGCTGCGGTAGGCGCGCGTGTCGAGCACGTAATAGAGCGCGAGCAAGTAACCCACCGCGATCGCCCAGTAGGGGAAGAGGCTGAACGTCCAGGTGAAGGGGACGCCGCGCAGATAGCCGAGAAACAGCGGAGGATCCCCGAGCGGAGTCAACAGGCCGCCACAGTTGGACACGATGAGGATGAAAAAGAACGGGGTGTGGACGATCTTCTTGCGCTCGCTGTTGCTCTTCAGGAGCACGCGGATAAGCAGCATGCTGGCGCCCGTGGTCCCGATCAGATTGGCGAGCACCGCGCCGATGCCCAAGATGAGCATGTTGTTGCGCGGCGTCGCCCGCAGGTCGCCGGCCAGGTGGATCCCTCCGGCGATGGTGTAGAGCGAGCCGAGCAGCGCCAGGAACGAGAAGTACTCGTGGGCGGTGTGCTGCAGGCCGTCGGGGTAGAACGCGCTCAGGTAGAGCAGCACGGGGACCGACAAGAAGACCACGACGATCCCCTTGTTGCGGTTACTCTCCCAGAAGTGCTCCGCCATGAGCGGGAAGAGCGCGATGGACGCAAGCAGCAGGGCGAACGGCAGGACCGCGATGATGGGGACTTCTCTCCCGAACTCGAGCATGCCCCGTGCGTACTACGGAACACGTAAGTTTGCCAAAGGTTGCTGCTTTCCCCGGACGCGCTTCGTGGCCCCCCTCAGAGCAAGATGGTCGACTGCGCGCAGCGATTGTTGATGCAGGTGAGCTGCGTGCTCTCGTCCACGCAGCAGTCCGTGTCGGTGCTGCAGTGCTCATACTCCATGGCGCAGGTGGCGGGCGGCAGCTCGTCCATACACACGGGCACGCCTTCGGCGTTCGCGCGGCAATAGCCGCCGCAGCACTCGTCACCGCTCTCGCACCGCTCGCCCAGCTCGTGGCACGCGTCCGGCACCCAGAACGCGCGCGAGTTGCCCGCGAACAGCTCCTGCGCGGGCAAGTAGAACGCGGGGTGGCTCGGATCGGTCCCGGGGATCGGAGGCATGTCGATGGCCGCCACCCACAGCTTCTTGGTGGTGGGGCCCTTGGTGTTGCCGGGATTGGCGGTGATGTCGTGCTCGCGCGGATCGCTCTCGTAAGGGGCGCGGGTCGCGACGTTGCCGTAGAGACGGCGGCTGGTGAACACCACCCAGGCGTAACCGCCCGCCACGATCGGCGCGACGGTGGGCTCGTACTGCAGCGTGGCGTCGTCATGGTGGCCGTCGGGGCCGGTGGGGAGGTACCCGAGACCGTTGAGGCGATCGAGCCTGGTGGCGTTGCCTGCGAGGTCCGTCCACCACAGCTCGCCGCGGGCGCCGCCGCGCGTGACGAAGACCTCGCCCTCGATGGCGGTCGAGCGCTCCTTCTCGATCTCGAAGATCACGCCGCTGTCGTCCGGTAGGAAGAAAGGCCAGCCGGGCAGGTCGTCGCCCTGTGTGGCCGTGAAGAGCTTGGTCGGGTTGCTGAACAGGTAGGTGGTCTCGTCCACCTTGGCGACGTCCATCATCACGAGCGAGCGCCCGTTGCCGCTCACATCCGTGAGCGTGCCGGGACCTGCCCAGAAGTTGAACGCCACGCGATTGCCAGCCGTGGAGAACACCGGGGTCGCGGCCCGGGTGACAAAGTCCGCGAGACCAGGGCTATCGAGGACGGCGCCGTCCTCGACCCGGTAAAGGCCGCTCGCTCCGAGGCTCGCGATGTTCGGCCACTGGCTGGGCGGACCTGAGTTGCCGAGCGCCACGGTGCCATCGGGCGAGAGCGCCGCCCAGCCGAATTTGCCGTTATCGGCCGGGGGATACGTGCTCTCCTGGTTGTGGTTGGTCAGCGCGTAGCGGGAGCTGATCAGGTTGTCGTCGTGCTGCACGATCAGGGTCGATCCGTCGCCCGAGACCGTGTGACACACGCGGCAGCCGCTCTCGTCGTCCGTGGTCGCGCCCGCCACGAGCTCGGGGTTTTTGGATGTGCCGCGGATGGCGAGCGTGGCTCCGCCGAAACGCCCGGCCAGGCCGTCCACCTGCTTGGCCAGATCACTGCCGTAGGTGTTGTAGTAGACGGTGCCCTTCAGCGAGCCGGGAGCGATTTTCCAGGTGAGTGGAGCTACGGGTGAGAACGCCGCGTAGCCACCCATGCCGTCCGCGGCGGCGATCACGAGCGAGACCCTCATCTCTGAGCCCGAGTAGAGCGCGTTGCGCCAGACCTGCTGCGGGATGGGAAGCCGGACGATGGCCTGACCGGCGGGGAGCGCGCTGGGCGGACCGAAGTAGCCCTGGTACACGAAGTCTGTTCCCACCTCGATGCGCAACTTGACCGCGAGGGCTTCATGGGCGCCATGGCGCCATTGCAAGAGGGGCGCTGGGAGGCCGCGCGGCCACACCGTGCCATCGTATGGGTACAACCACGCGAGGTCGTTGTCGACGGTGGGAGACAAGTCGAGCGCGGCGCGCAGCGCGGGATCCGTGATGGCCGTGCCGCCTCCTTCGCCTCCCACGCCCCCTGCGCCCCCTGCGCCGCCTTCCACGGGAGTGGGGTCACCTTCCTGCTTTGCGTCGATCACGAGCTTGACGGTGGTGGTGGCTCGGATGGGGCCCGCCGTGGCCGTGATGGTCACCGTCCCCGCCGCACCGGCAGGTGTGAACAGGCCGTCTTGGTCGATGGAGCCGAGCTCGGGGTGATCTGCCGACCAGTGCACGGTCGGCATCGCGCCGCGCGCGGGCGTGAGCGCGGCCGTGAAGCTCAGCGTGGGGAGACCGCCCGCGCCTATCGTGTGCGTGGAGCTGGCCGGAGTGATCACGAGCTGCTGGTTGCTCACCTCGGCGTCCGTGTCTCTGTCGCCGATATCGACGGACCCATCGATACTGGCGTCGAGGACGTTGCCGCTGGCGTCGAGGCCGTCACCGTTGACGTTTCGCTTCAGTCCTCCGCCGCTACAACCCGGCAGGATGCTGCCGAGCAGCAGGCTCAGCGGAAGAGCCGTGTGCGGGACACATCGGATGAAATTGCGGAAAAGAACAATGCGGAAGGACATTGGCCTCCATGGGCTGCGTGAGGTGGGGGCGCACTGAGCGCGACGCATGCCGGCGGGCAAGCCTTGCGCGACACGCGGCTCGTGGGCAAGTCTCCGGCGCTGCGTCGCGCCCAAAAAGCACCGCGCGACGACTCGTAAGTCTGTTGAGGGGAGATCTCGCCTTGCATCGTACGTGGCTGGCCTATGCTTCCAGGCATGTCTCGTCCGACCGTGATCGTTGGCGCAGGTTCGAGCGGAGCCGTCTTGGCCCATCGCTTGAGCGCAAGTGCGCGCCGCCAGGTGCTCTTGCTCGAAGCGGGCCCGGATTACCTGCCCAGTGAGTTACCGCCCGATCTGCAGGATGGCCGACGCAACTCCATGACCGCGCACGACTGGGGATATCGCCACCGCCCGAGCGAGCACAGCGTCGAATTCGCGCTGCCGCGTGGGCGTGTGGTGGGCGGCTCGTCGGCCGTCAACACTTGCATTGCGCTGCGCGGTCAACCGGAAGACTTCGACGAATGGGCCGAGCTCGGGCTGCCCGAGTGGCGCTTTGAGCACTGCTTGCCGGCCTTTCGCCGGCTCGAGAACGATCTCGACTACGGCGATCGCCCCGCCCACGGAAACGCGGGACCGCTGCCCATCCGGCGCCACCCTGCGGAGGAGCTCGTGCCCTTTCAGGCCGCGTTCATCGAGGCATGCAAGGAGCGCGGATACCCGGCCTGCCCGGACAGCAACGAACCAGGCCAAGCAGGCTATGGGCCGCACGCGATGAACAAGCTCGAGGGGCGCCGCATCAGCGCCGCCGAGGCCTACCTGACCGCGGAGGTTCGTGCGCGCGCGAACCTCACCATCCGCCCGCACACCCTCGTGCGGCGGGTATTGTTCGAGAACAAGCGCGCGGTGGCCGTGGAGATCGAGGGAGAGCAGGGCATCGAGCGCATTGATGCCGAGCATGTCGTGCTGTGCGGCGGCGCGATCAGCACGCCGGGGATCCTGCTGCGCTCTGGCGTTGGGCCCGAGCGCGATCTTCGCCGGCTCAAGTGCGACGTCGTGCTCGATGCGCCTGCGGTCGGGCGCAAGCTGCTCGATCATCCGGGCACGGGCATCTTCGTGCTGGCGAGGCGTGGCGTGCAGGTCGATCATTCGGCGCCGATCCTCCAGACGGTGCTCCGCTATTCGTCGGGTGCGTGCAACCACCGCGCGGACATGCTCCTGCAGCCCGCGTCGTTCACGATGCTCAAGCGCAAGTTGCCCCTGTTCGGACTAGTCACCCAGGTCGGCAAGCCGCGCGGACATGGCGTCATCCGCTATCTCGACGCCGATCCGCGAAGCAGACCCCAGATTCGCTCCCACTTTTTCGAGGACCCGCAGGATCTCGCGCTGGCGCGCCAGGCGTTGAAGATGGGGCTCGAGCTGCTCGAGACGCGCGCGCTCTCGGCGCTCGGCCGGCCCGTCTTTCTCCCGAGCGGATTCTGGTGGCGTGACAAGTTGATCGACTTGGCCATCCCGAGGCTGTGCGACTCCGGCTACCACCCGTGCGGCACGGTCCCGATGGGCGCGCGACCCGGCCCCGACGCAGCCGTGGATGGACGCGGACAGGTCTTTGGTCTTCGCGGTCTATACGTAGTGGACGCGAGTCTCATGCCCACGGTCCCTTCAAGCAATATTCATTTACCGACCTTGATGATGGCCGAGCGCATGGCCGAATGGCTGGACGCGAGCTTGTAGCCATCGCAATCCTTGACGCAGAGGTGTCGACATGAATGAAGGACCGCTCCGGCTGCTGCTCGTCACGCTCGCCGCGATGGCATCCCCGTGGCTCGTGGCGTGTGGTGACGACGCGACCGAGGATGCGGACGAAGCGCGTCCTGGCCACATAGTCGATCGCCCCGATGCACAAACCCACGTGAGCCCGCCCGTGCTCGACTCGGGGCTCGTCTACACTTTTCCCTGTGTCGGTGAGCGAAGCGATCCCACCTACGAGGCGACCTTCACATCGGTCTATCTCGACATCTTTTGTGATGCTGGGTGCACGAACCCCTACTGCCACGGCTCACGCGGATCCTGGGGAGACATGGACCTCGCGTCATCCATCGAGGTGGCCTACAGCAACCTGGTCTCGCACCACACGGGCACGAAGGTTCCGGCCGATGGGCGCGACACCTGCCGAGAGAGCGCGCTCTTGCGCGTGGCGCCAGGTTCGCCCGAGCAGAGCCTGCTCTACTTGAAGATCACCGACGCCGCGCCATGCGGGACCCACATGCCGCCCGCGAGTTCGGGGCTGCCCATGCTCGGGCCCGAACAGATCGATCACGTACGACGCTGGATCGAGGCGGGCGCTCCCCTGAACCGCCCCGCCGAGGACGCGGGCGCGGACGCTTCGCACATGTCGGCGACCGCGTCGCTTTGAGCGTCTCTTACCGCAAAATGAGCGCCGCGAACGCGCGAGGCATGCGATGGGCCGAGGTCACTCCTCCCACAAGGTCTGCTCGGGTGGGGCGCTCTGCCTGCGGAAAAAACCACAAATGGTGAGCGCATCTACGTGAAGCGCAGCCCCGCTGTTCGATACAATCGGAGGCACCAGGGGAGGGCTCTAGTGTCTCATCGACCCACACCACGCGAAGGCTGGACCGTGCCAGCCGAGTTCCGGGAGGAGCCCTCCTCCTCTGGTTCGCCAATTTTGAAGCCCACGTCAACCACGGCGGACGCGACCGTGTCGTTTGCGGAGATGAAGCCGCTGCCCTCGGGCGCGGGTAAGCCTGCAGCCGATGTCACCGTCTCGTTGGCCGATACGCCTGCGCGCGTGCCGGTCCCGAGCTCACGCGGCCTGCCTGCGTTGGGCGATCGCGGCGTAGGCGCCGGCCCGCAGGGCAAGACGCTGTTCGGGCTCTCTCCGGTGGCTCTCGCGGCGAAGGCCCGAGAATCCGCGCCGAGTCGACCCAAACCGGCGGCGGCGCAAGGCAAGACGCTGTTTGGCTTGCCTCCGGTGTCGGCGGGCCAGGCGCGTGGGGCGGCCGGCAGCGCTCCTCTGGTGGCGAATGTGACCACGCCTGAGCCGGCCGCGCGCGAACAGCCCGCGAGCACGGAGGCGGAAGTCTCCGCGGTGGCAGAGCCCGAGCCCGCAGCGGCGACCGCGCAGGAGTCGACGGCAGCGCCCGTGGAGGGCGGCAGCGATCGCACCCAGGACGTGTCGCTCTCGGATCTCTCCTCGGTCGAGCTGGCCGCGCAGGTGCCCGAGGTGCCCGCCACGTCGCAAGGCGCGCCGCCGGCCTCCGCGGAGGAGGTCACGGCCGAGCCCTCCGACCCGTTCGATCAGCGGCCCAACCCGTCGAGCGCCGAGCCTGCTCCTCGTCCGCGCTCGGCGTTGAAATACGGCCTGTGGGCCGCCGTGCCGGTGGGGCTTTGCGCCGCGTGGCTCGCCATGCGCACGCCGTGGATGGACGGCTCTGCGCCGCGAGCAATCGAGGTGGCGTCCGAATCGAAAGGGGGCGCACAGTCCGAGCCCGCGGCGCTGGCACCGATCGCCGCCAAGCCTCCGGCGACCATGGCCGCGACATCGGCGCCGACGCCGGAGCCTGCGCTTGCGGCGCAGCCCGCGCCCGAAGAAACGGCGGAAGCGCAAGAACCGTCTAGCCCCGCCACGGAAGAGCCTGCGGTCGAGGCCGCCTCGGCTCCCGCGACCGCAGACGGCGACGAGGAGAGCGCGGAAGCCGATCCCGACGCAGAGGATAGCGAGGTGGAGGTCGATGCCTCACGCAAGGTCGTGGCAGCGCGCGCCGACAAGCTCGTGAACGAGGGCCATGCGCTGCGCAGAAAGAAGAAGCTCGCGCCAGCGCGCGCCAAGTACCGCGCCGCACTCGCCGCCTATCCAGGTTATCCGCGTGCGCTCGCTGGCCTCGCGCAGATCGCGATCCAGCAACGCGATGGCAAGGCCGCGGTCAAGCTCGCGCGGCAGCTCGTGAAGCTGCGACCCGCGCAGGTGAGCTACCAGGTGCTGCTCGGCGACGCGTACAAGGTGGCGGGCAAGCCGGCGCTCGCCAAAGAAGCGTGGAAGGACGCTGCACGCAAGGGCAACGCCGCGGCCAAGGCCCGCCTCGGGCAGTGACGGGAAAAGCCAGCCAGCGCTGACGACCGCTGCGCGTTCACTGTCCGCGGGCCGTGAGCGGGATACGGAAGCGGAGGTTTCCCTGTTGCTTCGGGAACGGGGTGGCCCGCGCGACCTTGAGGATGCACCGGCCGAGCTCGGTGTTCTCGATGGCGCTGGGATCCAGGCCGGCGCTCGTCACCTGGCCTTGCGCGGAGATCTCGAAGTCCACGTGGATGCGCGGCGAGCCCTCCAGCGCCGCGCTGTGCGCTGTGAAGCAGGCCTCCACCTGCTTGCGACGGGCGCCAAAGGCGCGCGTGAGCCGGGAGACCTCATCCTCTTTGCCCACCTTCGCAGGGGCAGGCTTGGGCAGAGGAGCGGTCGGGGCAACGATGGCGGGCGAGGTTTCCGTGGCGTCGGGGGCGGGTGTTACCGCGGTGCTCTCCGCCACTTCTTCGGGCTCTTCTTGCTCGGCGCCGTGTTCTCGCGCGTCCACGAAGACCACCCTGCTCTCGCGGCTGCCCTGCCGCGTGATCACAAAGGCGATCGCAGCCGCCACCGCGACCGCAGCGGCCAACAGCCACGGCCAACCCTCGCCCCGCTTCGGGGGCAAAGCGGCCTCGGCAGGAACGGGGGCCGGAGGGGGGAAGGCCTGTGGGCTGAGCTCCGCTTGGCTGGCACCCCGTTCGACGGCGGCGTCAGCGGCCTGCGGATGCGGCGAGGGGCGCCGTGGCGCTGGGGGACGATGGGAGAGTGAGCGCGCGGTGGGGACCTCACGCCAGGCTCGATCGATGGTGGCGAGGTCCGTCACGGCGGCGAGCTTCGGGAAGCGCGGGTTGAAGAAGTCCTGACGCACGGCCCGCATGAGGCGCTCGGGTATCTCGCCCAGATCGAGCTGGAACGCGCGGCGCAGCTCCACGCTGAGATCGCGAGCGCTCTGCGGACGCTTCGCGGGATCCTTGGCGAGCGCGCGCGCGATGACCTCCGCTGCGGCCACGCTCACGTCGGGGCGCAGATCGCTGACCTTGCTCGGGATGTGCTGCACCACGCGCATGGCCGTGCTGACCAGATCTTTCGCCTGAAATTCGTTCTTCCCGACCAGGAGCTGATGCAGCATGACCGCCGACGCATAGACATCGCTCTGCGGCGACGGCGGCGCGCCACGGTAGAGTTCGGGCGAGATATAGGCGAGCTTGCCTTGGATGCCGGGCTTGGAGCCGGAAGCCGGCTCTTCTCCGCTTTCGACCTTGGTGTGCGCGATCCCGAAGTCGGTCAGCTTCACGTGACCGTCCTCGTCGATCAGCACGTTTCCCGGGCTCACGTCGCGGTGGATCACCGGCGTGGGCTCTCCGCTGGCGGAGCGCAGGGAGTGCGAGTAGTGCAGGGCCTCGAGCACGCGGATCGTGATGTACGCGGCGAGATCGGGCGGGAAGGGGCGCTGCTCGCTGCGCAGGAAGCGGGTCCACTTCGCGAGGTCGTAGCCATGGATGTACTCGAGCACCATGACGTACGAGTCGTCCGACTCCTGCTCGAAGTCGAGGATGGAGACGATATCCGGGTGGCGCAGTTGGGCCGTGATGCGCGCCTCTCGCACGAAGCGTTCGATCGACTCGGTGTCGGTCGCGATCGGCGTGAGGACACGCTTGATCACGACGGGCAGGGTGAAGCCTGCCGCGCCTTCGCCGCGCGCCAGGTACACGACACCCTGGCCGCCCTTGGCGAGCGGCATCACCAGCCGATAGCGGCCCAGGACGACCTTGCCCGTTTGTTCGTTGGGCGCCGGGTTCATGGCGCCTGCTCGGGCGTTCGCACGCGCCGCACATAGTGGTGTGAGCCGAGCCGGGGATGCTTGATCCAGAGCCCAACGCCGCGGGCGGAGGCTTCGGGGACCACGCGCACGTCGAAGCGCGCCGCGCGATCGAGCTGCACCGGCTTACCATCGAGGCTGAGCTGACTGCCTTCGAGCGCAGCACCGCTCAGGGTCACCGAACCGTCGGCCGACGGCTTGAGCACGATCTCGCCCTCGAGGTACGCGGCGGGGGCGGCGTTGTCGAAGCGGATGGAGACGGTCGTCGGCTTCTTGGTGGCGAGGGACGATTGGCCGAGCACGCTCAGCGTATGGGTGCCTTCGCCGAGTGTGCCCGACGCGAGGGTCAGGCCGGCGGCTGGCAGTTTCAGGGTCTTGGCCGGCCCCGCCCCCTGGATGCGCAGCGAGAGATCTCCGCTCGCTCCCGGCGGGACACGCACCCGGATCTTCGGCAAGAGCGTCTGATAGACCGCCGTGTACTTGCGGCCATCCAGATCGACCTCCAGCTCGGGCGCGCGCTTGGTGACGCGTCGCGCCGCTCCGTCGCGCTGGACCTGCACCTTGCCGCTCGCGACGATCTTGCCGGGGTCGCCGTTCGGCGTCTTGCAGCGGAGTCGGTAGCCGGTCGTTCCAAGCGAAAACCAGAGCAGCGCCTCCGCGGTCCCTTCGGCCCGTACCTGAAAGCCGCGTGCGCTCTGCTGCTCGACGACGGTCGGCATGTCGCCGCAGGCGTTGCCCACCGTGATCGCGATCGCGGTGGGGGGATTGGGGTCGTGCACGGTGGTCGAAGTGCCCGCGACCAACAGCATGTCGCGCGCGCTGGGCGGCTGGTAGTCGATCAGCGCGCCGTCGCGCGTGTTCAACGTTCCCTGTGCGCCCTTCGAGAGCCGCTCCTCGCCATCCTTGCCCCGCAAGAGCACGGTGCCTCGCTCGGCGCGGATCTGCGCGCCTGTCTTGCCCACCTCGAGCAAACTCGCGGCGCCTCCTGCGTCGTCCACCATCAGCAGGATGCGCCCGCCCGGAACTTCGACCTCGAGGGGCACCTTGCCCGCCTGTGCGCGCAGCTTGCCAGTGAGCACGCGGGTTACGACCTGGTTTCCGTCACCGACGATCAGCGAGGCCTTGCCCTGGGTCACGAGGCTCCCTCCCTCGCTCTGGGAGAGCTCGAGCGAGCTGTCTGCACCGACCGTCACCAGGGTGCCCACGGACAGCACGTGCTGACCTTCTGCGATCCCGCGCGCGCTCTGCTCCCCCTTCTCCTGGATCTTGATCTGCTTGCCGCGCACGAAGGCCGCCATCCCGCCCTCGGGTATGGGAGCGGGTTCGTTCGTGGGTGCTTGCTCCGCCGCGCGCGCCTTCGGAAGATCCTCCGGCGGGGGCGGGGGGCCCTCGGCCCGTTGGCTGACGCGCACTTCCTGGCCTGCCTCCAGTACCTTCGGATCCTCGTCCCAGCCGATCTGGGCGCGACCCATCTCCACGCGCACCCAGGTGGTTCCGTCTTGTTCGCTGACGGTGACCTTGGCGCCGCGCTCCACCTGCACGGCGCCGCGCGCGGTCTCGAAGAGCACCGTGTTTTCGCCCGCCTGCACCTCCGCCGAGCCGCTCTCGACCCGGAAGCGCTCGCGCTTCGGTGCGTCCGAGAGCAGGCGCACCACCGTGCTCGGCGCCACGTTCAGTACCGTGCCTTCTGACATCGCGAGCTCGGCGCGGCCCTGCTTGGCGGTCCGAACTGCGTCGCCCATCGCGAGCTCGTCTCCCTGCGCCGCCGTGTACCACTTTTCCTCCGCGCCTCGGCGATCGCGATCCACCGCTCCTTCCACGCTCGCGATGCGAGCGAGCGGGGCATCACCCGAGAGCCAGACGAAGAGGATCGTCAGCAGGGCCGTGATGGTCACCGCGATCGCGATGCGACGAGTGTTCATCGCCGGCGTGACCTCGGATGAAGGGCGGCGTCGATCATCGTCACGCTCTCGTCCTCGATCTCCACGGTCTTCACTTGCTTACGCCACCCGTAGAGCTTGATCTTGATCTCGTAGCGACCGGGCGGAAGCTCCAGCTCGAAGCGCCCGTCCGCGCCCGCCGTGTGCTCGATCGGCATTCCCCCAGCTACGGCGGTCACGATGATATTGGCCTTGAGAGGTTCCCCCGTCCCATGGTCGCGCACCAAGAACCGTAGCTGACCTGAGGGGTGATGCGCCTCGAGCGCAAGCTCGAGCCCGGGGTTGACCCCAGGAGCGACCTGAAGCGTTGCGCTTTGGGCATCGAAGCCGTCGGCGATCACCGTCACGGGCTGTTCTCCGAGCGGCACGTCGTGTAGATGCGCCGCACCGTTCGCGTCGGTGACCACGGGGGCGAGCGAACCAACCTGCACGTTTGCTCCGACCACGGGGCCGGAGGCCTTGTCCACTACGCGCACGGTCAGCGTGGCCGGAGCCTCCGTCGCATCCGGGACGGCCACGACGGCTTCTCTCGGCTTGGGAGGAGCAGGCGCCACGGGCTCCTTCGGCGGCAGGTTGGGTGTGGGCTTCGTCGCGGGCTCGCCGCCGCCGAACGTGTAGCTGAGCGCGGTCCAGAGCTCGGTGCGCGGGGGATAGGGGAGCACCGGGCCGGCAAGATCGATGCGCGCGCGTTGACTCAGGAGGGTGCGCGCCGAGAGGTTCAAGACCAGCGCCTTCTTTCGATCCAGATCGATGCGCGTGCCCAGCGCCGCGTACATGGGCGATTCGATCGCCTTCGGCGCCGTGCTGCCGACGAACACGTCCCAGGTCCACTCCACGAACGAGCGCGTGCGTCCGAGCGTGAGCTCGCCGCCGATGCGCGCCAAGGCTGCGTTCCAGCTGCTCAGACCGAGCGCGACCCAGTCGTCTCGGGAGAGCCGCTCGGCCGGCAACGCTTGCTTGCTGTGGTCGAGCCGAAACCCACCTGCGACGATCCACGCGAGGTGCTCCGTGACGCGCGTGTCGAAGATCATCACGCCGTCGACCGTGGTCGCATCGAGCGAGAGGGAGGGGGCCTTGGCCCCCGGGATCCAGAGCCCGACCTCGAACCCAAGATCGAGCTTGGGGGCTACGGGCTTGCCGAAGCGCAGAAAGCCTCGAAGCTCCCCCACCGAGGCAGGCTTGGCTTCGGCCCCGGAGGTGGGGACTTCGAGCCGTCCATTGAGGTGCAGCTCCCCGCCGATCCCGCTCGGGCCGTTCAAGGCGAGCGCGAGCGCGCCAAGCGCGGTGTGCCGAACGTCGGCTCCAGCGAACTTCTCGCGTGCGCCGTAGCCGGCGCTTCCCAGGACCGTGAGCGCGACGCTCTTGGGGCGGAGCAGGCGGGGCGTGGTGAGTAGCGTGGGCAGCGCGCGTGGCCCCACCTGCGCGTGCGCGCGATTTGGATGGGTGACACCCAACACGCAGAGCAGCGCGAGCACGCACGGCGCGAGCAGGCGTGAGAGGGCCTTCTCGTCATGCACCCGGATGCACAACAGTCCGCGCTCCCCCCGATGATCAGGCCTCATTCAGCACCCATGCCTGTGACAGACACCGACCCCCGTCGTCTCGGCGACTTGGCTCACGCGACGCGCCCGAAAATCATATCAAAGCTCACACCAAGACTTGGAACGCTAAACGCGTCAATCGCGGATGTGCACCAAGCCCCGAGGCATGCACACACGGACACCGCTCCTGCGGGTGACCTCTTGAGAGCTGCCTCCGGGGGAGCGGGGTGATCCTTGGGCGCCAGACCACGTCCGACGCGGGCACGGATGTGCAGGTGCGCAGGCCGAGCAGTGCGTCACGTCACTGGAGCTGGAGCTCGTAGCGGATCTTGCGCTGCTCTACGCTCACCTCACCCTCCTTCGAGAGAAGGACGCGGGTGGGATCCACCTCACCGCCCCTGATCAGCTCGGCCTCGATGGCTTGCCCGCGGCGACGCCCGAGCGCCTCGAGCTCGGCCTGCTCCACGGTGACCTTTTGGCGGGTCATCGCGGTGAGTTGCTCGAGCTTTGCGCGCTGCTTGCTCTCCTTGGCAGCCTTGCGGGACTGGTCCTTCGCGCGCGCGACCTCCTTCACCTTCGGCTCCGTGCCGGTCAAGTCCTCGTACAGCTTCTCGAGCGCGTCGATCTGCTGATCCGCGGCGAGCTCTTCGAAGGGGGGGACGCCGTCGCGCTTCTCGCGCCGGCTGAGGGTGGCCGCAGCGCTTCGCGCGAGGCCCTCTGCGAACTTCTGATCGGCCAACGCACGGCGGTCGAGCTCGCTCGCTGTTCCCAGTGGCACATCCAGCCTGAGCTTGGGGCGGGCCTCGAGGGCCTTGCTCAGGGCGGCCAGGGCTGCTTTGGCGTTCTGATCGAGCTCTGCGCTGCCCGGGGCGAAGTCCACGAAGCGGGCCTTCTCCGCGCCCTCGAACAGCGAGCCGAGCAGGTCGAAGGGAGCGCTGACCGCCTTGGCCAGGACGTTCTTCACCGTCTTCCAGACGACCGGCCAGAGCTCGAACTCGGGGTCGTCGAGCGTGCCGTCGACGGGGATGTCGAGCGTGATCACCCCCTCGCGATCGCGCAGCAGGGCGGTGGCGAGCTTGACCGGGAAGGGCGCCTTCTCCTTGGTCTCGGTCCTCTCGCCCCAGGTGAGCTGATCGATGCGGATATGATGCTGCGCGGTCAGCCTGCGCTTGACGACGAGGTAGTGCAGGTCGGTCGAGAGCTCTCCGCGGGCGATGTTGTAGCCCGCAAAGCGCCCCGAATACGGGTTGAAGACCGGGAGCGCGATGTTCGAGCATTCGATGGTGACTTCCGTGAACTTGCCGTAGTCGAAGGGTTGCGCCTTGCCGGAGATCACCACCGGGGCGTTGTCCACCAAGCTGCCCTCGAGGCGCAGCTGGGCGCGCGCCTTGGGCTCCGACGAGAGCCCCTTGAGGGAGCCGTTGAGCCCCTGCATGTCCGCGGAGAAGTTCGGCTTCACGAAATAGTCCGAGAAGTTGAGCCGCATGTTTCGAAACCGCACGTCGCCGACGCGGACCACCATCGGCGCGCGCTGGGGCAAAGCTTCGCTTCGCCTTGGCGCAGAAGCGGGCTCGCGCTTCCGCTCGGGGACCAGGATCTCGCTCACATTCAGCACTCGCTTTTCGCTCAACACCACGCGCGCGTAGGGCTTTTGGACCGTGATCTGCGCGATCGTCAAGACATCGGGACCGCGCGTGAAGTCGACGCCCTTCAACTCGAGCGCCTCGAAGTTCACGAAGGCTTGCTGCAGCAGGTCGTCGATGCTCGCGAAGTCCTTGAACACCACGTCACCCCGGAAGTGGAGCTCAGGTCCCTCGAGGTCCTCCTGACTCAGCTCGAGCCTTCCCTTCGCGCTCACCGACCCCCGTCGGATGGTCAGGGCGGCCTGCTGCGACACATAGGGTTGGCCCAACTTGAGCGCGGCGTCGTCGAGCTCCACGTCGAGCTCCGCGTGAAACGGCTGGGGAGTCAGCGTGCCCCGCACGTGCACGTCCGCATCGTCGTCGATCGCGAGGTCCATCTGCACCGGGATCGCGCGCGCCAAATCCAAGCTCACGTCCTCGGCGTGTGCGTTCAGCGGGCTCAGGGTAAAGCGCGTGCCGGGCGCCAACGAGGCGTCCTCCAGCTCGACCTTGCCGTGTACGACCGAAACGCTCGCGAGCTGCACATCCCATGTGGAGGGTGTGCCGTCGGGCGGCTTCGTCTTTTCGCTTTTCGCCAGCGGCTCGGCGACGGCGGCCCGCTTCTCGGCCGCGAAGAGTTTGGTGAGGTTGAGTTCGTTTCCTTGTTCGAGGCGGGCCTCGACGAATGGGGAGTGCAGCGTCACTTCGGCGACGGTCACGGCCCGCTTGTCCAGCTTGGCCACGGCGTCGTTTACGACGACCTTGGGTAACCGCACCCAGGAGGCGCGTTCGCCATGTGCACGAAGATCGATGTCGTGCGCCGCCAACTCCGACACGCGGATCTCGACGCTGGGCGCTCGCCCTGCGCTCACGCGGTAGGAGGCCCGCAGGTCCAGCTTACCTCGCGGCACGTGGAAGGGGACCGCCTCGCCCAAGTACTCGGCCAGCGCGGAGGCGGGAAAGTCGCCGATCGTCAGCTCCCCGTGGGACCCTGTGCTCGGAGAGAGTACGAGGTCTCCTTCCCAGGCGATCTGGGCCCCTTGGGCCGCGCCAGCGACGAGTTGAAAATGGGCGCCGCCCTTCATGGTGCGAAAGTCCTTCAGCGTGAAGTCGAGCGGCGACAGGCGGGTTTGGAACGGCTCGCGCCGCGCGCGGTCGGCGAAGTCGAGCGTGCCGTGCGCCACCGTCAGGTACGCGATCCACACGCGCGGAAGATCGTCGTCCTCCTTCTCTTGGGGTTCGGCCTTGCCCTGGAGATCGGCCAGATTCAGCTCCCCGTTTGGGCGGATGATGGCGCGCAGCGCGGGCTGAACGACGCTCACCTCGTGGAAGGCGAAGGCGCGCTTCCAGATCGATGTCGGCGCGTCGAAATTCACCAGCACGCGGCCGAACGAGAACAGCTGTGTGCGGTCACGGTCGGGAAACGAGAGGTCTCGGATCTCCAACTGGAGCTTGTACGGGTGGAATCGGAGCTCGCCCACGCTGAGCGTTCGCCCGTACGCCTCGCGCACGTACTCGATGGCGACATAGCGCACGAGCCGGGGCACCAGCAGAAAGCCCACGAGCGTGTAGACGGCGAGCGCCGAGGCCAGCCCGACCAACAGCCAGAGCGCCCTCGAGTGGCGTAGCTTTGCGTGCGGACCTCCCGCCGACGCCGCGGGACCTGCGCGTGCGTCGGCGGACCCGCGCGGCTCTTTTGCTGCTCGTGCCATGGTGTCGCGCGGGACGCTCACACGCCTGTCCGAACGTCTCCCTCGGCTGCACTCCTTCGCAGACATGTTGGGAGCTGGGCCGAGCTCCTTCAAGGCAGCATCGGACGTGCGTGCAGGAGCGTGCGGGCGCGCGTTTGTGGGGGCGCTCCTCTCGCGCTAGGAGGACGCGGATATGGCGTTGGGCCGGCGTAAGGTTCGCCTCGAGGAGCAGTCAGCCTGGGTCTTCAATCGGATGGCCGACGTGTATCCGGCCCGCCCAGAGTATCCCGGTGCGCTGATCGACGCCCTCGCGGAGCTCGCCGGGACGGGCCGCCGCGTGCTCGACCTGGGCGCGGGCATCGGACACCTCGCGTTGCCCCTGGCCGCACGGGGCTTCGAGGTCGTCGCGCTCGAGCCTGCGCGGGCCATGCTCGACGTGTTGACGGCGCGGGCCGAAGAAGCGGCGCTTTCGGTGCGCACCGTGCACGGCACGGCCGAGTCCATCCCGCTGCCCGATGCCTCCTTCGACCTGGTGGTCGTCGGTGACGCGCTGCACTTCCTCGATGCCGAGCTCGCAGGGCGGGAGGTCGGGCGTGTGTTGTGCGCGGGCGGGGGGCTCGGGCTCGTCGGCTGTACGCTCGCGGATACGCCCTACATGCAAAGCGTGGTGCGAGTCATGGAGGAGGCGGCGCCTCGCAGGCCGCGCGTGGTCACGAACGCCGCACGCCAGTTCTTCAAGATGGCCGGGGTAGCGGAGCGCGAGCCACGTGCTTTCGCGGACCAGCACTCCGTGGACCTGGAGAGGCTCGAGCGCATCCTGCGCTCCGTCTCCTTCATCGGCCCGGCCATGAACCCGGAGCGCTTCGCGGCCTTCTCTCGCCGCATCCGGGAACTTCCGGGAAAGCCGCACTGGGCACGCACATTCGAGCTCCGCTCGGGGCAGCGACGCTAGCGCATGTGCGTGCCCGCGGCCGAACGTCATTCGGTCGGGTGCGCTGCGATCCAGTCACGCAGGGCCCTGGCCTTGGGGGAGTCCTCGAGGGGCGCCCCGGTGCTCTCCTTGGCGCCCCACGCGCCGTCCGCGCTGTAGCTGCCGCTGTTGCCGTAGTGCATTGTGAGCACGTACTTCTCGCTGACCGCGTCCGCCCACTCCTGGTACAGGTCGTAGATGAGCGGGTTGCGCGAGAGCGCGTCGGCGTTGTTGAGCAAGTGCTGCCCGCCCTCGTAGGCGATGAGCTTCATGCCGGTCCCCTCGATCTTCGCGAGCGCTTCGTCCGCCCACTGGAGGGTCTGCTGCAGCGCCGCGCGGAACTCGCTGGCCACGTTCGGGCCGGCGCCGTCGAGCTTGTCGTCCGAGCCGACGTAGTTCGACACCGAGTAGTAGGTGGGCATGCGCATGTTGAGGTTGAGCTTGGGATCCTGGAGCGCCTCGACGGACTTCTCGGTCCCGTAGGCCTGGCTCAGCTGGCCGGGCAGCACCCACTTCACGCGGCCGACCTCACCGCCGTACTCGCGCGCGAAGGCGTCGTTCAGGCGCGAAGAGGCGTACACGTGGAACTTCCACTGGTTCGAATACGGATCGTCGTCGAGCTTCATCGCTTCACCGCGCTCCTTGCAGTAGTGGGCCTGCTCGAAGCCATAGTTCCAGGTTTCGTTCGAGTACTCGATGTAGAGGTCGAGACCCGGATCGAGGTTCTCGTGGGCGAGCTTCGCGAGTTCCGTGAAGTAGTTGCTCTCGGGGTTCTCCTCGTAGCTCTCGATCGCCTTGTGCGGGACGGTGATCCAGCAGTCCTTCTGCAGGCGGTTACACAGGTCGAACATCCACTCGTAGGCGATGCCCCTGCCGTGCACGTCGCCGCCGTTCTTGTTGTCGGGGCTCCCCTGTTGCGTGCGCTCGGACCAGTCCTTGATCTTCGAGTGGTTGGTGCCGCCGAAGTCCATGAAGCGGAAGACCGCGTAGTTGGCCTCCTCCAGGTCCTGGATGAACGCGGGGTTCCACGGATCGTCGGTGGTCGCGAAGTCCACGTCCTTCTTCCAGGCCTGCTCGCCCCAGTCGGCGAGGAACCAGAAGTTCGTGCCCACGCGCATCCCGGTCCAGGTGTCGCCGGTGCTCAGCGGTCCGCCGTCGGAGAGCGCCTGGTTCGTGCCTGCTGCCGGAGGCTCACCCGCGACGCTTGCAAGCTCCGCATCCGCCTGCTCGTCCAGGTCGAGCTCTTCGGGGTCGGCCTCTGCCGAGAGCTCGCCGGTGCGAGCGACTGCATTCAGCTCCGACGTGGCGTCGGCCAGGGCTGGCTCGGCGCCACATGCACCCAAGAGAAGAAAACCCAAGGTAGCGATCAGACGGGATTCACGCTTCATTCCACACTCCTGCGACTGATGTAGGTAGTTGGACGTCGAGCGCTTCGTCACGAGGCCTCGACCGTCGCGAGGTCGTCGGTCTAGCAACCGAACGTGTGAGGCTCGGCACGAAAACAAGCTCGCGCTCGCAATCACCGCAGCTCGGTTACGGTGTTTCGTGCGTTGCTATGCCGCGCGCGTCGGAGGTGCTGCGCGGGATGCTGGGGAGCGCGGCCACCTTGCACCCACAGTCAGGCACCTGTGTCAAGAAAGTCGCAGGTCGCGGGCTGTCCTACATCCTCGCGGCTTGCCCTCAGGGGTGGCTTCGACGGGGGGGCACACTGCGCGTGGCCTGATCGTCGAGCGTCCGGCGAACGTACGAGAGGAGCTCGTCGCGCGTGAATGGCTTGGGCAGCGTGGGATCATCGCTCCCGTTGCCCAGGTTCGGGTCGTGGCCCGTGATGAAGAGCACCGGCAGGTCCGGCCGCGCTGCGCGCAGA
>JBIQKA010000001.1:191640-202512 GCA_044507075.1 Myxococcales bacterium
CGGGTCGTGGCCCGTGATGAAGAGCACCGGCAGGTCCGGCCGCGCTGCGCGCAGAGCCGCGGCCAGCTCATGTCCGGTTCCTTCCGGCATCACCACGTCGCTGATCACCATCGCGATGCGATCTGCGTGCTCGGCCCAGACGCGCTTTTCGGCCTCGGGCGCGTCCGCGGTGAGCACGGTGTAGCCCGCGAGCTCGAGCAAGCGCTGCGCGACCTCGCGCACCTCGGCCTCGTCCTCCACCAAGAGCACGGTCTCGGAGCCGAGCTCGGCCGGTCGTGCTCGGCCCTTCGCGTGCTTCTGTTCGTTGGTGCTCGCGCGCGGGAAGTACAATCGGAACGTGGTGCCCACGCCGCCGATCGACACGTTCTCCGTCGAAATGGAGAGCACCCCGCCCTGCGGCATGGCGTCACGCGCATTGGTCGCGACCTAGAAGTGCGCGCCGAACTGGAGCGCCAGGGCCGTGGAGCTACGCGTGAACGTGCCTGCGTTCACGATCGCCGCGTTGGCGTTCGCGTTGAGGCCGCTCGTCACCCTCCGCACGCGTGCGTCTTCGGCGGACACCTTGACGTCCGGGAAGACGAAGTGGGCGGCGGCCACCGAGAGGTCGAACTTCTTGGCCAACCTCAGCGTGACGCCGAGGTGGAGCCCGATATTCTGAAACGGGGTGAAGTCCAGGTTTTGGTAGCCGTGTGTGACGCCGTTGGTCTCGTAGCTGACGCCCGCGCGCAGTCCGAGCACGCCCGGCAGCGGGTTGTAGTCGCCACCGATCCGCAAACTGTACTGGGTCTTCCAGCGATGCGCGATGGACACGTGTTCGGGGATCGGCACGTTGAATGGCGCGATCACGCCGGGCGGTGGAGAGGCCACCATCACCACGGATCCCTCGGGCGCATCCACGGTGATCGCGTCCATGTTCTTGCCAAAGCTCACCGCAAGGTTGAGCTCGACGTCGAACTTCTCGCGGGAGAGTCGATCGCCGACCGCGTCGACCGGTGCGTCGAGCTTCTTGGCGTAGCGCGCGCCCACGCTGAGTTGGGAGAGCTGGGGGATCTTGACGTCGACGTCGTCGAAGTCTCCTGCGACGGTGGGCTTCTCTGAGAGCGCCGCGAACTCGGGCGGCACGATGTCGGTGTTCAGCCCGCGCAGCTTCATGTGCGCGTCGCGGATCCGCACGTCCTGCGTCCAGCTAAAGCTCGCGCCGAACTCCAAGGGGAGCGCGAGGCTGGGCTGGGCCCAGGCGCCCACCTGGACGCGCGGGACGAAGGCATCCGTCCCGGTGAGATTGCTCGAGTTGTCGCTGTAGGCCTGTGGTCCGTTGACCTGCACCTGCGAGAACACCGCGTTCGTGAAGTCGAGCTTGGTGATGCCCCAGCCGAACGAAGCGCCCAGGCGCAGCTGCTTGAGCGGCTGATAGGCGGCGCCCAGCGTGGGAAACACCTGAAACGCCCGGTTGTCCATCATCAGGTAGCGGACAGGCGTGCGGCGCTCGGGCGCGTCTTCGCCGGTCATGCCGTCGAGGGTGCCTGTCTTGGTCACGCCGTACTTGCTGTGGGTGCTCGCGCCGGGAGGTGCATAGAGACCGAGGCTGAGCGCCCACTTCTCGCCGAGCCGAAGCGTGGTCGCGAGCTCGGGGATGACGCCGAGCCCGCGCTTGTCACAGACCTTCGGGAGGCGCATCCCCGGCGTTTGCTCGCCCTCGATCTCGCCTGTTGGCCGGATGGTCGCGTTCACCTCGACGCGGGTCATGCACGTGTCGCTGAGGTTGAGCTGCGCCACGAGCGCCGTCTCGATGCGAGAGGTGTTGGCGAGGATGGTGGCGGGATTCAAGAACACACCGAGCGCGTCGTCCGCGCCCACCACCCCCGTACCTCCGCGGCCCAGGCTGCGGCCTCCCGGAGGGTTGAGCTCGAACCCCGCGGCGTGCGCCGAGCTCACCGAGAGGGCCATCGAAAGACCGCCCAGCGCGAGCGAAAGCAAGTGCCAGCGTTTGTGCGCGCGGGCCGCACGTGAAGAGGTCATGGCGCTGCTCTAGCTCTCAGGGCCCGGCGTTGGTCGTGGGCATGTCGTTGATGATCGCGGTGACCCAGTCGATCAGGGCCACGCCGCCGACGCTGTACGTGTAGAGCGATGGGCTGCTCAGCCACGTATGCTGGTTGCTGACCGAGCCCGAGGGATAATAGGTGAAGAAGTTGGGGTACTCCTTCATCTGCTCGCGGAAGTCCAGGAGGCCCTCGGTGAACAGCGGACCAGGGAGCGGCGGGTCGAGCAAGAACCGATTGGTGCAGTTGTCCTGACCCACGCCGAAGAAGCCGCGGATCACCAGATCCTCGGTGGCCTCGATGATGCCCGACTTGCGGTCACCGTAGGTCTTGGCGAGGTGCTTGCTGAAGTCGAGCACGAAGTCGTTCGGGTTCGGACAGTCCGCGCCGCAATCCTTGAGCATGGAGTTGTCGAGGCCCCACAGGTTGCGCCACTTCTCCTGCAAGCAGGGGGCCAGGTACTTGCTCGACATCGCCGGCCCGGAGTCGTCGATCAGCATGCCCTTCACGGTGCTCGGGAAGGCGTTCATCACCTGCACGGTGTTGGCCGAGGCGCCAAAACCGCCCGCGCTGATCCCCGTGAGCAGCACCTTCTCGAGGTCCGGGAACAGCGGCACGATGGCCTTGAGGAACACCGTCATGTTCGAGTAGCCCATGAACTTTTGGGGCCCAGCCACTCCGTCGACCACGCCTTCGGGGTTGGTGCCGGCGTGTGAATCGCCGGTGCAGTAGGGCACGTACACCACGTTCCAGTCCTTGACTGGATTTCGGGGTTCGCTCTCGTTGAGCAAGCCATCCCTGGAGAGAAACTCTCGGATCGCAGAGGCGGGGTTGGCGGCGCAGGTGAGCGAGTCGTAGCAGGCGCCGCCGCCCTCGAGGAAGATCATGAGGTTCTTCGAAGCCGCGCGCTGCTTGATCGCGATCGTCGCGTTCGTGCCGTCTCGACAGAAGGCGTCGGCGAAGTCCGTCCAAACCCACTCGCCTTCCTTCAGCTCGATCTTCTGGCCCTCACCGCCGTCGCCATCGCCGCTGTCGCCATCGCCGCCGAGCTCCACGCCGCTTGCGTCGTCGTCATCGCCGCACGCGAAGCTCGAGGAAAGCAAGAGCAATCCGAGCACACCGAGTGCCGATTGACTTAGGGGGGATCTGCGTTGACCTGATTTACCACTGAGCATCGTTGCCTCGCGTTCTCTATCCGATCGTCGCATCCCGCGTTCAGGAACCTCCCGTCAACCAAAATCCGACATTCACTTTTGGCGCATGTCCACGTTGAGGATCGCAACGCTATGGGCGGAGATCTGCACCTCGCCCTTGTGCTGCTTGTAGCCCGTCGCCTTCACGATCACGCGGTACTTGCCCCCGGGCAGCGCGATCTCGAAGCGGCCCTGCGAGTCGGTCGACCCTTGCGCCACCTGCTTGCCGCGCTTGTTCAGCACCGTGATCGTCGCCCGGAGCGGCGTGCTGCCGAAGCTGCGGATGAGACCGCGCAGGAGGCCGCCTTCGTGCTTCTCGGGGACGAGCGTGCGCGCCGCCTGCTCGGGCATACCGGCGTAGACGTCGGTCTCCCAGGTTTGCGATTCGAACCCGAGGGCGGAGGCCTCGAGCGTCACGCGACCGAAGGGGATGTCTGCGAGCAGGTAACGACCGCTGGCGTTGGTGACCGCGGAGGGCGTCTCTCGCTCGGGGTCCGGATCGACGACCTTGACCTGGGCTTCAGGCAAGGGCGTGCCCGAGTCGTCGAGCACCAGGCCGGTGATGGTCTCCGAGGTCTTCAGCACGACGCGCGGCGCTTCTTCGAGCAAGTTCTCCTTGGCGGCACCTTCCTCCGCAGCCGCCGGCTCCCAGGCGTTGTAACGGGCGCCCAGGTTGATCGAGAAGCGGGGTTCGGTGGGCACGAGCGGATCGTTCGGGGACAAGCCCGGACGGCCGCTCAAGAGGCCCGTGAGGCTGCCCTCGAACACCAGCTTCTTGCTCAAGAAGTAGCGGGCGCCCACGCTGATGCGCATCGGCGATTGGGTGAAGCTCGGCGCGTCCGAGCCGAAGAGAATGTTGGCGCTGAGCTCGCCGAACGCCAGGATGTCGCGCTGCACGCGGTATGCGCCGCCCAGCGCGACCAACATGGCGTGGGAGTCACTGAGGCCGAGCGCGACGCGATCGCCCGGGCGCACGCGGCGAAGGTCGGGGGCGCTGTTCGCGCTGTTGTCCATGCGGAAGCCAACGTTCGCGAGCAAGTTGAGGGGCTTCTTGGTGGGGGTCCAGGCGAACAAGGCCTTGAAGTCGGCCGAGATCGCCTTTGGCTCGAAAGAAGGCGCTTCGTTGCCCGGAAACCAGAGAACGAGCTCACCACCGGCCGACATTCCGCGGGGGAGCATGCGGCCCACGCGGGCCGATAGCTTCGGCTCACCGGTGGCTGTCCGGTTTTTGCCGAGCGTGTCGCTCGGGTGGATGTCCATGCGGCCGTCGAGGGTCAGCGCCACGGCGAGCCAGTCGAGGGGCACGTACGAGGCGGCGACTACACCCGAGAGCCGCGTGTGGGAGCCTTCCACGGGGCCCATGCTCTCCGTGTAGCCATAGCCGGTGGTCGCAGCCACGGTGACGCGCTGCTCGGGGCAGACGGGCATCCCCGTGCGCACCAGGCCGCAGAGGGCGTTCTCGTTCGCACCCAGCTCTCGATTTGCGGGAGGGGGGGCTCGGTCCTCGCTCTGGGCATGGGCCGTCGGGCTGGACGCGAGTACGAGCGTGGACAAAACAAAGAGCGACAGCCAACGTCCCAACACGTTGCGTCCCCAAGCGCGCGCGGGCCGGGCGAGCGATGGCGAGATGCGCGCGACGTTGTCCAAGCTAGAACGAGTGCCCACGATCGAGAGTGCCTGCCTCTTGCGATGACTGGGTTCGCCTCCTCGGTCGGCGCCCCAACATTCCAAGATTGTAGAGCGCCAGGCGTCCAGAATAACACCCCGATTTCGGCGATTTCCCAACTCGCCGACGTGAATGGGGCAGATGTGTCGTCTACACCTACACGGGTTCGCTGCTCAAGCGTTTCGCGGTGGCAGTCCCATTAGAACGCTCACCGAGCGTTCGGGCCAGCTCACGCGCCCCGCGGACGTCATCCAAGGAGGTTCGTTTCACCTCGAGTACGACGGGTCCGCCCCTGTGGGTCTGGTACGATTGTCACCCATGGATGTCCTCGCGAGCTTGTTGGAGCAGGTCGAAGCGCATTGCGACCTACGACAACGGCTCGCGTTCGTTCCGTCGACGGCCAGGCTGCGCGGCGTCTACTTTCGAAGCATCGACTTCGTGCTCGGCGAGGCAGGCCTGCTGGACCGCTACCGCGAGCTGTTCCCCACGCGCCAGGCCGCGGTCCTTTGGTGCCCGACGAGCGAGTTCCTGCTGCAGCTCGCGGTGGCCGGCGCGCTGCTCACCGAGCCTGCGCGCGTCCGCGAGGGGATGTTCGAGATCGGCCGGGCCAACGCGCGCGTGTTCACCGACAGCTTGCTCGGGAAGGTGCTCGTGCGTTCGCTCTCCCGCGATCCCCAGACGCTCTTGCGCCAGGGGCTCATCGGGCATCGCCAGGGCACCAACACGAGCTCCTGGCACCTGACCTTTCCGAGCGAGCGCAGCGCCATCCTGGAAATGATCGACGAGTACCTCTACATCGATTCCTACTTGGTCGGCGCCGCCCACGGCACGTTCGAAGCGATCGGCATGCAAGTCGAGCTCGAGGTGCAGATGGACGGGCCATACCATGGGCGTCACATCCTGCGCTGGTAGCTGCGCGCTTCCGTGACGTTTCGTGTTCACGCGGAGCCTCGCCGCGCCCTTCGCGCTACAGGGCGCCTCCGGTTACAGGCTACACTTGCGCATGCGGTTTCAGGTCTACGTGCTCACCTCGTTGCTGCTTGCGGGCGGGCTCCCACGCGCGCGCGCCGAGGACGACGCCTGGTTCGCACCAGACAAGGGGCTCCACTACGGGGTGAGCTTCGGTCTGGCAGCGTCCGGATATGGCGTGGCGAGCACTTTCGTGGAGCGCCCGGGCTATCGTGCGCTGGTCGGCTTTTCGTTCGCGTTGAGTCTCGGCTTGGCCAAGGAGGCCTGGGACGCGGCGGGGCACGGCGACCCCTCGTGGCGTGACGTCAGCTGGAACATCCTCGGTGGGCTCAGCGGCACGGCGTTGGCGTGGGGCATCGATCGCGCGCTCAAGCGCCGGGCGCGGATGCGCAGCGAGCCCTTGACACTGGGGTACCGCTTTTGACAGGCGAGGCCCGGGATGTTACTGCGAAATTTGCGGCGGATGTGCAGGGTGCGGCGATCTTGCGCGACGCTCGGGGCAGACGTTCCAAACGAGCGCGCGAGCAGCCCGCGTGCGCCACAAGCAGGTCGTGGACCGAGAGTTGCATGGGGCATGAATCATCATGACAACGAGCAGCAAGCGTCAAGCACAGAAGAAGAACGAAAAAAAGGACAAGGGCCCGGAGCAGGAGCGCGGCTCCGCAGCGCGCGCGCGCTGGGACGCGCTCGATGAGGCGATCGCGGAGTCCTTTCCGGCCAGCGATCCGCCCGTGGGTTGGGCGGGTCGCGACGAGCCCCTATCGCGCTGAGCGCGCCGCTCCCTTGACGGCCGTGCCGGTCTTGGGCGTGGGGGAGGAGGCGGAGGCGGGCTTGAGGCGCGTCTTGGCGGTGGCGTTGCCGGCGCGGATCGCGGCTTGCCAGGCCTGCTGCGCTTCCTTCGGCATATTGGCGGCCTTGTACGCGTCTCCGAGCAGCAGTTGATAGTTGCCCCGTTGAGGACGCGCCTGCACCAGCTTCTGCGCGTAGGCGACCGCGTCCTTGCCCTTGTTCTGCGCGATGGCGACTTGGGCGAGTCCGGCGAGCGCGCGCGGGTAGTTGGGGAGTAGAGCCAGGGCTGCCTCGTAGCGAGCCTTGGCCTGGGCGTACCTCCTGTGCTTGCGGAGGTTGTGACCTTGGCTCACGAGCGCGCTCGCCTTGCGTGCCGGAGGCAGGCCCCCGGACGCTGCGTCGGCGTCTGAGCCATCGTCTTGCTCCTCCTCGTCCCCATCGCGAGCTGCGGCGCCCACGGCCTGTTGGCCCGCGAGCTGTGGGGTGGCCGCGGGTTGCGAAGCTGCGGGCGTCGGCAGCGGCGGGGGGGGTGGTAACGCAGGAACAGCGGGCGGCAGGGCCGCGTGCTCCGCGCTATCCTGCGTGAACAGACGCGTCGCGAGCCATCCCAGCGCGAGGAGACCCAAGACACCGAGCGTCGCGACGAGATGCCAGCGCTGGGGGCGATATCGAAAGGCGGCGCGCGGTTGGGGCAGCGGCTGCTGGAGCGCGCTTTCGTACGGCCTCGCTGCCCCGTCCTCCGCGTAGCCATCCGTGGCGTCGTGGTCCCCGTGTCCGCGCGCGACCGTCACCCGCGAGTCTTCGTATTGGATGTCCTGCGCGCACGCGAACTCGCGTGTCGGAACGTCGTCGGCCCGGAGCGCCGTTTGCCCCTCACCTTGCAAGACGGCGGCGCCGGCCGAAGCACTGCCCAACGCCACTGCTGCCGCGACCGCAGGCTGTGGGGGCGAGGGGCGTGCCGCCGCCTGGACCGCTGGCCGGGCTTGGGGGTCTTCGGCGTTTTCGCGCGGCACCACCGCCATCACGCGCCCGGTACGCGTGGTGCGGCGCGGCGCAGGCAATCCGTGCAGGGTTTTTTTCGCCCGGGGGGCAGCGGCCTCGGCGCGCTGTGGCGCCTTGGCATCGGCTGAGCCTGCGGGCAGCTTCGCCGCGCTCGGGGGCGTCGCGACGGGGGCGACCGCCGCGGCGGTGCTCCGCTTTGTCTCCTCCGTTTGGGCGGGAGGCGGGGGAGCCGATTCGAGCGCCACGGCTGGTTTCGTCATGGCGGCGACTTCCGGCACGGACATCCGCGCGGCGACCTCGCGCGTCGCCGCGGCGTCCTGCGGCGCTGCGGCCTTGACCTCGCGCGCTGCGTGCAGGGCCGCGTCGAGCGGCGCCATGACGTTCGTGGCGGCCGGGTGATCGGCCACGCGCGCCCGCGCTTGTCCACGCTCCTGCGTCATCAGCAAGGCCAGCGCGTGCACGCCGAGGTAGAGGTCATTGGCCGCGCCCTTGGCGCTGCCCTGGGCGCCCGCGATGATGCCCTGCGAGACGTCGACCTCGAAGTCGGCCTCCGGGCTCGCGACGGTCAGACGGAAGTTGCGTTGACTCTCGGTGAGCGCCCGCAGCAGCCTGGCGGCACCGAGCTCAGCCAACTCGAGGTCGAACTCGTCGTCTTGCCGGCTGGCTCGCTCGACGCGCTCGTAGGTCGCGCTCACCGTCTGCACGGCGAGGCAAAGGCTCGGTACGTCCGGCGTGCCCTGCGCGTAGCTCGCCACGCCCTCGGGGCTCGCCAGCAGCACGGGCGCGTACTTGAGCCGCGGGTGCTGCCACAGCGCGCGCACGATCTCCCAACAGCTGCCGTAGAAGTCGGTGACCTCCATCAAGACCGCGTCCGGATCGAGCGCCTCCACGCGCTCGAGCGCCTCCGGGTTCAGGCTCAAGGCCACCACCTGCGCGCCGCGTCCTCGCAGCGCCTGGGCCAACGCGTCGGCGCTGCCCGGATCGGGGTGGATCACCGCGACCCTGCGCCCCTTCACGCTGGCGTTGCGCGCCGCAGGTGAAACCGCGGCCTCCACCAGCATCAAGCGCGCGACCGGAGTGTGGTCGTCGCTGCCGGTGACCATCGTGATCCCGCGACTGCGCAGATGGGTGACCAAGGCGAGGGGAGCTTCGGACGCACCGAGCCACAGCACGGCTTTGCCGTTGTGGCTAGCTGTGCGCTCAGCACTCATCGGATGCTCCGCTCAAGACGCCCACCTGGCCGACGATTGTAACGCCGGCTGCGCGCGCACTTCATGTGATCGCCACCACGATTCCTGCGCTTTGTTCGTGGCGACGCCTCCTTTTCGAACGACCACCTGTGATCCGCGCGCGCCCTGCGCTCACACGGGGAGGTTGAGCCGCACATGCAAGGAGAACGAACCGTGTCAGCGCCTCCGCGTCGGCGCTGGCGCCGTCAACAGCCTGGCGAGCGGGTAGGTGCCCACCACGTTGCGCGCGCGTTGCAGCTCCCATTCGTTCAAGCCCGAAGCTTCCACGCGCGCGTGGTCCCGCTCGCGGAAGACCCTGAGCGTGGCGCGCTGCACCTTGGCCCTCGCCATCACATCGCTCAACGCCTCGAGCAGCGAGGGGGGGAGTCTCCCGCGCACCAGGCGCGTGCGCCCACCGCGCACCGACAGCACGAACAGTTCGCGGTCGCGTCCCGCGCGGAACACGAGCCAGAAGAACGCCGCCACCGCGAGCAGCAAGACGATCCGGCCCGGAGAGATCATCGGATTTGCGCCGTCCCAGTAATAGGAGCCAACGCGAGCCGTGGATCATGTTGCAACGAAGTTTCCATGCGCATCCTTCGCGCGTGCAGCGCTGGTTTTGCGAGCCCGCGGCGTGCGAGGTGGCTCGCGCGGCCGAGAGTTCGGGACTTCCAGATCACGCTCGTGAGGCAATGACATGACATGCATCGAGGCGGCGCGCTGATACAGAGCTCCGTATCGGCCAAATTGGGGCGTTTTATCGCTTGTTTGAGGCAGTTTCAGCCGGTACACCCCGGGTTGGAGGGAAGAAGCGCCATGAGAGCATCGGTCGAAACCCGAGCAGGACACGCGCGCGGCGACATTCGTGATGATGTCCGCCAGTACCGCGCGTTCCACGACAACGGTGGAGGCACCGTCGACGCCCGCAAGCAGAGCTACACGGACATGGTCCGGGGCTACTACGACCTGGTCACGGATTTTTACGAGCGCGGCTGGGGTGACTCTTTCCACTTCGCGCCGCGCTATCGGGGGGAGCCATTCGATGCTTCGTTGAAGCGCCATCAACACTACGTCGCGTTGCGACTGGGGCTCTCGACCGGTCACCGCGTGCTGGACGTCGGATGCGGCGTGGGGGGACCCATGCGCGAGATCGCGCGGTTCAGCGGGGCCTCCGTGGTGGGCATCAACAACAACGCCTATCAGCTCAAGAAGGCCGCCGAGTACAACCATCGTGCCGGCCTGGCCGAGCGCTGTTCGCTGCTCGAGGCAGACTTCATGAACATCCCCGAGCCGGCGGGCGCGTTCGACATGATCTACGCCTTCGAGGCGACTTGCCACGCTCCGGACAAGACGGCGCTGTTCAAGGAGCTGTTCCGGGTGCTCAAGCCGGGCGGCAAGATGGCCATCTACGAGTGGTGTCTGACGCCCAAGTACGATCCCAACGACGCGGCCCACGTGCGCATGAAGGGCGACATCGAGGAAGGCAACGGCCTGCCCGACATCTGGACCATCGCCCAGACCGAGCGCTGCTTTCAGGACGCGGGCTTCGAGGTGCTCGACGCGATCGACAAGGCGCACGAGGGGGATCCCGAGGTCCCCTGGTACTTGAGCCTCGCGGGCAAGGAGCTCTCCAACACCGGCCTGCGCCGCACGCCCGCAGGCAAGGTGGTGGTCAAGGCCCTCGCGCGCACGCTGGAGACCGCGCGCATCGCCCCCAAGGGCACCGCGGAGATCAGCGACTTCCTCAACCGCGGCGCCGACGCCTTGGTCGCGTCGGGCAAGGCCGGCGTGTTCACGCCCATGGCCTTCTTCCTGGCGACCAAGCCCAAGACCTGAGCCCGCACCCTCGCGGAGGGGGGCCCGGTTGCGGCTTTGCCGCGACGGGCGGGGAGGGCGCGAGCCCTCCCCGTGTCACGAAGACGTGACGCGCGCTTGCCCTCTCTGTGACAGCGCTTCGAAGCGCCGGCTCACGACCGAGGATTCGG
>JBIQKA010000140.1:0-11323 GCA_044507075.1 Myxococcales bacterium
TTGCGCACGCGCGGATCCAAGATTGCCACGCATCCATCCGCGAGCACATTCCCAAGCTGCACGAAGGCGCACGTGACGAACACGATGCCCAGGACTACAGGCAGGTCGAGCCCGCTGATGGCTTGCACTGCCAGAAGTCCCATCCCTGGCCAGCCGAAGATCGCCTCCGTGATGATCGCGCCCGAAACCAGGACGCGTAGCGAGAGTCCGAGCATGGTGATGACGGGCAAGAGCGCGTTGCGCACCCCGTGGAACAACACCCGCGCGCTCCCGAGGCCCTTGGCCCGTGCGGTGCGGACGTAGTCGCTGCCCAGGGTTTCGATGAGCTCGCTGCGCATGAGGCGCGCGTAGACCGAGGCGCCCGCGAGCGCCAGCGTGAGCGCCGGCAGGAAGGCGTGCCGCAGGTGGTCCCAGGCGTCCGCGCCGTATCCGCCGACCGGAAACCAGCCAAGGCGCACCGCGAAGTAGCTCAAAAACAGGAGCCCCGACACGAAGGTGGGCGTGCTCAGCCCGAGGAAGGTGAAGCCCATCACGCTGCTGTCGATCCAGGTGTTGCGGCGGACGGCCGCCAGCACCCCCAACGTGAGCCCGATGCCCAGCTCGAACAACAGGGTGAGCCCGCCGAGCAAGAACGTGCGCGGCAAGCGGGCCGCGATCAGGTCGAGCACCTCGCGGTCGTCCTGGTACGAGCGGCCGAGATCGAGCGTCACGAGGCTCCGCATGTACTCGGCGTAGCGCTCCGAGAGCGGCCGCGTGAGCCCGTGCTGCTCGCGAAAATCGAGCAGCTGTTCGGGGCCTGCGTTGGGGCCGAGGGTGGCCAGCGCGGGATCGCCGATCACGTTGACCAGCACGAACACCAGGGTCATCACGACCCACAGCACGAAGACAGCCCAGAGCAAGCGGCGGGCGAGGTACTGGATCATGGCCGCCTCGCACGCAGCGAAAGGGCCTCGGGGTTCGGCAGCGGGCTGAGCGCGCGCGCCAGCTGTTCCAGGCGACGCTTGGGCAAGTCCAGCCACACCTCCCGGGCCGGCAGCCAGTAAACGGGGTGGGGGTGGTAGTTCTTCACGTAGGGTTGCCAGGCCTGGGGCACCAGGTTGTTGCCGAAGAAGGCCCAGGGGGCATCGCGCGCCACCAGATCGTTGGCCTGCTCGTAGAGGGTGCGGCGAAGTTTGGCGTCGGGTTCCACGCGCGCCCGGTCGAGCAGGGTGTCCAGCTCGGGGTTCACGTAGAAGGCGCGGTTGAGCGAGGCGCGCGCGGCCTTCGACCGCGAGTGCAAGAGCCCGAGGAAGTTCGACGGATCCGGGTAGTCCATGGTCCAGCCGCTCAGCGAGAGCTGCACGGTCTTTTCCGTCCCCGAGGACTCCAAGAACACCGGGAAGGTGGTGCCTTTGATCTCGACGCGGATGCCGATCTTCGAGAGGTCGGCCTGCGCCAGCTCGGCGTAGATGCGCGCGGTCGCGCTCTCCGGGATCCACAGCGTGACCGGCTTCGCGAGGCCGCTCGGCGCCCCCGCGAGGGCCAGCTCCTCTTTGGCGCGCGCGAGGTTCAGGTGCTGCGTATTGGGTAGCTTGGGGTCGTACCCCATCAACAGCGGCGGCACCATTTGTCCTGTGGGCTGCAGGTTACCGCTGCGCACCTTGGCCCAGCGTTCGCGGTCGATGGCGAAGGCGACGGCGCGGCGCACGTGCACGTTGTCGAAGGGGGGAAGCTCGCAGTTCATCACCAGGCCCCAGACGTCCACGCTGGGCGAGGACGCGAAGTAGGGCGCCCACTTCGGGGAGCGGAGCAGCACCGCGCGATCGGCGGGGGTGACGCGCGTTATCACGTCCACTTCGCCGTTGCGGAAGCGCAAGAACGCCGTCTCGACCGAGATGGCCTCCTCGAACACCACGCGGTCCAGGTGGGGCAGCCCCTTCTGGTAGCGCGGGTTGCGCTCGAGCACGAGGCGCACGCCTGGGTCCCAGGAGACCAGGCGGAAAGGACCGCTGCCGACGGGGTGCTTGCCGAAGTTTTTGCCGAGCGCGGCGACGGCCTCACGCGGGACGGGCGTCGCGAAGTTCATGGCCAGCAGGTTCACGAAGGTTTGATCGGCTTCGCTCAGTTCGATCTCGAACTCGTACCGATTCAACAGGCGCAGGCCCGCGAGGTGTTCGGCGCGACCCGCGCGGTAATCGTCGAACCCCGAGATCGACCGGAAGAACGTCGCGCCCGGGGAGTGCGTGCTCGGGGAGAGCATGCGCTCGAGGGACCACACGACATCCTCCGCCGTGATCTCGCGCCCGTTCTGGAAGCGCAGCCCCTCACGCAGGCGGACGCGCAGGGTCTTTCCATCCGAGGAAGGCACGGGCAGGGCGGCCGCCATCTGCGGGCGCAACCGGGTCTCGGCGTCGTAGTCATAGAGGCGATCGAAGATCATCTCGATCAGCGAGCTCGAGATCACGTCGAAGGCGACATGGGGGTCCAGGGTGCGGACGCGCTGCTGCTCCGAGAGCATGAGCGTGCCGCCGCGGTGCGGGGTCGTGGCGCCGGCGCCCTGGTAACGGGGCGCATCGGGCAGCTCGGGACAGCCCTGGAGCACGCCCGCGACCACGAGGGCGCGTGCGATGCGTTCAAGCCTTCGGATCGAACGCATCGCGTAGGCCCTCGCCGAGCAGGTTGAAGCCGAACACGGCCGCCGCGATCAGCGCGCCAGGTGCGAGCAGGAGGTGCGGCGCATGGACCAACATGTCCCGGCCGTCGTGCAGCATGGTGCCCCAGCTCGCCTGCGGCGGTTGCACGCCGAGGCCGAGAAAGCTCATGGCCGACTCGGCGATCACCATCTCCGCGAGCAGGGTGGTGCCGAGCACGATCAAAGGTCCCAGGATGTTCGGGATGACGTGGAACAAAAGCACCCGCGGCATGCTCGCCCCGAGCGCCCGCGCCGCCTGCACGAACTCACGCGACTTGAGCTCCATGACCTTGCTGCGCAGCACCCGGGCGAGCGATGGCCAGGAGAGCGCTCCCAGCAGGACAGATAGGCTGACCAGGCCGGGATGGCCGAGGGCGCGCTGCACGGCGATGGCGATCAGCAGGAAGGGCAGCGACAAGAGCACGTCGACCACACGCATGCAGACGCTGTCGATGCGCCCGCCTGCGTAGCCGCTCACCACGCCCACCAAAAGGCCCATCGCGACCGAGAGCAACGTGGCGGAGAGCGCCACGGTCAGCGAGATGGCCCCGCCGTGAAGAAGACGCGAGAGCTCGTCGCGGCCGAGCAGATCGGTGCCCAGCCAGAACTGTTGGCTCGGCGGCTGCGGCAAGCCGTAGGCGCCGATGCCTTCGTGGAACTGGCGCTCGGGGGGATAGGGGGCGAACAGCGGACCCAGGGCGGCCATCAACGTCACGAGGCAAACCAAGCCTGCCCCGATCCGTGCTCCCCGGTTCTGCGTGAAACGGCGGACTGCCCGCGGATCTCCCATGTCGTCTTCGTGCGCTCGACCCAGCCGCGCTCGTGCGCGGCTCAGCCAACTATGCCCGAGCCCCCGTCAGGCGTCCTGAAAACGCCCCAGCCCCAGTGCGAGCCAGAACGAGACGTCTTGTGAGCGCACGCGAACCTCGCGCCCGTTTGGGAACGAGCGCCTTGAGCCCTACACGCAGATCGTGATTCCGTTGATACGATCGTGACTAAGGATCACTTTATCCTACATCTACCCTTGCCAAAAATGCCGTATTAGGCAACTGTGCGGGTATGAGCTTGATCGATCGATCCTGTTCGATCTTCTGCTAGAGAGAGCTCTCCTAGAAAAAAATCGTTGACCCGGCTCTATTCAGTGGAATAGGTTGGCCGAGCAAATAAGCAGCGGTTTCTTCAGCCGCGTCGCCACTGAAACGAATATATTCAAGCGAACTTCAAGCCTGGGTGGGACCCTTGAGACAGCTCGCAAATGACGGAAAGCACGAGGAAATCGAGCTCACGCACCCCGAGGGGATGAGCGTGCAGCAGATTGTCGATGCGTGCGCCGCGAGCGGGGAGAAGCTCACCGAGGCCACGTTCCGCAAATACGTTCAGCTCGGGCTCCTGCCCCGCAGCGTCCGCGTGGGCAAGAAGGGCAAACACCGCGGCTCCCAGGGGCTGTATCCCGCGAGCACCGTCCGCCAAGTGCAGCTGATCCGCCGCTTGATGGGGCAGGGCTTCACCATCGAGGAGATTCAGACGCGCTTTTTGTTCGTACGTGGGGACATCGACGCGCTCGATCGTGAGATCGAACGGATGCTGTCCCAACTCGAGCGCGCTCCTGAGACAGCAGATGCGCTGATCCAGCGCGAGGTGGAGGAGGCCCGCAGGTTCTCCGCGCTGCTGATCGAGAAACTTCGCGACATCGAGCGCCGCATGAACGTGCAGGCGCGCTTGGAGCGCGCCGCCGTCTGAGCGGCACGGGACTTTGAATCGGCACTTCGGGGCATCGAAGACGAGGGAAGTGGGAGGAAACGATGGCTGAGCAGGGGGTAATCGGCGCCGGCACTTGGGGGGAAGACGCGGTGGAGGAGAGCGTGAAGACGGAGGGGTCTCTCGCGCTCGCACTGCGTGACGTGTCCGAGCAGTTCGAGGACGAGGAGGGGGAGGAGCGGGGACGTCGCCGCCGTCGCGCGCGGGCCCGGGCTCGGACCATCTCGATCAGGCGGCTCAGCAAGACCGAGCTCAACCTCGGTCGCATGATGTACCCAGAGGAGGAGTACTGGCGCCCGCAATCGCGCGGCGAGTGCGCGGACATGGAGCGTCCTTGCCCCTTCGTGTCCTGCCGCTACCACCTGTACATCGATGTCCATCCGGTGCGCGGGTCCATCAAGATCAACTTCCCGGACCTCGAGGTTTGGGAGATGACTGACACTTGCGCGCTCGACATCGCCGACCGCGGTGGCATCACGCTGGAAGAGGTAGGCGAGATCATGAACCTGACGCGCGAGCGCGTGCGTCAGGTGGAGACCCAGGGCCTGGCGCGCTTGCAGGGGCTCGAAGAGGTCGACACGCTCCGCGACTACGTCGACGACTGAGCCATCCGAGCCTTGCGGCGGGCGTGCCACGCGCTTGACGCGTGGCGTCGAAGCGCCAAGTCCGTGCGGCTCGCGCGTGCCCTTACGGTTTGAGCGCACGACGCTCGCGACGGCGCGCGGAGCCTGCTACTTTTTCGCTGATCTCGGAGCGAACTTCAGCGAAAGGGTGAGCGATGGCGTGGCACTCAAGCGGCGAACCGCGCGAGGATGGCGGCGTGGGCTCGGAGAACAGCGGCGCGCGCCGTATCGTGAGCTACGCGCCGGCGAGCGGGGAAGTGCTCGGCGAGGTCGCGGTCTTTTCACTCGAGCGGGTGCGCGAGACGCTCGACCGGGCGCGTGTCGCCCAGGCCGTTTGGGCGGACGTGCCGCTGGAGGAGCGCTGCGAGCGCATCCTTGCCCTGCGTGATGCGGTGGTCGATCGCGCCGACGAACTCGTGGATCTGCTGAGCGCCGAGTGCGGCAAGCCGCGGCTGGAGGCGCTCGTTCACGAGGTGATGGTGATCGCGGATCTGGCCACGTACTACGCCAAGCGCGCCACGAAGATCCTGGCTCCGCGCGAGATCGATCTGCACCTGTTCAAGCACCGCCGCTCCTACGTCCACTATGCGCCGCGCGGTGTGGTGGGCATCATCGCGCCCTGGAACTTCCCGCTCGCCATCCCGATCGGCGACGTCATCACCGCGCTCATTGCCGGTAACGCCGCGGTGTTGAAGCCGAGCGAGGTCGCCCCGCTGGTTGCGCTCAAGTTCAAGGAGATCTTCGATCTCAGCGGGATGCCGAAGGACCTCTTTCAGGTCGTCACCGGCGACGGCACGACCGGCGCCGCCCTGATCGAGGCACACCCCGACAAGATCATGTTCACGGGCGCCGTCGCCACCGGGCGTCGCGTGGCGGCAGCCTGCGGAGAGCGTCTGATCCCGTGCACGCTCGAGCTCGGCGGAAAAGCGGCCTGCATCGTGTGCGACGACGCCGATCTGGAGCGCGCGGCCCGCGCCATCGTCTTCGGGGGCTTCGCCAACAGCGGCCAGGTGTGCATCAGCGTCGAGCGTGTCTACGCCCATGCGTCCGTGCACGACGCGCTGGTGGATCGCGTCATCCGGCTCACGCGCGACCTGCGCCAGGGCGACCCCAAGACCGGCAAGGTCGACGTGGGGGCCATGATCTACCCGCGCCAGATGGACCTTCTCGAGGCGCTGATCAAGGACGCCGTGAGCAAGGGGGCACACGTGCGCACCGGTGGGAAGCGCAAGGCAGAGAAGGGGCACTTCTTCGAGCCCACCGTGCTCACCGGCTGCAACCACGACATGCGGATCATGCATGACGAGATCTTCGGCCCCATCGTGCCCATCATGTCGGTGGCGAGCGACGACGAGGCCGTCATGCACGCCAACGATTCGCACCTGGGCCTGATGGGCTACGTGTTCACGCGCGACCGGGGGCGCGGACGCGCGCTGGCCGAGCGCGTGCGCGCGGGCACGGTGATGGTGAACGACGTGTTCACCGCCTACGCCACGCCCGAGGCGCCCTTCGGTGGGCTCAAGGATAGCGGCTACGGCCGGGTGCACGGGGACGAGGGCCTGCGTGAGATGTGCGAGATACGGCACGTGAATTACAACCGCGTGCCGACCATCAAGCGAGAGCCGGTCTGGTTCCCCTACCGCAAGGCCACCTACGGCACCATGAGCCGCATCATGCGTGTGCTCATGCGGAGCGGGTCGCCCGTACGCAAGATGATCGACCTGCTCTGATCCGCCGTGCCCCGGCGCGGGTGCTCAGCGCACGCCGTTCTGCAGCACGCCCACGCCCTCGACCTCCACCTCGACCCGGTCGCCGGCCACCAGCGGGCCCACGCCTTCAGGGGTGCCAGTGCAGATGAGGTCGCCCGGGAGCAGGGTCATGACCTCGCTGATGAACCGGATCAGCTCCAGCACGGGGAACGTCATGTCCCGGGTGTTTCCCTGCTGGCGCAGGATCCCATTGACCCGGGCGCTCACCCGCAAGTTACCGAGATCGGGGAGCTCGGTCTCGACGTGGGGTCCCACGGGACAGAAGGTGTCAAAGCCCTTGGCGCGCGTGAACTGCACCTCCTTGCGCTGCAGGTCGCGCGCGGTGACGTCGTTCACGCAGGTGATCCCGAAGATCGCCGCGGAGGCTTCGTCGAGGGAGGCGTGCTTCAGGCGCTCTCCGATCACCACGCCGAGCTCTGCTTCGTGCTCCACGCGGCGACTCATCGCGGGCACTTCGATGGTCGCTTCCGGCCCACACAAAGCGCTCGGGGGCTTGAGGAAGAGCAGCGGTTCGTCGGGGATCTGGTTGCCGAGCTCGCGCGCGTGGGCGCCGTAGTTGCGGCCCACGCACACGATCTTGCTGGGCTCCACGGGGGCGAGCCGTGTCTGGGGGCGCGCCACGGTTTCGCCGGTCGGGGTGAAACCCAGCCAGGGCGCGGCGGCGAGGAGCGCCAGGGAGTCGTCCTGCTGTTGGATCGCGTAGCGGGGACCCGCTTCGGTTTGAATACGGACGACTCTCATGGGGCGAGGCTAGCAGAGGCGCCCTGGGCCGTGCTCGGGCTACTCGCCCTGACGATAGCGGCCCCAGCTCGCCCAGCCCCCGTCGTCCAGCCGTCGAAATACCTCGAAGAAACCGCCACGGGGCGCTCGGCCCGGGCCTGGCTCGTCGGGCGCGCCGATCGCGAGGTCCAGGACGCCGCTCCCGTCGAAGTCGCCGTGGGCGAACGCGCGCGCCGGCGCGCTCTTCGGCGCCGCTCCCCAGCGCGCGCGATAGTCCATGAGCTCGCGGTCGAAGCTCGACTCTCCCTTGTACAGCGCCGCGCGCGAGCCACGTGACGCGCCCGCGAAAAATTCATCCAGGACGCGCCAGCGCCCCGTCGCGAGCAGCGCGCTGCCGAGCTGCTCTCCCTCGGCCCGGCCGAAAAAGCGCTGGAGGGCGGCGGCGTGCTGCGCGTGCGCGCGAAAGAGATGGATCGTCCCGCTCTCGGTGCGCCCGTCGACGCTCGCGCCGGGCGCACCCACTACGAGCGTTTCGGGCCCCGCTGCCCGACCCAGCACGAGGCTGCTGCCGAACCTGTCGGGCGCGCCCGAATCGGGGCGAATGACGTAGTTCGGTTCGAGGACGGCCCCCGCCGACATGACGCTGGGGGGCGGCAGGAGCACGGCGTGCACGAGGCCGCTGGGCGCGCGGCCAGGCGCGCCCACGAAGAGCGCGGTGTACGGGGTGCCCGTGGGGGCGCCGAACGCGAGCGCCGCCCCAAAGCGGTCGCCCGCGTGTGCCTCCGCAGCGCTCGGCCGCAATGACGCGCGCGGTTCGAGCAGCCCGTCGGCGTCCTGGACGCCCGCCATGAGGTAGACTGCGCCCGCGCGCGCCGCCGCGGCCGTGGCAGGCGCTCCCACCGCCACGACCGGCTGCGTTGCGTCCAGGATGAGCCCGGCCGCCAACGCCTCGCCAAAGCGCGCTCCGGGGGCGAGCGTGACCTCCTGCGCGCGCCCGACGGAGGACCGCGCGACCAATCCCGCGCGCGTGCCGCGGAACAGATAGAGCGCCCCCGTGTCGCGGTCTTCGCCGGGCGCGCCGATCACGAGGTCGTCGATCTGATCGCGATCGAGATCGAAGGCCAGAAGGCTCGCGCCGAATTCGTCTCCGGGCTCGGCGCGCTCGAGCTCCGTTTGCTCGATCACGCGCTCGGCATACAGCCCGAACACCGAGCCGAGATAGAGGAACACCTTCCCGGCGTCGCCATCCTCCCCCGGCGCGCCCACCGCGAGGTCGGCGAAGCCGTCGCCGTTGAAGTCTCCCGAGGCGAGCGCCCAGCCAAAACGGTCGCCCGCTTCCCCGCGATCCAGTACGGGCGTCGCCGGGATCTCCGAGCTGCCCTGGGCCACCGCGTCGCGCACGCATTCGCAGCCGGTGTCCTCGGTGATCGGATAGCTGTCCACCAGCGCGCGCTCTCCGCCGGTCGGGCAACCCCCGCGCATATCGCAGTGCTCGACCGACCGTTGCGCCACCTGTTGCAGGCAGTACTGCACCATGTACGGGACGCTCTCGAAGTAGGTCTGGTTCGGGCAGTCGTGGCGATACTCGTGCACGTGCATGGCCTCGTGCCAGATGAGCGCCGAGCGTGGCGCCATCAGAAACACACGCGCGCGAAAGTCAGCCTCCTCGCGCGTCGCCGAGCTCGCTCTGTTCGCTCCCGAGAGAAAGCTGGCGTCGAAGAGCTGGCTGAGGGGCGGGTTGGGGATGTCGAACGGCTCGGGTAGAACCGACGGGAGCCCATAGCGTCCGGACACGCGCGTGACGCCAATGTTGCCTGTGGTGCAGGTGATGAGCACGGGGTTCGGCGTGGTCAGCACGCTCAACACGCCCTGGATCTGCCGCTCGATCTTGTCACTTGCGAAGGGGTCGCTCGGGCAGGTCTGATAAGGACCGAAGGTTCCATCGCCCTGGCCGAGGATGTGGCGCACGCACTGCCGGATGGCGCCGCCCAGGGCCACGGTGCGGCCGAGGATCATGAACTGCCGGAACATGGCCTTGTCGTCTTCGTTGCAGCCGGGCTCCTTCACGCCCTGAACCTTCACCGTGCGATCGTCGAACCGGGTGCCGCCCAGTAGCGCTTGATCCGCGCCGTACACGTTCGGCTCGTCGCCTACCTCGTGGATGGCGGCGGGGAGCTCGCGCGCGAGCGGGGCCTCTTTTGACGCGGAGGCTTCTTCGCAGCCGCTGACCAGGCACGCGCCGACGAGGAGCCAGGGCAGGGCCGACGATCGCGCACAGGAGCGCGGTCGTTTTGGGCGCATCGGCCCGCGCGCAGAACCAAGAGGCGAGCTCACTCAACACAGATTCCGCGCTTCAACGCGCCCAGCAAACCGCTGTTTTCTTGGCATCCCGCGAGCGGGCTATCAGCGAAGCACGATCCGCGCGCGCGCGTCGGGGCCGATCTCGATGGCGCCCCCTTCGCCGCCGCACCCCCAGCAAGTGCTGAACAGGACCTCCCGGCGAGCGTCAGGCTTGTAGGCCACGAGGATCGCGTTGTGCTCGCCGCGCGTCAGGTAGCTCGCGGCGAAGATGTCTTTCCCCGAGGCTTCGCGGTAGAACACCACGAGCAGCGCGCCTTCGCGGGTGTCACCCGCGATCATGCCGAGTTGCTCTCCGTGCTTTGGAGACCAAAGCAGGCCCTTCGGTGCCAAGAGCCACGGGGCGAGCCCCGCGACGGTGCGCTTGGATGCGGTCAGTCGCTGCTGGACCTGCTCCTGAGAAAAGGGACGAAACTCCTCGGCCACGGCCTTGGTTTCCGGCATGGATGCGAGCAAGCTCGTGACCTTCGCGACATCCCACGCTTGCTCCTCGAATGGCGCAAGCGACGGTTCTTCCGGGTACGCGAGCTCGATTTGAGGACCTCGACAACAACGGAAGAGCAGGCTCTCGCTCTTGCTGTCAGGGGTCGCCGCATCGCGCGCCGCGCAGCGATGGGATGGGCGGGGTGCGTCGGGGGAAGCGCCGCGCACGACGGCGCTCCGCAGTGCATCGCCGAGGCCCTTGCCTGCGCGGCTCGAGGTCCACTCGCGACCCAGCGCCCCCAGCGCGAAGACGCCGAACGGGGAGGGGCAACCTGCGGGATCGCGGCTGCACACCTGGGCGTCGAAGGGCGCCGAGGGATATTCTTGCTCGTCGTCTCCCTTGCACGCGCGCTCCCACTCGAGCTCGCTGCACAGGCGCTTGCCCTCCGCCTCGCACAACCGCTCGGCCTCTGCGCGGTCCACCAGGCGGCGCGGCGGCTGTGCGGGATCGTTCGGATAGGGCAGGGCGTCGATCTGAAAGCCCGGCAAGTCGACGCGGACGGCATCGGCTTCGCGGCTGGGGTCACGGTCAGGGCTGCCGGTTGCGCTCCCCAGGCGCACGCTGCCAGCACCGATCGCGATCTCTTGCTTGGCCGCGGCCAAACGGCGCGTCGCGGGCGCGCTCGGCGGCACGCCCGCGTCGTCGGCGCGCTTTGCGACCGGCGGCTGCGCGGCGGGCGCGCTCGCGCGTGCGGGCGCCGGATCTCGCGGCTTTGCCGGCGCTTCGCACGCGGCGAAGAGGAGCGGCATGGGCAACAGCAGCGCGAAAAGCCGCTTCCCAGCTCCACGGTGTGGTGTAGGGGGCACGTGCCGACGCTAGACAGCGAGGTTCTCAGCGGCAAATTTCCCGACTTGCTGGCTTCGCGTCCGGCTTCACACTTCCCCTCGTCAAAGCGGCTCAGGCGTTCGCCGGTGTCGCTTGCGCAAGCAAGGGATACGGG
>JBIQKA010000141.1:0-11307 GCA_044507075.1 Myxococcales bacterium
GTTTACCCCGTCCCACGTGCTTCAACGGAGCCGCGGTCTTTCGACCACGGAAAGCAAGGGCGCATCACCACGCACGGCCTGCGCCGGACGTGGCTTCAACGGAGCCGCGGTCTTTCGACCACGGAAAGCCCACGTGTCCATGCGTCGGGTTGGCGCCGCGGCTGCTTCAACGGAGCCGCGGTCTTTCGACCACGGAAAGGCGCAGCCAGCGTGATGCCCTTGAAGCCGATCGACGCGCTTCAACGGAGCCGCGGTCTTTCGACCACGGAAAGTCAAGCGCGCACGGAAGCACGCCAAGACCCTGCGCGCTTCAACGGAGCCGCGGTCTTTCGACCACGGAAAGGTCCTTCACGAGCATTGCCGCGCGCTCTCTCGAGCGGCTTCAACGGAGCCGCGGTCTTTCGACCACGGAAAGGATGCACTGCTACGGCGTCGCCGCTGACATCATCTGGCTTCAACGGAGCCGCGGTCTTTCGACCACGGAAAGGGGGTGGCAAAAGTGAGCTTCCTCGACTCGATGATCGAGCTTCAACGGAGCCGCGGTCTTTCGACCACGGAAAGGCAAGCGGAGGCGCGCGCGCATCAAAAAGGCGCTCAGGCTTCAACGGAGCCGCGGTCTTTCGACCACGGAAAGGTCTCCGCTCACGGCGTAGATGCCGCGCGTCGCGAAGCTTCAACGGAGCCGCGGTCTTTCGACCACGGAAAGCTTCAGCCTCAGGACACATGGCGCGCCGGGCGAATCAGCTTCAACGGAGCCGCGGTCTTTCGACCACGGAAAGCAGCACGCGTAGCTCGCTCGCCAGCGGGGCGGCGCTGCTTCAACGGAGCCGCGGTCTTTCGACCACGGAAAGCGAAGATGGAGCATGGCGCGTCGTTGCCGTCGATCTTGCTTCAACGGAGCCGCGGTCTTTCGACCACGGAAAGGTATTCGCAGTGGATGCAGCAGAACCCTGAGCTGGTGCTTCAACGGAGCCGCGGTCTTTCGACCACGGAAAGAGGATCCCGCGCTGTACGCGTCCACCATGGACGCCGAGCTTCAACGGAGCCGCGGTCTTTCGACCACGGAAAGGAGCAAGGCGGGCAACCAGATCACCTACTTCTACAAGCTTCAACGGAGCCGCGGTCTTTCGACCACGGAAAGAAAGGAGGCGACCGCGCGGACCTGTTCCCGCTGTGGAGCTTCAACGGAGCCGCGGTCTTTCGACCACGGAAAGGCGCACACGCAGCGGGTCGCGGACTTCCTCGCTTCCGCTTCAACGGAGCCGCGGTCTTTCGACCACGGAAAGGGGCAGCCCTCGTCGCAGAGGGCATCAAAACGCTCGCTTCAACGGAGCCGCGGTCTTTCGACCACGGAAAGGGCGCCCGGGTGAGTTCCATGATCTCGGGCGCATGGCGGGCGGATTGCGAGCGGGTGCTGCTTGGCGTGGCTGTCTTGAGGTTCTTGCATGGTGGGATGGGCGGGTGGCTCCTTTCTTGTCTTGTGTTTTCAAGGATCTTTGGCGCTGCGAGCGGGTACGGGGGGTAGGTTGCCACCTCGGTGCTCGCGGCGTAGGTCGTGTGTCTTAGGTTACCAAGGCGTGGCGCTCGGGGGGGACGTAGGCGCGTCCGAGCGAGCGGATTGCTTCCTTAGCTCTACCTTCGGCGGGGCCCATGTCAATGAAGAGTACCTGGTCTTCGTTGTGATGGACAATCTCGGTGAGCTTGGCGCGTAGCTCGACGAGTTCGCGGTCGTTGAGTTCGCAGCGAAAGACGGATAGCTGCAGGTGCTCACCGTATCCGCGCATGGTGTTGTAGACGCGGCGCAGGCGCTTTGGGTCACTGACGTCGTAGGTCACGATGTAGCCCTGACGCATCGAGCCTACCTCGTGCGAAAGGACGGGAATTCTGCGATTTCGCCCAGCAGCCGGCGGCCCAATAGTCGCGCCTGTACTTCGAGCACCCGTCGGTAGCTGATGCGGTATCCAAAGACCGGGTGGGTCACGGGCTGATCCATCCTCCTCTCGTAGGCCAGGAGGAATCGCTTGCGGCCATCGACCGTGAGGGCGCATGCGCCGGGAGCGTAGAGGAAGTCGCGCTCCCCGATGACTCCGGTGTTGATCACGTTGATGACGACCGAATCCGCGATCAATGGTCGGAATTCCTCCATGAGATCCAGCGCGAGCGCTGGGCGGCCGAAGCGGGGCTGATGGAAGAAGCCGAGCAGCGGGTCGAGGCCACTCGCCGCGATGGCCAGCGCGACGTCCTTGGACAACAGAGCGTAGGCGAACGACAGGAGGGCGTTGACCGGATCACGCGGCGGTCTCCTGTTGCGACCGTCGAAATCGAAGGCGTCCGCGAGTGACTTGAGCATGCCGCGGAAGGCTCCGAAGTACACCCGCGCGGCGCTGCCCTCGAAGCCCAAGAGAGACTCGATGGAGATGGCCTCGGAGGCCTTGCGCGCGAGCTGCTTGAGCTCGAAGAGCGTCGTATCGTCGGGCTTGTCGCTGTTGCGTCGCAGCATGGTGCGGCAGTTCAGGACCTTGGAGACCACCACGCCGCGCGCGAGCTCCAGGCAAACGCGTGGATCCCGGAGCTGAGTGTGCTGCGCGACTCGAAGCTCGATGTTGTTGGTGTCGTGGGTGAACGTGCGGCCCAGGAAGCGGCCTCCGTAGGAGAAGTAGACGAGCGGGATGGCGCGCGCGAGGAGCGCGCGGACCGCCGCGGTGCTGATCTGGACGTTCCCGAAGATGCAAACCTGCGACGTGTTGGGCAGCCTCGCTTCGAGGTTGCCCTCCTTCGTCTTGACCACCAGCCGTTCGCCATCGAGCGCGATGTACCCACCCTGCACCTGCGCGTAGAGCGGGAGCCGATCGTCGCGTGCGGCGTGCAGGCGCCGCAGGTTCGTGTTGACGCGCTCGCTGACAAGCCCCCACGGGTCCTCCTCCATGGGGCCGTCGAGCTCGGGTTCCGGGATGGCTTGGCTCAGCACGGCGGCGCTCTTCCCTTGCAGCGCGGAGATCTCGTCGGGCAGGCAGATCCCGATGAGCGAGCAGCCGTTGCACTTGGGGCTGTCGATGAGGGGAGGAGGCAGCTCTCCTGCGGCCGCTAGCTGTCGCGCTCGCCTTGCGGCGTCGAGCGTCAGGTTGACCAAAGCCTCGTCAATGGCGATCGTGACCCGCCGGCGATCTGCGGCGAAGTAGATGCTTCCAGTCTCGCAGCGGTAGCCGTGTTCTCTCAGAAGCAGAGCCTGCGCGCACACCTGGGCGCGCTCTGGCAGGTACGCCTGCTCCGGCAGGTCCGGGGCACGTCCCCGTTTGTACTCGACCGGAACGACAGAACCGTTGGGCCCTTCATCGATGATATCGATCTTGGCGGTGATCCCGATGCGCTCTGACGAGAGCCACACCGAGCGTGTCTGGTAGGGCGGTGGTTCGGCCTGCACGTCCAGCGCGTGCTCATCCTCCGGCTTCACTTTGCCGCGGCGCTTGCGCGGTTTGTCGACCCGCGCATGCACGATGGTTCGCCCCTCCAGCGTGAACGCGTTCTCCTCGAATTCACCCTGGGACCACTCGAGGTACATGAGCCGCTCGCAATAAAGCACCTCATTGATCATGCGCGCGGGCACGAGGTCGGGCGGCGCCGAAGGCAAGGCGGCGCGCCCGAGGATCTTCGGGCGTTCCAGTGGGGGCGGCGGAGCAGACTCAGGAAGCTGACGGCTCATCGATCCCTCGCTCTCGTACGGTAAGGTCTCCCGAGCATGGTAACAGGCACAAGTCGTCGACAGACGTTCTTCGTGAGGGTGGGTGTTTCCGCTGAATGGAACACGTGCAAGTAAGATCAGGATCGTGGAGTTCGCCGAGACGCGGCACTTACGGATGGCCTGCAAGCAAAACTGCCAGGACGCAGGTGAAACTCCGCGCGGACGAGCCGCACGCGTTGATCGGAGCTCTTCCGGGATGGCACCATGGGTGGTCTGTCGATCTGCGCTCACCCGTACGACAGGGCACGAACTCCGGGAGAACTCATGAAGCCAACCGTTGGGTGGGGCCTGAGCGGCCCTTCGTTCGTCGATTCACCCCAGGGCGCGCGGCTCGGCGAACCCTTGTGGGGCCCGGGTGAGCTCCTGCGTGATCTCGAGCTTCGCTTGGGTCTCCCTGCGGTGAGTGTGTCCGAGGGCGCGCGTGTCTCCGTCTATCGGGCGCGTATCGGCAGGCTGGGGAGCGGCGCGGCGTTCTACGCGAGGTCCTTCGAGGTGGACTCGATCGGGACCGCGCAAGTGCTCCTGAGCTGGCGTGATGCGCTCGTGGAGGCCGGTTGGGACGGTCAGGACATCTCGGATGGTGGGGAGCGTCTCGCAGCCTTGGCGGCGATCGAAGGAGCGGAGGAGAGCCCTGTGCCCATGGGTTTCTCCGACCGTCTCGCGCAGGTGCAGCGCGCGTTGAGCTCACGCTCGGTGCCGGCACGGCTCTACGAGGAGCTGCGCTTGGTCGAGGAGCGCACGCTGTGGTCGGCGCGATGGCAGCGCATCTTTGCGCTGCTCGAGGCTTCGGGGACATGTTTGAGTTCAAAGGAGCCGTGCGCGAGCCTCGCGGACCCCCGCTCGGATCTTGGCGTGCTGCAGCGCCTGCTCCGGGGCGAACGAGCCGAGGCGTCGGAGGTAGGGGGCGACGGGTCGCTCCTGCTCTTGACGGGAGAGACCCTGGATGAGGCCGCGGAGATGACCGCGTCGCTCGTGCGTAGCTGGGGCGAAGGCTCCCTGATCATCCGGTATTGCTATCAAGCGCCCCTCGAGACGGCGCTCCAGCGTCACGGGCTCGCCGCGCAGGGACATATCGGCAAGAGCGCCTGGCGACCGGCCATGCAGATCCTGCCGCTGGCGCTCGAGCTCGCCTTCGAGCCCAAAGATCCGTATCGGGCGCTGGAGCTGCTCACGCTGTCCGTGGGGCCCTTTCGTGGCCGCGTGGGCGCGCAGCTCGCGCGCGCCTTGGCACAGCAACCTGGTATCGGTGGGCAGGAGTGGAAGAAGCGGAAGGCACGCCTGACCGCCGAGCTGCGCGAGGAGGGAGCGAGACGCGCGCAAGAGACGAACGAGAGGGACCCCGACGCGTTCGGCGAGAAATGGGCGAGCGAGCGGCTGCGCTTGGTCGAGGCGTGGTTCGAGACCGAAGGGGCCGGCGCCGCGGGCGCGAAGCGAGAGGATCTGATCGCGCTGGCGCGCCGCGTTCGCGACTGGCTGAAGGGCGGTCTGGCACGAGGCGAGCTCGATGTGTACGGGCCGGCCTACGTACAGGCCAAGGACTTCGAGGAGGCACTCGCGCACGATCTCCGCGTGACGCTTTCGCGGGAGGAGGCACGGCAAATTCTCGACGATGTCGCGCGTGTCCAGCACGGCGAGACGTTGAGCGTCGAGCAAGTGAAGCGCGTTCCGCATGTCTCGCACCCCTCTGCCCTCCTTGCCCCGGTTCGAACGTTGGTGGTGTGGGGCTTCGCGTCGGAGATGGAGCGGCGCCCCGAGGCCCTACCCTGGAGTCGTCATGAACGGGCGGCGCTCGACGCAGCCGGCGTGTTCTTCGTGGATGCTGAGCGGCGCTTGTCCCGTGAGGCAGAGACGTGGAGAAACGCCGTCCTTGCGGCCAGCGAGCGCGTGGTCTTCATTGTGCCAAGCCGGGTTGCGGCCCGGCTCGCCGCGCCTCACTCGTTCTGGCATGAGATCGTTGCCCGGCTGGGCTCGAAGGAGAGCTCCGCTGGCAAGCTCGTGCGCTCCGCGCGCGATCTCTTGCGGGCGCCCGAAGGATCCCCGGTGCGCGTCGAGGCGCTCGATCCGCTCGCTCTGCCGAGCTCCCGTGAAGCCTGGTCGTTGTCCCAGGGCGCGCTCGTCTTGGATGGGCGGGACACCTCGACCTCGGCTACGGCGCTCGAGACGTTTGCCTCTTGCCCGCTCGCATGGGTGCTCGACGATGTCGGGATCGAACGAGGCATGGTGGCGAGGGTTCCGGAGGGCCCAATACTCAACGGGAAGTTGGGCCACCGCCTGGTCGAGGAGCTGTTCCATGAAGCCGCGTTCGAGCAGGAAGAGTCTGTATTCGTCGCACGGGTGCGGTGCGTGCTCAGCGAGCTCGTTCGAACGGAGGCGGCCACGTTACTACTGCCCGGCGCGGCTTCGGAGCGGACCCAGCTCGAGAACCAGCTTTGCGCCAGTTTGCGTGCCCTTCACAGGTACCTGCGGGCGGCGGAGCTGCGCATCGTGGCGGTCGAAGAAGCGGTCGAGGTCGAGAGCGCGCTAGGAAAAATCTCCGCTCGCTTGGATCTCCGCCTGGCCGACGCGCAGGGCAAGACCGCGGTGCTCGATCTCAAGTGGGGCGCAGGGAGCTACACGAAGAAGCTCGAGCAGGGGCGAGCGGTACAGCTCGCCGCGTACAGCCGCGCCTTGCGCGCAAAGAGCCAGGGCGATCCCCCAGCCGCCGGATACTTCTCGCTCGGTGCCGGGCGGATCCTCAGCGTGGACCCTGGGATGGCTCCGCCCCGGCTCTTGAAAGGACCTTCGATGGAGGAGACCTGGGGTCGCCTCGAACGCACGCTGCGCGTGGTCAAGAGCGCGCTCGCCCAGGGACGTGTTCTGGTGGGCGGCACGGCGGGGGCGCCTGCGCTGCTCGACGCCCTTGCGGTGCCGGGCGAGGAGCAAGAGAAGTTCTTCTCGCTCGAGAAGAAGCAGGTCTGCGACTACTGCAGCTATTCCGGGATCTGCGGGAAGGCCTGGGAGGTGTTTCAGTGAGCGGGAGCGGGATCACCATCATCGGCGCGAGCGCAGGCAGCGGCAAGACCACCCGGCTCACGCGCGAAGTGATCGCGGCGGTGAGCGGCGAGCGGGAGCCGCACGTTCCGGTCGAGGGGCTGTTCGCCGTGACCTACACGCGCAAGGCGCAGGCCGAGCTCACGGCGCGAATACAGCAAACGCTCGTGGAGCGCGGCGCGTTCACGGAGGCGCTGCGCTTGCCTCTGGCGATGCTCGGGACCGTGCACGCGGCCTGCCTGCGTCTCATCCAGGAGTTCGCGCTCGACGCCGGGCTCTCGCCCCATGTCGATGTGATGGCCGGCGACCAAGCTCGGATGCTGCGCGAGGCCCTGGACGCCAAGCTTCCGTCAGAGCTGCTCGAGCGAATGGAGCGGCTCGCGAAGCGCTTCATGTTGAGGGTCGACCACAGGGTCCAACGCACCGATTGGCTCGCCCCGGTCTGGGACATCATGGACCTCGCGCGCGGCAATCGGATCGCGCCAGGGGCACTGCCGGAGATGGCCGAACGCTCGGTCACGGGCTTGCTCGGCCTCCTTGGGCCGCCCCGAGCGAGCGGGGAGGAGCTGGATCGCGCGCTCGCGGAGGAGCTTCGATGCGCGTATGAGGCTCTGGAAGAAACGAAGGACGGCACCAAGAAGACCTCCGACGCGCTCCTGCAGATCAAGGGCGCACGGGTCCTGCTTGCCGATGGAGACCTGGATTGGTGCGGTTGGGCCAAGCTCTCGATGATCGATCCGAGCAAGCACTGTGACGCGGCTGTGGTCAGGCTCCGTGAGGTGGCCGGCGCGTACGAGAGGCATCCCCAGTTTCACGCTGATCTGCGGGAGCTTACGAGCGCGCTCTTCGAGGCGGCTCGGATCGGCCTCTCGGCCTATGCGGCTTGGAAGCTCGAGCGTCGCGTGGTGGATTACGTGGACATGCTCGACAGCGCGCTCAGCTTGATCGAGCACCCGCGGGTGAAGGGCGAGCTCGCGACGCGCCTGCGCTTCACGTTGGTGGACGAGTTCCAGGATACGAGCCCGATCCAGCTCGCCCTGTTCGTGAAGTTGCACGCATTCACGGGGCGCTCGGTGTGGGTGGGCGATCGAAAGCAGTGCATCTTCGAGTACGCGGGCGCCGATCCGCTGTTGATGGACGCGGTGGCCGGCTGGGTCGCCCAGTCGGGCGGCAGGCGCGAGGTGCTGCCCGGCAACTATCGTTCACGTCGCGAGCTCGTGACGGCGTGCTCCGAGCTCTTCACGTCCGCGATGGGCCGGCACGGCTTCGCGCGCGACGAAGTGGCCGTGGAGGCGAGGAGAGAGGAGCCCGACGAGCTCGCGGCGCTGCCGCCGATGGGGCTTTGGTACCTCGAGGGGAAGAACAAGGAGGACGACGCCGAATCGCTGGCGGAAGGCGTCGCGCGGCTGCTCCGTGAGCCCGTGGAGACCCGGGTGGAAGATCGCGTCTCGCGGGTGGTTCGGGACGTGCGCCCTGGCGACATCGCGGTGCTGGTCGCGACCAACGTCGAGGCCGCGCAGACCGCGGCTGCATTGCATGTGCGTGGTGTGCGGGTCTCGGTGGCGCGAGCGGGGCTCCTCCAGACCCCTGAAGGCGTGATGGTAGATGCCGCCCTCCGCTTCGTGCTGGATTCGTGGGACACCCTGGCGGCGGCTACCCTCGATGCGCTCCATGGATTTGGCGGACAGACCGCGGATGCCTGGCTTGCAGATCGGGTCGGTGGCGTCGAGCACGAGAGCGTGGGCTATCGACGGGCCCTCGAAGCGCTGCGCGCGAAGCTGCCTGTACTCTCTCCTTCGGAGGTGCTCGAGGAGGTCTTCAGGGCGTTGGACGCCGTGCACCTGGCGGCGCGCTGGCCGGACGCACCGCAACGGGTCGCGAACCTGGACGCGCTCCGTGGGCTAGCTGAAGGATACGAGGAGCGTTGCAAGCAGGGGCGGGAGGCGGCAACAGTGGCAGGGCTCCTGCGCTACTTCGATGACATGGGCACGGTTCGCACGCGCCGCGATGAAGAGATCGCCTCGGATGATCAGCACGTTCCATCCGACGACGGCGCAGTGGTGGTGTGCACCTACCACAAAGCCAAGGGACTCGAATGGCCGATCGTTATCCTGGGCAGCCTCGATAGGGACGATCGCAGGCATGCGTTCGAGGTGTGTCCCGAGACGGACCGCGCTGCGTTCGATCCAAGGGACCCGCTCGGTGGCCGCTGGATCCGCTACTGGCCGTGGCCGTTCGGAACGATGAAGAAGTTGCCGCTACGGGAGCGGGCGGAGCAGTCGCCGGAAGGGCAGCGCGTGGCCAAGCGGGAGGAGAAGGAGCGCGTGCGCTTGCTCTACGTGGGCTTCACGCGGGCTCGGGATCATCTGGTCTTGGCGGTGCGCCGTGCGCGAGGCAAGAGAGGAGCCTCCATCAAAGCGAGCTGGCTCGACGAGCTCGCCGGGGAAGACGGTGAGCCCTTGCTCCAGCTTCCTGTCGATGCAGTCGATCGCGGCACGGAGGTGCTGCGTATCCGCGGAGCGGGCGAGGGAAGGAGCGTGGAGATCGGTGCGCGCGTTTGGAGCCTGGGAGCAGGAAGTTCAGCAGGCGTAGCGCGGGACGTGCGTGAGAGGGAGCGGCCCCGTTGGTTCGCGCGAGCGGGTGAGCAAGGGCGCCCGCGGGCGAACTATCGGATCGTGCCCTCTCGGGCCGAGGAAGACTGGCCCGAGCTCGCCCTGCCCAGGATCCGCTCTGTGGCACCATTGCCGGGCGCGGTGGCGGCGCTGCGTCAGAAGCATGTGTCGTACGACGTGCTGGGAAACGCAGTGCACGCGTTCCTCGCGGCGGACACCGAGGAGCTCCCCGAAAAGGAGCGCACGCAGCGGGCGTCGCACTTGCTCGCGGCCGCCGGGCTCGCAGGGGAGATGCACCCGGAGACGCTGTTGGGCGCAGGGGACCGCCTCCGCGCTTTTGTGAGGGAGCGCTGGCGCGACGCAGTCTGGCATCGCGAGGTTCCCATCGAGGCGTTGGTCGACACCTCGCAGGGGGCGCGGCGCGTGGGCGGCGTGATCGACTTGTTGCTCGAAACCGCCGAGGGATACGTCATTGTCGATCACAAGACGTTCCCGGGAATGGGCGAGGGAGCGTTGCGCAAGAAGACGCGCGAGTTTTTGCCACAGCTCGCTGCGTACACGGAAGCCTTGCGGAGGGTTCCCGGCGCGCGCGTGACGGGATGTTGGGTGCACTACCCGCTCAGCGGCGCGATGGTGGAGCTTGGCCCCGGCGGCGAGGCGGGCCATGGCGAAGCAGGACGGCTTGGGATAGTTTGAGTGCTGTCATGCCTGGATCCCCTCGCCGTCCGATGAGCTTGCAGGAGTTCACGGCGATTCCAGAGGGATCACGCTTTCATGAACTCATCGCAGGTGTGCTCATGCCCAAGGCACCGCCCTCGGGAGAGCACGGCGACGCGCAAGCCGGCATCGTCGGTGCGTTGCGCCCGCCCTTTCAGCGCAAGCCCGGCAGCTCCGGTGGTCCCGGAGGATGGTGGATCGCCACCGAGGTTGAGGTCGAACTCCCGACCGGCGATGTGGTGCGTCCAGACGTTCTCGGCTTTCGCCGTGAGCATTGCCCGTCGCGCCCGACCGGCACCCCCGTGAAGGTGCGCCCGGATTGGATCTGCGAGATCGTCTCCGCCAGCAACGCCAACGACGACACCATCAAGAAGCTGCGCCTCTACCACCGCGTCGAGATCCCTCACTACTGGCTCGTCGACCCACGCGACGCCACCTTGACCGTGATGCGCTGGCACCCCGACGGCTACGTGACCCTCACGCGCGCCGAGCGCGGCGAGGTCGTGCGAGCGGAGCCCTTCGAGGCTGTCGAGCTCGTGGTGGGGACGTTGTTCGGGGACGATCCGCCGGAGGGGTGAAGATTCGACGTGAATCAAGCCGCGATGGCGCGCGTACCTGCGACCATGCTCGTCCGTTGCAGCAGAAAAGTGCTTCCGTTCACAAGGGAAGTCGAACAAGCTCGCTTCGCCGAGGGCGAGAGAGATGCGACCTCACTTCAGATGGTCGATGTGGAGGTCGGACCTGAGTACGCAGACGGAGACGAGCCGCCGGGGGGTTGGGCGCCGCGGACTATACGCTCAGTCCCTGGGTGATCGTTTCGAGCATCGCGCTAGCGATCACGCCGATCGTGGTCGCGCTCATGGTTCGCACCGACGACCTGCTCGGGTTCGTGATCGGCTACGGACTCATCGTGCTGGCCGCAATGGCTATTGTGCGCGATGGGGGGTGGAGGCCAGAGGAGCATTGAGTCATACTGGTCCGCGAGCTCGCGTACGGAGCCGACTTCGAGAAGCACTGCGGTTCGCGGCCGAAGCGGTGCGTGAGCGCGGGCTGCCTCTGGAGTCGCAGCACTGACGTGCTGTGGTTCACCTCCATGTCTGTGGAGACGACCGGGGTAGAACTGAAGACCGCGAGCGGCATCTTCGTCTCGGCAACGGGGCCGCGACGTAAGATCGCGGAGAACCTTTATTGTATTTTCAAAGACCTAGA
>JBIQKA010000027.1:0-62243 GCA_044507075.1 Myxococcales bacterium
GGACGACGAAGCCACGCTGGTGCTCGCCACCATCAAGTCGGCCTGGCAGCTCTGACGTTGTGCGAACTCGGCGAAAGCGAAAGGGTCGCTCCCCAGGCGCACCGTTGCCACGGCCACCTGCCGCGAGGCCCGCACGATAGCAGCGATCCACCCGCTCGCGATCCCGGCGCCGCAGGGAGGGGGCGAGGATGTCGGCCACCTGAGGGCCGCAAATGGACGCTTTGTCAGCGGTAGGTGAAGCGGAGTTCGTAGTCGCACAGCTGATAGACATCGCCCTCTTCGATCCTGCGACTGTCTACCCGCTCGCCGTTGAACTCGATGCCGTTCGTGCTGCCGAGGTCCTTCATGTAGAAGCTGCCGTTCTGCAGGACGACGGCGGCATGCCGACGCGAAATGTTGCCGTCCTTGATCGGCAGATCGGCGGTCTTGGAGCCGCGCCCGATCACGAACTCTTCCTTGTTCACCGGGACCTTCTGTCCGTTGAAGATCACGGACAGGGAAGGCATGGCGCCGCCCCGCGCCCCGAGCGGAGGCGGAGCGCCACCGGCGGGCAGCGGAGGTGGCATGCTGGCGGGGCCTGCCGGACCACGCGCCGCGAAGCCCTGCGAAGGGTGGGCACCAACGGAGGGCGTTCCCGCCAGCGGCGTCGGCCGCACGGGCGGGGGGGCAATGCGCGGGGCTTCCGCGCCTGCCCCTGGGAGCGCAGGAGCTGCCCCCGGTTGGCTGGTGCGCCCGCGACTCCCCCAGTTCCGCGAACGCGCGTACTGCCGCATCGCTTCGTTCACGAGGTAATCGGTGGAGCACTCGAGCTCGGCGCCCATTTGCTCGAAGATCTCCCAGAGATAATCCCGACACTGGAACTGCCGCAGGGTCTTCTTGTTGTGGTCCTGAGTCATGGTGCTTTTCTTCGCTCACCGTCGAAGCGGGCGGTTCCGCCCGCGAGCAAGATCGAAGCGGGCGGTTTCACCCGCGAGCAAAAGCTGACGAACGGCGATCACTGTCCAGTGGCCTGGCTCAACCGCTGCTTGGCCGATTCGTACGCTTCCGCAGCCACGTCACCCACGGTCTTGGCCTTGTCCCAGCGCGGTCCCTTGACCTGTGCCTTGTCCGCTTTCGCCGTCTCCAACCTCTTTACATCGTCCTGTCCACCCTTGCGTTCGAAGAAATGGACGGAAGCCACTCGAGCATACCAGTTCGGGGAGCCTAGCAAGCGACGGGCTTGCTCGGTGGGCAGGGGGCTCATTTGACCCATACGCGTCGCATAGCCCTCGAGCTCCTCGGGCGGGTAGTCCCCCCCCGACGGCAGGCGATTGAAGAACTCCTCCACCACCCCTGCGCCGCCGATGGCGAGGACCAGCTCGCCCGCGCGCCACCGTAGCTTGGCGTCCTCGGCCCCGCTAACCAGGGGCCACAGGGAGGGCAGCGCCTCCGGGCTCTTGATGTCTCCGACGCGATCGAACGCCATGTCGCGCACGGTCTTCGGGTTGTTGGTGTCGAGCGCCAGGGCGAGCACCTGCTGCAGATCGTTCCGGTCCACCTTGCCCTCGAGGGCCGAAAGGGCGCGCACGCGGCGCGTCTCGGGGTCCTCCTTGTTGGGGGTAGAAGCCAGGGCCAGGAGGCGCTTCTTGACCGGGGGCTCACTCGCCAGCCACTTCATGGCCGGGATGGCGCCCTCGTTGATGAAGTTGTCCCGGTTCAACTCGGCGGCCGACTTGAGCTTGGCTGGATCGAGCTGTTTGCCCGCCTGCTGCTCCTCGATCGTCTTCGCGATCCAGGCCACGAACTCCTGGCTCTCCATCTCCTGCTCGATGGCCACCAGCCGCTCCGCGGCTTCTTTCTTGGTGGCCGGATCGGCGACCTGGCCGATGAGCTGCGCCATCTTCACCAGGGCCTGCTGCGGCAGGCGCGCCTTGAGGCCCACCACCAACACCTTGGCGGCGGGCGATCCGAGCGCGCTCACCACCTGTTCGGCGCTGAAGTTGCCGGACAGGCTGCGACCGTTGAAGTCCTGCGCGTACCAACCCACCACGTCCTGCGTGAGCTTGGCTTTGATCTCCGGCGAGGCGTACGGGATGAGCAGGAAGGCGGCGTCCTTCGCGCGGATCTGGCTCGGGCTCGGCGCCCCGCCCTGGGCATTGGGGTCGGCCGCGTTCATCTGCTCCTGGAGCCCGGGCACCATCCCGGCCACCACCTGCAAGCGCGTCTCGTCGTCCAGCCTGGCCAGGGCTTGCTGCAGCTCTGCGGTGCCATCGCGATCGGTGCGGTCCATCTGCACCAACGCGAGCGCAGCCTGGGTGCGCAGCTCCATCGGGTACTTGTCAGCGAGCATCACCGCCGTGATCTTGCCGGGCCCCTTGACGGTTCCTTTCCAAAACTCGATGTCCTCGCTCCCCACCTTGCAGCCCGCAGACAGCGCGATCAGCGAGCACAGGATCAAGATGCCGGCTCGTTTGGCCCAGCCGGAGCGGGCGGTCTTGCCGGTGAGTGAGGAGCCGCTGGGGCTGGTTTGCGCGCGAGTAAGACGATTTTGGTCGACCGAGTTGGCTAGCATCGCTTCTTCAGACCTCGCACACGTTCGAAGCGCGCTCGCGGCGCGCGAACAGGACAGAAACGGGGGCATGCTGCTGGTCCCCCCAGGACCCACGGGCCGGCAACGAGGATAGGACGTCCTACGCGCACCGTACAGCCCGAACTAGCATGGGTTCCGCAGGGTTTGCACCCCCGACGCCCGCGCTCCATTCGACCACATCGCGCGCCGAAGTCCATTTGTTGACCGGTCTTCCGGGCGACCCGTACCCTCGGGCGGTAGGGAGAGGTGCGCTTGGCTACCCGTGTCGCTGCTACGAAAGCTCCGAGAAACGAAGAATCCAGCCGGCGTCACGAGGCCGGTCGAGGACAGGAGGTGGTGGGGATCGTCGCCGCCGCCGCCACGGTCCTGCTCACCCTGTCGCTCATGTCCTATGGGCCCAAGGACGGGGAGAACTGGATCGGACCGGTCGGACACGGCCTGGCCAACCTGCTCAGCATGACCTTCGGCCTGGCGGCCTGGGTGGTGCCCTTCGAGATTGGGGCGTTCACGGTGCGTGTCTTCGGGCGCCGCGAGAACCCCCTGGGGGCGGCCAACCTGGCGGCCATGGTGGTGCTCCTGATCGTGGGCTGCGGCCTGGTGCACTTGGCCTTCCCCGAGTTGCGTGTGTTCGGGGACCAGCTCCCTGGCGGCATCCTGGGGGAGGTCTTCGGCGAGCTCCTGCGCTCGCTGTTCGGGCTGGTGGGCGCGTTCGTGGTGGGCACCTCGGTGCTGCTCATGACCCTGGTCCTGCGCACCACCGTGAGCGTGACCGGACTGACCGCCAAGAGCGTAAGTCTGCTCTGGCAGCGCTGCGTGAAGAGCTTCATGGCCGCGCAGAACGGCATCGGCGCGGTCACGGAGGCATGGCGAGAGGCCAAGGAGCTCGAGCGGATTCAGCGCGAAAAGGAAGCCAAGCGCAATGAGCCGCGCGTGGTGGGGGTGGGCGTCGAGGACGAAGACGAGGACGACGACCATGACCATGACGACGACGACGACGATCTCTTCGAGGACGAAGAGGACGACGAAGAGTTCATCGAGGAGCCGGAGGGGTACGTCGCGAAGGGTGAGCACGAGGACGAGGAGGACGAAGAGGACGACGAAGACGAAGAGGACGAAGACGAAGAGGCGGAGGCCACGCGGTTCTCGAAGATTCCGAAGCCTGGCACCTCGGTTGCTCCCAAGAGGCCCAAGGCGCCCGAGAAGGGCCCCACCATCGTCGCGCCGTCGCCCGATGCGCAGCAGCGTCCCACCAAGTCGGTGGCGAGCGAGCCACCCGAGGGAGAAAAGGCGGCCTATCAGGCTCCGTCCACTTCGCTGCTCGACCCGGTGGTCTCCTCCGACGTGCACATCGACGCCACCCAGCTCAAGCAAAACGCCGCCAAGTTGGTCGAGAAGCTCGCGGCCTACGGGGTGACCGGGCGGGTGGACGAGATCCACCCCGGTCCGGTGGTCACCATGTACGAGTTCGAGCCCAAGAGCGGCACGAAGATCTCCAAGATCGCAGGCCTTTCCGACGACCTCGCGATGAGCCTCGCCGCACAGAAGGTGCGCATCGTGGCGCCCATCCCGGGCAAGGCGCGCGTAGGCTTCGAGCTGCCCAACAGTCAGCGGCAGACGGTGAGCCTGCGGCAGATCCTCGAAGACGAACGCTGGGAGAAGCAGAACGGCCCCTTGCCGATCGCGCTCGGCAAGGACATCGCGGGACAGCCCTACTACGGCGACCTCTCGAAGATGCCCCACTTGCTCGTGGCGGGTGCCACCGGCGCGGGCAAGAGCGTGGGGCTCAACGTCATGCTCGCGTCGCTGCTCTTCAAGCGCACGCCCGAGGAGGTGCGCCTCCTGATGATCGACCCGAAGATGGTCGAGCTCGCGGTCTACGACGGCATCCCGCACATGCTCCTGCCCGTGGTGACCGACATGAAGAAGGCCTCGCTCGCGCTGCGCTGGGCGGTGGACGAGATGGAGCGCCGCTATCAGCTCTTCGCGGACGCGGGGGCGCGCAACGTGACCACCTACAACCAACGCGTGGAGAAGGTGCTCTCCGGCGAGATGTCGGCGGAGAAGCTGTGGCCCGCGCGCGCCGGCAAGGTGAAGAGCATCGGCCCCAATGGCGAGGAGATGTGGCTCTGGCCCGAGGGCGACGAGAAGCCCGACGAGCTGCCCACGCCCGAGAAGCTCCCCTACGTGGTGCTCGTGGTGGACGAATTCGCCGACCTGATGATGGTCGCCGCCAAGGACGTGGAGGCCGCCATCGCGCGCCTCGCACAGAAGGCGCGCGCCGCGGGCATCCACGTGATCCTGGCCACGCAGCGCCCGAGCGTCGACGTGATCACCGGCATGATCAAGGCGAACTTCCCCGCGCGCATCGCGTTCAAGGTCAGCCAGCGCGAAGACTCCAAGACCATCCTCGGCCGCCAGGGCGCAGAGCACTTGCTCGGCATGGGCGACATGCTGATCATCCCGCCCGGCGCGAGCGACCCCAAGCGCGTGCACAGCGCGTACATCAGCGAGGACGAGGTGACCGCCCTGTGCGACAACCTGCGCCTGCAGGGCAAGCCCGTCTACGACGAGAACATCCTGCGCCCGCGCGACGAAGACGACGGCGACGGTTCTGCCCTCACCGGTCCCAAGAGCGACGACCCCATGTACGACAAGGCCGTGGCGATCGTGGCGCAAGCCGGGTACTGCTCGATCAGCCACCTCCAGCGTCAGCTCGGCGTCGGCTACAACAAGGCCGCCAAGCTCGTGGAGCGCATGGAGAAGGAAGGCGTGGTGGGGCCGGCCTCGGGCAAGGCGGGCGGACGTCGCGACGTACTGATCCAGGGCTTCTGAGAGCTCGCGAGGCCCCGTTCAGCGAGCCGACCACGCGCACGCCCTCACACGTGCGGCAGCTTGCCGAACTCCTCGCGTAGAAACTCCGCGAGCAAGCGGACGCGCTCGGGCTGCCGCCTGCTGGTGCTCACCAGGTACACGGGCGCCGTGCGGGCAAACCACTCGGGCAGCACCCGCACGAGGCGCCCTGCCCTCACGCCCTCGCGTACGTGGATGGCGGGCATGAGCCCCACGCCGTGCCCCTCCGCCAACCATTCGAGCAGCGACGCGTAGTCGTCCACGCTGACCCTCCCCGAGACCGTGAGCTCCACGCTCTGACTGCGCCTGCCCGCGCGCTCGAGTCGGAAGGTCGTGCTGCGCCCCGGGGTGCGCAGGACGAAGGGCAGCTGCTCCAGTTGCTTGGGGTGCTCGATGGTCAGCGCGATGCGCGGGTGCGCCGCGAGCTGCAGCTCGGAGTCGCACAGTCTGCGCGCAATCAGGTCCTGTCCAGGCGCCTTGCCGGCGCGCACCGCCAGGTCCACCCCCTCCTGCACCAGGTCGACCATGCGGTTGGTGAAGCTCAGCTCGAGCGCGATCTCGGGGTATCGTTCCAAAAATGCAACCAGGAGGGGCGTGAGCAGCATGCGCCCGAGATCGGCCGGAGCGGTGAGGCGGACGGTGCCGCGCGGCTCGCGGCTGCTCTGGCTGAGCTCCATCAACGCGGTCTCGAGCGCGTCGATCGGGCCCGCCGCGGCCTCGAAGAAGGCTCGGCCGGCCGCCGTGAGCGTAATGCTGCGCACACTTCGGTGGAGAAGCTGGCTGCGTAAGTCCTGCTCCAGCCGCGAAATCCTCCGGCTCACAGTGGACTTGGGCAGGCCCAGCCGGCGGGCCGCGCCAGACAAGCTCTGCTGGCGCACCACTTCCACGAAAGTTGCGATATTGTCAGCGCTTGGAGGCACTTCCGCGAACGTTCCGTTTTTGCAACTCAATGTCAAGACAACGCCTCCCTCCCCTTCCGAAAGGCGCGACTTAGAATGGGCTCATTGGGCGACACGACCACGAGAAGAAGGCTCCTCACCGGGACGGCCGCGTTGGTCGCCAGCGGGGCGTTGGGGGCCCTCTCCTCCTGCACACGGACGGATGCTTCCGTGCCTGCGCGCGTGCTCGGCCAAGAGAAGGAGAACAAGCCCATGCAAGCCCAAGTCAAGAGCAGCGAGCGCGTGACGCTCCCCGATCGCCACGTGCGCGGGGTCGGTCGTGTGCTGACCTCGCCCGGGGAGCACTGGGTCGGGGACGGCTTCCGCGTTCGCGGCGTGCTCTCACCGAGCGGCAATCCACGCCTGCAGAGCCCCTTTTTGCTATTGGACCACGCGGCCGTGCGTCGCTTCGAGCCCGCCACGAAGCAGCGCGGGGTGGGGGAGCACCCGCACCGCGGCTTCGAGACCGTGACCTTCGCCTACAAGGGCGAGATCGCCCACCGCGACTCCGCGGGCGGCGGCGGCCTGATCGGCCCCGGGGACGTGCAGTGGATGACGGCCGCCTCGGGCGTGGTGCACGAGGAGCTGCACTCCAAGCGCTTCACCGAACAGGGTGGCGACATGGAGATGGTGCAGCTGTGGGTCAACTTGCCCGCCAAGGACAAGATGAGCGCGCCCGGCTACCAACCTCTGCTCGACAAGGACTTTCCTCGGTTGAGCGTGGGCGCGGCCGAGGCCCGCCTGATCGCGGGCTCGCTCCTGGACTATCAGGGGCCGGCGAACACGCACACGCCCATCACCATCTTCGACCTGCGCTTCTCGCGCGACGGGCTCGCCGAGTTCGAGCTGCCGCGGGGCTTCACGTCTCTCTTGTTCAACCTCGAGGGTAAGCTGCAGGTCGGCGCGGAGGGCAAGCCCACCCCCGTGGGCGCGATGGCGTTCATGGACCGCGACGAGGGCATCGTCCGGGTGCGCGGTGAGCAGGGTGCGCGCTTGCTCGTGCTGAGTGGAGAGCCCATCGACGAGCCCGTGGCCGCGTACGGTCCGTTCGTGATGAACACCCGGGAAGAGCTCCAGCAGGCCTTCGCGGACTATCAGAGCGGCAAGATGGGGCACCTGGACGGATAAGAGGCGGCTGCGTCTTCGGCCGCTCGCTCAGCTGTTCGCTTGCGGGGGCGGTAGGTGCAGCAGGTCGGTCGGGGGGAGCGTGCCCAGGGCGCGGCGAACCTGGTAGCGCGTGAGGCCGAACAGGACGCGCGGCGTCAGCACCTGATGCGGGCGCTTGACCAGGTGCGCGCCGTGCAAGAGCGCGAGGTAAACCTCGGGGTCGTACTGCGCGGCTCGCAGATAGGTGTGGCCGACTCTGCGCGCGAGATCGGCGTACCAGGGACGCTCGCCCTCGGTGTCGGGCCAGGCGAAGTCGAGCAGCGAGCAGGCGTGCCAGGGCTCGCGCGTGAACTTGGCGGCCGCGCGGTAGTAGCGCCGGGCAAGCGTGCTGAGCTTGGGATCGCTGCGCAGCACGTCGCCGAGGATACGGGCGCAGGTAATGCCGATCGACATGCCCTGCCCGTAGAGCGGGTTGTGGGCCCAGGCCGAGTCGCCCACCGCCAAGAAGCCCCCGAGCGGTCGCGCTTGGTCCTCGAAGTGGTTCCAGCGCATCTCGAGCTTGCGAAACGTGCGCACCGGGCCGAGCGGCTCAGCCTGCGCGAGCCACGCCGAGAACAGCGGAGTCTGCAGGCGCTCCCCGAAATGCGCGAAGCCCTCCTCGTCGCTGGGAGGGAACATGCCGTTGAAACCACCCAGGGTGACCAGCCACTGTCCATCCTCGACGGGCACGATCACGCCCCATTGCGGTCGGGTGGGAAAGAGTGGATCTACCATCATGGCGGTGCAGCCGTCCTGCACGGGCTCCTCGGGACGATAGAAGCGTGAGGCGTAGCCGCAGCGTGAGTCGACCACGGTCTCGCGGGGCAGCGGCGCGCCGATCTCGGCAAACCAGCGCTTCCAGAGAAAGCTACGCCCCGAGCAGTCGACCACCAGCTCGGCGAAAATCTCGGGAGCGTTCGCGCGGTCGGTGCGCACGCCGATCACCTGCATGTTGTCGCCCGTGCCCGTGGTCAGCAAGCCGAGCGCGCGCGTCCCCTCGAGCCAAATCACGTTCGCGCTGAGCACGCGCAGGCGCTCTCGCTGGGCAAACTCGAGCAGCGCCCGCGTGGCCGACAGCGAGCGAAAGCCGGTCTCGAACAGCGGACAAAAGCCCACGTCCGTGCAGCGCGCCACGTCCCGCCCATGGTCGATGAGTGTGGCGCCGAGCGCGAGCGAGAGGTCGTGAAAGCCGGGAAACAGCTGCTCCAGCTCTTGTTGGCCTCGCAGCATCAAGTTGTGGATGTGCACGCTCTGCTGAACGCCGCGTCGATGGGCGGGTCGGTCGCGCGGCAACTCATCGCGTTCGATCAGCACCACCTCCTCGAAGACCTGCGAGAGCACGCGCGCCACGGCCATCCCCACGACCCCTGCGCCGACCACCACGGCGCGCTTCGTGGCACTTGGAGAGATCGACGATGTGCGAGGCAAGGAAGACGAGCCGACAGATGATGACATTGGGCTCATCCCTAGCAACGATCGTGCTCGCGCATTTGCGCGGACGGGCTGTGGTGGAGCTCGCAAAGTCGAGAACGTTGGGGATGGAGGCGGCGCCGAGTACGGGGATGCCGTCGGATCTGGTCAGCGCAAGCTTTGCGTTTGAAGGAGATGCGCGCGCAGTTCTTGCGTGGAGGCGTTCACGGGGGTCGAACACGGGCACGGTATCGTTCGGGTTCACGAGCGCGGGCACGGCGCCGGGGGCGGCCACGACCACGACCACGGGTCTGACAGCACAGATTGATCGCCGCTTCTACTCGGCGGGGAGCACGAGTAGATCCGTGGCGCCGGGGTCGACGCCTTGCTGGGAGAGCAGGGTCGTGACCTGGCCGCGGTGGTGTGTCTGATGGTTGAAGAGGTGGGTGATGGCGAGGGCGTAGGGCATGGCGCGTGGCACGGGCCGCGCGATGCCGATGTACGAAAGCTCGCGCGTGAAGTCCTCGGGGCGCAGGGAGGCGGCCCACGCCTTGATCTCGGCGTCGGTGCGCTTCCGCTCGGCCGTGAGCTCGGCGAAATCCGCGTAGAGCTCTTGATCGAGCGAGGTGACGGAAAAGGGCCGGCCGTGGAAGCGGCCCAACCAGACGCGGTCGGCGAGCAAGATGTGATTGAGCGTGCCGTGAATGGACTTGAAGAAGGCGCGTACGTCGCGCTTGCGCACTTCGTCCGCGAGCGTCGCGCTGGCAGCGTAGATGCGCTCGTTCATCCAGGCGTTGTAGCGAGCCATCGTGACGGCGTAGGCAGGCAAGTCTGTCATCGTGGGAAGTCTACAGCGTTGCCGCCGCCAAGGGAGACGCTGGGCGTGCAAGGTAAGGCACGACGGCCAATGAAAGAGGCGCGCCAGCCAGGTTTGGAAGCGAGGGGCCCCTGCTAGCTTCTCGCCCATGGCAACCTACCGCACCGTCACGTTCGAGTATCTGGAGCCTCCTGGCGAGGTCATGGCCTTGCTACGAGACCCTGTCTATTTGCGGCAGCGCTCGGAGGCCGCGGGCGAGCGCAACGTCGAGGTGCGAGTGGAACCCGCGCACGACGGAGTGCGGATCACGGTCTCGCGCGAGAAGGATCTTGATCTACCGGACTTCGTGCCGGCCTTTGCGAAGTCAGTCCTCACGACCAGCCGCGCGGTGGAGAGCACGCTGTGGCGGGCCGACGGCGACCGCTGGGTTGCCGAGTACACCATCGAAGCGTCGGGCATTCCCGTGAAGGCCAAGGGCCGCAGCATGCTCATGCCCAGCGCCGGGGGCTGCGAGTACGTCTCGACCTTCGAGATCACGGCGCGCGTTCCGCTGATTGGGGGTCGTCTCGAGGCGGCCGCCGCGGACGGATTCGAGGAGCAGCTGCGCCTGAACGCGAACCGCAACGCGCAAGCTTTGGAACGGGGCGCGCCGCGACACAGCCAGTCGATGATCTCCCCCTGTCCGGAGAGCCCGCCGTCCCGACGCACCACGCGGTGACAGGGGATCGCGACTGCCAGCGGAACGACCGGGGCCGAAATCCCCCGTGATCTGCCCTACTCCCCAGGAGACATGGTGTCGCGCTGACGGCGCGAGACCTCCCGGCGCAGGAAGTCCCCGGCCACCTCACGTCCACCCAGGCCGAAGGCCAGCGCGAGCGCGAGGCACACGGCCCCGAGCACCAGCGCGAAGGCGATCCCGATGATCTGTGAGGCCACGCCGAGCTGCTGCGCCGCCATCATCGCGCCGACCGTGACGATCGCCACGTACGTGACGCGATCGAGCGCGCGCACCAGCTTGTCGTCCGACCTCTGCGTGAGCTCTTGCACGCGCCTTCTGGCCCAATTGGCCGCCGCCAGCGCCGCCGCGAGCACCACGCCGGCGGCGATCATGTTCGGCAAGTAGCCGAGGATCGCGTCGAGCATGCGCGTGAAGCCGTGCAGGCGCATGGTCCCGAGCGCCTGGCGCAGGAAGATGATGGCGACGGCGGCGGTCACCACGAGCCCGCCCACATCAGCGGGGGTGCGCGCCGTGGCGAGCGTGGCCCCCTGGCTGAGCAAGGAGTCCTCGCTCCCGCCGTTGACGCGCGCTCCAGCGGCACCGGAGACGCGAGCGCTGGCGCGCCGCTCGTTGAGGAGCGCCTTGGCTTCGTTCTCCTGCTCCACGGCCGACAGCCCTTCACCGCGGAAGATGCCAATCCGCGACATCAACGTGTTGAAGCCCATGCCGGCCAACAGGCGCGCGGACACGTTGCCGGCGACACGCGCGATCGCGATGCCGATCGCCATGATCAAGCCCGCCACCAAGAGCCGCGGCAGGAACGTGTAGATCGCGCTCAGGAAGCCCGTGAGCGGCCCGCTGACCTCCGCGATCTGCAGGCGGCCGATGGCGCTGATGGCGAAGTGCAGGAGCACGAAGGCCATGGCGATGGTGCCGAGGATGCTGGACAACGATTGCCCGCGCATCACCCGCTCGCCGCCGACCCGCCCCACCAGACGGTCGACGCCGATGCGATGGGTGACCGCGGCGATGATCCTCCGCGTGAGGCGGGCCGCCAGGTAGCCGACAGCGAGCAGCACCGCGGCGGCGATGATGCGCGGTGCGTAGGTGGTGATCGCCTCGAGCGCCCGCGTGAGCGGCGTCGCGAGCGCCCCCACGCGCAGCGCCTCGAGGAACGGGATGGCCGCGATCGCGAGCACGACCCAGTACGCGATCTCCCCCGCCGTGTGGGAGAGCTGGCTGTGTCCCATCCAACTTTGCTTCGGCTCCGTCTGGGTCGGAGGCTCGCGATAGACCGTGCCGCCCTCAGGCGCCGTCCCGCGCCGCGCGAGTTCGTCCGGCTCTTCCTCACCGGCCATGCGCGAGAGTCGCTCCGACAGGCGCGTGCGGTCGACGAGCGCCGAGACGCCGCGCCGCGCGAGCTTCGCCAGCAAGTAGCCGACGACGCCGATCAACGCGGCCTTGATCAAGTTGGGGATAGCTCCCGTGATGCCCGAGAGCGCCCCCACGATCGGATCGGTAACGGCGTCGATGCGGAGCTGGGAAAAGAACGCCACGAATACGAAGGCCAGCGTCGTGTAGAAGACGCCCTTCGCGATGTAACCTTCGGCGCGCGTCGAGCCCTGGGCGTCGTGCGCGCCGAGGCTCTGCGACATGCGATGGCCGAGGCCTGTGCGTCGCAGCGCCGCGAGCGTAATCGCGCGCAAGATGTACGCGACGATGAAGCCGCCGACGAGAATCGCGAGCGCCATCCCGAGTGTCGGTAGATAGTTGGCTACCTCTCGGCCGGCCCCCGAGAGCCACTGAGACATGGGTTCCTCCGTGTGCGAGTTGAGGAGACGCGTGAGGTGCAAGCGCTCAGGCGTTCCGACACTCACGCTAGCGGGCAAAATTCACGTCGGCCAATCGCAGAAAGCGCCCGCAATTCCGCCCACCGTCCGCACCTGACGCGAGCTCACGCCCGTTGTGACTTGCCCGCACGGGACGCACAGGCCGCCGGCGATCACCGAGAACGCATGCCCTTCAGCGTGCTTAGCGGCCTCGTTCGCAGACCAGCCCAGAGCGCAGGGCACGGGCTCGAAGAGCCGCTGCGTCGCTCACTTCGTGCCTAGCCGCGGACCTGCGTTTTGTCGCGCCTCGAGTCCCGTGCGCGCGCGTCACTCGCCCTGCGGTGGCGTACGCGCCGCTCACCCTGCGCGTGTCGCTCAGACCTCTGCGCGTCCGCCCACGGCGCGGGTGGCGTACCAGAAGCGCTCGATGGAGCCCACCCGATCGCGGACCATCGCGAACTCCTTGTCGAGGCCGACGAGCAACAGCCCGATGCCGGAGTCGCGCCCGAGGCGACCGCGAATCTTCATCAACTGGAAGATGTCGTGCTTGCCGCTGTACACCACCACCAGCACGCGGTCGGCGAGGCGCGCCGCGCGCCGCAGCGCCTGGGCGGGCACGGGCCCGGTGAGGGTGAGGATCTGCATCACCGGTGGCGCGACATCTCCGTTGGCCGCCGCCGCCACGCCCTCGGCCCCCATCGCTGGATCGCCGGCCACCGCCAGCGGCGAGCCACTCGCGAGCAGGCGGTTGACGTCGTGGATCTTGGGCATGCGGTGCCCGTCCCACTCGGCCACGCGGCGCGCCAGGTGCGCCTCCTCGATCGACACGCCCACGATCAACGTGACGCCCTCGCAGTGCGGAGCGTAATCGTCGAGGTCGTGCATGAGACTGGAGAGCATCTCGGGGTCGCGCGGCCAGGTGCTGGCTCCGATCACCGGCAAGCGGCTCCAGTAAGCCGCCTCGCTCGGGGTGCGGACATCCAACTTGCGAAACGCCAGCACCAGCACGAGCACCGTCGCAGCCAGCGCGAACGCGATCGGGAAGCCGAGCGCTGCCTTGCGACGCGAGGAGGCCAACGCGTACTCGGGAGCCACCGCCCGCTCGAGCACCTGAAACTCGGCTGACGGCCGCGACATCTGTAGCTCCACGCCCGCGAGCATTTGCTTGGCCCGCTCGAGCGCCTCGTCGGCGACCTTGAGCTCGCCCAGCAGCACCGCCGCCTTGCCTTCCGCTGCCGAGAGCTTGTTGAGACGCTCCTTCAGCTTCGCCCGGTACTCCTCCGCCGCCTTATGACGCGTCGCCGCGGAGGTCGCCTGCTGCTGCGCCTGTGCGTAACGGCGCGCGCTGCTGGCCTCCTTGTCGCCGTAGCGCTTCTTCACGCGCCCCTCGAGCGTGCTCACCTCGGCGGCCAAGCGCCGCACCGTGGGGTGATCCTCGGAGTACTGGATCTTCGCCACGTCGAGCTCGCGACGTGCGTCGACCAAGCGCCTCTCATCGAGGTCCGCCTGGCGCGCCTCGGCCTCCGAAATCGCTGGCGTGGTCGACGTGGTTGGGGCGCTCATCCCCTCGAGCCTGGAACGCGCGGCGACGACCTCCGCCTTGGCCGAATCCGCTTGCACGGAGAGCTCAGCGGCCTCCCTGATGGCGAGCTCGCGCTCTTGCGAGATGTCGGTGATGCCCTCGGCGCGCCGGAAATCGTCGTAGGCCTTGGAGGCCTGCTCGTACTTCTCGTGGGCCTGTGCCACGGCGCCGCGCAGCCGCGAGGTCTCGTACTCGAGGCGCTCTTTGACCAGCCGCTCGCGGGAGTCGAGGAACACTTCGACCAAGGTGTTCACGAGCTGGGCGGCTCCGTCGGGGGTGGCCCAAGCACCGCTGACGGTGATGATGTTCGTGCGTTCATTGCTCGAGACGTTCACGAAGTTGCGCATGGTGTCCGCGGACAGCGGGAGGTTCATGCGCTTGGCCGTCTCGGCGAGGTTCGAGTTGAGCGTCAGCGATTCGAAGATGGTCTGGCGCTCGGGAGATGACGGCGAGACATCGCCCTGGTACGCGAGCACCGCCTGGGCCGCGAAGGTCTGCCGAATGAACTTCTTGGCCACGGCCGCGCCGATGAATGCCCCGATGACCCCGGCCACGAAGATCCACGTCCAGCGGGCCCGCAGGGCGTTCCAGATGCGAAGCGGATCGATCGGGATGCCCGCACGCCCGCCGCTATCTTCCGAATCTTGCTCGCGTTCGCTCAAGGATCCGACCTATCCGCCGCGCAGCAGAGCCCGGTGAGGCTTGTGCACGCGCCAAGGAGAGAGATTAGCAGAATCGAACATTGGGGCCCAGCGTGCCCCATAGGGAACTTAGTCTCTTATTCTCGCCAACTTAGTCACCGAAGAGGGGCCCTAAAGAGGCTCCCGAAAAGGCTCAGTAGGAGCTCTGTACCTGCGCACGACTGGTCGTCCCCAGGGCCGCCCGCAGGGTCTCGGCTGCCCCCTGGGGGTGCTCCCAGCCCTCGGTGGCCTGCACCAGTTGGACGCGCAACGAGCGCAGGAGTTCTCGTGCATGGTTATCTGGGCTCGGCTCGGTCAGCCAAACCGCCGCCCGCACCGGTCCCAGGAAGGCTCCCCAGAGGGGACGCAGGCTGGGGTCCGAGGGCAGGGCAAACAGCTCCACCTCGACGCCCCCCACGCGTAGGATACCGAGCGGGCCGAGGCTGCCCTCGCCTGCGGCACCGGGGATGGCCGCCTCGGCCACGAAGCCGTCGATGGAGGAGAGCGCCCGCGCGAAGCGGGAGACCGCGAGGTGGGTGCTGGCGAACACGGCGAGCCGCGCGGCCGTCTCATGACCCAGCGGGCGCAGCTTGAGCGCCGCGGCGCGCAGCGCGATCGCCTCGTCCTCGTCACAGAGCTGGGTCGCGCTGGCCCCGCCGTCGAGCACGACCAAGGTGTTGCCCTCGAGCAGCTCCTTGAGGCCGGTCATCACGTCGAGGTCGCTCTCCGGGAACACATCGAGCAGCTCGTCGATCCCGCGTGTGTCCTCGCCGAGCGCCGTCAGAATGCGCTCGGCCATCTCGGAGACCTCGCTCGTGGGCTTGCGTGCCACGGCCAGCTGCGCGGAGGCCGACGGCAGGTTCGCGCTCATCGCCGAGAGCTCGTCGGCTTGCCGCACCGACTCCATCATCAGCATGTCGGTGGAGGCCTCGATGGTGTCGCGCGCCGACACCAGACCCGGGATGAACACGAACTGACCACGCGTGGACGCGAGCAAGCGATAGAGCGCCTTTTCGCCGCGGGCGCCGCGAAAGATGCAGTCCACGATGCGTCCATCACGCACCACGATCTCGCCGGTGGCGCCGCGGGCCTCGACGCGCAGCGTTCCGGTGCGACGATTCTGGCCGAACACCTGCAGGAGATCGAACAGCGCGACCTGCTCGAGATCGCCGCGCAGCTCCGGCTCACGCTTGGGGGCGCTGCGACGCCGAAAGACCGCCTCGATGCGCGCCACCACCTCGGCCACGTGGAAGGGCTTCACCAGCGCCTCGATGCGCGGGTCGAGCCCGCTCAGGTACGTGGGGTCGGGAGAGGTCAGCACGAAGGCGTGGGCCGAGCTGGTGCGCGGGTTGTCGCGCAGCACCTCGAGGAAGGTCTGCACGTCGACCACCGGGATCGCGCGATCCACGAGCACCACGTCGGGCGCGATTTCGACGGCGCGCTGCAGGCCGCCGCGCCCGTCGGCCGCGATGGTCACGTGGTGGCTGCGCGCGCGCAGCGCGCGGGAGAGGGTCCCCGTGATGTTGTAGTCTGCGTCCACCAACAGGACGCGGCGTTGGACGCGTTCGGTCACCTGAGCTCCGGTTGCAGGTGATAGGTGGTCTGCAGGGCGTTCACGAGCCCCTCGACCAGCTCGAGATCCGAGGAATGGTAAGCCACCACCTGGCCCTCATCCCCGCGCCTGGCCACCAGACAGTAGCCACAGCGTTCGGTGATGCACAGGACCAGAGCGGTCTGTTTGAGGCGTGGATCGGCGATCGGCAGCCGCAGCTCCGCCGCGGGATCACGGACCGACGGTGAGGGGCCGAGCAACCAGGTGCGGAGCGCGGGATCGTGCGCAGTCAGCGCCTCGCGCGCGACCTGCGCGCTCAAGTCGGCGTCGCCCGCGAGATAGAGCGTGCCGGCGCTGTTCTCGCGGTAGGCGTCCCGGATCAGGCTCAAGGTGATGCGCGTGATCAACTCGGGCGGCATCCGCGCGCGCGCCCCGAGTCCGTCGTGCGTTGCCTCGCCGTCTTCTCCCTGGACGAGCTTGGCCACGGCGTCCCAAAACGGCATTTCGTCGAGCCCGAGCCGATACCAATCGCTCTCGCGCGCGCGATCGCCGCGCCGCCGGCTGAGCTTGATCAGCACGCTGAGATCCGCGCCGTCGCTCGGGAACGCGCTGATGCCCACGCTCGCGATCAACTTGGAGAGATCCACCCGGCTATCCAGGCCGGGCATGGAGCGCTCGACGTCCTGGGGCAAGCTCTTGAGCCGCTCGAGGATGCGCCGGCGGCACGCCAACGCCCCGAGCAATCCCGTCTCGGGCAGGAGCAGGTAATATTGATCTTCCTCGACTCGGGCCACCACGTCGCTGTCGCGCACCGAGGCCAGCACGCACTGCGTGGTCAGTCGCCTCAGGCCCGCGAGCTCGCCCATGGAGAGCTCGCCGCCCAGCTCGGAGACGCCCGAGATCTGCAAGGTCAAGAGCGCGAACGCGCGGTGGTGCCGGATGGCGCGATCGATCTCGCGCGACGCGACGTCGCCGAAGTACGCGAAGGTGTAGGCGCCCGTGTCGGGATCCTTGATGCCCCCGCGCGCGATGGCTTCCACCCGGCGGGCCGCCGTGAGGGCCGCGCTGGCCAGGCGCGCGATGACCTCGAGCAGCTCGTGCGCCTCCATCGAGACCGGCGTGCTGTTCTTACATTTGAGGACGATCAGGCCGATCCGGCTGTCACCGCTGTGCAGGAGCAGGTGGAGCTCGTCGCCCACCTGGCCGAGCGAGTCGCCCTTGGCCACGTGGATGTCCTTGCCCAGGATCTGCTCGGGGAGCGCGCCTTCGCTGCCGCTCCTGGCCACGCGGAAGTAGCGCTCCTGGCGTGAATCCACGAGATAGAGCCCGCCCGACTCGATCTCCACCTCGGCGGAGCACGCCTCGAGCACACGGCGAGCCGCGAGCGCGGTGTCGGCCTCGGCCACGAACGCCGCGCAGCGCGCGTAGGTCTCGTTGCGGCGCGCGTTCGAGGCCACCTTGGCGCGCAGGTTGGTGCGCTCCGCGATCAGCAGCCTGCGCTCGCGCACGCGATCGGCGGCCACCAGGATCTCGTCGCCGGTGAGCGGGGTGACCATGGTGCTGAGCACGCCGAGCGCCATCGCGCTGGCCGCCTCCTCGACCTCATCGGCCGTGGACATCACCACCACGTCGAGCTCTGGATAGAGCGCCCGCAGGTGGTGCACCAGGGCAAGGCCATCGCCGCGCGGCATGGACAGCGACACGAGCGCGAGGTCGAACTTCTCCTGGCTGAGCCGCGCCAACGCCTCCGGTACGTCCGCGCAGGTCTCGGCGCGGTCGCCGTTGTCGTCGAGGACGCGCTGAGCGAACGCGGAGTCACTGGTCTCAGCGGCCACCACCAGGACCCGCAAGCGCGGAGCGCTCATCGAGCCCCCGCGTCGAGCTGCACCTGGCCGAAGAAGACCTCGCGCGCAGGTCCCGTCATCTCGATGCGCTCGCCCCGCGCGCCCACCCGGATGTAGAGCGGCCCTCCCGGCAGGTGCACGGTGAGCGTGGACTCGCGATCCGCGCGCCCCGTCTCGACCGCTGCCACGGCCGCCGCGCAGGCGCCGGTGCCGCACGCGAGCGTGAAGCCGACCCCTCGCTCCCAGACCCGGAGATCCAGCGTGGATCGGTCGCGCATGCGCGCGAAGCCCACGTTCGCGCCGGCGCGAAACCGTGGGTCCTTCTCGATCCGCGGACCGAGCTCGAGGGCAGCGTCTCCGACATCCTCGAAGATGACCGCGTGCGGGTTGCCCATGGACACCGCGCTCATCTGCAGGGTGCGCCCGTCGACCTCGAAGGATGCATCCAGAAACTCCCCCTGTGACTCGGCGAGCACCTCGCCCGAGTCGAGGGACGCATGACGCATCCCCACCCGAACCTGCCCCACACGCCCCTCCTGAAACACGGTGACCTGGTGCGGCCCCGCATCCGTGTCCACGCTGAAGCTCCGCTCGCTCACCAGACCGCGGTGCACCAGGTAGAGCGCCACGCAGCGCAACCCGTTGCCGCACATCTCGGGCGTCGAGCCGTCGGCGTTGATGACCTTCATGAACGGGACGCCGTGCCGCAGCCCCGTCAGCAGCACCCCGTCGCCGCCGACACCGAAGTGGCGATCACACAGCTGCGCAGCGAGTTCGGGAGTCACGTCGAGGCCCTGCCCCTGCTCCATGATCACGAAGTCGTTGCCCAAACCCTCGTACTTGAAGAATGAGAAGGACACCTTAGCGCTCGAACTCTATCACGTTGTGAGGAGCTGCGTGTCGCGACGAAACGCGCCCCCGGGCATGGAAACGAAAGGACGCACTTCTGGACAGGTGCACGAGCGAGCAGGGCTGTCGCGCGAGCTGGCAGGACGTAAGCCCCTGTGTGACGCGCAAGGTCCACGCTGCTTCCAGTGGTTGTGAGGGCCTGGCTAAGAGACACTGGATCCACCTCCGCATGGCTCGCGTCCGGCGGCGGGCCCGAAAGTCCCCTTGAAACGCCGCGCCCTCAGACCGCCCCGCCTCGCGCTCGCCCTCGCGCTGCTCGCGCTGAGCTGCCTCTTCGCGTGCGGCAGCCCGCCGCATGCGGTCGACCGCTGGCAGCTCTCGCTCGACCCCGGCTCCCCTCCGGTGCCGGTGGTGCTGCCCGCCCACTTGAACGGTCTCGTTCCCGACCACGATCTGGCGTACGAGCTGTTGAGCACGTACCGACTGCCGCCGGACTTGCGAGGGCGGGATCTCGACTTCGTGCTGCCGCACTTCTGGGCGCACACGGAGCTGTGGGTCGACGGCGCCCGGGCGACCGCGACCTTGCCCACCCCGAGCCACGGCCATCGCGCCACCCAGGCCCAGATCTACCGCGTCCTCGCGCGCGCCACGGTCGACGGCTCGCTCGAGCTGCGCCTGTTGGTGCATCACCGCTGGACCCACAGCGCCTGGCTCGACGTGGTGCCCCGCCTCGTGCCCGCGGGCGAGAGCGACGCCAGCACCGACTTTGCGCGCCTGTTCAACGAAAACGTCTCGCTGGTGGCCAGCGCGTGGTTGATCCAGATCGGCATCTCGGCGCTGGCCATCTTCATCATCGGAGGAAGGCGGCGGGAGTATCTATGGCTCGGTTTGCAGGCCCTGTTCGCCTCGACCTATGCCATCTACATCCACGGCAGTGCCTTGCGCGTCCTCGGCCGCTACGAGGTGCCGGTCATCGCCGCCGCGCTCGTGTGCGCGGTCTGGGCAGCGCTGCGGTTCGCGTGCGATTTCTTCGAGAAGGGACGACTCCCTTGGCAGTGGGACGCGCTGTGCGTCCTCGCCGTGGCGGTCTGCCTGTCTGGCTACGACCCCTACTGGTCCACGGCGGTCTCCGGGAGCGCCACCATCGTGGTCGTCACGCTGGGGGTGATCGCGCAGGTCCGACTCGGCTACCGGCTGATGCTCGAGGAGCGCTGGCGCAACGACGCGCGCTGGTTCGTGGGCTGCTGGCTGGCGCTCGGGCTGACGACCTGGAGCGACATGGCCATGTGGGCCGGCTTCGGAGAGGTGTTCGGCGGGGCCCACGTGGCGTGCGCGGGCCTCGCGGTTTTCTCGTTCTTCCTCTCGCTCACCTTGAGCCAGCGCCACCTGAGCTCGCTCTCGCGCAGCGATCGTCTCGCGACGGAACTCGAGGACCGCGTGCATCAGCTCGAGACCCGCGGACGGGAGATCGAGCAGCTCAACGACGAGCTGCGGCGCCAAATCGCGGAGCGCTCCGAGCAGATCTACGCCGCACTCGCGCTGCGCGACCGTGGGGAGAACGCGGCGCAAAACCTCACGCCGGGAGATCTGGTGCAGGGCCGCTACCGCGTGATCGGATTGCTGGGCTCGGGGGGCATGGGCGCGGTGTACGAGGTGGCACGGATCGCGGACGAGAAGCGCTTCGCGCTCAAGCTCGCACGCGAATCACACGGACAAGCGCTGGCGCTGCTCGCGCGCGAGGCCCAGATCGCCGCCCAGCTCTCGCACCCGAACGTGGTGAAGATCCTCGACGTGGACGTGGCGAGCTCGGGCTTTCTGTTCTTGGTCATGGAGCTGGTGGACGGAAAGCCGCTGCACCATCTCGCGCAGCGCTTCGGAGATCCGGCCTGGACCATGAGCGTCCTGCACCAGGTGGCGAGCGGCCTTTCGATGCTCCATCAGGCGGGCATCGTTCATCGCGACGTCAAGCCACCCAACATCCTGGTGGAGGACGCGGAGGATCCACGAAAGGTCCGCGTGAAGATCACCGACTTCGGGATCGCCCGCTACACGCCCGCCGATCGCCGCGTCCTTGGCTCTGCACCCGACGCGACCGCGCGTGACGCCGCGCTGCACGCGTCTGGGGCTGCGGCCTCAGCCGAGCCCACGTCTCCGCCCAACTCGGAGATGGACACTGTGTCCCACAGCGCGCGCCCGCCCTCGAGCAGCAAGCGCATCCTGGCCAACGCGAGTAGCGGCGACACCGGGCTCCTCACGCGCTCGGGCCAGGTGGCGGGGACGCCGCTCTACATGGCCCCGGAGCTGGCACGCCGAGGGGTCAAGGCCACGCCCAAGGCCGACGTGTACAGCCTGGGCGTGCTCGCCTGGGAGCTCTTGGCCAAGCGCCGCCCTTCGCTCCGACCCGCGGCGGCGGCCGTGCTCGCCGGGGAGGCCCCGGAGCCTGCGCCCTCGATGGCGCCCGTGGTCCCGAACGTCCCGCTCGAGGTCACGCGCTTCATCGATGCCTGCCTGGAGCTCGACCCCGATCTTCGACCGAGCACGGCCGAGCTAGTCGTGGTGCTGGAGAAGGCGCTGGGCGATCTGCAGGTGGCCTAGCGGCCCGCGACCAACCAGCACGCGGGTGCCCGCCCCTTGGGAGAAGCAGGCACCCACGTGCTCAACCCAGAAATCGCCAACAACTCAATGCAGCCAATACAAGAGCCGTCGTGCCCACGAGACCGAGCAACCACCGGGGGGTCTCGGCCGATCCGCGAGCGCGCTCAGCAAGCAAAGCCTTGTCGTATCGCCACCCGCTCATCATGACCGCACCCCTACTGAGTGAATGGGGTGGGCTCGGCGCTTTTGTGACGGCTTATGAAAAAAACCGACACGCGAGGGAAACAAACCCAGGTTTGCGCACCTTGCACTACCCGACGTTCCCCTGGTACGCGCGCACCTCGGGGCGGACTTTGCGCGCAATCAAAGCGCTTTCCAGGAGCCATTGTCGGCCGGGCTCAACCTCTTTCAGGAACCTGACCTCTCCGGCATCGAGCACCGCCACCGGCACACCGTCCTCGAACAGGGCGCGGTTACGAGGCTGACTCGCGAGCCGCGCGCCGGGGGTCAGGATGCCGATCAGATTCAATGGGTCAGCCGCACTGACCGAGATCAGCTCCCCATGCGGGGCCTCGCGGCGCTGCTTGCGCAGCAGGGTGACCGCCTCGGGGAGCGCGTATTGTTCGCCGCTGAAGCCGGACACGAAGCGTCCGCCGCGCAGCTCCCCGCGCGCCTCCATGCGGCGCAGCTCGGGCACGAGCTCCCCCCAGGAGATCTTCACGGGTTCGCGCTCGAGCAAGCGCCGAAAGAGCACGCCCCAACGCCGCAGCAGCGCCCGCGCGAGCTCCGCCGCGTCGCGCCGCGCGGGGGGCGCCGGAAGCAGACCGTATCTCCCCGCGCCCTCCATGCCGAGCGGCTGCTGGCCCCTGCGACGCAAAGGATGACGCGCCGCCGCGCTCTGCGAGAACAGACCGCGCAGGCCCGCGAAGCCATCGGAGTTCACGCGACCGCTCGCCACGAGCTCGGCCAGGGCCGCCTCCACCTGGGTCTTGAGCAGGCCCGTCCCGCGCACGATATCGCTGAAGAAGCTCGCGCCTCGCTCGCTCAAGAACGTGTGCGCGCGCTGGGCCTCGGGAGAGAGCACGGGCTCGCCGATGCCCTCCTGGACGCGAAACAGCTCGATCTGTTCGCGCGGATAGAGCGCGATGGGCGTGGTGCGGATCGGCGTGCGCCCGCTGTCGGTGAGTCGCACGCGCGACCAGGAGACGCGCCCGGTGAAGCTGAGCGTGTCGAGCAGACTCGGGTCGTAGTGGCGCACGCGCGCGGAGAGCACGTCCCGCTCCCAGGCCACCGCCGCGAGCTCGAAGCCCGAGAGCTGCTCCACCACGGCGTAGAGCCCGTCGACGCCCTGCATCTCGCTGCCCTTGGCGAGGTGCTGAAACTGCAGCAAAAAACGCAGAAACACGGTGGGGGTCACCGGCTCGATCTCGGCCCGCAGGCGCTCCAGGGTGGCGCGGTGGATGCGCGCGAGCAGCCTGCGCTCGCACCACTCGAGTCCGCGCGCGCCCTCGCGGTCGGAGCGGAACTGCCCCCGCAGCACGAAGCCCTCGGACTCGAGTGCATGCAATGCGCCTTCGACGTCCTGCTCGAACAGGCCCAGCGCGTCTGCGATCTCGCGCGCGCTGGTCGGGCCCACCAGCTCGAGCCGCCCGCGCACCAGCTCCCTTAGCGCGCTCTCTCGGGTCTCGGGCACCTTGCCGCCAAAGGTTGCATGGGAGAGATCCCCGATCGCCTCCGGGGTCACCAAGGCGAGCCATTCGAGCCGCTCGGCGGCCACCCACAGGAGCTGTCCGTGATGGGGCACCGCGAAGGCGCGCCGCTTCTCACGCAGCGCCTCGAAGTGCCCGCGGTACTCGGGAAACTCCGCGGCCGAAAGCGCGCAGTGCACGAGCAGCGCATCGTGGAGTTCGTCGGGGTCGCGGGCGTCGACCCGTGCCTCGGCCACCACACGTCGGATGGCGTCGGGATCGAGCGCGCCGAGCTTCTGCGCGGTCGCGGGATCGAGGAAGCGGCGCTGCATCACGGCCTGGGTGCGGCGCTCTTCGAGCGGCGCGTCGTCCAGGAAGGCATAGGGACGCGCGCTCAGGACCTCCTGGGCCAAGGGCGAGGGCTCACTCACGTCGCGCGCGAGACACTCCACGCGGCCCTCGGCGATGTCCTCGACCAGGCGCACCATGCCGGCGATGTCCATGGCCTCGTGAAGACAGTCCTCGATGGTCTGCTTGACCAGCGGGTGGTCGGGGATCTCCCGCTCGCCCGTGAGGTTCTCGGCGCAGGCCACCTGGTCGGGGAACGCGCACGCGAGCAGGTCGTCGGCGAGCATGCGCTGAAAGCGAGGGGGCACCTTCTTGCCGCCGCGAAAGCGCGGGATGGCGAGCGAACGCGAGGCGTTCCAGCGAAAGCGGGTGCTGAACATGGGCGCGTCCAGGAGCGCCTGGATGAGCACGTCCCTCGCGGTCTTCGGCTTCACGAAGTGAAACACATCGGCGAGCTCGAAGCTGTGCATGGGCCCGAGCGAAAGCACGATGGCGTCGTCGGTGGCGGCCGCCTGCAGCTCCACGTTGAAGCTGCGGCAGAAGCGCTTGCGCAACGCGAGCCCGAAGGCCCGGTTCACGCGGCTGCCAAAGGGCGCGTGGAGCACGAGGTGCATGGAGCCCGTCTCGTCGAAGAAGCGCTCGAGCACGAGCGTCTCCCGCGTGGGCAAGCGGCCGAGGAGCGCGCGCGTTCCCGCGAGGTACTCGGTGAGCTCGCGCGCCGCGCGCTCGTCGAGCTGATACGCCTCCTGCAACTTGCGCTGCGCGAGCTCGCTGTTCTGCTCCGGTGCGGGCGAAGATCCGTCGTGCCCGTGGCCCAGCCACGCATCCACGCGCGTCCGCAGGCGGGACACCGCCTGCGAGAGCTCCGTGGTGCGCCCTGGGGCCTCTGCCACCCAGAACGGCAAGGAGGGCGGCTGCCCCTTGGCGTCCTCGACGCGCAGGATGCCGGGCTCCACCTTGCGGATCCGGTAGCTGTGGTTGCCGAGCTGAAAGACGTCGCCCTGCATGCTCTCGATCGCGAAGTCCTCGTGCACCGTGCCCACGCGCACCTGCTCGGGCTCGAGCTGCACCTCGTAATCGAACGTGTCCGGGATGGCGCCGCCCGAGGTGATGGCGAGCAAGCGCGCGCCCCGGCGCCCCTTCACGCGCCGCTGGACGGCGTCGAGGTGCACGAGCGCGCCGCGGCGCCCGCGCTGAGTGGAGAAGCCCTCGCCGAGCATCTCGAGCACCGCCTCGAAGTCGGCCCGCGCGAGCGCGCGATACGGGTAAGCGCCGCGCACGAGCTCGTAGAGCGCGTCGATCCCGAGCTCCTCGCAGGCCGAAGCCGCCACGATCTGTTGGGCCAAGACGTCGAGCGGGGCCTGCGGGATGTGCACGCGATCGAGCTCGCCTTCGCGCACGCTGGCGAGCAGCGCAGCGCAGTCGAGCAGGTCGTCGCGGCTCAGGGGAAACAGCCGGCCCTTGGGTACGCCCGCGAGGTGATGCCCAGAGCGCCCGACCCGCTGCAAGAAGGTGGCGATGGAGCGCGGCGAGCCGAGCTGGCACACCAGGTCCACCTCACCCACGTCGATCCCGAGCTCGAGCGAGGCCGTGGCGACCAACACCGAGAGCGCCCCGGCCTTGAGGCGCGTCTCCGCGTCGAGGCGCTTTTCGCGCGAGAGGCTGCCGTGATGGGCGCTGACCTTGTCCTCGCCGAGGCGCTCGCTCAACTGCTTGGCCACCCGCTCGGCCACGCGCCGAGTGTTCACGAACACGAGCGTCGTGCGGTGCTCGGCGATCAACTGCACCAGACGCGCGTAGATCTCGTCCCAGACCTCGCCGCTCATCACCGCCTCGAGCGGCGATTCCGGCAGCTCCAGCGCCAGATCGAGCTTTCTCTGGTGCCCGGTGTCGACGATCTGGCAGCGGGGTTCACAGCCCGCGCGCTCATCCTCGGCGCCCCCGTGCGCGCCGCTGACCAAGAACTGCGCGATCTCCTCGATGGGCTTTTGCGTGGCGGAGAGCCCCACGCGCGTGAGCCGCGCCCTCGGATCGTTCGCGCGCACCAGCGCCGAGAGGCGGGCGAGGCTGAGGGCGAGGTGGGAGCCGCGCTTGTCACGCACGAGCGCGTGGATCTCGTCCACGATCACGGTGCGCACGGTGGAGAGCATCCTCCGGCCACCCTCGCTGGTGAGCAGGATGTAGAGTGACTCCGGCGTGGTCACCGCGATGTGCGGCGGACGCTTGGTGGCTTCCACGCGCGAACGCGCGGGCGTGTCGCCGGTGCGCACCCAGGTGCGGATCTGGAACGGAGCGCCCCCGATGCGGCGAAACGCATCGGCGATGCCCGCGAGCGGACCGTTGAGGTTCTTCTCGACGTCGTGGCTGAGCGCCTTGAGCGGCGACACGTAGAGCACGCGCGTCTCATCCGGCAATGTCCCGTGCTCGGCGCCCTCGCGCACCAGGCCATCGATCGCCACCAGGAAAGCGGCGAGGGTCTTGCCGGAGCCCGTGGGGGCAGCGACGAGCGTGTGCTCGCCGCGCGCAAGCAGCGGCCAGGCCGCCTCTTGCGCGCGCGTGGGCGCGCCGAGCGCGTCCTGGAACCAGCGCTGCACGGCGGGGTGGAACGTGTGAGCGGGGAGAGGCGCCCGCGAGCTTTCGGGTGAGGGCGACATGGGCGAACGAGCACCCTACCACGGGCGGAAAGGATGTTCAGCAGGTCGCGCTTGACCAGACTGCTTTCCCTCCCCATGTTCCCGACCATGGCTCGCACGGTGAACTGCATCAAACTCGGCCACGAAGCCGAAGGCCTCGACCGCCCCCCTATCAAGGGCGAGCTCGGCCAAAGACTCTTCGAGAATGTCTCCAAGGAGGCGTGGAAGCAGTGGATCGCCCACTCCACCATGCTGATCAACGAGCTCCGACTCGATTTCAACGACCCCAAGGCCCAGAACATCTGGCTCACCGAATGCGAGAAATTCTTCTTCGGCGAGGGCTCGGCCAAGCCCGAGGGCTACGTGCCGCCCAAGGCGGATCCCTGAGGCATCTCGGTGCCTTCAGGCCTTGTGCGGTCCCCGGGTGAGCCAGCCGATGGCGCCGAGCACCAGGGCGCCCGCGAAGGCTACCGCGCTGGACCACGGTCGGCCCCAAAGGCCGAATCCTTCGGTGATCAACCCGCCAAGCCCAAAGCCGATCAGCGCGAGCGCCACCACGTGCAGCGCGAAGGAGCCCCTGTCCTGCGTGCCGTCGGCTCCGTTCGTGGCGGCAGAAGTGAGCTCCTCCGGCGCCTCCACGCGCACCTCGGGGACGGCCTGCGCGAGCAGGAGATTGCTGCCCAGCAGCACTCCGCCGGAGACCCAGGCGACCATGAACACGTAAACGAGCCCCATGGCTCGTAGTCTACCCACCTACCCCACGCCGAGCCCAGTTCGCGGCTTGGCCAGCCCTCGATGTGCGCTCCGATGTGGGCCAGCCACTCCGCTCAGCGCCCGTGGAGCTCCACCACTTTGGCTTGGCCGGGGTCGGCGGCAGCTGGCAGATAGGCCACAGCACCCGGATTGGCCACCACGTAGGCAACGGCGGCAGCGACCGAGCTTGCTTCAGGCGGTGGTACCCCGGTGCCGGAGAAGATGCGCTGGCTCCAGTAGCTCTTGAGCTGGGAAGGCGTCCTCCGCAGCACCTCCCGTACGAAGAGCTCACGCACCGGGCTCCTCCGCGAGAGACTGATCGGACGGATCGGCGTTCCGTCACGCCAGTGAGTTGCCTTCTTCAGGAACGCGGAACGCAAGAACTCCCTGTCCACTGCTGCGACGGGACTTTTAGGGTGGACGATGACCTTGAAATCGCCGACGCCAGCGGATGACGAGCCGACGAGCCCGAACCAAATCATGGTGAGCACCAGCGCGAAGCAGGCTGTTCTTGAGCGGTCCACTAGAACGTCACCGTCGTTCTGAAGAGGAACAATCCCCAGTACCGCGTGGGCGCTGGGTTTCGCGTGGATTGCAGCTCGGCGGCCCCATCCATGAAGTGACCTTCGAGCTTCCACAGCCAGTAATCGTTCACGTCGAAGCGAAGCGTCCCCGCCAGGTCCCGCTGGAACGCCAAGAACGACTTGCTGTATTCGGGTCCACGACCGAGACGGTCGTCGGCGGCCGCATGTGTGACCGAGTAGTAAGTGCCAAACTCGAAGTAAGGCGACACACGGTAGGTCGCCATCGCGTAGAAGCGCTCCCCGTCCATGTTGAGCGTGGGGATGAGCGCGGATAGCGAGCTCGTCTGGTGCGTCAGCCACCTGCTGTACTCGGCGGCGAACAGCCAGTCGCCGCGCGTGTACTCCGCGGAGACTACCCAGAAGCTGGTGGGGTCCTGGGAGATTGCCAGCCTGCCGTCGTAGTCGGCAGGGGCGAATCCGGCCTCCACGACCTGTGGTACCACGTCTCGGTCGAGCGTCAGTCTGAAGTCGATAGCCGCTCGCAAATAGGTCGCGCCGATCCGCAGACCATCGATCCTCGGATGCAGGAACACCTGGCCACCAGTCACGTACCTGGTGTCGACCGAGTCGAGCGCTGCGCCATCGAGCACCAACGCGCTCCTCGGGACCGACAGCTTGCCGAGCCAGGCTTGATAGTCGAGGGTGCCGGCCCAACCGAGCGAGAGCGTCCCATAGACCGCGAATCCAGTGTGCGAGATCAGCGCATCGCGATTGCGAAGCGGATACACGCTCTGCGGGAGCAGGATAGGAGTGCGCGCGGCGTCGCTGGCAATGTACTCGTTGTACAAGCCGAGAGGCATCTTGATGACACCGGCGCGCAGACCAAGCCACGGCCTCCGACGATAGTCGATGACGGCCCAGTCGAGTCGGGGCACCTCTTCGCTCAGCGTGCCCACGCTACGTGAGACGAGCTGCAGGCCGACGCGCAGGTCATCCGTGAGTTCCGTCGAGAAGTTGATGCCGGCCTCGAACAGCTTGAGGCTCCCGCGATCGGAGCTTCCGATATAGTCATTGGCAGTCGAGATGAAGCCGCCTGCGTTGACGAAGCCGTGAATCTGGATCTTGGACAGAAAGCTTGGACTCTCGACCGCGACGACGTCGGGCGCGAAAAGCTCTAGTTCATCGACGCTGGGCAGTGCGAGCTGCTCCGCGGACGCGGCGCGCTCCTCCTGCACGACCTGTTCTGAAGGTACTGCGGATGGCGCCGTCTGCGGCTGCACGGCCTCTCTTGATTGCGCTGCGGATGGCTCGCTGTGCGGCTCAATCTGCGGCGACGGGGGCGCAAGCTGCTCCGGCGCCGGAGCTTGCGCGGGGGGCGCAACTTGCTCCGGCGATGCAGCCGCCTGCTCGGGGACGGTCTCCGGACCGGGGCTCGGCGAGTCGCCCGGCTGCTGCTCGCTCGGGGCTCCGGGCTGAGCCGACGCATTCCCAGCGAGCAGGCAGATCACGGCAATCGTCGTGAACCGAAACCCCATCAGTGACATCCCCCGCGCGTGTCATCCCAACGCGCCTGACGCCCCACGATCCCCCATGACGTGCAGGGAGGCGGACGCCGCGCGAAGCGATCATCACCATCAGTACACGCGCAACTTTGCCTACCCTTCCTGGGGAGTCAACGGTTATATGAGCGTGCCGCGAGCACGCGATGGCAAGCGCTCTTGCGGATGCCTCGTGCTCCCTCCAGACCCGATCGCAAGCGTCACGCCTCGGCGGACATCGGAGCCCCGCGGGCCAGCTCCACGAAGAATCGTGAACCGCTCCCCAGCTCCGACTCGACCCACATGCGCCCGTGGTGCTGCTCGACGATGTGCTGGCAGATCGCGAGACCCAAGCCCGTTCCCTGATACCGACTCTCGTCGTGCAATCGCAAGAAGGCATCGAACACCTTGGTGCGATGCTTGGCGTCGATCCCGATGCCATTGTCCTCCACGCAGAAGATCGTCGTCGCACCCTGGTGCGCCGCTCTCACGGACACCGACGGGCGCTCACCGGGGCGCTGGAATTTGAGGGCATTCCCCACCAAGTTGAAGAAGAGCTGGTAAAGGCGGTCGGGGTCCCCTGTCACGGTCGGCAACTCACCGATATTCAATGTCGCTTGCGAGGCCGCGATGCGATCGGCGAGATCCTCCTGGACGTGCTGGAGCACGGCGTTGCAATCGACCTGAACGTGAGCGACCGGTCTCTGTAGACGCGCGTAGGTTGACAGGGCGTTCAGCAACGAGTCCATGCGTTGACCTGCCTTGAGCGAACGCTCGAGATATTCGCGCGCCATCCCCTCCAGACTGCTACCCACCTCGCTCGAGAGCGCCTCGAGGAGGCCCCGAACCGCCCGCAAAGGTGCCTTCAGATCGTGCGCGGCAGCTTGCGTGAAGTGCCGCAAGGCCGTGTTGGCCAGCTCCAGCTCCCTCAAGGTCTGCTTGTGCGCGAGCACCTCCGCGGAGAGCTTCTGCTTGCTGACGTAGAGGTCGAGAAAAACCCGCACCTTGGCGCGCAAGACGTGCGCGTTGAGCGGCTTGAACAGGAAGTCCACCGCTCCGGTTCCATAGCCCCGCAGCATGCCCGCCTCGCTGTTGTGCATCGCGGTCAGGAAGATGATCGGGACTTCGCGCGTGCGTGGGTTCTGGCGCGCGAAGGTGGCGACCTCGTAGCCATCCATCTCCGGCATCTGCACGTCCAGCAACATCACCGCGAACTCGCGCTTGAGCAGGTGCTTGAGCGCATCATTGCCTCCACGCGCCCGCACCAACTCGCAGTCCATGTCGCCGATCAAAGCCTCTAGGGCGACGAGATTCGCCTCGACGTCGTCGACCACCAGCACGCTAGGTCTCTTCTGCGCCATCGCGCCGTCCCTCCCATGCATCCTACTGCCCGGATTCGCGCTGTCGCCAAATGCCGTGCTCGGCATGAAACTCCGCAAAGCCTCGCCGCCTATCTTCTCGCGAGAGTCGCTCGCTGGCCCCCAGGCAGAAGAATCCGCCCGCGCAGAGGCTCTTGACGAACTTCTCCAACACGGCCGTGCGCAGCATCGCATCGAAATAGATCAGCACGTTCCGACAAAAGATCACGTGCATCTCGCCAAAGACGTAGTCTGCAACGAGGTCGTGTTGAAAGAACAAGATGTTACGCCGGAGCGACTCCTTCATCGCGATCCCGTCGTACGCGGATGTAATGTAGTTCGAGAGATCGCCGGTGCCGCCGGACGCCTTGTAATTCTCCTGAAAGGCTTGAAGGTAGCTCGCCGGGTACACGCCTGCCTTGGCCTGCGCCAACGCGTGTGGGCTCAGGTCGGTGGCGTAGATCTGGGCGCGCTCGTAGAGGCCTTCCTCGCTGAGCAGGATGGCACTCGCGTAGGCCTCCTCCCCACTCGCGCACCCCGCATGCCAGATCCGCAACAAGGGGTAGGTCCTGAGGGTCGGCACGACCTGGCGACGAAACGTCTGGTGGAATGCTGGATCGCGAAACAGCGACGTCACTTGCACGGTCAAGTCGCTCAGCACATCCGCGAAGAAGCTCGCGTCATAAAGCAGCTTGTGCTGCAGCTCTCCGATGTGATTCAGGCCCGACTTGCGCAGCGCGCCGAGCACCCGACGGCGCATCGAGCCGCGCGCATAGCCCCGCAGATCGCAGCCGTACTTGGCGTAGATCGCCTCGAGCAAGAGCGCGATCTCGATCGCCTCCACGTCACTCTCCGGCTGCATCGCTCACCGCCTTCGAGAAGTGCACCTGGAGCAGCGCGAACAGGCGATCCGCGTCGATCGGCTTGGCCAGGTAGTCATTCGCCCCCGCCTCGATGCACTTGCTTCGATCAGTCTTCATCGCCTTGGCCGTGAGCGCGACAATGGGCAGCGACGCGTAGCGCGGATCCTCTCGCATCCGGCGCATCGCCTCGTACCCATCCATCTCTGGCATCATGATGTCCATCAGGACGAGCTCCACCTCGGGATGCTCGTCTAACGTGCTGAGCGCGGCGCGGCCGGTATCCGCCACGAACACCTCGCCCCCCTTCGCGCAGAGCAGCGCGGAGAGCGCGTATGCCGTGCGCATATCGTCATCCACCACGAGGATCCGCCGACCCTTCAGGTCGAGATTTGGACTGGATGTGGTGGGCGCGAGGCTGCGCCGCGTGGGAAGGCGGTCCTTGAAGCGCTGCGCGAACAAGCGGATCTCCGCGAGTAGGCGCTCCAGCGCGGGCCCCTCCTTCAAGACGACCGACTCGGCGTAGGCCTCAAGTCGCTGCAGTTCGGACTTGCTCATGGCCCGGGCGCTATAGACGAGCACGGGCGGCGTCTCGGCGCCCCGCAGCTCCTGCAGCGACTGCAGGAATTCCAGGCCATCCAGATCGGGCAGACCGAGGTCGAGGACCATGCAGCTGAAGCGCTCCTGTGCGAGCCATTCCACTGCCTGACTGGCGCTGGTGGCGCGACGCGCCCAGATGCCCTCCGCCTTCAAGCGCTCAAACACGGACTTTGTAGGCTCGAGGCTGTCTTCCACCACCAGAATTGGCGACTCATGCGCCGCGGCGCCCAGCAACTCCACGACACGAACCAGATCGCTCCGCGCGGCAGGTTTGGTCAAATAGCCAATGGCCCCCATGGCCATCCCTCGCTCGGCCCCCTCCAAGGCCGAGACGAAGTGCACCGGGATGCTGCGCGTCGACGGATCGCCCTGCAGGCTCTCCATGACGCTCCAGCCGTCCGCGCCCGAGAGCTTGACGTCCAGGATGATGCCGCCAGGTCTGGATTCGCGGGCCATGCGCAGGCCCGTCGGGCCATCCGGGGCAAGCCGGTACTGAAGCCCCTGGGCGGTGATCACCTGCGCCATCACATCGGCGAACACCGGGTCGTCCTCGATCACGAGCAGGTAAGGATCCCGCGTCCCCTGACTTGGGGAAGGCGACGAAGCCCCCCCCTCGCTGTCCGGCGCGAGGCTCGCCGCGCCGCCGCGCGGCCCCAGCCCCGGCGTGGCGGACGGCCCGAGCCCGGAGGCATTCGGCGGAAGCTCGAGCGGGAGATAGCAGGTGAAGCAACTGCCCTGGCCCTGCACACTTTGGACTTGCAGCTCGCCGCCGAGCAAGGAAGCGAGCTGACGCGCGATCGCCAAGCCAAGCCCTGTCCCACCGTACCGGCGATCGGGGCTCGCTTCGAGTTGTTCGAAGGGGGCGAAGATGCGCAGCTGATCCGCGGGCGCGATGCCGATGCCCGTGTCCGTGACCGAGATGGCGATCAGCCGATCCAGCGGCTGGTTCAGCGCCAGGCGAGCCGTGGGCGCAGGCTTCCCGATCCGAAGCGTGACCGAGCCCTGCTCCGTAAACTTGATCGCGTTTCCAACCAGATTGTTGAGGATCTGCTCGACCCGCCTACCGTCCGTGATGATGGTCTCGGGGAGACCTGGGACCACCTCCACCACGAAGTCGAGCTTCTTCTCGCGCGCCACGGACTCGTACATGCGCGCCGCATAGGCCGCGAGGTCCAGCAGCGACACGGTGCCAGGAAGAATCTCCTGCTTTCCGGACTCCACCTTGGCCAGGTCGAGCACCTGGTTGATCAAGGCCAAGAGATCCTTGCCCGCCTCGTTGATCGTGCGGCAGAACTCGACCTGCTTGTCCGTGAGGTTCTTGGCGTCGTTGTCGGCGAGCAGGCTCGAGAGCAGCAGCATGCTGTTCAACGGCGTGCGCAGCTCGTGCGACATGTTGGTCAAGAACTGCGACTTGTAGCCGCTGACCGTGGCGAGCTCCTTGGCGCGCTTCTCGAGCGCCTCGCGCGCCTGCCGTAGCTCGACGTTGCTGCTCTCGAGAGATTGACGTTGCCTCTCGAGCTCCTGCGCCTGCTGGATGAGCCCTTGATTGGCCTCGCGAAGCTCCTCCTGCTGGGCCTGGAGCTCCTCATTGCTGGCCAAGAGCTCGTCTTCCTGCGCCGAGAGACGCTTGGCCTGTTCTTGCGTCTCGAGCAATAACTCCCGCAAGGCGGCGCGCGAGCGAGCCACCTCGAGCGAGATGGGCAACGTCTTTCCCACGGACAGCAGCAGCTCGGAGCACGCCTCCGACCACGGCTTGAAGACCGCGAGTTCGAGCACGCCGACCACGCGCTCAAGGTACACGAGCGGGAGCAGCACGAGCGTATTCGGGGTTGCTTGCCCGAGGCCAGAGCGGACCCGACAGTAGTCCTGCGGCAGGTCGGTGATGATGGTCAGCTCCCGCTCGAGCGCGCACTGTCCCAAGAGCCCCTCACCCGGGCGAAAGTCCACTCGTTGCGGGTCCGCTTCGCCTTCACCTTTCCCCGCGTAGTCCCCCAACCGGCGGAAGGTGTCGTCTGGGCCCTGCCAGTACAGCGCCGCGGCCACCGCGCTCAAGTAGCGAGCCAGGTAGCGAACGGCGTGGTCTGCCATCGTCTCGGGGTCGAGATCGCCGGCGAGCTCTTGCACCAGGCCCGCATGGCCGGCCTTGATCCAATCACTGCGGTCACGCTCCTCGCTCAAGCGCTTCAGGCCCTGCGCCATGGCGTTCGCCTGCCCTGCCAGATCACCGAACTCGTCCTGGCTCTCCACCCGTATGGGCACGTCGAACTCGCTCTTGCCGAAGCGCTCGAAGCCGGACGCCAGCTCGGTCATCGAACGCAGAACCCCTCTGACCACCAGAAGACAAAAGAACAGCCCGAGAAGGAGGCAGGCCGCGCTGACGATGTAGCGGACGCGCGTTTCGGACTCCTGGGCGGCGCGACTCACCGCGAAGGCCCGGGTCAGCTCGCCTGGCTCGAAGGCTGTGGCACGCTCGAGCAGCGCGGCTGTTTGCGCCTGCTTGGCCTGCATGACCGCGATCTCTTCGAGCAGCTGCTCACCCGCCTCCTCGGTGAGAAGTCGTGAGGAGACGTCGTAGGCAGTCGAGTAGTAGTCCTCGATAGCGAACCGCAAGTCCGCCACGTCCCCGGGGCTCAGTATCCCATCAGCTCGCGAGAGATTCTCGAGACAGCGTTGCTCGCGCTCCCGCGTAGCAGCCAGCGCGTCGTGGTCGTGCGCGCTGACCGCTTCCTGGAGACTCCTGCGCAGCCGCTCGAAGCACGCCTCGAGCTTGGGCTTGAGCTCGAGCTTTGGGATGTACTTCTTCTCGAGCAACAACTGCTGCTGCTGGATTCGGTTCGCGAAGACGCTGCTGACACCGATGAGCGCGACCAGGGCGAACGCCGCGATGCCCAGGATCGAGAAAAGTTTGGCGCGGAGGTTGAATCGCACGCGTAGCTCAACGAACCGTCATGAGCACGCACGTGCTTCTAGACATGACTTGATCTCGCTCATCAGCGATGAAACATCGATTGGCTTGCTGACGTAACCCGTAAAGCCGCTCGCGAGCAGGCGCTCACGGTCGCCGAGCATCGCCAGGCCGGTGAGCGCCAGCACGGGCAAGTCGTTCAGGGTCGGATGGCCGCGTATTTCACTCAACAGGAGCTCGCCTGACCCATCGCTCAGCGTGGTGTCGGTCAAGACCAGAGCTGGCGATCGCGCGAGCAGGGCGCGCGCCTCCGCGATGCTGTCGGCGCGACTTACCTGGTGACCGCAGTGCTCCAGGATGTCGGAGACCAGACGCTCACTGGGGGGTTCGCTGGTCACGAGGAGAATGTCCACAGGAGCGACCGAAGGGCTGCTCGTCACGTCGTTTGCCGGCTCGCCCCCGATCAGGTGCTGGGTCCGATCGAGCCGCAAGGTGGGCAGGCACAGCCTGAAGCGAGAGCCAACGCCGAGCTCACTTTGTGCAGTGATTGAGCCCCCGTGGAGCTCCGCCAACATCCTGGTCAACGCCAGCCCCAGACCGGTTCCTCCGGCTCTGCTCTCGGGCCTCGCCGCAACCTGCTCGAACACCCGAAAAAGCCGCGGCAGATCGTCCTCACTGATGCCCACGCCGGTGTCCGTGACGCTGATCTCCAGGTATTGGGGGAAAACGACCGCGCTCACGTTCACGTCGCCGCCGCGGGGAGTGAACTTGATGGCGTTCGAGACCAAGTTGTAGAGCATTTGCTTGAGTCGCAGCGGATCGACGTCGAGCAGTGGCAGACCCGCTGGCAACGCATGGGAGAGCGAGACCTGCCGCTCCCGGGCCAACGGCTGCAGGGTCCCGAGCACGCCCTCAGCCATGGACAAGAGGGCGGTCGGCTCGCGCGTGATGGTCATCTTGCCAGCCTCGACCTTGGAGAGGTCCAGGATCTCGTTGACCAAGGTGAGCAGATCTTGGCCGCCTTTCGCCATAAACCGCACGTATTCGGCCTGTCGCGGCGTGAGCGGCCCCGCGATGCCGCGCTCGAGGAGCTCCGCAAACCCGATGATCGCATTCAAAGGCGTGCGCAGTTCGTGGCTCATGCTGGCGAGAAAAAGTCCCTTGGCGCGAGACATGGCTTCGGCTCGCTCCTGGGCCATCCGCGCATTTGCGGCGGCCTCTTGCGCGAGCCGGCTCTGCCTGCGCTCCTGGGCCTCACGCAGCTCGCGCTCCACGCTGGGAGCAAGCCGGGCGAGCCTGTCTTTCATCACGTAGTCTCGCGCGCCCGCGCGCATCACGGCGACCGCGAGATCTTCTCCTACCGTGCCCGAAACGACGATGAAGGGGAGATCAGAGCCTGACTCCTTGGCCACCGCGAGCGCGCCGGGAGCGTCGAAGTCGGGCATGAAATAATCCGAGATGATGAGGTCCCATGGACCTTCTGCGAGGGCCTGACGCATGGCTTCACGTGAGCACACACGGCGGTGGCGGAGTTCGTAGCCGGCCGCACGCAGCGCGGCCAGGACGAGCATTTCATCGTCCGGCGAGTCCTCCACCAGTAGCAGCCGCAACACGAGTGCCATGTCTCCCCCACGAAGATTCGCGTCACTGCTCACACGATCACGCCATGCAAGCGCTCCTCCCGCGCGCTGTGATGCAAGCTTGCTTGCGCCCGTCTGGATCGGGAGTGCGTTAAGTCCTGTACCAATCGACCAGGCTGGGCTCAAGCATGAATGGCCCAATTCGGCTCATTCAACTCCGCATACGGAGCGGGTTTGCGTGGCTCGCCCCCAAGCCGGCGCGCTGCCGTCCGGTGGCTCGTGGGCACTCGCGCGTTCTTCAGTTCGGCGCATCGATTCGTTCGGTCATGAACTCCACGTACGTCCGAATCTCCTGCCGCGCGTGCTCTGGGATCTCGAAGAACTGCAGTCCGATCGCCCGCTGGCCGCGGCTCGTCTTCGCCCACTGCGCACGGGCCTCGAGCACCGCCACCTTGCCGGTGGTGGGCAGCGGCAGACGAACCTTGACGTTCTCGCCCTCCTCGCAGGCTTGGTCGGCCACCACCATCATGCCGCCCTCGGAGATGTCCGCCGTTCGCCCGTCGCAGGTCTGATTGGCAAACAGGATGCGCACAGGCGTGACGTACGGAGCGCGCGCGTACTGCCTGCGTCCGATCGGCGGCGGCGGCGGGATTTGGCGTGAGCTCGGCTCGGAGCTCACCTCGTACTTGAGGTAGGACGCTCCCACGAGATCGCTCGCTCGGTCGAGCAGCTCCAGGGTCGGCAGCGGGGAGCCCAGCGCCACGAGCAACGCCTTGGAGAGGTCGCCCGCAGAGCGGTAGCGGTCGTCCGGGTTGGGCGAGAGCCCGCGCTGGATGATCTGCTCGAACGCCGGCGAGACCTCGAGGCCATGATCCCGCAGCGGACGTGGCCGCACACCCTTGAGTTGATTGGCGAGCATCATGAGGTGATTGTCCGCCGGGTAGGCCACATCACCGGTCAAACACTCGTAGAGCACGGCCGTCGCGCTGTAGACGTCCGCGCGCAGGTCGATATCGGAGCCCCCGAGCTGCTCCGGAGCCATGTACGCGAGGGTCCCGAGAAGCTCTCCGGCCTTGGTGAGCTTGTTTTCGGGCGCCGTGATGTCCGTGGCCCGCGCGACGCCGAAATCGATGACCTTTAGCTGGTCGCCCATGCGCTGCGGCATGATGAGCAGATTGGCGGGCTTGATGTCGCGGTGCAGGATCTTGCGGCGATGCGCCAGATCTAGCGCGCTGCACAGCTGGGCCATGAGAGCCACGGCCTGTCCCAAGAGCAGTCTTCTGCGCGCGACGAGCAAGCTCTCGAGCGACCGCCCGGGGATCATCTCCATCGCCAGATACGGCCCATGGGTTTCGCATTGACCCGCGTCGTAGAGCGCGACGATGTTGGGATGGCGGAGGGCGCCCAGGACCCGCGCCTCGGCAATCATCCGCGCCTGCGCCACGGGGCGCCGCACGGTCGGATACTGCAGCAACTTCAGCGCGACCTTGGCATCCGAGAAAAGATGGCGCGCTTCACATACCGTGCTCATGCCACCCCGCGCGATCTCGCGCTTGATGGCGTAGCGCCCATCCACCACGGTATTGATGTCTATTTCGGGCATCTCTTACCCATTCTTCCGCGCGTCTTCGGCGCATCCGGCTCGATGCCCTTGTTGACGGAGCACCAGGCGTGACCACTATGTGGGATCGCTCCACTCACCGAAGATCTCGGCAAATTGCCCCGCCGATTGTTCGAAGGCGGCCAGCACGGCCGGATCGAAGTGGGCCGGCGATGTGCGCCCATCGCCCTTGATGATGATCTCGAGCGCCATCTCGTGACTGAACGGTTCCTTGTAGGGCCGCTTCGATCGCAACGCGTCGTAGACATCACCAATTGTCATGATCCGGGCGGCCAGCGGGATCGACTCTCCCTTGAGTCCCTGCGGATAACCCGTACCGTCCCAACGTTCGTGATGGCAGAGCGCGATGTCTGCGCCCATTCGGACGTATGGAGACTTCGAGTCGGCCAGGATCTGCGCTCCGATGCTGGTGTGCGTCCTCATGCGGACCCATTCGTGCGCGTCGAGCTTTCCCTGTTTCAGAAGGATCGAGTCAGGGACCGCGATCTTTCCCACGTCGTGCATCGGACTGGCGTGAAAGATCTCATCGCAGAACGCGGCATCCATGCCCATTCGCTGCGACAGCTCGCTGGCATAGTAGCTGATGCGCCGTACGTGCTCGCCCGTCTCCTCGTCCTTGTACTCGGCCGCGCGGGTCAGCGCGTGGATCGTCTCGCGGTGGCTCACACGCAACTCTTCCGTGCGCTCCGCCACGCGGAGTTCAAGCTTCTGAGCGTGCGCCGCGAGCTCGTCTTGATAGCGCTTCAGGCGGAGGAGGTTGCGCACACGCACGAGGAGTTCGATCCGATCGACGGGCTTCGACAAGAACTCGGTGGCCCCGCTGCGCAGGGCGAGCACCTTGGAATCACGATCACCGAGCGCGGTCACCATGATGACCGGGATATGTTTCGTCTTCGGATCCGACGAGAGAACGCTGACGACCTCCACCCCGGACATGCCCGGCATCATGATGTCGAGCAGAATGAGGTCTGGCGCGCAACTTCGCGACAGCTCCAGCGCCTCTGCGCCGCTCGCGCCCGACAGGACGACATAGCCCTCGGACTCCAGCTGATCGCGCAGAAGCCGAACATTGAGCGGCTCGTCGTCGACGACGAGAATGGTAGACACGTGTTGCACACAACACCCCCCGTGCACCTGGCCTTCAACGGCCCCCAGGCAGGCATCTAAACTAAGGATCAGATGGTTCGATCGATCAATCAAGATATAAAGGACTCGACCTTCTGCACGAAGGTGCGGATGTCGATCGGCTTGCTGATATATCCATCGAAGCCGAGGTTCAAAAGTCGTTGTCGATCTTCCGCCATGGCCAGCCCTGTGACCGCGACCACGCGTACGCCATTGAGCTTGTGCTCCTCTCGGATCTCCCGCAACAGAGCTTCCCCGCTGCCTCCGGCGAGGCGCACGTCCGTGAGAACCAAGTCCAAGGTGTCGCCGACGAGGTGTGCTTTCGCCTCCTCGAGGTCGCAAGCAGTGACAACTTCGTAGCCGCGATGCACCAGGACGTCCTGCGCGAGCGCGCGGTTGGGCGCGTCGTCCTCTACCACCAGGATTTTCGTGCGTTTCATGGGCGTTCTCCCTCTTTGGATTCAGGACGAGTAGGTGCTGGGGCTCCGGATGGACGGAGGCTTCGCACCCTGCGTGCTCGGTAAGCAGACGGTGAAGGTCGACCCGCGACCTGGGTCACTCTCCACCTGGATCGAACCATCGTGCATCTCGACGAGCCGCTTGGTGAGGGCCAATCCAAGCCCCGTCCCGTCGCTTCTTCCCGTTACGTTCCGGAGCCGCTCGAACTCGCGAAACAGTCGTGGAATGTCCTCGGGCGCGATGCCGATCCCCGTGTCCTCGACCTTCAGGCTGAGCTGCTCTCCTCGCACGGCCGCGCGCAGCGTGACCTGGCCGCCGCTGGGCGTGAACTTCACCGCATTGGACAGGAGGTTGTAGAGGATCTGCTTGACGCGCACGGGGTCGGCGAAGATGGGCGGCAGGCCCTCTTCCACCTCGAGCACCAAGCTGACCTTGTGCTTGTCGGCCAGCGGCTGGACGACGCCACACGTGGCCTCGATGGCGACCGCAGGGTCGAGCCAGACGCGCTCGAGAGCGAACTTGTTCGCCTCGATCTTGGAGATGTCGAGGATGTCGTTGACGAGGGCGAGCAGGTGCTCGCCGCTCTGCCGCACGTAGCCCACGTACTGCTTCTGACGGGGGTTGAGCGATCCGAACATCTGCTCCTCGAGCAACTCGGAGAACCCCAAGATGGCGTTCAACGGTGTGCGCAGCTCGTGGGACATGTTGGCCAAGAAGCGAGACTTGTAGTTGCTCTCCCGTTCGGCGCGCTCCTTCGCGCTCGAGAGCTCTTGTGCCTGAGCGAGCAAGAGCGCTTCGGCCTCGTGGCGGTGGGTGACGTCGCGGACCACGAGCACCGCGCCGCGGACCTGGCCCACGCGGTTCATCATGGGGCGTGCGCTCATGGACAGCACGGCTCCCTGCGGTGGGTTCGCGCTCATCAAGAGGGCCTCCACCTCCTCGGACGCGACCCCCTTCAGCGCTGCGACGAACGGATAGCTCTGCGGGGAAAGTGGAGTGAGGCCGTCGGAGCAGCGCAGGTCGCAACGATCCAGCCAGGCAGCCATCGTCATCTTCGGAGCAGGCTTGCCGAGCATCCGGATCGCCGCCTGATTGATGAGGATGAGCACCCCTTGACTGTCCGCCACGGCGACACCATCTCCGATGCTCTCGAGCACGGAGTTCAGCTCCTCGGTCCGCGCCTCGAGTTCGCCATTGGTGCGTACGACCTCTTCGAAGGTGGACAGCAGGAGATCGAGGATCTGCTCCTTGTCCGAGTTGATGATGAAGTGTCGCCCCAGAAACTTGATGTCGATGCCCACCTGTAGCTTGCGCTGGCGCGCGCGCCTGGAGGACAAGATCGCCTTGACGCGCTCCACGAGGTACGCGGGCTCATAGGGCTTGGTGATGAAATTGTCGGCGCCGCACTCGAGGCCGCGCACGATCGCGAGCGGATCGTTGCGGGAGGTCAGGAGAATGACCGGAAGATGCTGGTAGGCCGCGTTTTCCTTCACGCGTGCGCAAAGGTCGTAGCCGGACATCTCGGGCATGTTGACGTCCGAGAGGATGAGGTCGACCGGCTGCTGCGCGAGACATTCGAGGGCGCTCAGCCCGTTCACCGCAACGCTCACCTCGTAACCGGCGGCCTCGAGCACGAGCCGGATGCGCGCTGCCTGCGTAGAGCTGTCTTCGACGACCAAGAGGCGACTCATGATGCGATCTCCTGACGCGTGAGTTCATCGAGCCGCGGAGCTATCTCGTGAATTGGAAGCACCTCGTCCACCACCCCCGCTTCGATGGCGGCACGAGGCATACCGAAGACGGCGGAGCTCGCCTCGTCCTGCGCGATCACGTAGCCCCTTCGCTCCCGGATCCGCTGCAATCCATCCACGCCATCTCGCCCCATGCCCGTGAGAACGACCGCGACCGCGCTCTCTCCATATCCTCGGGCCAGCGACTCGAAGACAGCCGTCGCAGCAGGCCGGAAGCCGCCGATGGGCGGGCTCGCATCGACGTGCACGCGTCCGTCCAGGACGCGCAGGTGCCGCTGCTCGGGCGAAACATAGATCGTGCCCTTACGCAGCGGTTCGGAGTGGGTGGCGACCTTGACCCGCAACTTGCAAATCGCATCGAGCCACTGGACCAAGCCGGAGATGAAGCCCGGAGAAATGTGCTGCACGACCAGCACGGGCGCCCCGAAGTCATGCGGTAGCTGCGCGAGCAGGATGCGCAGCGCCCCCGGCCCACCGGTGGATCCTCCGATTCCGACGACCTTCGCCTTGCGCTGCGGAGATTTGGGCGAAGCCGGGGGGGCGCTCTGGCCAGGCGTCCGGCGCCGCACCACCTTGACGCTGGCGAGCGTCTTGACGGTCCGCACGAAGAGCATCTGCGAATTCTCGAACTGGCTCGTGGCAGGCCCGTCCGGCTTCGACAGCACGGTGAGCGCGCCGACGCGGATGACATGCATGGACATCTCCACATCGGACGCGTCGAGGGTGCCGGAGACCACCACGATCGGGGTCGGCACCTCCTCCATGATGCGCTTGGTGGCCTCGAAGCCGTCCATGTGCGGCATCCGGATGTCCATCGTGATCACGTCGGGCCTCAACCGCCGCGTGAGCTCGATGGCTTCCATGCCGTCGCGGGCCTCCCCGACGACGACCAGCTCGGGATCGGACGCGAGCACGCCGATGATCAGCGCCCGCGCCGTCGGCGAGTCATCCACAACCAACACTTTGACGAGATTCGGCATCAGACGTGACTCGCGATGGTTTGCAGCAAGGACTCCTGGTCGAACGCGGTCTTGACCAGGTATGCGTTGGCGCCCGCCTCCATGCCGAGTTGGCGCTCTCGATCGGATCCAAGGGCGGTCACCAGTACCACCGGAAGCCGCGTCAGCTGATCCGAGCCGCGGATGTATTGCGTGAGCGCGAGGCCATCCATCTCGGGCATCTGCACGTCACTCACGACCAGCGAGAAGGGCTCGAGCTCGAGGAGCCGGCGCGCCTCGACGCCGTTGTGCGCGGTGGTGACGTGATACCCGGCGTCCTCCAAGATGCTCTTCAGGAGCGTTCGGGTGGTGAGCGAGTCGTCTACCACGAGCAGGCGACAGGCGGGGCGTGGGGCGCTCACGTTCAACGCCTGCGGGCCCGACATGAGCAGGCGCGCCGCGCCGCGGCAGAGCTCGTTCGGGCTGAGGACGAGCGCAAAGTGGCCGCTCGGGAGGCTCGCGACGCCACTCACGTTGGCCGCCCGGGAGAGTCTGCTCGGTAAATTGCGCAGGACGCACTCGCCCTCGCTGACGATCTCGTCGACCACGAACGCGACGGTGCGCACCTCGCTCTCGATGACCACGGCTGCGACCGCAGATGAGAGAGGGCGCTCTTTCACTCCGAGCACACGGGCCAGCGAGACGACCGGCACGGCCTGATCGTCGACCCGAGCAGCGTAGGATCCGTCGAGGAAGAGCAGACTTCCCGCGTCGAGGCTCACGATGCGCTTCACCTGAGCGCACGGGATGGCGAGCGTCTGCCCGCTGATCGCGACGGACAAGCAACGTAGCGTGCTGACCTTGAGCGGGATGCGCAGGACAAATCGCGCGCCTCTCTCCGGCTCCGATTGCACCTTGACGCTGCCATGCATCGCCTCGATGGCGCGCCGAACGGCGTCGAGGCCGACCCCGCGGCCTGCGATCGACGTCAACGTGGACGAGGTGGAGAGCCCGGGGGCGAAAGCCAAGCGCTGGACTCCGGCGTCATCTTCGGGAATGGGCAGGCCGAGGCTCTCGGCGCGCGCGCGGAGCGCAGCCAGATCGAGCCCGCATCCGTCGTCCGCGACGGACAGCTCGAGTTCGCCGCTCTTCACCTGTGCCTTCAAGGTGATGCTCCCGACGCTCGGCTTGCCGCGCGCTGCGCGCTCCTGCTTCGGCTCGATGCCGTGGGTCGCCGCGTTGCGGACCAAATGAAGGAGCGGATCTCGTAGGCGCTGCGCGACGGCTCGGTCGACCTCCACGTCCTCACTCTCGATGTGCAGTCTGAGCCCCTTGTCCAGGTTCAAAGAAAGATCGCGCACCGCGCGATCCAGGCCCTCGCAGACGTCGTGGAACGGCACCATGCGCATGCGCCGAACGTCGACGTCTACCCTGCGCACCGCCTGAGTCATGGCGTAAAAGTCCCGGTGTAAGGCCTCGGTGATCCGGAGCAGCTCGGTCTCCAGGTGCGAAGCGCGGTCCACGGAGGAGCGCGTCTGCGGGTCGCGCAGCGAAGCGCTCGCCTGCTCGCGGCGCAGGGTGGAGGTGAGGCCGGCGAGCCGCTCCTGCAGCGCCGAAAGCGCCGAAAGCCCGTGCGTGAGCCGTGAACACGCCATGGTCAGCGTGTCGTTGTCGGTGAGGAGCACATCGAGCTTGGATCGGTCAACCCGCACGGCGACGTCCGTGACCGTGACCTTGTGCGGCTCGGGCTCCTGTGCTCGCGCGATCGGCGCGGGCAACGGAGGTGCAGGCTCCGCGTCGTTCGGCGTGGCGGCCTCGGTCCGCTCGGCGGCCCTCCCCGCGCCATGGCGAGCGCGCACGAGCACGACGGCCGGCTCGAGCTCATCGACCAGGCTCAGCAAGCGGTTGATCAGGCCCTGATTCAGGGTGGCTTGACCCGCCCGCAGATCCGAAAACCACTGCTCGAGCTCGTGGCAGATCTTGGCGACCTCATCTGCGCTCACGCTCTGCGCCGCGCCCTTGAGGCTGTGCGCGGCACGAAACAGCTCCTGCAACACCTGCTCGCTCGCGGCCGGCTGTTCGGCCCGCTCCAGCGCGAGGACTCCCTGCTCGAGCTTGGATCGATGCTCCTCGAATTCCTCGAGAAAGATCCCAATCAGCTTCTTTAGCAGGAGGTCCTGATCCATGGCGCTCAGCTCGGTGCTCCGACCATCTGGCTCAGCCGGGTGCTCAGACTGCTCAGGTCCTGGCTTGCGCGCTCGATCTGCCGGGTCGCGGCCAAGCTCTGGACCGTGACCTGATTGATGTCCTTCATCGCTTGCTGAATCTGGCTGATGCCGAGCGCTTGCTGGCCCGCGGAGGCGGCGACCTGAAGCGCAGCCTGCGTCGCGTTCGCGACGGAGTCGGCGAGCTCCCGGAAGGTCTCGCCCGCCTGTGAGATCGCGCGCGTGGCTTCGTCGGCCCCCTTGGTCCCCTCTTCTGTGACCAGGACGGCCTTGTTCGTTTGGCGCTGGATGTCCCCGAGCAGCTCCCTCACCTGCTTGGTGGCCTTCTTCGAGTGTTCGGCCAGGGTGCGGACCTCCGTCGCCACCACCGCAAAGCCCCGTCCATGCTCGCCGGCGCGCGAGGCTTCGATGGCGGCGTTGAGCGCGAGGATGTTCGATTGCTCCGCCAGATCGTTGACGGTCGTGATCAGATCACCGATCGACTGCGCGCTCTCCGAGAGCAAGAGAATGCTCTTGGCGATCCCCTCCACGCGCCCCCGGAGCTCTCCGATGCACCTGGCCGTCTCCTCCACGGCGAGCTTGCCGCTTTGCGCGACGGCCTCCATGCGCTGGGAGACCTCCGCGACGGTGCGGCTGCGCTGGGCGGCCTGCTCGGCGGTCTGGGTGACCTCGTCCGCCGTCGTGGTGGTCTGGGAGATCGCGGCGGCCTGCTCGTGCGCGCCCGACCCCTGCTGTGTGGTGGCAGCGAGCAACTCGGCCGAGGCCGAGCCGAGCTCCATCGTCGCGTCCCGGATCCCCTGAAGCAGCGCGTCGCGCGACGCCACGGACTGAGCGATGTCGCGGCTGATGAAGAAGCCCAGCACCCCGACCAGGAGGAACGCGGCGACCGTCGCTCCCAGCACGACCTGTTCGGTCGAACTCACGGTTTCGCTGGCCTGCTGATCGCGCAAGGCCAAGAGATCGCGCTCCTCGTTCTCCATCTGCGTGGTCAGCTGGCCGATGGTGTCGGCCACGCGCTTGCTCGCTCCGGCCCTATCGGCCGCTCCCTCGAGTCCCTGCTCGCGTCGCCCGCGCACCAGCTCGTCACGAAGCTCGATCCGGTGCGCCACCAGCTGCTCGAGCGTCTCGAGGCGGCGCTGTTGCGCGGGATTGTCGAGCGTGAGGTCGCGCAGGATCTTGATGTCCTGGGCGATGCGCGCCTTCACCAGCGCTTGCGAGTCGAGGAAGCTCTCTTCTCCGGTGAGTGCGTATCCGCGGCCGCTGGACTCGTAGGAAGAGATCTGCGACCGGACGTCCGCGAGCCGTTCGAGGACGCTGTGCGTGTGGGTCACGAGCCTGCTCGTCTCGATCATCTGGCCCATGCCCCGGCTCGCGACCATGCCAACCGCGAGCAACAAAGCCAGGGATAGGCCTATGCCGAGTCCCATCTTGGTTCCTACTCCCATGCCTCTCCAAGTCTCCTTCGGATGTCCGCTAAGGGGACGCGTCGGATCGCTGCAGATAGAGGTCCGGATCGTGGACGAGCCACGCCCCGTCGATGATGTGGGTGCCAGCAGCGGTATATCCGAGACTTCGCTGCCTCGCGCTCAGCGTGACCTCCGCCGCGTCGATGCGCTGTATGTCGAGCGCTTCGTCGATCGGGATCGCAAGCTCGCCCCGGCTTTCACCGCAGACCAGAACGAGTGATCCCGAAACGCGCGTCCTCGCCGGGCTTGCCAGCCATGCCGGCAGGTCGATCAAGGTGAGCAGCTCGCTCCTCAATGGTGCGAGCCCGAGAAATGGCGGCGGAACGCCAGGGATGGTGAGCACGTCGGTCACGCGTGCGATCTCGAAGACGAAGCGGACATCCAGGGCGTACGTCGAGCCCCCGATCGCGAACACCAGGTGGTCCTCGCGATGCCGATGCTCGACAGGAGCCAGCGGGCGAGCGAGCGCGCGCGCACGCTCCGCGAGGATAGATTGATGCTCGCGAACAAAGACTTCACTCATGTCTGGTTTCCATCACGGGACAGGTGCCGCGCCGCGACGCGCGCAGCATCCCACAAATCCGGATGCAAAATTCCGTCGCCGAGTTTAGCGGCAGTTGTCGGTGCCTCGCGCCGGCAAGTTTCCTGGCAGCGCAAGTAGGCTTGCATTGCGACCGCTCGATCTCCGCGTCGCGCCGCGAGCATGCCGCGGAGATAGTGGGCAATCGGGAGCGCGTCGTCCAGATAGAGCGCCCTGCGCACCGCCGCTTCTGCGTCTCGTTCGCGGCGGAGATCGAGCAGAAGGAGCGCGTGCAGACAATGGAGCTCCGGATCGAGCGGCTGCGCGGTCAACGCCTCGCGACACGCCGCCTCGGCCGCGGCAGAGCCGTGCTCATTCGCGAGCGCACGGAGTCGCTCGAGGGGTGGCTCGGCTTGCGCCGCCGCGGGTTGCGCGAGGCGCGCGGTCGGCGTGGCCGGGCGAGCGAGGGTCTTGGGACCAAGCCCCTTCGGGAGGGCAGTCCTCGTCTCGCTGACTTTGGCCGGCGAAGCAGGAGCGTGGGGGGCGCCGCGAGGGCTCCAGCTGAAGGCGTTTTCGTTGCGGCGATAGCAGAGGCCGAACGGCGTCGCGCGCACCTCGCAGAGATCGCCGAGCGCAAGCGGAGGATCACTCGGTCCCGTAATGAGCCAGCCGGCGCCATCGAGCAGGCTAACCAGGCGGCGCGACACCTCCTGGGTCTTCTCTCGACTGAAGTAGATGAACACGTTCCGGCACAGGATCAGATCGAGCTTCAGCTCCCCGGCAGCAGGCAAGGGCGGCCGCGGATCGGAAAGGTTGTGGTGCTGAAACTCGACCCTCCTGCGGATCCGGTCGTCGAGCTGAAATCCTCGCTCGGTCGCTTGGAAGTACTGATCTCGGACGCCGCTCGGCACGTTGCGCAGAGACCAGGGGCCGTAGTGCGCGCGGTTCGCTCGCTCGAGGATGCGCTTCGAGATGTCCGAACCCACGATGTGGGCGCACCCGCCCATGCCGAGCTGATCCAGCAGAATCGCGATCGAGTAGGGCTCTTCGCCCGACGCGCAGCCTGCGCTCCAGATGCGCAGCCGGCGCGTTGCTCCGCGGGCCCGGTAGAGCTCCGGGAGGAACTCGGTACGTAGGCCTGCAAACAGCGCGGGGTCGCGGAAGAAGTAGGTCTCCGGCACCGTGACCTTGGCGATGAACTCGTCGAATACGCGCGGATCGGCCTGTAGCCGCTCCAAATACGAGAGCGGGGATCGGGCTCCGGAACCCTCCATGGCGGCGTGGACGAGGTGCCACTTCAATTCGCCAGAAAGCGTGTTGAGACACAAACCCGTGCGAACCTTGACGAACTCGTCGATGGCCGCGCTGACTTTGTCATCGTTCACGATTGTCCCGTTGGGTCGAAGTGGGAGGCGAGCGCGTCGTCCAGAGCTGCACACTCAGGTTCCGAGAGGAACGCCTCGAGATCGCACAGGAGGAGGAGGCCGTCCGGGAGCGCGACGGCACCGCGGATGTAGGGAGCCGCGCCGCGAAGCTCCGAGGAGGCGGTCAGGTTCGAGGGAGGGACCTGGAGTAGGTCCGCAGCTCTCTCCACGCGCAGCGCGACCATCCGCGCGCCCGCGCGCGCGAGCACCATGTGCTGGGACGGCTTCACCGATCCGCTGGCAGCCCCGAGACGTGCCCCGAGGTCCGCCACCGGCACGACCGCGCCGCGCACGTTGATGACTCCGTCCACGATGGGCGGAGCTCCCGGAAGGGGAGTCACGGTGACCGCCTGAACGATCTCCACGATCGACGTAAACGGCAGCGCGACCCGGTGCTCTGCGGTCTCGCAGACCAGCACCTGCAGCGGAGCCCCACGATTCGGCAGGCCTTCGCTCGCTTGCGCGACATCCACCCGCTCGCCGGTGATGTTCACCAAGCCCTGCCGATCATCACCCCACCCCATGGCGCCTAAGATGCCCCAAATGGGTCTCGCTGCACAACTGAGCGTTTTCCCGAAAGGGCAGATCAGCGGCCACCGCTACCAAGAACAAGTGTAGGTCGATGTAGTGGAGGTGCTCCTGCGTCGACGTAGGCGATCAGATACGCGAGGACTTGATCAGCGCGGCGTGAGGGTCTTGCAAGCGGCGCGCTCTCCCAGTTCGGCTCCGCGGCGTGCGCTCCGGAACTCAGCGCCCCACGTCACGCAAATCTCGGCGGGTGCGTCCCCGTCGAGGGCAAACGCACCGGGCCATGGCACCAGGTTTCCGCCCTCGATGCGCGCAGGGGCCAGGGGCTCAAAGCGCGCTCCCGCCTGAAACACCAAGAGGTGCAGCGACTCGCGCCGCCCAGGCGCACGCGTGACGAGCACCTTGAAGCGCTCCCCCTGCGCGAAGGTCTCGGGCTCGCGCACGCCCGACTCACTCACCAGGGAGATCGTCAGCTCTCCGCCCTTGATCTGCGCCCGCTCCGGGCTCGACTCCACCTCCCGTGCCGACACAAACGCGAGCGCCACGAGCGCAGCCGCCGCCAACGCCGAGCCCCAGCGCAGCCAAACCCGGGACCTGTGCGGGCGCGTCGTCGCGAGCGGCACAAGCGCAGGCAGCTCCGGGAGCGGCGAGCTGTCCTCGAGGATCTCCTTGAGCCGCGCGCGCGCGGACTCCGAGCGCGCCAGGCAACGCTCCACCTCGCGACGCTGGCTCTCGCCCAGCTCCCCAAGCGCGTAGCGCTCCATCATCAGCCACGACACGTTGTCTTTCTCCAAGGAGCTCATGACGCTCCACCTTGCTGCAGCAAGGACGCGAGCTCGTCCTGGGCGCGCGCGAGCCGGTTTTGCACGGTCTTGCGGCTCACCTGCATGACCTCGGCGATCTCCTCGAGCCCGAGCTCATCCAAGAAGCGATAGACCACGGTCTCCATCACGCTCTTGTCCACCCGCCGCTGGAGCCGCAGCAGCACGTCCAGGCCGATCGCCAGCGTGTCCGCTCGGGGCCCGCCTGCACCCGCGAGCATCGGAGCCTGACGTTCGAGCAGACGCGCGCGGTTCTTCTCGTCACGCAGCAAGTTGAGGCAGCGGTGGGTGAGCGCGCGATAAAGGAAAGGCAGATCCCGTGCGGGCTCGCCGCGCGCGAGGAGCTCCAAGAACAGCCCCTGCACGGCGTCGCGGGCCTCCTCCTCGTTGCGCAGGAGGCGGCGGGCTTTGCGCAGCAGGGCAGGTCCATAGCGTCTGTAGCTGTCCACGGGGCCGTCAAAGGTTACTCCCACTCCGCGCCGTCGTCTGCGAGGATGCAGCCACCGGTGCGCAGGTTCTTCACCGCGCGATCTGCGTTCATGCAGGCGCCGCCACAGCAGATGCCGGTCGCGCATTCGGCGTGCAGCGTGCACGCGGCGCCCGCGGGCAGCACCGGGTGGCAGGTGGCAATGCGGCTCGCCACGTCCGCGAACGCGGGAAGCGTTCGCTCGGGATGCCAGATCGTGCCGTCTAGCTCCGAATAGGCAGCGCGCGTGCAGATCGATCCCGGGTGGCACGCGCCCGTCACTTCGCAGGCGACCCCGCAGCGCTTGGCCTCGTCGCCGGTGCTGCCGCACGCGAGCCCCCCCGCGCACTCCTCGCTCGTATCGCATAGCGCGCCCCGCGGTAAGTCGCGCCGAAGCTCGTCCGTGCAAGCGCGCGCGCCCACGTCGAAGAGATCGCGGTAGCGACAGCGTTGGCCGGCGGCGCACTGGTCGTCGGAGCGACACTCCGCGCACAGCCCTTGCTCGCACACGCCGCTCGCGCACTGCTCGTCCTGGGTGCACTCGGCGCACTGCCGCGGGAACGGATCGGCGTCACACAGCAGACAGACCCCCTCGGAGCAGAGGTTCAGCCCGCTACCGCTGGCGGCGGGATCGCCGCGCAAGCAGTTCGTGGCCTCCGTGACGTCGGAGTACGTGAGGCGCGGGCGGCAGGCCTTGCTCTGACATTGGTCATCGCGATCGCACGGAGCGAGCGCCGGGCAAGTTCCCTCTAGGGCGCAGCGCTGGCAGGTTCCGCCGGAGCACGCGGCATCGACGCACTGACTGTCCAGGTGGCAGCCCTCTCCCTCGCCGCAGCTACCGAGCGACCCGCACGCGCTGCACACCCCTCCGCTGCACAGCCCGGAGCGGCACGTGGCGTCGATCGTGCAGCGCGCGCCGTCCTGGAGCAGCATCGGAGGTCCCGCGCACTCCTCCTTCTCCTCCACCACGCGCAGCTGCGCAATCACCGCGCGCCCGCCGCTCTGCTTGCGCAGGATGAAGCGGACGTTCCGGTAGTCACGCGGCATGCGCACCATGAACTGCACGCTCTTCCAGCGCACATCGGTGATGCGTTGCGTGAACTCCTCGACCCCGTCGTCGTTGAAGTCGAGAACGAGAGAGAGCTGGGCCCTCGGGTCAGCGTCCGCGATCATGTCGAAGCGCATGCACTCCACCGGATCGGCGTCGGAGAGCTGCGAGATCTGCGCGCTCGTGCCCTCGAAGGAAACGCCATAGTCCTTCCTGTGCCAGGTGCCGACGCGCTCGATGGAGCCAGCGTCCACCTGCCAACCGCACAACGACTCACCACACCACAGATCGAACGAGGGGTTGTTGACCAGGTTGGTATCCAGGCAGGCGGCGAAGGCCGCGCTCAACGCGAAAAGCCCAAGAAACCAGCGAACGAGGCGTGCACGCATCACCAGACTCCCTTCAAGATACGCAAGCGGATACCCGTGGCGACCGTGACGCCGCCGTCGTTGTGGGCCTCTCCGATCGCGTTGCGCGTGACGGGCGCGTAGACGTAACCGCCTTGCGCATAGAGGCCGAAGTGCTTCGAGATGCCGATGGTCAATCCCACCGCGGCCCGCAACACGAGGCCGAAGTGATGATCGATCGCGTGCAATCTCTTGCCCTCCATCTCACTGCGCGAGCGCCCGAGGCCCAAGTCGCCCTCCGCGAAGGCCACCACCCACTCCTTCTTCAGCGGCAGGCGGCCGCGGGCGCCGAGCGAGACCGCGTGGGTGCGAAAAGCAAAGGTCTCGTCGCGCGATCTGCCATCGGGGCCCTGCAGCGACCGCTCATACGAGCGGCTCTCGAGCTGGTCGTAGCGGGCCACCAGGTTGACGTTGGGGTGCAGCGCGATCCCCGCCGCGCCTTCGAGCGTGAGTCGATCTGCGTCCTGCTCGGAGAAGCGGAACTGCTCGAGCGTGCGCGTGTAGGCGCCGTCCGTGACGCTGCCGAGCGCGACGCCCAGCTCGAGAAACCAGCATTCGTACCATCGCCTGGCCTCCTCGCCGCGGATGTGCCTGCGCTCCCCGCTCGCTTCCTGCTCCGGATCGACGGATCCACCATTTTTGGCGACGCCGCTCGGAGGCGTGATCACCGGACACTGCGACGGATTTAGGGCGTACACACTGCCGCGCGTCAGCGTGACCTCGCAGGCGCGCGTGTCGTGGCCGCCCGCCCCCCGCACCAGGACCTCGTAGCGGCCGGACGGGAGGGCGAGATGCAAGGGCAGCCCAGGCACCTTGACGATCTCGGCGATCACCGCGCCGCGCGGCGCGCGCTGCACGATCACACGGGCATCGAGGGTCTCCTGCAGCGTGAGCTGGGCGTCCGCGTCCACCGGATAGCTGAGCGGCACGTCCCCGCGCCCTCGGAGGTCCGTCTCGAGCGTGGCGTGTTGCGTCCCGACCTGGGTGCGCGCCGTGTCCGAGAGCGTGTGCTGGTACGCGTAGGTATAGGCCTCGTCGAGGGAGACGCGGCCATCGCTGTTTCCGTCGCCTGCCCCGCGCAGCGCCGCCATCAAGTGATGGCTGAAGTAGCTCGAGCCGAGCTCGGGCGATTCCTGGCTGAACTCGGTCGCGGTGCTCGAGGCCATCACCGCGATGCCTTGGCTGTGCAGGTCGTTCACCGAGCGAAGGGAGAAGTCGGCTGCTGGTGAGGCGCCCTTGACGCCCGAAAACGCCCCGCTCTGACAGGCGTCGAGCACGACTACCGTCAGCGTGCTCGGCAGGGCCGTCAAGGCCTTGCGGAGCCGGTCGAGCGGGACCTCCTCTTGTCCGAGGCTGAGCGCGCGCGCGCGGGCATGGCCCGAGTAGTAGAAGACCACCTGCGATGGCTCCCCCTGCGCTGCATGCTTCGCCAGGGTCTGCTCGAGCTCCGAAAGCGCCAGCTCGAGTTCGCGCGTCGACGGTTGCCGGAGCACCGTGACCCGCTCACGCGGCGTGCGCCCCAGCTCCACCAAGAGGTCCGCCATTCGCTCGGCGTCCCGCTCCGCAAAGCTCAGCGTCGCCTGACCCGCGCCCCCCCGATTGCTGCCCACGACCAGGGCGTAGCTATGAAGCGGGGCATCCGCGCGGACCCACGAAGGCAGGCACAAGAGCCCCCACAACATCAGAATTCCCAAGAAGGTCTGCATCGCCTCGGTTAACACGCAGGGCGCAGAATTTGGGAAGGGGCGGGGAGCACCCGGCGCAACTTCCTGCCTCCATCTGGGGAGGAGCGCGCCTGGGCTTGGCGCGTGATTTACGTGGGCGCCCGCCGGGTGAATGCAATTGGGCTAACCTTCCGGGACGCTCGCTCGAGTTCGCTGCGGATCGTGGAGCACCTGGAAGTTCCGCCGGAGCTCGAGGGCGCATCAAGGGGAGAATCCTATGCACAACAAGCTCGGCATCGTCATCGCAGTGGCAGTGGTCGCCTCCGTGTCCGTAAGCTGCAAGAAGAAGGCGGAGCCGGCCACCGAGGCCGCTGAAGCCGCTGGCGATCAGGCGCAGGAGACCACGGAGACCGTCACAGAAGAAGCGGAGGAGCAGGTGGAGGAAGGGGGCGAAGCCGTCGAGGACGCCACCAGATAGCCGCGCAAGCGAGCAGGTGCGCCGGCAAGCGCCCTTCAAGAAGGCTCAATCGGCTCGGACCAAATCGGCTCGGACCAAATCGCCGCCCACCTTGGCCACACACTCTCTCCGGAACAGGAGGAGCTTGTGGGCTTGGCGGCACAGGCGGACCTTTGGCACAGGCGCGGCACTGCTCATCTCCGTGTAGGCTGCGGCGAAAGCCTCGCGCACCGCGGCCACCGGGTTGTCGTTCCATGCCTCGGCCGCAGCGTGCGCCCCGTGCGGACCGGCGTGAAGCTGCACGCGCGCAGAGACGGCGCGCGGACGGGCAGAAACCGGAGCTTGCTCGACGATGGAGAGATGGAACCCGGAGGCGCGCCCGTACTCGCCCTTGACCTTGTGGTACATCGCTTCGGCGAGCGCACGCAGGTTGGGTTCTGGCAGAACGCCGCGGAACGTGATTTGGAACTCGCTCATTCCGTTCTCCCCGGGATCCGTCGAAGCGCACAGGCGTGCGTTACGAACAAAAGGCCAAGCGCGTGCAGCGCGCTGATTCAGAGCCATTTCAGTGCAGAGACGACGTGACGACCTCGACTCCTCCAAGAGCCCTCAGCAAGGGCCATGCCTTCTCGAACATAAGCGATCTTTCGCGGTCCGCGGCGACGATTTGGGAGCTTGAGGGTGACAATTTGTCCGTCACCCGTGCCCTTCGCCAATCTTCCTTGGACCAACTGTCTTCTTACTCACGAGCGATACGTTTCAGCGCGTCGCGGCGATCGCGCACGTGTGGAAAAGTTCGCCCGTGGGCAAGAATACCTCCAGTCAGCTCGCGCCCCCGCGGTCACACGCCGCGCAACTCGGTGGCGTGGGCCACACGTGCGACGGCGAGCGCAAAGGCCGCGGTACGGAAGTTGGTTTGATATTTCCGGGCCGTTTGCGACAGGTCCTGCCAGGCGCGCGCCATCACGCGCCTGAGCTCGTCGGTGACCCGCTCCTCTGTCCAGCGAAACGCCTGGATGTTTTGGACCCACTCGAAGTAGCTCACCGTGACACCGCCGGCGTTGGCGTAGATGTCGGGTAGCACCACCACACCCTTCTTGGCGAAGATGGCGTCTGCGTCCGGATCGCTCGGATGGTTGGCGCCCTCGAGGATGACTTGGGCGCGCACGTCCCCGGCGTTGTCCTTGCGCAGCACGTTGCCCAGGGCCGCCGGCACCAGCACATCACAGCTCTCATAGAGAAGCTGGTCTGCGGGGAACTCCTCGCCTCCCTGAAACCCCTTGACGCCGCGCGTCCGCTCCACGTACGCGTCGAGCGCGCTCAGATTGAGGCCTTCGCGATTGCGCACGGCCCCTGTTACGTCGGCCACGGCCACGATCTTTCCTCCCAGCTGCGACAGGATGCGCGCGACCCAGGAGCCCACGTTGCCGTAGCCCTGGATCGCGAAGGTCGTGCCCGCAATCTGGCGGCCCACCTCGGCGAAGTAGTTCTCCAGCGCGAAGACCATGCCTCGCCCGGTCGCCGCGTCGCGCCCGAAGGAGCCGCCGATCTCGACCGGTTTGCCCGTGACGACGCCGGCCTGGTAGCCGTGAAACTTCGAGTACTCGTCGACGATCCACGCCATGGTGCTCGCGTTCGTGCCCATGTCCGGCGCGGGGATGTCCTTTTGCGGCCCGATGATGTCCTGGATCCCCTGCACGAAGACACGGGTCAGCCGCTGCTTTTCGCCGGGCGAGAGCGTACGCGGGTCGCAGGTGATGCCCCCCTTGGCGCCACCATAGGGGAGATCGACGACCGCGGTCTTCCAGGTCATCAGCGAGGCCAACGCGTTGACCTCATCGGGATCCACCTCGTGGTGATAGCGGATGCCGCCCTTCATGGGTCCCCGGGCGTCGTCGTGCTGCACGCGATAGCCAACAAAGGTCCCCGTGCTTCCGTTGTCTAGCTGGATCGTGCACTTCACCTTAACTTCGCGTTTGGGCGTAGTGAGCCGATGTTCCATCAGTTGCCCGAGGTCGACCAGCTTGCTGGCGTGGCGAAAGTTCAAGAGCGTAGCTTCTGTCGGTGTCAAGGAAATCTCCGGTAATGCGCAAACAACGCGCGAAACCCCCATCCTGTAAAACTTTGCGCGCCACGTCGACCTTCGCGCGCAGAGAATCGCGCTTTGGCGGCGCGCGGGTGCGCCGTGTGGGTACGGTGGCGCTTTGCGTGCTCGTGTCAGCGCGCTGCGGGCGCCCCCGCGCAGGCTAGGAGCAGCTTGCCGCGCGTCTTGCGCGACTCGAGCAGGGCGTGCGCCTCGGCCGCAGAGGTGAGCGGCAAAACCCGCTCGATATGCGGCTTGATCACGGAGGTGCGCGCGAATTCGAGGATCTGTGTCATGGCGGACTGCATGAGCGCGACGTCTTGCCAGAGCAGAAGCACTTGCACGCCCGCGATGCTGCGATTGTCTTCGATTAGCTGAAACGGGTGGAACACCCCACCGCGCATGAGCTCGGCGCCCGCCTTGAGCACGCCCCAAGGAGTGCGCCCCGCGGGCGCCACCTGCGCGGCCCCGATCGTCACCAGATGGCCCGTGGCGCTCAGACAGCGGTAGCCCTTGCGCAGCCCGGCGCCGCCCAGCGAATCGAGCACGTGATCGACGCCGCGGCCCAAAGTCAGGCGGAACACCTCGTGCTCGAAGTCCTGTTGTGTGTAGTCGATGCCATGATCGAGCCCATGCTCGCGCGCGAAGGCGAGCTTTTCGGCGGTGCTCGCGGTGCCATAGGTGACGAGGCCGAGGTGCTTGGCGATCTGCAGCGCGGCCAGGCCGACCCCGCCGGCCACGGCCTGGATCAACACGGACTCGCCCGCGCGCACGCGCAGGACGTTCACGAGCGCGTGCCACGCGGTGATGGTCACCGCCGGGATGGCGGCCGCCTGCTCCATGGTGATTCCAGGGGGAATCGGCCAAACCCGCTGGGCTTCGACCACCACGGAATCGGCGTAACCACCGAAGCGCGTGACCGCGACCACGCGATCGCCGACGACATGGCTGGTCACGCCCGGACCGAGCGCGGAGACGACCCCCGAGAGCTCGAAGCCGACGCAAGTCGGCAAGGGAGGTGCCCACTTGTAGAAGCCGCGGCGCGCGATCACGTCGGCGTAGTTCACGCCTGCGTAGGCCACATCGATGCGGAGCTCGCCCGGGCCGGGATCTCGCTCGCCGCGCTCCTCGACTTCGAGGACCTCGGGCATTCCGTATTTGCGAAAGATCACGCGGCGCGCCATGGGACCAAGGAAGCCCGAGAAGCACGGTTCGTCAAGGCTCGGTCGGTTGAGCCGAGCTGTGCCAACCGGCTGGGGCCACGCCGTGGGTTCACGGTGTCCGAAGTCAGCGTTTTCGCGCGAGATTCTCGGAAAACTAGGGTGGCACGGCGCGTGCTTTGCGATCCGGACATGACCCGTATCTGTCGAAAGTCTGCCCTTGCGGCGCTGCTGAGCACCCTTGTCGGGCCTCTCCTTGCGGACCAGGCGCAGGCCAGCTGCGTCGAGCCCCCTCTCGAACTGCTCTGGAGCTATCCGAGCGATGGCGCGCAGGAGGTCCCCCTGAACGCTCAGTTTTGGGCCCTGACGAGCCTGTCGGGCGCCGAGGTCGAGGCCACGCTCAACGGCGTGGCGCTCCAGGCTACACGGGAGCTCAACGCGCTGCGCTTCGAGCCGGGCTCGCTGACGCCGGACACGGACTACACGCTGCACCTCAGCGGTCCTTTCCACGCGACCTCCGCGGGCCTCGATCTTCACTTTCGCACCGGCAGCAGCACGGCGAGCGCACCTGCAGCGCCCCTGGTGTTGGGGCACGCCACCTCGAGCGAACTCGGAGGAACGGGCTGCCCCGACGTAATTGCGGCGCAGGACTGCTTCGATACGGGCCAGGACACCCTGCTGCGCTTTTCACCCGCGGCGTCCGACGCGATCGCCTGGCTCGTGCGGGCCGAGGAAGGCGGTTATGGGGCCGGGCTCTCACCCGTGTCGGCGTGCAGCGCCCCTGCCCTCTTCATCGACGACGACCGTCCACTCGGGTGTTTCGAGCTGCGCAGCGTGGGCCCAGGCGGCATCGCGAGCTCACCTTCCCGCTTCTGCCCGGAGACGGGCGGCGCATCGGACGACGGAGCCGACGCCGACGCGGAAGACACCGGCTCCGAACGCACGCAGGACGCGGACGACCCCGAAATGGGGGCCGGCTTCGCACGCGACGAGGGTCCTCCGCCCCCCGGGGAGGACAAGGTGATTCGGAGCGACGGCTGCAGCGCGACCACTGGAGCCGCCGCCCCTCGCCTGCCTCCGCTCGGCGTCACGTTGATGTTCCTGGCCTTCGTTCTTCAGCGGCGCCGCAGCGCGTGAGCGGCCGCAGGGCCTCTCGATACGAGAATCACGTGGCAATCCCGTGGCGCTCGGCGCTAGACCGCTGAGCACTCGTGGCTCACCGCCACGTCCTTGTTGAGCGACTCCACGACCGAGCAGTACTTCTCCACCGAGAGCTTCACGGCGCGCTCGAGCTTGTGGGCGTTGACGCCGCCGTGGGCCACGAAGCGTAGCTGCACCTTGGTGAACGGCGCGGGTGTGGCGTCTTTCCGCTCGGCCTCGCAGTGCACCTCGAGCTCCGTGAGCGGCTCTCGCTGCTTCCGCAGGATGTGCACCACGTCCATCGCCGAGCATGACGCGATGGCGCTGAGCAGCAGCTCCATCGGCCGCATGCCGCGCCCCTCTCCGCCGATCTCCGGCGACCCATCGACGATGAGCTCGCCTCCGGAGCCGGCGACCGCGCGAAAGGCCGCAGGGCCGACGCGCTCGAGCTTCACGTTCATCGTTGCCGCCATGATGTTCCCTCAGAATAGGTTGGAGGAGAGGTAGCGATCGCCGCGGTCGCACAGGATGCACACGACGCTGCCTGACTCGCCGGCGCGCTCCAGGCGCGCGCAGATCTGACGGGCCGCCCACACCGCGCCGCCCGACGAGACGCCCACCAGCACGCCGCGCTCCTGGGCCAGCTTGCGGGCTTCGTTCTCCGCGTCCGCCTGGGCGATGTCGAGGATCTCGTCCACGTCGCGCGGGTCATAGATCTTGGGCAAGTACGCCTCGGGCCACCTGCGAATGCCCGGAATGCAGGCGCCGTCGGCGGGGTGGCAACCCACGATGCGCACGTTCGGGTTCTGCGACTTGAGGTAGCGCGAGACGCCCATGATGGTCCCGGTGGTCCCCATGGCGGACACGAAGGCCTTGAGGTTCCCGTGGGTCTGGGTCCAGATCTCGGGGCCCGTGGTCTCCATGTGGGCGCGCCAATTGTCATCGTTGCTGAACTGATCGAGCATCACGTAGCCGCCCTGGGCCACCTTCCGACGGGCGAGATCGATGGCCCCCTCCATGCCCTCTGCATCGGGCGTGAGAATCACCTCGGCGCCGTAGGCACGCATGAGCTGCACACGCTCGGCGGTGGAGCTCTCGGGCATGATGAGCTCAATGGTGTAGCCGCGCGCGGCGGCGATCATCGCGAGCGCGATCCCGGTGTTGCCGCTGGTGGCCTCCACCAGGCGCACGCCGGGCTTGAGCTCACCGCGCCGCTCGGCGCCCAGGATCATCTGAAGCGCCGGACGGTCTTTCACGCTCCCTGCCGGGTTCTGGCTCTCGAGCTTGCCGAACAGGCGAACGCTGGCGTGCTCGTCGTTGAGCAGGACGAGGGGGGTGTTGCCGATCAACTCGGACATCGATAGCGAAGCAGTCACCCGGCAAGCATAGTCATTTTTCACGGTGCACGTCTCGCTCGGGGAGGGCGACGGGGGAACGCAAGTCCACTGATCCCTTGTCGAAACCCCGCCCTGCCTGGGTGAAATCGCCCGGCCGCTCAAATTATTCGACGGAAGGTGGCCGCGCGCGCACTAAGGTAGGAACGACCCACGAGGATCCGCATGACCTGCGCCCAGCGCATTATTTGCTTCGTCGCCCTCCTTCTGGGCCTCTCGGCCTGCTCAAACGAGGGCGCCACCGCCGATGAAACCCAGCGTGGCGAGAGCAACGCCTCAGAGGAGACCAGCGACGAGGCTCAGGACGGGGATGGCTCCAAGGAGCCCGGCGACACGAACGACGCGGACGACGACGACCCGGCGAAGGACGACGCGGACCCGGACGACGACTCAGGAGACGGCGACACCCCTTCCGATGCGTCGGTCGAGTCGACCGAGCTGCCCGCGGCCTGCAAGCTCCCATTCGAGGTCGGCCACTGCTTCGCCGCCTTCCAGGTGTACGCGTACGACGCCGCGAAGGGTGTATGCGTGCAGAAACTCTGGGGCGGCTGCGGCGGCAACGAAAACCGCTTCGACACCCTCGCGCAGTGCGAACAGACCTGTGGTGGCGAAGACACGGGTCCGACCAAGTGTCCGCCCAACACCAAGTTCGCCGAGGTCTGCCTCAGCTGCGGCCATGCGGGAGGCTGCGGAGAGACCGCGGTCATGTGCGCGCTGACCTGCGACGAGCACAACGACTGCAAGGGCGGCGAAGGATTTCCGAAGGGCTGCTACAACGGGGTCTGTCAGGTCTCTGGCTGCATCTGAGGCACATTTCACCCTCTATGAGACGAACACGAATAGAGCTCGCATGCCGTTGAATCAGCGCACCCTGAGCCTCCTCACCGCCCTCCTCAGCTTCGCGGTGCGACTGAACTCCGTTGCGCGGGATGGCCCCGCGCGCTCCTCACTCCGCGAGGTCGACCGCGGTGATCTCCGCTGCGCGCTCGGCGCGACGCAGGCGCGCCAGGGCCGCCATGGCCGCATCTAGCGTGGCGTGGCCCGCAGCGTGGATCTCTTCGGCCACCTTCTCGACCTCGTCGCCGATGGCGCCGGCAGCCACCGCGACCTGACGCGCGTGCAGGCCCATGTGACCGCGCTGGATGCCGTCGGTGGCGAGCGCCTTGAGGGCCGCGAAGTTCGAGGCCATGCCCACGCAGGCGGCGAGCATCGCGAGCTCCTGGGCCGAGCTCACGCCGGTCATCTTGAGACCGAGCGCGGCGTTCTTGTGCATGCGCGAGGGGCCGCCCACCACGCCGAGCGCGAGCGGGATCTCCATGGAGCCCTCGAGGTTCCCGTTCTCGCCCTTGCGCCAGGTGCACAAGGGCTTGTAGCGACCGCTGCGCGCCGCGAACGCGTGGGCGCCCGACTCGGCGGCGCGCCAGTCGTTGCCGGTCGCGATCACGACCGGATCGATGCCGTTCATGATGCCCTTGTTGTGCGTGGTGGCGCGGTACGGATCGGCCTCGGCGAAGCGTGAGGCGCGCACGATGCCGTCTCGCACGGAGGCGCCGTCGGCATCGCGCTCGCTGAGCGCGCTGACCGGGACGGAGCAGCGCACGCGCACGCAGCGCTGATCGCACAGGTTCGAGAGGATGCGCAGGCCCACCTTGCCGCCGGTGATCTCGGCGATGCGGTCGGCCACAGACTCGGCCACGGTGTTCACCAAGTTGGCGCCCATGGCGTCGCGGCAGTCGATCAGGAAGTGCACCACGATCATGCCGTCGCCGAGGTCGCGCACCTCGAGCCCGCGGGCACCGCCACCGCGGCGCACCAGGTTCGGCACCGAAGCGTCCGCACGGGCCAGGAGCTCTTTCTTGAATTCGAGCACGTTGGCGCACGCGGCCTTGGGGTTCGGCACGTCGTCGAGTTGAACCTGCGAGATCATGATCGGCTCGTCGGACTCGGCGAAGAAGCCGCCACCTGCGCGGATGATGCGCGCCGCGTTGGAAGCGGCTGCCACCACCGAGGGCTCCTCCACGACCATCGGCACCAGGTAGTCCTTGCCGTTCATCTGGGCGTTGAGGCCGAGCGCGAAGGGCAGCGTAAAGGCGCCCACCACGTTCTCGATCATCTTGTCCGCCACGTCGCGCTCGAGTCCGCCGCGCTCGAGCGACTGGATCTCCACGGCTGTCAGATCGAGGCGCTCGGCGGCGATGCGCTGACGCTCTTCGATGGGAAGCTTGTAGAAACCGGAGATTCTCGACGAGACCATAACCGCCCTCAGTTCAGGTTGAGCTCAAACGTACGCGTAAGAGCAAAGTCATTCAGGTGTCCTCGATGCGCACGCCGGGTGCGCCCAAGCCCAAGTCCAAGCGATCGAGCCCCGCCCGTTCGCACGCGTTGTCGAAGGCTTGCGCGTCGCTTCCGCGCTGGAAGAACGCGATGGCCACGTCGCCGCCGCCCGCGCCCGACGGCTTGGCGGCGCCGCCGTGCACCCGCGCGAGCTCCGCGATCTGCGCGAGCTCCGTGGTCACGATGGCGACCCCGGCGGCCTCGCCGAGCTCACCCATGCCGCGCCCGTAGGCCGCAGCCGCGGCGATGATCTCGCCCGCGTCGCCTTCTGCGATGGCATCCGCGAAGCGCCCGGCCTGATCCTTGAGCCCGTCGCGCAGCCTGCCGTAGCCCGCGCGATCCCGCGCCTCGAACGCGCGCACCGCACGCACGAACTCGCTGGTGCGCGCTTCCTTGCCCGTCCACACCACGCGGGTCTCCACGTGCGCCGGGAAGTTCATGCGCTCGGCCTGCAGCACCGCGCCCTGATCGTCGAGCTGGTAGCGCACGAAGCCGCCGAGCGAGGCTGCGGCCACATCGGCGCCGCTGCCCTCGGGCGCGATGGCCTTGTGGCCGGCCAGGGCCAGCTCCAGCACGCGGCGCTGCGCCGCGGGCTCGGTGAGATCCTGCCCGTGACTTGCGAGCACGGCGCCCACGGCCGCCGCGGAGGCTGCCGCAGAGGAGCCCAAGCCGAGCTTTTTCCCCGACTTGCGGCACTCACTGGCGTCGATGAAGAGCTCGGCATTCACGGGACCCAACGACTCCTCCGCTAACTTCCGAGCTAACACTGCTTCGGGAGGCAACGGAGGCCTTTGGGGCAAACCGCCGATCTCCGCGCCCGAACCGTCGCGAGCGGCCCGCGAGGCGGTCGAGACGGTGGTGCCCGATCCGGGCAAGAGCTCGCAGTAGACACGGGCAGCCACCGAAGCCACCACCGCGACCGCCCCCTCGAGCACCGCGTACTCCCCGGAAACCATGAGCTTTCCAGGAGCGCTGGTGCGCACGGGACGGCTCATTTGCGGAGCTCCAGATCGGGCCCGGGATGGGCCGTCAGCGTGCGCAGGACC
>JBIQKA010000142.1:0-11032 GCA_044507075.1 Myxococcales bacterium
CTGCCCACGGTGACCTTGCGGGCATGCTCCAGCACCTTGGCCACGAACGGCTCGTACACGCTCTGCACGACGAACACCCGCTCGATGGCCACGCAGGCCTGCCCCGAATTCGCGAGGCCCCCAAACACGGCCCCCTTGGCCGCGCGCTCGAGGTCCGCGTCGGCGGCCACGATCATGGCGTCCTTGCCGCCTAGCTCCATCAACACCGGGGTGAGGTTTTCCGCGGCGGCGGCCATCACGCGCTTGCCCGTGGCGGCAGAGCCCGTGAACGCGAGTTTGCCCACCCCGGATCGCGCAAGATGGGCGCCCGTCTCGCCGAAGCCCGTGATCACCTGGAGCACGTCCGGGATCGGGATGGCCGCCTCCGCGCACTCGGCGAGCAAGCGCGCCGTGAGCGGCGTGAGCTCACTGGGCTTGAACACCACCGTGTTGCCGGCGGCGAGCGCGTAGGCGATGGATCCCATCGGGGTGTAGAGCGGGTAGTTCCAGGGACCGATGACCCCGACGACGCCGAGCGGCTCATAGCTCACCCGCGCTCGATGGTTGGCCAGCAGCCCCGGAGACACGCTGCGCGTCTTGAGCAGCCTCTCGGCGCGGTTGGCGGCGTGCGTGAGGTGCGTCACGGCCAGCAAGACCTCGCTGGCCGCATCGTTGCGGGGCTTGCCGTTCTCGTTGTGGATCGTGTCGATCACGTTGCCCATGCGGCGCACGATCTCGCGGCGAAAATCGAGCAGGTGAGCCCGGCGTTCCCGGAAAGACAGGCTGCCCCACACATCGAACGCTCGCCGTGCCCGTTGCACGGCCCCCGCCACGTCCTCTGCGTTGTGCACGGGCAAGCTGCCGAGCAGCTCCCCCGTGGCCGGATTGCGTACCTCGAGCTTGGTCGCTTTCGCGCTCGCTGTGGACTTGGCTACCGTCATCGAGTGCCCCCCTAGAGATTCGATGGAGATCCGAGCGCGCACGGATGGCCCGCGCGCCAGGTCGCTCGAATCTTGCGCGACCCGAGCTGTACAAGCAATGGGTCCGAGCGGCGCGCCCGAAGCACCACGAGCGCGGGCTGGCCGGTGGCGCGGCCGCGCGGGCACCTGAGCGCATGCGTGCGCGCGCACGGGGCACGCCCCGCCACACGTGTGCCCTTCTGGTACAGGGCCTTGCCAGCGAACCCGCGCCAGCGGAAGGTTGAAAGGATGCGCCAAAAAACCGTTGTCATCACGGGTGCCACGAGGGGCTTCGGCCTCGCGACGGCCCGCGCGTGTTTGGAGGCAGGGGCCAACGTGGTGATCGCCTCCGAGGACTTCGCCGACGTGCGCGCCGCGGAACGCGCGCTCGGCCCGCGCCACAGCCTGGCTGGCATGAAGTGCGATGTGACTAACCCCACGGACGTAGAGCACCTGCTCACGTTCGCGGCCAAGCGCTTCGAGCGGATCGACGTCTTCATCAACAACGCCGGAGGCGAAGGGGTCTTCGGAAAGACCGCCGATGTCCCCGTAGCGCGCGGGCGCCGCTTGCTCGCGACTGACGTGCTCGGAACGTACCACTGCAGCGTCTGCGCCCTGCGCCAGTTCGAGAAGCAGCGCAGCGGCAAGCTGGTCAACATCGTGGGCAAAGGCGCGCTCGCGCACGCCCCTTACTCGAGCCTGCAGCTCGCCGCCAAGGCCTGGGTGACCGCGTTCACGTCGATCGCGCGCGGCGAGTACGGTGCACAGGGCGTCGAGGTCGCCACCTACGATCCGGGCCTCTGCTACTCGTCCGCCATGCGAAACATGATGGTCATCACGGGCGAGGAGCAGCGCGCGGCGTCGATCCGCTGGCTAAACCGCTTGCTCGGCGTGCCCGCGGAGGTCCCCGGAGCCGAGCTGGCCGAGATGGTGCTGTCCGATCGCAGGCTGCCCGCCGAGCGAGCACACACGCGCGGCTGGGCCTTGCTCTCGCGCGCGTTCATGCGCCTCTTGCTGCGGCGGCCGGTGCCGTTCGCCGTGCGCAACCTGGTGACCCGCGTCATCCCGGCCGAGCGCTCGCTGTTTTCCAACTGAACTACAGCTTCGCGCTGCGCTGTCGGAGCACGTGGTCGATCAGCGTGAGCGCGGCCATCGCCTCCACCATGGGCACCGCGCGCGGGAGCACACAGGGGTCATGGCGGCCCTTCGCCTGGAAGGTCACCGACTCACCATCGCGGGTGACCGTCTCCTGGGGCAGGAAGATGGTGGCCACGGGCTTGAACGCCACCGCGAGCCGAATGTCCTCGCCGTTGCTGATGCCGCCCTGGATGCCCCCGCTGTGATTGGTGCGGGTGCGAACCTTGACACCTTCACGGAAGAAGGGGTCGTTGTGCTGCGAGCCGCGCAGGCGGGTGGATGCGAAGCCATCGCCCACCTCGAAGCCGCGCGTGGCGGGGAGGCTCATCATCGCCTTGGCGAGATCCGCGGTGAGCTTGTCGAAGATGGGCTCGCCGAGCCCGGGCGGGACCTTGCGGATCACGCAGCGGACGACGCCGCCCACGCTGTCGCGATCCTTGCGTGCGTCCTCGATGACCTGGGTCATGGCCCGGGCGGCCTCGCGATCCGGGCAGCGAACGTCGGTCTGATCGACTATGGACCGCGTGAGATCGTGCTCGCTGATCTCGCCAGCGTCCACGTCGCCCACGCTCTGCACCCAGGCCACGATCTCCACGCCGCACAAGACCGCCAGCAGCTGCTCGGCCAGCGCGCCCGCGGCGACGCGCCCGATGGTCTCGCGCGCCGAGGCGCGCCCCCCTCCGGCCACGGCGCGCAGGCCGTACTTGGCCTCGTACGTGTAATCCGCATGTGAGGGGCGGTACAGATTGGCGAGGTTTCCGTAGTCCTTGCTCTTCTGGTTCTCGTTGCGAACCAGGAAAGCTATCGGGGTCCCGAGGGTCTTTCCCGTGTCGGGATCGAGCCCGCTCAGGATCTCGACGGCGTCCTTTTCGTCGCGCGGAGAGGTGAGCGCGCTCTGGCCAGGGCGTCGGCGGTTGAGCTGGGCCTGAATCGCGCCGAGGTCGAGCGCATGGCCGGCCGGGCAACCATCGACGACAACGCCGACCCCGCCTCCGTGGGATTCACCGAAGGTGGTGAGACTGAAGACTTGTCCGAAGCGAGACGACATGGAGTTCCCTCAGTATAGTGCGCGCACGCCATGGATCCGCACATCGCCCAACTGCGCGACCTATTTCTATCTCACCCCGCCTGGCTCGACGCGGCCAACCACATCAAGGAGGGCGCCCAGAGCCGCGTCTCCTTCTCGCATGTGTCCGGGGATTTCTACATGATCCGCAAGCAAGGCAAGAGCCTCCTGCTGAGCGGAAAGGCCGAAGATCCCGACTTCGCCTTCTACTTCACGCCCAAGGCCATCGAGCGGCTCGCGATGGTGCAGGGGAGCGACCTGGCCGACTTCGCGGTCACCTTGTTCGACTGCATCGTGTCGGACGATCCCGAGCTGCAGGTGGGGCTGCGCATCCTCTCGGGCTTTCCCAAGCTGCTGTGGCGCGGCTACGTGGGCCTCTTGATGAAGGGCGGCCCCCGCGTGCTGTCGTACGGGGCCTCCCGGGGCGTCAACTCGATGGGCGATCTGCGGCGCTTCCTCAAGCAATCCCGCGCCAGCGACCCGCGCTGGGAAAAGCTCTGATCCATGCGCGAAGGTTCCCCCAGCGTGACGGCCATGTTCGTGGCCTTCGCGCGCGCCGTCAGCCGCCACGAGCCGGAGCTCTCCCGCGCCTGCGTGGATCCCTTTGCCGAGCGGGTCGTGCCGCGGCCATGGAGCAACCTCCTGCGCCTTGCGAGCCGTGCTCCGGGGCCGGCTCAGCGCTTTCGCGAGCTTCGTTGGCTCTCCCTCGGCCTGATCGACCACCTCGCGCTGCGCACCGGGCTGATCGACCGCGCCTTGAAGCGCGCCATCAGCGACGGGATCAGGCAGGTGGTGCTGCTCGGAGCGGGGCTCGACACGCGGGCGCATCGCATCAGCGAGCTTTGTGACGCCACCTTCTTCGAGGTGGATCACCCGAGCACGCAAGGCCTGAAGACGCGCAAGGCGGCCGGGCTGCCGATCACCGTGCGCGAGCTGCGCTATGCCGCGTGTGATTTCGCGCGCGTGTCGCTGGACGAGGCGCTACTTTCGCGGGGGTTCAGACCAGATGCGCCCTCGGTTTGGATCTGGGAGGGCGTGACGATGTATCTCGACGAGTCGGCGGTCGACGCAAGCCTCGCCCACATCGCTGCCCTGAGCGCGAACGGCAGCGCACTGATCGCCTCCTACCTGACGCCGAAGACCATCGCCAGCGGCAGCGTGGTCGGCCAGTTCGGACTGGTGACGCTCGCAGCCATCTCCGAGCCGGTCCGCATGCAGATCACGTCGCCCGAGATGGCGCGAAAGCTCAGAGCGCGCGGGTTCGACGTGGACTTCGATGCCTTGCCGGCGGACGTCGCGTCCGAGTTCGGCGTGGCGCGTCCCTTTCGCGGCTGGGGGATGCCCGATGAACACGTCCTGGTCGCGCACAAGAAGAGCAAGTGAGGACGACGATGGTCACGCACGTGGTACTGATGAAGTTCAAAGAAGATGGGCGGCGCGAGAACCTCGCGCGGGCGCGGGCCCTGTTGCTCGACATGATGGGCAAAGTCGAGCCGCTGCGTTCGATCGAGGTGGGCCTCAACTGCGTGCCTTCGGAGCGCGCCTTCGACCTCTCGCTCATCACGCGCTTCGACGATCTCGGAGGGCTCGCGGTGTACGCGGACCATCCCGTCCACGTCGAGGTCAAAAAATTCCTCGCGGGCGTGCTCGAAAAGTCCCACGTCGTCGACTATCAGTCGGAATGAGCTGATCGGCGTTCGTCAGAAAAATCTCCTTCGATTCCGCGCGAGCGCACGCTTCGTCACGTCTCCTGTCCGGGAAATGTGCGCACAAGCAACATGATCCTCCGCGCTTTTCGCGCTTTGTCGTCCGCCGCGGACTCGTTATGGTCCCCATTGGCAGGCGGCCAATTCGACGACGTGGGGGGTTCGGTCATGGGGCGCACGCACGCGGAAACCGGCTCGGAATCGGATCATCACCGAACGCACGCACAACCCCACGAGAGCCTCGGCGAGCGGCGCCACTCCTTCCGCGTGCAGATACCGGCGCATGCGGGCGTTTGGCACGCAGGGGAGCTGTGCGGGTACTACGCGGTGCGCGACCTCTCGATCGGCGGCTGCCTGTTGGCAGGCGGCGGCGAGCACTGCACGGTGGGCGACCACGTCGAGGTACTCTTGCATTTGCCTCGCCACAACAGCGTCGGGGTGACCGCCATGGTGCGACGCGTGGACGAAGCCGCGCTGGGCCTCCGCTTCGAGCACGCCACCCCGCGCGCCGAAGACTGCATCCAAGACCTCGTGGTGGAAGCTTTCGCGACCTTGCGCGCACACGCGAGCGGCCGCGTGGCGCTGATCATCGATCCCAGCGCGAGCCGGCGCACAGCGCTGCTCGCGCAGCTCGAGGCGCTACAGCTGCCCGCGGTCGGCGTCGCCACGGCGCTCGACGCGGTGCAGGTGCTGATGGAGCAGGGAGAGCGCGTGGACTGTGCGCTGATCCAGGCCCAATCGCTGCACGTGCCGAGCTTCGAGCTGGTCGAGTTCCTGGCTCATCAGCATCCCCACGTGCGACGTGTGCTCATGGGCGACGGAGATTCACTCAGCCTCCACTGGCTGGCCGAGACGAGCGGCGAGGTGCACGCGATGATGGAGCTCCCCTGCACCAGTGAGGCCGTGCAGCGGGTGCTCTCGCGGGTACGAAGGCTGCCCGCAGGTCACCTCTCCTGAGCGAAGACGCAGGGCTTGCGGGCCCTTCGGCCAGTCCTACGCTCGGGCCCATGTCCGATTCCACCCTCAGCCGCGCCGTTCGCATCACGCAAGCCGGAGGCCCCGAGGTGCTCAGCCTCGGTGAGCTCCAGGTGCGCGCCCCCGCCGCCCAGGAGGTCCTGGTTCAGATCGCCGCCGCGGGCCTCAATCGCGCCGACTGTCTTCAGCGCAGGGGGGTCTATCCGGCTCCGCCCGGGGTCGTCCCCGACGTGCCCGGCCTGGAGTTCTCGGGAACCGTCGTGAAGCTCGGCAGCGAGGCGCGAGCCTTCAAGCTCGGCGACGAGGTCATGGGCATCTGCGCGGGCGGCGCGATGGCCACACACATCGTGGCGCACGAGCGCGAGTTGGTGCGCGTCCCTGCCGGCGTGAGCTTGGTGGAGGCTGCGGCGATCCCCGAGGTCTTCATGACCGCCTACGACGCCCTGTTCTTGCAGGCCCAGCTCACGATGGGCGAGCGCGTGCTGATCCACGCGGCGGCCAGCGGGGTGGGCACGGCGGCGCTTCAACTCGCCAATGCGGTGGGCGCCACGCCGATCGGTACCTCGCGCAGCCAGGAGAAGCTCGAGCGCGTGAAGTCGCTCGGCCTGCAGCACGGGATCGTCCCCGGTGAACTTGGCTTCGCGGAGCAGCTCAAGGCCATCACCCAAGGCGGCTTGGCCGATGTCATCCTGGACACCGTGGGCGCAAAGTACCTCACCGAAAACCTGAAGGCAGCGGCGCCGGGCGGTCGCATCGTGGTGATCGGGCTGCTCGGCGGCGTAAAAGCCGAGCTCCCGCTGGGCGTGTTGGTCGGGAAGCGGTTGAGCCTGCGGGGCAGCGTGCTGCGCAGTCGCCCGCTCGAGGAGAAGGCAAGCCTCGCGCAGAGCTTCACCAAGAGCGTTCTTCCGCTGTTCGCACGCGGCGCGCTCAAGCCGGTGATCGCCGACGTAATGCCGATGACAGAAGTGCGCGAGGCGCACCGAAAACTCGAGGCCGACGAGGTCGTCGGCAAGCTCATCCTCACCTGGTAGCACGTTCGCTAAGCTCGAAACACGAAGAGCCCCCAGCTCCCCCGCAACGGGTGAGGTTCACCGCAAAAACGGCGCCCATCTACCCACATTGGCGCCAATTTGACGCGCGCAACTGCACGAATAGGGCCGGTAGCGGGCGCAACTTTACTGGCCCGTTGACAAGTAAAGTGCCTGTTCGCGGTCGATTCTAGGCGATTGGCCCGCGATTTGCGCTGTTTCAGGCCCTTGACCCGGTGGATCAACCACGTTACATCCCTTTCGCGGTGAACGTGTAAATTGCCGCAGGTCGTCGAGACGCCACCGGGGAGAAGCGCATGGCCATCGAGAAGATTGCAGTGATCGGGTGCGGGCAAATGGGCCTCGGGATCATGGAGAGCGCCGCAACTTCCGGAGTCGAAGTCGTGGGCGTCAAGCTTACCCCCGGCGACCTCGACGCACCCCGGCGGCGCATCCAGAAGGGTCTCGATCGCCGGGTCGAGCGCGGCAAGCTCAGCGCTGAAGCGCGCGACGCGATCATGGCTCGGATCCGCTTCTCGGCCGACCTGACCGACATCGCGTCAGCCCAGCTGGTCGTCGAGTCCTGCGTGGAGGACCTGGCGCTCAAGGGAGATGTCCTCGCGAAGGTGGAAGCACACATCGGTGAGGGCGCCGTGCTCTGCACGAACACGTCGTCGCTCCGCTTGCGCGACTTGGCAGGCTTTCTGAAGCGCCCCGAGCGCTTCTTGGGTTTGCACTTCTTCAACCCCGTGCCCGCCATGAAGCTGGTCGAGGTGAGCCCGGTGCCTGCCACCGACGCCGCCGTGACCAAGCTGGCCAACGACTTCTGCGTGCAGATCGAGAAGACGCCGGTGCTGATCCAGGATCTGCCCGGCTACGTGGTCAACCGCCTGCTCGTCCCGTACATGCTGCACGCCATCGAGACGCTCGAAGAGGGCGTCGCCAGCGCGGACGCGATCGACACAGCCATGAAGCTCGGGTGCGGCCACCCGATGGGTCCGCTCTCGCTCGCCGATCTGATCGGCCTGGATGTGGTGCTCGCCATGGCCAAGACCATGCAAACCGAGCTGCGCGACCCGCGCTACAAGGCTCCCGCCCTGCTCCGCCGGCTAGTCTTGGCCGGCCACCTCGGACGCAAGGCCGGCCGCGGTATCTACGACTACACGAACGCGCAGAACCCCGTGGTGAACCCGGCCATCACCGCCGACGCCTCGGCCGCCACGGGCAGCTGAGCGCTAGCGCTTTCAGCCTGGCAGGCGCCGCCGCAAAGCCTCCTGCACCAGCTCGAACTCCCCCTGCAGCGCCGTGATCAGCTCGGTCACGGCGTCGCCGTTTCCGGCTCGTGCCTGCGCCTCCGTGCGCGCGCACAGCTCGGAAAGGCGCCGCGCGCCCAGGTAGAAGCTCGAGGACTTCGCCTGGTGCGCGGCCCTGGTGACGCTCGCCAGATCCCCTGCCGCAAGGGCTTTGCCGAGGGCCTCGAGGAACCGCGGCGCCTGCTCCAAGAACAGGACGATCATCTCTTCGACGAAGCTCGGATCGTCGCCTCCGATGGCGCTGAGGTTGGCCAGCGCCTCGGGGTCGATCGCGTGCTCTGGGGTCGTTGAGACGGGCAGATCCATCGCGCTCCGTGCGCGATGCTACCAGCCTGCCTCGCTCAGCGCGAGCGCCCGCCCGCCATCAACGGACTCGTGGGCAGGTCGGTGTGGCCGCGCAGGTAGGCGTCGACACCGCGGGCTGCCTCACGCCCCTCCCAGATGGCCCACACCACGAGCGACTGACCGCGGCGCAGATCGCCGCAGGCGAACACGCCCTCGACGCTCGTCTCGTAGTTCTCGTCAGCCTTCACGTTGCCGCGCGCATCGAGCTGGACCTTGAGATCCTTGATCAGCGCCCCCTTTTCGGGCCCCGTGAAGCCCATGGCCAAGAGCACGAGATCGACGTCTTCTGCGAACTCCGACCCCGGAACTTCGCTCATCTTCATGCGCCCCTCAGCGTCCGCGACCCATTGAACCCGAACGCCGTGGAGCTTCTTCACGTTGCCCTCGGCGTCGCCGCTGAAGCGCTTGGTGAGGATGGCGTAGTCGCGCACGCCGCCCTCTTCCTGCGAGCTCGAGGTGCGCAGCTTGATCGGCCAGTTGGGCCAGGTGAGCGGCTTGTTCTCCTCCTCGGGAGGACAGTCCATGAGCTCGTACTGCGCCACGTGGGCCGCGCCGTGACGAAGCGAGGTGCCGAGGCAGTCGGACCCCGTATCGCCACCACCGAGGATCACCACGCGCTTGCCGGTGGCCTTGATCTGGTCGGGGACGGAGTCGCCCGCGACCACCTTGTTCTGCTGCGTGAGGAACTCCATCGCGAGATGGACGCCCTTGAGGTCGCGCCCCTCGATCGGGAGCTCGCGCGCCAGGGTTGCGCCGCCCGCGAGCACCACCGCGTCGAACTGGTCGCGCAGCGCGTCTGCCGTGATGTCCACGCCCACGTTGACGTTGGTCTTGAAGGTCACGCCCTCTTCCGCCATCTGCGCGAGGCGGCGGTCGATCAGCGTCTTCTCCATCTTGAAGTCCGGGATGCCGTAACGCAGGAGTCCGCCGATGCGATCGGCGCGCTCGAACACGGTCACGTCGTGCCCCGCGCGGGCGAGTTGCTGCGCTGCGGCCAGGCCCGCGGGGCCCGAGCCGACCACGGCGACGCTCTTGCCGGTCTTGAACTCGGGCGGCTCGGGCTTCACGAGGCCGAGCGCGAAGCCCTTGTCGGCGGTCTGTTTCTCGATCTGCTTGATGGTGACCGGGTTGTCGTTGATGTTGAGGACGCAGGCTTCCTCACAGGGCGCCGGGCACACGCGCCCGGTGAACTCGGGGAAGTTGTTGGTGGAGTGGAGGCGGTTGATGGCCTCCTCCGGCTTCCCCAGGTACGTGAAGTGGTTCCAATCCGGGATGATGTTCCCAAGCGGACAGCCCTGATGACAGAAGGGGATGCCGCAGTCCATGCATCTCCCGCCCTGCTGCGAGAGCTCCGCGTCGTCGAGCTTCTTCTCGAACTCGTTCCAGTTGCCGAGACGGTCCGCGATCGGCAGACGCTTCGGAACCTTGCGCTCGTACTCCAGAAAGCCTCTGAGCTTACCCATGGTTCTTCGTCCTCATCAAACGGTGGCCGCGGCCAGCTGGAGCACGGGCACGACGTGCTTCTGTTTCTTCTCGGCGAGCACCCGCTTGTAGTCCGTGGGCATGACCTTCACGAAGTGCTTCGCCTCGCGCTCGAAGTTCTCGAGGATGCGCTTACCGTGCTCGCTCTTGGTCTCCGTCACGTGCTTCTCGATCAGCGCGCGCACGGTGACGCTGTCCTCTGCATCGAGCTCCTCGAGCTCCACCGATTGAGCGTTCACGTTGGAGCGGAACAAACCGTCCGTGTCGAGCACGTAGGCGACGCCCCCGCTCATGCCGGCCGCGAAGTTGCGGCCGGTCGGCCCCAGGACCACGACCGTGCCGCGGGTCATGTACTCGCAGCCGTGATCGCCCACGCCCTCGACGACCGCGATCGCGCCGCTGTTGCGCACACCGAAGCGCTCCCCGGCCTGGCCCCGTACGTACACCTCACCGCTGGTCGCCCCGTAGAGTGAGACGTTCCCGATGATGATGTTCTTCTCGGGCACGAAGCTCGAGCCCTTGGGCGGAAAGACGGCGATCCGACCGCCCGACAGACCCTTGCCGAAGTAGTCGTTGGCGTCGCCCTCGAGCTCGATGGTGACGCCGGGGGCCAAGAAGGCCGCAAAGCTGTTGCCCGCTGAGCCCGCGAACTTGAGCCTGATGGTGTCGGGCGGGAGCCCCTCGAGACCGTACCTGCGCGAGACCTCCGCCGACAACATGGTGCCCGCGGTGCGGTCCACGTTGCGGATGGGCGTCTCGATCACCACGGGCTGCTTGCGCTCGAGCGCGGGCAGACAGCGCTGGATGATCTCGTTGTCGATCTTGGCGCCGAGCGCGTGGTCCTGCGGCTCCACGAAGCGCACCGCGACCTCGGGACCGACATCGGGCAGGTAGAGGATCGCGCTCAGGTCGATCTCCTTGGCCTTCCAGTGGTCGATCTCCTTCTCACGCTCGAGCATGTCCACGCGACCGACCATCTCGTCGACGGTGCGGAAGCCGAGCTGCGCCATGATCTCGCGCAGCTCCTCCGCGATGAACATCA
>JBIQKA010000143.1:0-10824 GCA_044507075.1 Myxococcales bacterium
GCTCGGAGCCCGCCTGGCCAAGCACGATGTCGAAGCGCTGGGCAGCCACCCGCGCCAGTTCGCGCTGGCTGGGGAAGGGCAGGAGGACACCTGGGTGATTGCGCATCGGCAGCGCGCGCAGACCTACGTGGTGCTCGGGGAGCTCCTCGGGCTTGGCGTCGCGGTCGTGGGGGCCGATGACGGTGACGTGGTGCCCGCGGGCACGGAACTCGCGGTACAGGAACTGGCTCGCGAAGGAGGAGCCGTTCGCGTACGGGATTTTCACGTAATCATTCAAGATTCCGATGCGGCGAAAGGTCTGCGCGTGGCGCGACTTCTCGGGCAGTTTCTCGTCAATCACCGAAGGGACGCTGATACTCATTGTCGATTCCTGATCGTACGGTTCGGTTTCTCTGGTGTCGTTGCTGACACTAAGCGGCGATTTCTTCGCTGTCCGCGCGTGCCGGACCGGGCCTCGAGCCCGCGAGCAAGGCGGTCGAGCGTGAACTCAGGACCACACCCCGCCTGCTGTGTGAAAGGGACTGGTCGCCAGATTCACAGGTGTGAGAATGGAGCCACACGTAGGACTCGCAATTCGCTTGGAATATCGCGGACTGCTAGTCGGATTCGTGGGCTTCGCACGCCAAGCGCGGGACATGCGCCCGGGCAATGCAACTTAGGTGCCCGGGTTGTTCGCGCCGGGCGGGGGCAGCGACTGCCAGGGGGGCACCGGCTTGCACACCAGGGTGACGCTGGTGATCTGGGCGCCCTCCTCGCGGTGGGTGGGGTCCGCGGCCAGGCTCACGTCGACCACGCGACCGTCGGCCTTGAGCATGCGCGCCTGCAGACGCACCGGTGTGCCCACCTGGAACACCTCCGAGATCCGCGCGACGTCCTCCTCGGTCATCAGCGTGCCGAGGTGCTGTCCCCGTAGCGCCCCATCCGGCATGCGCAGCATGCGGTGCGCGATCGCGTTGCCGGCGCTGATGCAGCCGTCGTTGCCGACCACGATCACAGCGAACGGAACAGACTCGAGGTCCCCCCCGGGCTTTTTCTGCGTCATGTAGCTCACCCTCGTTGGCCGCCGTGCGCCCGAGTGGGCGCAGGGCACCCTGGGAGAAGTACCTTCGACGTCCGTCCGCGGTCCAGCTTGTGGTCAATCTGAGTCCACAGGAACCCAAAACTAGCTGGAAAGATCCGTCCTGATTGGGGGCTGTGCGTGCGTTCGGTAACCAGCGAGCAGGTCGGCCCAGAAGTAGCCCAGCATCGCCTCGAACGCCTCGCCCGAGAAGCCATGACGTGCGCGGTGGGTCGGCGGCAGCGCCGAGAGGTTTTTGTGTTCGAGGGTCACGCGCGTGCCGTTGCCGTGGCCTTCGAAGCGGACCTCCACCTCGCTGCGATCTCCCTGGCTGAAGTCCCCGCCATACCACTCGAAGGCGAGCCGCTTGCCTGCCTCCCAGCCGAGCACACGACCGAGCACTGTCTCCCCGGAGGAGCCGCGCTCCACCAGGCGTTCGGGCGGGGTGCCGTCGAAGGCGAGCGACGTGATCTGCCCCTGCATGCGGCGATAGCGGGGCGTCTTGCGCCACCACACGTCGATCTCTCGCGTGAAGATCTCGAATGCGGAATCGGGGGGCAACGCGACGAACGTGGTCACCACGACTCTTTCTTTGCGCTCCGTGCTCATCGTGAACCTCCTCGCTTGCGCCCCGCGTGTGCGCGGTGTTTGCCGCGGCCCACGCCGCGCGCGCTTCCGCTTGCCTTACTCCCGGCTTTTTCCGCGTGCGCCTTGAACGCGCCCAATTGATCGCTCCAGAACGCGGCAACCTCGTCGAGCCAGTCTCGCAGTTCGCTGAACGGCTCCGCCCGCAGTCGGTACACACGCACCCGCGCATCCTCCGGCAACGAGTCCTCTTCGACGAGCCCGCTCGTGCGCAGGACGCGCAGATGGCGGCTCATCGCCGGGGGCACCAGGTCGAGCTCGGCGGCCAGATCTCCAGCCCGACGTGGGCGCTGTCGCAACAGCTCGATCACGCGTCGGCGGGCCGGATCGGCCAACGCGAGCAAGGTTTCGTCGAGCTTCTCGGCGGCGCTCATCGGGCCTGTTCCCCGGAGCCTTGCGGGGAAGCGAAGGTCCAGCGATGGCCCTCGCTGTCGAGGGCGCGATACAGGCGCATGCCGTGGGCGTCCACGGGTGGGTTGACGATGGTGGCGCCGGCCTCGAGGGTTCGCGCGTAGTGTACGTCGGCGTTCTCCACCAGCCAGTAGAGCGTGCTGTGGGTGTCGGGCAGCCGCGCGGGGCTCACACCGAAGCCCTCGAACTCGGAAGCCAGGTAGATCAAGTTGCCCTCGTAGCTCAGCTCGGCGTGTCCGATGCGGCCGTCGTCCATCGGATAGGCGAGCTCCTGCTTGAAGCCGAACACCTCGCACAAGTACGCGATGGCGCGCTTGGCGTCTTCGTAGATCAAGTACGGGATCACGCGCTGCGGGGACGTCGGAGGAAAGTCGCTCATGGCCGGGCTCTCTTTGATATTTTTTGAACGCGTTAATGTTTAACAAAAATGGAAACTAAATGCAAGCGCGCTCCCGGCCCCGTGCACAACCTGTGCTTCGAGGGGTGCGTTCTACGAAGGTCCGCGGGCTACCAGACGGCGTGATGCTCTTCGACCACGCCGTCGGCGGTGAACGGCACGCGTTCACCCTCGATCAGCAGGGTGCCCACGAAGCGCCCGAACATCTGGGTGAACTTGCTCGAGATCACCAGCGCGTCGATATCCTCGGCACGCTTGCCCTCGGGCTCGAACATCGCCTCGAACACGCCGTCCTCCGTGCGCACGCGCCAGGGCCGCTCGAGCGCGCCCTTTTCGTAGCGGAAGTGCGCCTGCGAGAGCGGCAAGATGCGGCCTCCGATCCAGAGCGCGTTCTCGAGGCCCTCGTTGAACTCGGCGACCAGATTGAAGCCGATGCGCTCGCCTCCGGCTTGGCCTGAGCCTGCGGCCCAGTTCCAGAACGTGCGCCGCGGCGGGTAGCCCAGCGTGAAGTCGAGCATGCCCCGCGTGGCGAGTTCGTGTCGCTCGCTCCCGATGCGCAGGCTGACCTGCTGATCGAGCTCGCACTCCTTGTAGGTGAAATGGAAAGGGCGTGGAGGTGTCGTGCGAGCCAGCGTCGACATGCCCGGACCGACGCGCGTCGCGTCGATGCGCAGCTCGAACGGGCTCCCGGACGCCGCACGGAATTCGGCCACGAAGCCACCTTCGCGCGGCGACAAGCAAAACCGCCGGGCGCCACGCTCGAGCATCCAGGGCGCCCCGAGCGTGCCGGGGAAGTCGCGTGCGAACCCGAGCGGAATGGCCAGCTTGTCCTCGTGGAGCGTGTTCTCTTGGCGGTCGAAGACGTAGGCGAAGGCGTTCGCCACCAGGCCCGCATCGATGATCGCGAAGCCCACCATGAAGCGTGCCGAGAAGGCGCCCGTGAAGATCCAGGCCTTGCGCTGGGTGCGGCGCGGCGACAGGAGTCCCCGTGAGCCGTCCCAGGGGCGCGTGTCGAGGTCGCGGATGAGCCCGAGGTAGCGACCGGTCGAAGCGGGCGGTTCCGCCCGCGAGCAAAACAAAGATGCGCTGTCGCGCTCGAGGCAACGCAAGGTGGAAGGAGCGGGCGAGAGGACGTTGGCGTTCGGCGTGCTCGGCAGACCAGAAGATCCCATTCGCGCCAGGGTACACGGCGACAGTGCTTACACGGGAGCCGTCGAACGGCCCGCGCTGCGCGAGGAGCGCGAATTCTCCCGCGGTCAGTTCAGAACATGTGCTCGACCCCGACGGATGTGCGAGACACTTCACGGATGACCCACGCTCAAGCTCTGCTCGACGCGGCCGACCGCCTCTCGCGGCGTCTCGCGCGCGTGCGGATCGGGCCGCCCGTGACCCACGTCTACAACCCGCTGACCTACGCGCGTGCGCCCTATGCGGCCTACCTGCGGCGCTACGCGGCGGGCACGAAGCGGGTGGTCTTCTTGGGCATGAACCCGGGGCCGTTCGGGATGGCCCAAACTGGCGTGCCATTCGGTGAAGTGAGGATGGTCAAGGATTGGCTCGGCATCGAGGAGCCCGTGACGAAGCCCGCGCGCGAACACCCCAAGCGCCCGGTGCGGGGTTTCGCATGCGAGCGGAGCGAGGTGAGCGGGGCGCGCTTGTGGGGGCTCTGGCGTGACCTCTACGGCACGCCCGAATCGTTCTTCGCATGGGCCTTCGTGTCGAACTACTGCCCGCTCGTGTTCATGGAGGAGAGTGGCCGCAACCTGACTCCGGACAAGCTCCGCGCGGCCGAGCGCGAAGCGATCCAGCGCGCGTGTGACGATCACCTGCAGCAGGTGATCGCGACGCTGCGGCCAGCATGGCTGGTCGGGGTGGGCAAGTTCGCGGAGGGACGCGCGCTCTCCGCCGCCGCGGCGCGAAAGCGCGACCACCCCTCCTTGCGGGTCGCATGCATACCGCACCCGTCGCCTGCGAGCCCCGCGGCGAATCGCAATTGGAGCGGCGCGACGTTGGAAGCCATGCAGAGGCAGGGGGTCACGCTCGGCGCCGGGGTGGCGGGGGCAGCGACGTGAGCGCCCCAATCACGATCACGAGGCGCACGAACGCCCCACCGTGACGGCGTGCTGCGCGTGCATTTTCGTCCCGCTTGAGCGGGCGCGTGGCAGAAGACATCGAGGCGCGTCGCGCGCATTCGCTTTCGGTCGTGAAGGAGGCGGCGCGATGCACGTGGCGATCCACGTACTCTCTCGGGACGTGCGAACGTGCGTGCGAGCTCGCGGAGTGCATGCGCTCGATGCATCGCGCTAAGCTCGAGATGAGTCGTGTCCGCTCACTCCGAAAGTGTCCCGCCCGTCACGCTCGCTTCGCTAGGGCAGAGCCCGGAGGCCGTGTTGGACGCGGCCGGTGGCATCGAAGCGGAGGCGGAAGAAGCCGCGCGCGAAGGGGCGGCGCGCGGCGCGGCCAACGCAAGCACGATGAAGCGCGCGGTGCGCGGCGCGTTCGTCGAAACCGGCGGGTACGTGCTCGGGCTGGTGGTCCGCTTCGGGTCGAACATCATCCTCACGCGCCTCTTGCAGCCCGAGGTGTTCGGCTTGCTCGCGATGGTGCAGCTGATCCACTTCAGCCTGCACATGCTCGCCGACGTGGGGCTGTCGCAGGCCGTCACGTCGGACCCGCGTGGTGATGACGAAGACTTCTTGAACACCATCTGGAGCATGCAAGTGGTGCGCGGCCTGGTGCTGACGTTCGCCACGCTGCTCGCCACCTGGCCTGCCGCGGTCTGGTTCAAGGAGCCGCGGATGTACTGGATCGTGCCCGTCGCCACCGTGAGCACCTTCGTGCATGGCTTCGTCTCGACGCGTGTCTTCACCTGCTATCGGCACCTGCATTTGGGCACGCTGTTCAAGCTCGAGTTCAGCACCCAGAGCGTCGCCGTGGTGATCAATCTGATCGGCGCCTACCTGGGCTACGGCCTGATCTCGCTCTTGATCGGGCAGCTCATCGGCACCTGCGTGTACTGCGCATGGAGCCACTTCTTGCCGGTCTCCACGCACCGCGACCGTTGGCGCATGGATCCGAAAATTCGCCGCGAAGTGCTGCGCTTCGGGCGCTGGATCTTTCTCTCCTCGGCGCTCACCGTGATCGCCTCCCGGGGTGACTCGGCCATGCTCGGGCGCATGCTCGGGCCCGCCATGCTGGGCTTGTACAACCTCGCCACCAACATCGCCGACCTCCCGGAGACGCTGAGCTTTCGCATCGTGAACTCGGTCATCTATCCGACCTTGTCGCGCACCTACAACGAGGCGCCCGACACGTTCCGCAGGGTCTACTATCGCCTCCGGTTCTACTTCGATGCGGCCGCGCACACGGCGCTCGGTGGGTTGACCGCGCTCTCCGGGTTCGTGATCGATCTGCTGTACGACGAACGCTATCAAGGAGCGAGCATCATGCTCGCGGTGTTCGCCGTGCGTGCGTCCATCGGCGTGATGGCGTCGCCCTGGGAGAGCGCGTTCTTCGCGCGCGGGCAGACCCATTTCGGCTTTCGACGCGCCCTCGTCTCGTCGATCGCGCTGCTCGTCGCCATGCCGCTCGGCTACCACTGGTTCGGCTACGTCGGCGTGATCTGGGGCACTGTGCTGGCGCGCGCCACGGCGCTGCTCGTGTTGTGGCCGCCTGCCTACGTGGCGGGGCTGCTCAGCTTGCGGCGCGAACTGTTGCCGTTCGTATTCTTCGCGGGCGGCTACTTGCTGGGGGCGCTTTCGGACGCTGCGCTGCGCTCGCTTCTTTGAGAAAGCGACGAGGGGGGCCCATCTCGCGCGCTATATCCACGAGATGGCAGCGCTACGAGCCATCCGCCCGGCCGTCTTGGTCTGCTGCGTTTGTGCCGTTTGGTTGGGCTTCGGGGCAGGTTGGCCGCTCCGGCTCACGGGCAGGGCGGACGCCTTTCAGAGCAAGCCTTGGCCTACGCCCATCTCTTCCGCGCGCTTCATCCAGCGCTCCCTCGCGCTCATGGCCAGCAGCACGCCCGGGCGCCGGAACGTGGTGCGTGTCCTCTTTTATGGACAGTCCATCACCGAGCAGAAGTGGGCGGACGAGGTCACGCGCAGCCTGCGCGCGCGCTTTCCGCACGCCGAGCTGATCGTGGAGAATCGATCTCTGGGCGGGTATGCGTCGCAGCTGTTGGTCAAGACCGCTGAGACAGACCTCTATTCGTTCTATCCCGATCTGCTGATCTTCCACGTCTATGGCGCGCACGACAAGTACGAGGACATCATCCGTCGGGTGCGCGAGCGGACCACGGCCGAGATCCTCATGCAAACCGATCACGTGACCAAGTCCGACGAGCTCCGTGAGGAGACCTCACCAAGTCGCATCGACCCCGAGCAATCTCCTTGGAGCACCTTCATGAATCAGAGGTGGCTGCCCGAGCTCTCGCGTCGCTATCAGACCGCCCTGTGCGATCAGCGCGCGAGCTGGAAGCGCTACCTGACGGCGTACGGGCTCTCGCCGAGCGCACTGCTTGCGGACGAGGTGCACCTCAACGCGCACGGCGAGTGGTTGATGGCGGGGTGCGTCAAGGACTGTCTGCGCCGGGACCGGGCCTTGGGGACTTCTCCAGCCCAGCGCTGGGTGCGCACGTACTGGATCGGGCGAGATGTCGATTGGCAGGCCGTCGATCCGGAGCGTGCAGGGGTGGGGCGGGGGGCCGTGCTGCGCGTGCGCTTCGAGGGAAACCGCGTGGATGCCGTGTTCGCGGCGGAGGAGTCGGAGGCGTCGGGCCCGCTGGCGGTGCTGATCGACGGCAAGCCGCCGTCCGCCTGGCCAGAGCTCTATGGCCTGACCCGCGCGCTTCCCACGCCGGGGGGCAAGTGGCCGGCCCTGTTCGAGATTGGCGCGCAGGGACCCCGGATCGCCGAGCGCTGGACGATGACGGTCGAGACCCTGTCGCGCGACCCCGAGCGCTACGCCTTTCACTTGCGGGGCTCGGTCACCGGGCCGGACGGCGCAGGTCGTTCCGATGAGCCGTTTGTGTCTCGGTCTGGGCGCGTGACGCTCGAGCCCTCGAATTGGGGGGTAGCCTACGCGATGGGGCTCGCGGGGGTGAGCCAGGTGCCAGACGTGTTCACGATCGGCTGGGACGTGGTCCCACGCTACCAGGATCAAGCCGTGGCGCCGATCTCGGGGCGCCGGGGGGTGGAGCGGGTGCTCACGCTGGCGCAGGGATTGCCCAACGGCAGCCACGTGCTGGAGCTGCGGGGAGACCCGGCCGGCCTGCGCGGCGTGCGTGTGTATCGACCCCCGCAGCCAACGACGGAGCATCCTCCCTGAGTCGGGATGTATTCAGAGGTAGGATGATTGTTGCGCTTTCGGGCAAGGGATCGTTACGAAATCTAAACTTGCCGTCGCCGCCCGCCCTGGCCAAGCTCAGCCCCGTCACGTCGCACGGCATTGTTTCGCGGGCTCGAGCAGCCTCTTGGGCCCTGATCGCGCGGATGTCCGTTGTTCGCGACGCTTCTTTCTCGCGCGCCTCTGCGCGTCTCGATGGTCTACTGGATGACAGACACACGACTCATGCGCGCTGGGATCTTCTTGTCCATCGCGTGCTTCGTCGGGCCCATGGCGGGTCCGGCCCCTCTACTCGCAGACTCGCCCCAGGTTTGGTCCATGGAGGGCGTCGAAAAAGCGGCGCTCGAATCCTCGCCGCGCATCCGCAATGCCCTGGCGGCGCTCGACGCGGCCAAGGCCTACCGCGCGTTCGGCAAGATCCCGGTGGTCGGCAATCCCGTGGTGATGTTGCGCGCGATGATCGGCAAGCCCGACGAACCGGCCGCCACCTATGCGGCGGTGATGGGCGTCCCCTTTGACGTGTCGGGCAAGCGCCGAGCCTGGCGCCACGAGGCTTCGGCCATCATCGCGCAGGCCGAGGCCAACCTGGCGGTGATCAGGAATGAGGTGCGCGCCGAGGCGCGTGAGGCCTTCGTGCAAGTGGCCACCGGCAAGGACGCGCAGCGCGTGGCCGACGAGAGCGCAGAGAACGCCTTGGATGTGCTCAAGCGCATCCAGGCCCGCTTCGACGCGCAGGCTGCCACCCGGCTCGATATGGCGCTGGCCGAGCGTGAGTACGGCGAGGCGAAGGCGGACACCGCCCGTGCCCGGCGCGAGCTGGTTCAGGCGTACGCGGCGTTCAGGCAGGTGTTGGATCTCCCGCCCGCGGCCGACATCGCGACCGAATCACTCGCTTCGCCCCAGGTGCCCGCGGGGCTCTCGCTCGATACGGCCGTCTCACGCGCCGTCGAGCGGCGCATGGAGATGGCCGCGCTCAGCAGCGCCATCGAACGCTTCCAGCGGGCGGACACCCGCTTACGCCGGGAGGCCGTCGGGCCCGTCACCGTGGGCATCGAGGGGGAGGCGCAGGGCAATCAGAACATCAAGAGCACGGTGGGCGCGGGGCTGAACTTCGAGCTGCCCGTGATCTTCAAAAATCAAGGTGAGCGCTCCGTGGTCAAGGGGCAGGTCGGCGCCTTGACGGTGGAGCGCGAGCTCACGGAGCACACGATCGCGCGCGAGGCGGCTGTGGCGTTTCAGCGCCTCGAGGCGGCCTTGGCCGAGCTCTCGGCGCTCGAGAACCAGGCGAGCACGGCCGCGGACCAGGCCCTGGCGATGACCAACGAGATGCTCGAGGCCGGCGCGGTGGACTATTTTTATCTGCTCACCGCGCGGCGCAGTGCTTACAGTCTTCGGGCTCGCAAGGTGAGCTCATTGCGCGACGCCTGGTTGTCGCGGATCGCGCTGGAGCGGGCGATCGGTGGTTTGGAGGGGGCACCATGAACAAGGGCTATGTGGGCGTTGTCGCTGGTGCGCTGGTTGGCCTCGCGGTGGGCATCGGGATCGACTCCTGGGGCGACTCGGGGCGCGATGAACCCGTCGCCAAGGCGCAGCAGGAGACGGTCTCGGCGCGCGACGTGAAGATCTCGCCCGAGCTCGCAAAGCGCGGCCAGCTCGCGACCGCGAAGGTGGAGAAGCGCTCCCTCGCGCCCACGCTCAAGCTGGTGGGCTCGGTCAACTTCGACGCCGACGCGGTGGCCGACGTGGGCGGGCGCATCGATGGGCGCATCACGCGCATGCTCGTCTCGATCGGCGACAAGGTCGAGCAGGGGCAAGCGTTGGTGGAGATCGAGAGCAATCAGCTCGGTGAGGCCATGGCGACTTTGCTCTCGGCGCGCGCCAACCTGATCGCCGCCGAGAACCACGCGCAACGCGAGACCGACCTGGGGGCCAAGCAGCTCTCGAGCGCACCCATCGTCGAGCGCGCCAAGGCCCAGGCCAAGGCCCTGCGCGCCGAGGTGCGGGGCGCCGAACAGCGCCTGCTTGCCATGGGGCTCACGCCGCACGATCTCGCGGCGCTCGACAAGGGCAACGGTCCCCGCCGCATCACGCTGCGCGCTCCCATCGCCGGCGAGATCGTCGAGCGTTACGCGGTGCTCGGCCAGGTCGTCGATCCCACGCAGCCCATCTTGCGCATCGCCGACTTGAGCCGGCTGTGGGTCGAGCTGGACGTGTTCGAGCGTGATCTCGCGCGCGTCGCCGAGGGCAACACGGTGGAGATCGTGTCCGAGACCCATCCTGGCAAGACCTTCCGCGGCTCGGTGAGCTACGTGGACGCCCAGATCGACGTGGTCACGCGCGCGGCCCACGTGCGGATCGAGGTCCAGAACCCGGATCGCCTGCTGCGCCCCGGTCAATTCGTCCACGCCCTTCTGATGACCACCGGCGACAAGCGCGAGGCGATCACCATCCCGCGACGGGCCGTCACGCGCGTCGACGGCGAGCCCGCGGTGTTCCTCGACCTCGGCGAGAACCGCTACACCGCGCGCACGGTCGAGCTGGGACCTGCCACGGGCGACTACGTCGAGGTGACGCGCGGTCTGGTCGAGGGCGACAAGCTCGTGACCGAGGGCGCTTTCGTGCTCAAGAGCGAACTCGAGCGCTGACGGGCGCTCGGCGCGGGGGCTCGGCCGAGCGTGCGTCGCCCGCCCGCCCCCATGCACGCCCCCTGCTTCAGGCCGGTCGGCGCGCGCCCTCGTTTCGCATGGCGATGGCGCTCGATACGGTGAGCGCGAGCAGCACGCGGGCCGCGGCCCAGAGCGGAGAGGGCGTCACGTGGGTGTTCACGGCGAACACCAGCCACAGGTACGAGGCGAGCTCGAGCGCCCCGAAGACGATCAACCCGGAGGCCACCGTGCGCGTGATCCGTGCGTTGTGCGCCTTGACCATCGCCACGTTACGCCAGTGGGTGGCCAGGGTGCGGCCCACG
>JBIQKA010000144.1:0-10709 GCA_044507075.1 Myxococcales bacterium
CGCCGGAACGCCTCGCGCGGGCCTCGACGTGCCCAAAGAATTAGGGACAGCCCCCTAGGGCGCTTCACCCTCGAGGTTGCGGCCCTGGCTTTGGCAATCCGAGCACACCCCGTAGAGCTCGTGCTTGTGGCTACGCAGCTTGAATCCATAGCGTTCAGCGACGCGGTCCTGCAGCACCTCGATGGCCTCGTCCTCGAACTCCACGATCTTGCTGCAACTCATGCAGATCAAGTGGTCGTGGTGGCGCTCGTCCTCATCCGCGAGTTCGTAGCGCGCCACTCCGTCCCCGAAGTGCCGCACGTTCGCGAGCTGGCACTCGGCCAACAAGCGCAGCGTTCGGTACACCGTGGCGTAGCCCACCCGCGGATCCTGCTCGCGCACCTTGGAGAGCAGATCCTCGATGGAGAGGTGCCCGCCCGAGCGGAAGAACACATCCGTGACCAGCCGCCGCTGGGAGGTCGAGCGGAGGCCCTTCTTGAGCATGTAGGCCGCGAGGGCATCATGCAGATCGCTGATCGCGTCTTCGCTCAGCGCAGCAGTCTCTCCCATGATTGCCCTCCTTCCTTTAGATTCCGCGTCCGAACTGGCAGACTAGGCTAGGATTTCTGGCTTGTCGACAGCACAGGATGAGCACAGGCGCTCGGGTAGCTCCGATCCAGGGCGGATGCGGCGGTGGGCGCGCGTCTTCGCCGCGCTAGCCGTGCTCTCTTCCATGTTCGCGCTCTGGTCGGCCCAGCACCTCCGACTGGATCACGATCTGCAGTTGATCGCCGAAGCCGTGGCGCGCCCGGGTGAGACCCTGGCCGTGCGCGCGCTCCTCTTCGAACACGTCGCTGCGGCCCAAGGGCCCAATTTGGCCGTCGCTCCTGTCTCCCTGCACCTTCTGGATGCCGACGGGCGCGTGGTCGCCGAGACCCTCCTCGAGCCGCGCCAGGCGACCCAGAGCATGGAAGGCGAAGTCGTGGTGCCGGCCACGTTGCGGGGGGAGGCGAGCCTCTCGGCCAGTGCGCGCGCGCCTGACGGATCGCGCATCGAGTGTGTGAGACCGCTGCAGATCGCAGAGGATGCGCCCCTTTTGGTGGCTCAGCCGCGCAGCGCGGGCGCCCTGCAGACCTTCGCCGTCGGAAGTGTGCGCCCTACCACGCCCGACGCGCGCGCGCCGAAGCCCTTTCTGCCACGCGTGCTCGGCGGAGCGTGCCCAGCGGAGCTGCGCTGCACACTGCTAGTGTGGGTCGGCGAGCCAGCGAGCGCCGTGACCGTGCGCAGCAGCGCGCAAGTCACTGTTCCCGTGCCCTCCGCCCCGAGCGGCGAGACCGCAGGGTTGGTCACGGTCGAGGTCATTCCCCACGGGCTGGAGGCGCAGATCACGCTCGAGGCGCGCCGCCAGGGGCGCCTGATCGCCGAGCGCCACGTGAGGCTCCCGGTGGCGCTGGGGGAGGTGGGCGTTTTTGCGCGCGCGAGCCTGCTCGAACCGCAAGAGCCGCTGCAACTTGCGTTCACGTTGCCGCCGGGGAGGGAGCACGCGATCGTCGACGTCTTCGCGGGGGGCCGCTGGCGGGCCTCCGAGAGCTTGCCCGAGGCGGCCGCGAGCGAGCTGAAGTTGCGCCCGGAGTTGATTCCGTCCGGCACCCTGACCCGCGTGCAGGGGCGGGTCGATCGCTTCAGTAGCGAAGGGGCGGGCACCCGCGTCGTCTATCGGCGCGCGGAGGGGGAGTCGGCCCGCGCAGCGCTGGCCAGCATTGCGCGGCTCTCCGGGGAGGCCGCTACGGCCCTGCCCAGTGAACTCGCCGAACAAGACGTCCAGCGCGCCGCGGCCTTCCTGCTCGCTCCCCTGGAACTTCTGCGGTTGCCGCTTCCGGATGCTTACAGCGCGAGGCCGCTCCAGATCGCCAAGCTGGAGCGCAAGCGTGCTTTTCTGCAATTCGGCGTGGCGTCGGTGCTGGTGCTTTCGGCGATCCTGGTGGGCGGGTCGCTCATGCGTCAGGGACTCAGCGCGGCGGACGAGGCGCGCGCGATTCTGGACGCAGCGCGGGGCGAGGAAGGGGCCGCCGCCGAGCCGGCTAGCACGCTGAGATCGACGCGGCTCGCGAAGGTGGGGAATGACGCGCGCTTGGGGGTGATTCTCTTGGTGTGCGCGGTCGCCCTGGCATTTCTCGCGGGCGCTTTGCTCATCGTGGCGAAACCGTTGTGGTTTTGAGACAGCATGGAAAAGCGACGCAAGACCCGCGCAACGTCTCGATGGGGCCCGTGTAGGGATTGCGGAGCGGGGATGCAAGCCTTAGATTGCGCGTCCCGGTCCGCTTTTCGAAGGGAAGCCGAATGTTTCAGTGGGTCCTGCAAAAGACCTTTGGCACCAAGCACGAGCGTGAGATCAAGCGCTTGCGCCCGATGGTCGAGGCTATCAACCAGCGCGAAGCGCTCTACGCCAAGCTGACCGATGCGGAGCTTCAGGCGAAGACTCCAGAGTTCAAGCAGATGCTCGCCCGCGGCGCGAGCCTGGACGACATCCGGTTCGATGCCTTCGCGGCCCTGCGCGAGGCCAGCAAGCGCCACCTCGGCATGCGTCACTACGACGTGCAGCTGATCGGCGGCATGGTGCTGCACGAGGGCAAGATCGCCGAGATGAAGACTGGCGAAGGCAAGACGCTGGTCGCCACCCTGCCTTGCTACTTGAACGCCCTCGAGGGCAAGGGTGTGCATGTCGTCACGGTGAACGACTACCTCGCCAAACGCGACGCCGAGTGGATGGGGCGTCTCTACAATTGGATGGGGCTCAGCATCGGCGTGGTCGTGCCCCAGCAGCGTGACGCCGCGAAGAAGCGTGCGTACCGCTGCGACATCACGTACGGCCAAAACAACGAGTTCGGCTTCGATTATCTGCGCGACAACATGAAGTTCAGTATCTACGACTACGCGCAGCGTCCGCTGAACTTTGCGATCGTCGACGAGGTCGACTCCATCCTGGTCGACGAGGCCCGCACGCCGCTCATCATCAGCGGCCCCGGCGAGAGCGCCAGCGAGAAGTACTCGCAGATCTCCGAGCTCATCCCCAAGCTGCGCAAGGACGAGCACTACGTCGTCGACGAAAAGGCGCACTCGGTCACGCTCACCGAGGAGGGCATCGTCCAGGCCCAGAAGCTGCTGCGTCAGCGCGGCATCACGCAGGTCGAAAACCTCTACGAGCCAGTCAACCTCGAGACCCTGCACATCCTCAACCAGTGCCTGAAGGCCCACACGCTGTACAAGCGCGACCAGCAGTACATGGTCACGCCGGACGGCAAGGTGGTCATCATCGACGAGTTCACGGGCCGCACCCTGCCCGGGCGCCGTTGGTCGGAGGGCCTGCACCAGGCCGTCGAGGCCAAGGAGCAGGTGCCGATCCAGGACGAGAGCCGCACCTTGGCGACGATCTCGTTCCAGAACCTGTTTCGCCTCTACAAGAAGCTCGGCGGCATGACCGGTACCGCCGACACCGAGGCTGCGGAGTTCAAGAAGATCTACGACCTCGACGTGGTGGTCATCCCGACCAACCGTCCCATCAAGCGCGTGGACGCCGAAGATCTCGTCTACAAGACCGAGAAGGAGAAATTCAGGGCGGTCGCCAAGGACATCGAGGAGTGCCGCAAGAACGGCCAGCCGGTGCTCGTGGGCACCACCAGCGTGGAGAAGTCCGAGGCGCTCTCGCGCCTGCTCGAAAAGCGCGGCATCCCGCACAACGTGCTCAGCGCCAAGCAGCACGAGCGCGAGGCCTACGTGGTCGCCCAGGCCGGCCGCAAGGGCGCCGTCACGGTGGCCACCAACATGGCCGGTCGTGGTACCGACATCTTGCTCGGCGGAAACCCCGAGATGATCGCGCGCTACGAGGTGCTGCAGAGCGCCGACGACGCGCTCAAGGCCGACAAGGAGGCGCTCGAGGCGAAGGTCCAGGAAGTGACCAAGCACTATCGAGGGCAGTGCGAGGCCGAAAAGAAGGAAGTGCTGGCGGCCGGTGGTCTGCACATCCTGGGCACGGAGCGCCACGAGTCGCGCCGCATCGACAACCAGCTGCGCGGTCGCGCAGGGCGTCAGGGCGATCCGGGCTCCTCGCGCTTCTATCTCTCGCTCGAGGACGACCTGATGCGCATCTTCGCGGGAGAGCGCGTGCAGGTGCTGATGGATCGTCTGGGCATGGAAGAGGACGTGCCGATCGAGCACCCCTGGGTCACGCGGGCGGTCGAGAACGCGCAGAAGAAGGTCGAAGAGCGCAACTTCGACATCCGCAAGAACCTGCTCGAGTACGATGACGTGATGAACCAGCAGCGCAAGAGCATCTACGCCTTGCGCCGGCAGATCCTCGAGGGGCGCTATCAGACGGTCCCCACCGAGGACGAGGCCAAGAAGGGCAAAAAGCCCGAATCGCTCGCCAAGGACGGTCCGAACAAGGAGCTCGCGGAGACGGCCGAGAGCATCCTGCGTGACATGGTGCGCGTGCACGGCGCGCCCATGCCGCCCGAAAATGCGACGCCCGAGCAGGTCGCGGCCTATCGCCAAACGGTGATGACCATGGACATCGAGGAGCTCGGCGAGCTCCGCATCGATGGCCTCGAGCGCGACGTGTACACCTGGTTCGGCTGCGTCGTCTCGCTGGAGGACGTGAAGGACCAGCCCAAGCAAGCCCTCGAACGCCTGCAGGCGGAGGTCTCGCTCGCGCTCACCGAGCAGCAGGAGCGGCTGCTCGACGTGCTCGACGAGATCATCGGCACGATGGTCGAGCGCGCGTGTCCGCCCAAGAAGCACTGGGAGGATTGGGACACCAAGGGCCTGCAGAAGGCCTACCAAGAGCAGTTCGACATGGCGGCTGACGAAGTCATCACGCGCATGACGGACAGCATGGAGATCGCCACGCACCTCTACCGCGAGGCCGAGGATTCGCTCAAGGAGCGCGAGAAGGAGTTCACCCCGATCCACTTCTTGCGGCTGTTCCGCACCCTGTTCCTGCAGGAGATCGACAAGCAGTGGCTCGAACACCTGTCGCACATGGATCACCTGCGCGACGGCATCGGCCTGCGCGGCTACGGCCAGCGCGATCCCAAGAAGGAGTACAAGCGCGAGGGCTACGACCTGTTCGTGCAGACGTTGCAGAGCACCAAGGCGTCGGTGGTGGAGAAGCTGTTCCGCGTGGAACGGCTCTCGGAGCGCGACGTCGAGCAGGCGGAGGCGCAGCGTCGCCGCCAGGTGGAGGCGCGTCAGCAGGCCATCCAGGCCCGACATGCGTCCCAGCAACCGGGCCAGGGAGTCCCGCAGCAGGCGCCCGGTGCGGCTCCGGGCCAAGCCCAGGGCGGTCGCGTGATGATCGCGGCGCGGCACTCCCAGGCAGCGCAGCAGGCCGCGCTGCTGGCGCAGGCGCGCAGGCTGGCGGCCATGCAGGCGCAAGCACCGCAGCGCAGGCCGGCGCCCACCGCGTCGGCGCCCGGTCCGTCCGCCGCTCCGCAATCGGCCCCGAACGGCGACCCACGCGCGGCGGCGGCCGCGCAGGCGAGCGGAGCTCGCCCCGCGCGCGAGACGGTGCGCCGGGATGCACCCAAGCTCGGCCGCAACGACCCGTGTCACTGCGGGAGCGGCAAGAAGTACAAGAGCTGCCACATGAAGGACGATCTGGCGGCGGACGCGGCGCGCCCTTCCGGTCACGAGTGAGGCTGCGCCGGGGCACCCGAAATTTCGGGTTTGCGCGCGCTCCGCGCTAGCCTCGCCCCATGGCGAACAGGGTGCGCGCGAAGTCGTGCGCGGTCAGCGTGGGGTGTGCGCTCGGGGCAACGCTGGCGATCGGCGCGGTGCAAACCTCGAGCGCCCACGCGCTCGCCTTGCCGTGCCGGCATGAGGACGTGCTCGCCGAGGTGGCGGCCAACTTCCTGTTGCGGGGGCGCAAGGTGGACCCGGCGCAGCTCTTGCCCGAGGCGCGCGCGCTGGGGTTCGATGGCGTGGCGGTGCACGCGCACGAGGGGCAGGACGACGTGGCCTTGGCCGAGTGGATCAAGACGCTCTCCGAGCGCGCGGATGGCCCGCTGGTTTGCGGCGAAGCGAGCTCGGAGACCCGGCGGCTCGTGCTGGTTTCGGCGCGCGGCGGCGAGCTGGTGCGGGACGGAGAGCTGATTCGGGGGCGTCTCGCGCCGGGCTTTCGCGCGCCTCACCTGGTGGTCGAGACCGGGGAGGGCAGGGTGCAGCGCATCGATGTCGGCGTAAGTCGCCTCGAGCAAGGCGTGAGGCTGGATCCAACGCTCGCGGCCCGGCGCGTGCAGCTGGTCGCCGATGGGCCGCGCGGGCCGCGGCCCGTCGCGGAGCTGCAGCTCGATGGGGAGCTCATCAGGGTGCCGGCCGCGTCCGCTCCCACAGATGGCGATGGGCCGCGCGGCGCGCGCTCGCTCCCGCTCGAAGCGTTGCTCGCCAAGCTCGACGGCTTTCGGCAGAGCGAGGGGGTGGGCACCTTGCGGCCCAACCAGGCGCTCGCGCGCAGCGCGCAACGTCACGCGCACCGCGTCTGCGAGCTCGGCCAGGTTGGCCACCGCCTGGAGCGCGGCGGCGACCCGGAGACCCGCCTGCGCGACGAGCGCATCGCGGCGCGCAGCGTGGGGGAGGCCATCGCGCGCGCCGAATCCGCCGAGGCTGCGCTGCGCGCGATCTTCGCGAGTCCATCGCACCGGCTGGCGGTCACGGATCGACGCTTCACCGATGTCGGCGTCGGACAGGCCGTGGACGCGAAGGGCCACACCTGCGTGGTGCTCTTGATGGCCTCCTGGCCGCGTCGCCTTCCATAACGCTCGGCGAGCGAGGCTAGCTGGTCAGCGCGGGCGCTTCTCGCCTGCTCTGGCGGAAGACCGCCTGCGCCGTGAGCTGCGCCAGCGACACCGCGAGCGGGGCTGCCAGCGCAGGCTCCGCCAGTCCCAACGTGCGCATGGGGCCGCTGACGTCCACTTCGAGCGCGAAGCGAACGCCCGCATAGCCCGCGTACCAAGCGCAGAGACCCAGCGCCCACGCCGTGCAGCCGCCCGTGGTCTCTTCGCCCATGAAGGCAAGCAGCGCGAGCAGGCACAGGATCACGAAGACGTACCAGGTGAGCGCGGGCAGCCACGATTGCCAGATGAACTCCAGGGAGAGCAGCTCGCGGTGGCTGGTCAAGAACGCCCAGATCCAGGTGGGGACGAGCGAGACGCCGACCAGGGCACGCGCCGCGATCGACCCGCGATACCACGAGCGCACGTAGAGCGAGCTCGCCAGCGCCACCGTGCCGAACGCCAAGAGGAGGTCGGTCTTGCTACTTCCCCCGAGCTGCCGCCACCAGGTGACCGCCAAGAGCGCGCTGCCCGTGAGGATGGCGAGCGCGCCAGCGCGCGTCGCGTAGGCGAGCCGCAAACGACCGATGCTGAAGGTCGCGACGAAGAGCAATGCGAGCGCGATCGCCGCTGCGGTGTGCAGGCCGGCGACGAGCACGCCGATCAAGCCGACGATGGCGGAGGCGCCGATCACGGCGGCCAAGACGTCCCGCCCGGGTTCCCTGGGCGCGATGTCCTCGCGCAGGATCTCCGAGGCGAGGTAGGGCGGCCGCTCGGGCGAGCGGGCGACGCGCACCCGCTGCGAGCTGGACTGTGAGGCCTTGCTCGACCGGGTCGGCCCCGATTCGGTGGCGGACACGCGGACATCTGGCTTGTCCGCCCCCTCTGCGCGCTGCGCCCCGGGCTCCAGCTCCTTGGCCTCCGTGGGCTTGGGGGGGCCTTCCGAGGCGAAGGTGCCGCGCGGCACGACGACCCCGCGTGGTTCCTCGTCCGCCTGCTCGCGCGAACTCGCCTGGGAGAGCGCCGGATCGACGACAGGCTGAGAGCCCTCCGGTGGGGTGCGGTCGGGTGGGCGCGAACGTTGGGGGGCGGTCCCCTCCAGCACTCCCGCGGGGTCCCGCTCCTGCACGGCGCCACACTTGCCGCAGCGAAATTGCCCTGCGGGAATGGGGTGTCCACAGCTCGTACACGCGGCGCTCATGGGCGAGGCTGCGGAGTCTACCCGATTACAGAGTGCCAGGGCAGCACGGTTGGGCTTTCGAGACGTGGGCGGTGCGGCGGCGTGAGCCGGGCCCGACAGCAGGCCGAGAAAACCTGGTAAAGTGCGTCCGTGAAGCCCTCCACCGTGCTCGAAGCTCGCTCCGGCGCCGATCAGGCGTTCGCGCGAAAGCAGTTCCCAGAAGCGCTGGCTAGCTACCTGTGCGCGCTCGCCGCGCAGCCCGCCCACCTCGACGCGCGCCTGCGTGTCGCCGACTGCCTGCTCGCCATGGGACATGTGCAAGCGGCGGCCGTGGTCTACACGACGTTTGCGCGACAGGCCGCCAACGAGGGACATCCGCTGCGCGCGCTCTTGGCGATCAAGATCCTGAGCACCCTGGAGCCCTTGCTCGCTCCCCTCGTCGCGGCCGTGGCCGAGCTCTACTGCGTCACGGGTCGGATCGGCCGCGGCGCGAGGCCCGTTCCCGCCGACGAACAGCTCGCGCTCACCGCCCAGCCGCTCGCGTGTCTGGAGCTCTCGGCCGAGGAGTTGGTCCGCGTCGCCGAGCAGCTCGGGAAGGCGACGCCGCCCCTCAAGGAGCTCGGGGCGCTGCCGCCCATCCCGCTCCTGAGCGAGCTGAGCAAGGAGGACTTCTGCGCGGTGTTCGAGACCATGTCCCTCGTGCGCAGGAAAGCCGGCGAGTCGGTGATCACGCAAGGCGACGAGGGCCAGAGCTTTTTCCTTGCAGCGCGCGGTGACTTCGACATTTCGCGCGACGAGCCCGACGGCTCACGCACGCACCTCACGTCCTTGCACGAAGGCGCGCTGTTCGGCGAGATGGCGCTGCTCTCGCGCTCCCCGCGCAGCGCGCACGTGCTGGCCACGAGCGACGCCGACCTGCTCGAGCTGCACGTCGCGGCCCTCGGCCGCCTTTCGGACGGTGCCGCGGCCATCGCCCGCGCACTCGCGAAGTTCACGCGCGAGCGCCTGGTCTCCAACCTGATCAACACCTCCCGCCTGTTTCGCCCGTTGAGCCGCGAGCAGCGCATCGATCTCGTGCGACGCTTCGTCGCGCACGAGGTCGCCGCGCAGACCGATCTGATCCGCGAAGGTGAGTCCGGCCGCGGCTTGTACGTGATCCTCCAGGGGGCGGTGGACGTGTGGAAGCGCGTCGGTGACGAGAAGGTGCTGCTCGCCACGCTGGGCTCGAGCGAGGTGTTCGGCGAGATGGCGCTCCTCAACGGCGCGCCTGCCACGGCCACGGTGACGGCGGCCGAGCGGTCCACGGTGCTCTTTCTGGCGCGCGAGTACGTCGACCGGCTGATGGAGAGCGTGCCCGAGCTGGCCAGCTATCTCGGGAGCCTCGGGGATGAACGGGCCCTCGACACCCGCATGTGGCTCGACAACACGGGACCTTCCGCGGGCGTCGACGAGGACTTCTCGATCGACATCGAGGTGGACATCGTCGGGTAAGAGCGCCTGTGTCACGCCAAGGTGTGACAGCTCCGACACGCCCCGCGGAACACACACTGCATTCCATCACACCACGGGCGGGCTTGGATCCGCAGGGGCGTCAAAAAACTGCGGCCTCCCTGTTCGGTTGTTCGATGGGTCTCCGAACTCTCTTCTGGGGACCGACACAGATGTCATATCCGCGTCGCCGATTCGTGCCTTGAATCACAATCGGAAGCGCCCCCGAAGCCCCGAAATATCTCTGGAATCATAGTGAAATCTTCTACTCGCCCGTGCCGTGTTCGGTGTTGGCATCAGGGTTGCTAGTTACCCTGTCGGTTGGTTGGTGTGAGGGCCCTCGGGGCCCACTTGGCTTGCTTAAGCTTTTCCTCCTTGGCTTGGCAGATCGCTTCGATTCTTCCAACGAGCTTGGCGCTCGCAGGGTGGCGGTCCCCGCGAGCGCGTTTTTAATTGTGGGTCCTGGGCCTTCGCTTCAGCGGGCGCGCCACCTGCTTGTCGTCGGAACCTCCAGCCAGCTATTGTGCGCGCGACATGCGAATCGTCTCGATGGGCCTCGTCTGCTTCTTGTTTCTGGGCTGCGCGGCGCTGCGCGATGATCTCCGGCACGCCGAGCGCGCCTTCAGCGAAGCGCGTTACGAGAACGCTCAAGTCTGGCTGAGTGATCTGGAGCCCAGCGTGCCCGAGATGGATCGGGAGCTCAGGTCGCGCTTCTACTACCTGGCGGGCATGACCGCGTTTCGCACGGGCGAGCGCGCGCGGGCGCGGCACTACCTCGCGCTCTGCCGTGAAGAGGCTGGTGAGGCTGGCGTGGGGTTGACGCCCGATTGGCGCACGAACCTCGCGGTCACCTTGCTAGAGCTCGGCGGCGGTGAGCCTCTCACGTCCTCTTCGGGCTCCTGACGACCCGCCCATGCGGCGAGGATGACCCCCAGAATGCGCGAACCCCCGCGCACGTGGGGCGGCGGGGGTCGGAGGATGGCAAGTCGTCTCAAACGTCCAGCGACGGGTGCCTGGCCGGTGTGAACCTCAGTTGACCTTGTCGCGGGCTCGCAGGGCGACGATGGCGTCCTTGGTGGCGAGCTTCTTCTTCTTCAGGTCGGTGGCTTCGCGCTGTTCGTTGGGAGTGAGAAATGCGCGTCGCTCCAGGTAAGCCAGTTGCTTCTTCAGCGATCGATGTTGCTCTTCGAGATTTGCGAGCGTCACCCGTGAATCGAACGTTTGTTTGGCCATGT
>JBIQKA010000145.1:0-10380 GCA_044507075.1 Myxococcales bacterium
GAGACCAGCCTGCTCCGCGAGTACAACCAGACGCTGATCCGCAAGCTCGAGCAGAAGACGATTCAGCTCGAGGAGGCCAACCGCGCGCTCAAGGCAGACCTGCTCGCGCGCCAGGCCGTCGAGGCCGCCCTGCGCGAGAGTGAGGCGAGCTTTCGGACGCTCGCGGAGGCGATGCCCCAGCTCGTGTGGGTGGCGCAGGCCGACGGCAGCGTGAGCTTCAAAAACCGCCGCTGGGCGGAGGAAACAGGCGTGACCGCCGCGGAGAGCCAGGATGAGGGCTGGCTACGCGCCTTTCATCCCGACGATCGCCAGCGGGTGCGCCGCGAGTGGCGACGCGCCGTCGCGTCGGGCACGCCGTATTCCCTCGAGGCGCGGATCCAGAAGGTCGACGGCTCCCCGAGCACGTGTCTGGTCCGTGCGCGGCCGATGCGGGACCCGGAGGGGCAGGTTACACGTTGGTTCGGCACGTGCACCGACGTCCAGGAGCTCAAGGACACCGCGGAGCGGCTGCGGCGCACCGAGGAGCAGCTCCTGCACGCGCAGAAGGTCGAGGCCGTCGGGAGGCTCGCTGGTGGCGTCGCGCACGACTTCAACAACCTGCTCTGCGTGATCATGACCTACGGTTCGTTCCTGCTCGATGACGTCTCGAAGGGGACCCGCGCCCATGAGGCCGTCACCCAGATCAATCGGGCGAGCGAGCGTGCGGTGGAGCTCACGCGCCAGCTGCTCTCGTACACGCGCCGCTACCCTGCGCAGCGCAACGTCGTCGTGCCCGGACAGATCGTCAGCGACATGCAGCCGATGCTGCGCCGTCTGCTCGGCGAGGACATGGACCTGATGATCGTGGCGCCGAAGCCCTTCGGTCGGGTGACCGCGGACGGAGCACAGCTCGAGCAGGTCGTCATGAACCTGGCCGTGAACGCGCGCGACGCGATGCCGCGCGGCGGGCGGCTGGTGGTCGAGGTCCACAATGTCACGCTCGAGACGAGCGAGCTGATGCGGCATCCCGGCGCGGTCGAGGGGCCGTACGTGAGGCTGAGCGTGATCGACAACGGGACCGGTATGGATGCCGCGACGCAGGCGCGGATCTTCGACCCGTTCTTCACCACCAAGGGGCGCGGACATGGCACCGGGCTAGGACTCTCGACCGTGTACGGGATCGTCAAGCAGAGCGGAGGCCACATCACGGTCGCCAGTGAGCCCGGGCGCGGCACGCGGTTCGACGTCTATCTTCCGAACACCGCGCGGCCGGAGAGCGTCCTGCCAGCGGCTTCGCCTGCGCCGGTCCAGGACCTGCGTGGGACGGAAACCGTGCTGCTCGTGGAGGACGACGATCAGGTCCGCCAGGCGCTTCGGCTGATCCTCGAGCGAAGCGGGTACGACGTGATCGACGCCGCCAGCAGCGGCGAGGCGCTCCTGCTCGCCGAGCAGACCGAGCGAGAGATCCACGTGCTCGTGACCGACGTCGTCATGCGCCACATGGGCGGCCCGGAGCTCGCGCAGCGCCTGCAGAGCGTGCGGCCCAAGCTGCAGGTGATCTACATCTCCGGTTACGGCGACGCCGCGGACGCGGGCACGCTCGAGGGCAGGTTGTTCGAAAAACCGGTGGTGCCGGGCCCGTTCTTGTCCGGACTGCGCGAGGTGCTCGCCAAGGTGGACTGAGGGCCACTTCCCTAAAGCGCCGCATCCGTCAGTTGGCCTGACCTCGAAGCCTGAGCGCGTTGCCGACGACCGACGCCGAGCTCAGGCTCATCGCCAGCGCGGCGAACATGGGCGAGAGGAGCCAGCCCGTGAGCGGATAGAGCAGCCCCGCCGCGAGCGGCACGCCGAGCGCGTTGTACACGAACGCGAAGGCGAGGTTCTGCCTCATGTTCCTCACGGTGGCCTGCGAGATCGCGCGCGCGTGGGCGATGCCCCGCAAATCGCCCTTCACGAGCGTGACCTGGGCGCTGCTCATGGCCACATCGGTTCCGGTGCCCATGGCGAGGCCCACGTCGGCCCTGGCGAGCGCAGGTGCGTCGTTGATGCCGTCGCCGGCCATGGCCACCACGCGACCTTCGCGCTGCAAGCGCTCCACGAGCGCGAGCTTGTCGGCCGGCTTGACCTCGCCGTGGACCTCGCCGATCCCCAGCTTCTTCGCGACTGCGCGGGCCGTGGTCAATCCGTCGCCGGTCGCCATGACGACGCGCAGCCCCTCGGCCCTAAGCACCGAGAGCGCCTCGGGTGTGCTCGCTTTGATCGGATCGGATACGGCCAGGATCCCGAGCAAGCTGCCGTCGACCGCGAGATACATCATGCTCGCCCCCTCGGAGCGGAGCGCTTCGGCCTGCTCTGACACCTCGTCCACCCCGACTCCGAGCTGCGTCATGAGCGCCGTGTTGCCGAGCGCGAGGCGCTTGCCCGCCACCTCGCCGCGTACGCCGATGCCCGAGCTCGACTCGAACGACGCAGGCTTGTCGAGGGCCAGGCCTCGCTCGCGCGCCGCGCGCACGATCGCCTCGGCGAGTGGATGCTCGCTGCCCTGGTCCAGGCTCGCGGCGAGCCGCAGCACCTCGTCGGCCTGTTCGCCGGAGACCGGCACCACGCGCTCGAAGGACGGCTTGCCCTCGGTGAGCGTGCCCGTCTTGTCGACGATCAGCGTGTCGACCGCGCGGAGGCGCTCGATGGCCGCGGCGTCGCGAAACAGCACCCCCCCGGTCGCGGCCTTGCCGGTCGCGACCATGATCGACATGGGGGTCGCGAGTCCGAGCGCGCACGGGCAGGCGATGATGAGGACGGCCACGGCGTTCACCAGCCCATAGACCCAGCCCTGGTCGGGCACGAACAATCCCCAGCTGAAAAAGCTCGCGATCGCCACGGCGACGACCACCAGCACGAACCAGCCAGCGACCCGATCCGCCATGCTCTGCATCGGCGCACGCGAGCGCTGGGCCTGGGCCACGAGCTGGACGATCTGGGCGAGCATGGTTTGGGACCCGACTCGCTCCGAGCGCATGACCAGCGCGCCGCTCGTGTTGAGCGTGGCGCCGATCAGCTTGTCGCCAGGCGCCTTGCTCACGGGGATGGGTTCTCCGGTGAGCATCGACTCGTCGACGGAGCTCTTGCCCTCGATCACCACGCCGTCCACCGGCACCTTCTCGCCGGGGCGCACCCGCAGCGAATCGCCCACATGAACGTGCGAGAGCGGTATGTCCTCCTCCGTGCCGTCGGGCTTGATCCGGCGCGCCGTCTTGGGTGCGAGGCCGAGCAGCGCCTTGAGGGCGGCCGAGGTCTGCGAGCGCGCCTTGAGCTCGAGAAGCTGGCCGAGCAACGTCAGGGAGATGATCACGACGGAGGCCTCGAAGTAGACCGAGACGCGGCCCATCGAGACGAACGAGCGCGGAAAGACCCCGGGCGCCACGGTCGCGACGACGCTGTAGAGGAACGCGGCGCCGGTGCCGGTCCCGATCAGCGTCCACATGTTTGGGCTCCTGTTCACGAGGGACTGCGCCCAGCGCTCGAAGAACGGAAGGCCCGCCCACAACACGACCGGGATCGACAGAACGAGCTCGATCCAGCTCTGGGTGGCCATGTCGAACCAGCGGAGTTGATGGCCGAACATGGCCAGCACCGCGACCACGACGGTGAGGGGAAGCGTCGCCCAGAAGCGCCTCCGGAAGTCCACGAACTCGGGGTTCTCCTCGTCCTCGAGGCTCGGCAGCTCCGGCTCGAGCGCCATGCCGCACTTTGGACAGCTGCTCGGCTTGTCCTCCCGGACCTCGGGATGCATCGGGCAGACGTAGACAGCCCCGGGCACCGCCGGGGCGGGCGCTTCTTTCGCAGGCGAGAGGTACTTTGCCGGGTCCGCCGCGAACTTCGCGCGACACTTGTCGCAGCAGAAGGCGTAGGTGCGGCCTTCGTGCTGATGCTGGTGGGGCGACGTGGCGCGGACCGTCATGCCGCAGACAGGGTCCTTCAGCGCGTCATGACCGGCGTGATCCGCATGCCCATGTCCGTGCTGTCCCGGGGTGGGCGCCGATCCAGGTTTCGCCATTGCTCGTCCTTCAGTGGTTTTGGGAAGTATGGGAGCCGTCCTCCCGCGCGCCAGCGCACGACCCGCCAGGGGAAAAGCAGCAGCTCAGCGGGCTGGGACCTCCACCCAGAGCGCACCGCGCAGATCGCCGACGGCGAACCCGGTGGCGGAGTCTCCCGGATAGCGGCGCGCGATGGCCTCCCGGACCTGTGCCGCGATCGATGCGCCATGGCAGGTGACGCAAACTGCTTCGGTCGCGATCCCGCGCATCATTCTGAGCGCCACGCCTTCGGGCAGTCCGTCGCGCCGGACGAGCACCTGTTCCTCGGGGCGCGCGCCGTCGGCGACCGCCGCCTGCATCGCCGTAAGCGCCGCCAACTGCCATCCTTGCGCCGCCTGCTGCGGGTTGCGATTTTTGCCGGGCAGCGCGACGCGGCCCAGGCGCACCCCATGGGTCTGCATCACCTCCTCCGCGATCGCGGGCGCCACTGCGTAGCAGACCTCGACGGCGGCCTCGGGCCCCCCGCTGTGCATCGCGCCCTGCAAGGCGCTGCGCAGCTGGCTGCTGAACGCTTGCGCCGCGCGCTTGGCCCGCTCGAGTGAGGGATCGTCCGCCGAGGGGGCCTCAGAGACGCTCGGTGGCTGTGGTGGCGCAGGTTGCTCTTCGGCCGTGCGACGGCAGCCCGCGAGCACGAGCAGGCCGAGACAAGCGGCTCCGAGCGCCGAAGCACCGCGGAGCGCCGGGACGAGCGATCGCGTTTCGCGCGCCCAGAGATGCGCGTTCACGGCTTGGTCGGCGTCGGTCGCGCGGTCGAGCTCGAGGGCCATGCTCATTTCAGCGTACTTCTACGCCACACGACCCGCAAACGCCGGCCTCAGTGCGTCGGCGGCGCCGACGAGGTCAGGCGCGTCCAGGTCGCCTCATCCACCACCTGCTGCTTCCACGCCGCGTGGCATGAGGTGCATGTCTCCAGGGTCGCGCCAAGCTCCGTCAGCACCTGGGCGTGGTCGCGATCCCGAGCTGCTGCGGAGATGCGGTCGGCGGTGCGATGGAAGTTGAGCGCCTGCTCCGTGAAGCCCGGCGCCGCGGCCCCCATGTGCGTGCACATTTGGCCCATCTGCTCGGAGAAGCCGATGCGCCCCGCAGCGCGTTCGACGCCCGCGAAGTCATCCGCGGCGATCGCCGCCACGATCTCCTGTACGGCGACGAGGTGGTCGCGCATGTTCTGCTTCTGGTGGTTCGCCATCATCGGCAAGAGCGGCACCGGAGCCCGCGTGTCCATCCTGTCGAGCGCGTCAGCGGCCGGCGCAGGGCTCGGATCCACTGCGGCGCCGGAGGTTGTGGCAGGTGCGGGCGGCGCCTCGCGCGAACAGGCGCCGAGGACTGCGAGGGCGGAGACACAGGTGAGCAGGGCGCGACGCATTCAGGAGGTCCTTTTCTCGAGGGACAGGGCGGGTGAAGTTTCCAGGGCGTCGACGAGGTGCTGAAGCGCGCGAGCGACCGCGGCATGACGGCGCTCCGGGATCGCACCGAGCAGCGCGTGGAAGCGTGCTCGGGTCGCTCCATCAACCTCCTGAGCGAGACGGGCGCCACGCGAGGTGAGCGAGACGAGCCGGCTCCGGCCGTCGCGATCGCTCGGCCGCTGCTTCACATGGTTCGCGCGCACCATCTTCGCGCACAGGCGGGCAACATTGCTCTTGTCGATGCACAGCTCGGCCCCGAGCGCCTGCTGAGAGACCTCGCCCTGTGAGAGCAGCACCATGAGGGCGTGGGCGTGCGCCATCGAGAGCGGGGTTCCGCACGGCGTGTTGCTCGAGGCGAGCGCTCCGAAGCGACGGAAGAACCGCTGGGTGACTCGGCGAAGGTCTTCGACGGGGTCCGACATTCGATCGCTGGCTACCACGTAGATAGTTGCGGACGCAACTAGATGCTCCCAAGACGCGCATGGGGGCTGTAACGGAAGAGCATGTTGCCGAGGTGCGCGTGGGCGTCGAGGCAGCGCAGATCCGCCTCGAGCATCTTGGCGAGAACGTCCTGCGCGCCGGCCGTGTCGCCCATCTCCTTCAGCTCGTTTGCTTCGACGATCGGGTCCGAGTCGAAGTCCTCCGGGTCGCTTCCGGGCAGCACATGCTCCACCTCGAACATTGGGCGAGGCCCACGCGCGACGATTGGCTTGGCCCACTCTTCGATGGGCTCGCCTTCCTCGCCCCAATCCTCATTGGCCGGATCCCATTTGCCGAACTCGGTCAGCTCGAGGGGCGTGAGGCCGAGGGCGGCGGCGTCGGTCCGGGCCGAAGCAATCTTCCCAGACAGGTAGGGGTGCCCGTTGTGGCGCCAGTGTTTGTTCGGCTCGACCGTGGCGATCTGGCCAGGAACCACCCGGTGAAGGGAGCCGCCACGCAGCGTGATGACCCGCCCGCTATCCGGAAAGCGGCACCGCGCGGCGCGCTCCTTGACGGCGAGCACGATGAGATCGACGGGCTTCGAGAGATCGATGTCGTCATCGCTTGCCTTGTGCTTCCGCACCTTCGCCTTCGCGCCCCGGCCGCGCTTGGGTGCCGCCGGATCGACACCGAGCCATTTGCAGTACGCCTCGAGGTGAAGGCGCCCAGCGCTTTCTGGATGATGGTGGCTCATGCCGAGCGCGCGGCTGGGAGTGCGCCGAAGATATCCTTCACACGCGCTCGATAGGCTCGTTCACGCGAAAAGAGTGAGCGGTCTTTGCGTAGCTGCAGGACGTGTGGGCTTCCGCGTCGAAGCGTTGTGTGCAGCACGGGCAGCTTGGCCGAGTCGATCGTCTGGTGGATGTGCTGGCGCCGATCCTTGTTTAGAGGCCAATCGTGGTCGACGCGAGCTGAGCGCAGAAACTTGGAGAGCTCCTTGCAATCATCACACGCGCAGCCCAGCGGGTAGGTGATGGTCCAGTCGCCCTCTGCGCGTGCCGGCGCGCGCAGAATCGCGCCGAGGCGCTCCGCGCACTCGCGATGGAGGACAGAGCCGATGACACGGGTCCTGAGAGCCGGGGATCTGGCGAGGCAACCCTCGAGCAGCTGCACAAGAAAGGACAGCGGAGGGCTTTGCTTGCCGCCGAGCAGAGAGCCGAGGGCGCCTGTAATGACCTGGTGAGAGGAGATGGCTGCTCCCGCAGCGAGCACGTGGGCAAGGTGCATGGCTTCGTCGCTGAGAGACTCCAGATCGAGCCACGGCGGGGGCTGCTTGAACGCCGTGACACAGCGGTCCAGAGCGGTCTTTACCTCCCTCTCGAGCAGCCAGCCGGCCAGCGCTTCACATGCCTTGCTCTTGCTCGCCTGCAAGTCCGCACAGAGGTCGGCGAGCAGCGGCGCCCACGCGGGTGTCCCCCAGTGTTGGCGCTTCGCCCACTCCGCGAGCAGCTCCGTGGCCCACGGGAGACCGTGCTTGTCGACCAGGGCTGCCAGACCGCGGCGCATCGACTTGCTGGTGAGGCGGTGCAGCCCCACTGGCGCAAGCCACTCGCGTGCGAGCGCTGGGTCATCGATGCGGGCCGACAACTTGACGAGGTTAGCAAAGAACTGAACGCCCGCGACGCTGCCCGCTGTGCGCTTCCATCGGGGCAGAAGAGACCTTACTCGCGAGTCGAGCTCTGTCGCGCTTGTGCGCGGTAGGGCCAGCAGCTCGCCCACGGCCCACTGAGGCGACGCCTGCGCCCGTAGCGTAAACCCATTCGTGCGCGGCCACATCACGAACGCGGCTCGGTGGTACCAGCGGTCGACGGTGTTGCCGTAATTGCCCTGATAGCCCTCGTGCTCGCTCTTGAACGGATCCAGATCGCGTGAAGGCTTCGTAAAGTGAAGCTCGTCGCCTTCGACCGTTCCTGGAATTCCTTCGACGTGCTTGCCGCCGATGTCCAGCCAGTGGTTCAGCTCGACGCTGCTGTCATGAAGATCGAGGAGCTCGTAGTTCTCCGATTCCGACTCGTGGTCCTCCTCGTCGAAGCGCCAGCCGCGCCGCCCGTATCGACCCCGCGGGTAGTCGTCCATGCATGACCAGGTTTCGTGGACCTTTGCGAGTGTGAGGAAGCACTCGCAGTCGAGCCGCTCGGCCGCGGCTCGCAGCGCCGCGACGCGGGCTCGGTCGCCGTTCTTCAGGTGGCTCCAAGAGAGGGTTCGTTGCGTGTACTCGTGGTCGAGCAGGTAGACGAATCGCTCGGGAGGCGTGGGCTCATCTTTGCCATAGTGCCTCGCGACGGGGGCGGCGAAGTACTCCCGTGCGGACGCCGTTAAGCGCTCGACAACGTCAGCTCGAACGTTGGGGAGGGTCACCTTGGAGCGCTTCGCGAGCCTCAGTTGATAGGTGAGGGCCACGCGGACACCGCTCTTGATCGGGCTCACTGCGTGGTGGCAGTCGGCGTAGAACGCGACGAGCGAGAGGTCCTTTGCCTGGCTCTCGACGCGCCGGAAGACCTTCTTTTCCCCGCGGTGCTCCACGGTCACGGCGCCACCCTCGTACTCCGACGGAAGGATGACGACGAGCGTGCCCACCATTTCGTCATCCTTCTCCGAGTCTTGGTGAGGCTTGAAGAACTGACCTTTCTCGTAGATGAGGAGCTTGTCGAATACAGCCTCGACCTCGCATTCGTCTGGAAAGCCGAGGTCGGCCTGGAGTGTTCGCAGGTACGTCGCGAGCACGGGCTTCCAACGGCGCGCAGCGATCTTCACGCGGCTCGTGGCAATCTCCCAAGTGTTGCGCACGCTCGCATCGTGCAGAGTCTGATCGCGTAAGCCGAAGGGGGAAGGGCGCGCCACGTTGCGAAGCTTTTGAGCCAAGCGCGCGGTGATCGGGAAGTTGAGTGGGCCCACGCCCTTTACCTCGATGTCGAGCTCACCCGCGGGCGCGCGGAGGCGTGTGGCGAACGTTCCGGGAGCTTCGAGCTGGGCCAGCAGGTTTGTAATGGGTGCGGTCATGTCGTCAAGTCTCGGCGTGGGTTCTAGCATCGTTACCGTGGCAGGTGGTTCGGTGGCTCGGCGGCTCGTGGGTCAGGTCCCGACAACGCCTTCGGAGGTCGTGCCTACCTCGCACCCTCAGGCGCGAGCGACTACAACCAGCCTATGAATCATGACGCGTTCAGATCTGCTTGGCTTGACACCCTTCGAGCCGCTGGCCTCCTCAGTTATCCCGATGCGCCCGAGGACCTCATCGACGTCGGGAACATGGCGCGCAAGCACTCCCTTCGGGTCGGCATGGGCGCGAAGCAGTCCGCTGAGCCGTTCTTCGCCACGATGCGGCTGGGCTGGACGTGGTCAGCGATGCACGCCGCGCGCACGCACACAAACGAGGAGAACCTGCTCGCCGAGCTGCTCGGCCGCGAGCAGGCGGAAGCAGTCGTGACGGAGCGCCCGTGGATACGCGTCGACGTTGAGCTTCACGCCACGTTGCCCTGGGGAAAGCCGCTGCAGTTGTCGGATACGAGATCCCTGGGCCGCTGGACGAACGCTGTGCTCGTCGCGCTCGATCCGATGCTCCGCTCGAGAGCCGAAGTGAACGCACGAGGGCTACAGGCCGTTCACGCACATCTTGGCGACCCCCAGGCCCACGTTCAGTACGGCGGCGAGGGGGAATTGTTGCTGCTCGGCGTGGAGGTCGCTGCCTGGCGCGCGGTGAGCTTGCCCCGAGTCTCCGAAGTCGATGAGCTGCTCGGCGGCGGCACGGTCAGCGAGCTTGAGAGGCTCGGCCAGGACGCCAAAGCGGCCCTCGCTGCTTGGACGCGCTCTCTTGCCGTGCTGCTTCCGAAGGAGTGAGTCACCATTGTTCACCTCCATGCGCCACGCCCCTGGAGGAGGCGCGGCGGAGGCTCGTCTTGGCTGATTTTTCTGCGCAGCCGCCATCCCGGTCCACTGGTCCTGCGCTACAGATGAAGAGTCATGATCCTCTGTGCTGCGGGCGACATGTTCTCGTAGTGCCGCACGAATGCGGCTGGCGCCACCTTCTCGTTCGGGAAGCCGCGGTGGAGCGCGTCGAGCTTCTCCAGCAACGTCACGAGGGGATGAACGCAGCGCACGCCCGTGGCGCGATTGTCGCCGAACTCCGCGAGCACGTTGGTGGCGACGAGCTTCTCGTGAATCCACGATGTCAGGTCCCGCGCGACGTGCGGCGTGACGCGGGAACTGCCGACCTCGAGGCGCACGTTGCCGGAGATGGCCGATGGCAGCTCGCCGAGGAACAGGCCCGGGTAGAGCACGCGAAGGTTCGCGCTCGACACGATCGGCAAAGCGGCCACCGAGCCCGGCTCGATCTTCAGGTCGAGGTCTTCGGAGAAACGCTCGATGAGGCCCGACGCGCTCTCCGCAGCGCGCGCTCGACGCGGGCGATTGTCGCGCGTGAGCCGTAG
>JBIQKA010000146.1:0-10328 GCA_044507075.1 Myxococcales bacterium
CGGCGTTCTGGATCATGTTGGCGTGCAACGTGCTCGTGCCGCAGCTGTTCTGGTCTCGGCGCATGCGCGCCAGCGTCCCGGTGCTGTTCGTGGCCTCGCTGCTGATCAACGTGGGCATGTGGTGCGAGCGCTTCGTCATCATCGTCGCGAGCCTGCAGCGCGAGTACGTCCCTGCGAGCTGGGGCGCCTACACTCCGACCTGGGTCGATCTGGGCATCTTGCTCGGGACGTTCGGGTTCTTCTGCTTGCTCTTCCTCACGTTCCTGCGCTTTCTGCCCTTCGTCTCGGCGTCGGAGATGAAGGAGCTCCGGCGCGAGATCGAGGGTTCGCACGCGCCCGGCGCGGCGCGCCTCGGCGGGGGCGAAGTATGAGCCGGTGGTTCGCCGAGTACGAAGAGGAAAGCGGCATGCTGTCCGCCATCCACGCGCTGCAAGGGCAGGGCTACCGGGTTTGTGAGGCCTACTCGCCGTATCCCGTGCCGGAGGTGGACCAGGCGCTGGGCAGGGCTCCGTCGCGACTTCCCTGGCTGGTCTTTTGGGCCGGGATCGGCGCGGCGTTCGGGGCCTACGCGCTGCAGTGGCTCCTCAACGCCTACCTGTACCCGCTCAACGTCGGCCACCGCCCCGCGCACTACTTCCTGTCGTTCGTTCCCATCAGCTTCGAGATGGGCATCCTGTTCGCCTCGTTCACGGCGGTGGGAGCGCTGCTCGTGGCAGGCCGGCTCCTTCGCCTGCACGACCCGGTGTTCGAGCTGGATGGCTTCGAGAGCGCTACCCGAGACGCCTTTTGGATCAGCGTGGCGCTCGACGACGGGGCGGACGAGCTCACCGAGCGCGACTTGCGCGACTCGGGCGCGCGCCGCGTGGTGCAGTTCGAGCGAGGGCAGTCATGAGCGCTCCACGATGGCGCTGCGCGCTCGCGCTCGTGTGGACCCTGGGCGCGTGCGACTGGGATCTCCAGCGGATGGTGGAGCAGGACCGCTGCGGTCCCATGGAGCGCAGCGCGCTCTTGCCCGGAGGTTGGTGTGATCGAGGCGCCCCGGAGGGTACCCAGGTCTTCGAAGCGCCTGGCTTCGGGGCGCAGCGCGGTCGCGACGCCGCCTTCGAGCAAGGTGTGGACGCGCAGGGCGCGCCGCTGGCCCGCGTTCCGATAGCGCTCGCGCGCAGCGCGCTCGAGCGCGGGCGCGACCGCTACGATCGCTTTTGCGCGCCCTGTCACGGCGTGATCGGGAACGGACAGAGCCCGGTCGCGGAGAACATGGTGCTGCGCAAGGCGCCCGCCTTCGCCGACACGGACATCGTCGATGGTCCGGACGGCGAGATCTTCCAGGTGATCACGCACGGCTTTGGGCTGATGCCCTCGTACGCCCATGTGCTCTCGCCAGAAGATCGCTGGGCGGTGGTGGGGTACGTGCGGGTCCTGTTGCTCAGCCAGGGCGTGCAGCTGGACGCGCTCCCTGAACCTGTCCGAAAGCAGGCCTCGCCATGGCTGAAGTAGCGCGCACCGCCGCGAAGGGGGGACTGATGTGGCCGGCCGCTGCGTGCGCGCTGGGCGGCGTGCTCGGCCTCGGGTTTGGCTTTGGGCAAGAGCCCAAGCGCGCGGCCTTCGCCTATCTGGTGGCCTTCGCGTACGCGGTCTCGCTGAGCGTGGGATCGCTGTTCGTCCTGATGATCGGTTACGCCGTGAACGCCGCCTGGATGAGCGTGCTCCGCCGCGTATGCGAGGCGGTGGCGCTCGGCGTGATCCCGCTCGCGTTGCTGTTCATCCCGCTCGCGCTGTGCCTCGAGCACCTCTACGTGTGGGCCGACCCGCCCGCAGGGCTCCCCTCCGAGCTCTCGGCGCGTATCCATCACCAGCAAGCGTACTTGAACCGGGGGGCCTTCGTGGCGCGCGGCGGCGGCTATTTCGTCGTCTGGATCGCGTGCGCGTTGCTCTTGCGGATCTGGTCCCGGCGGCGGGAGCGCGCGGCGTCGCTCGCGCCCACCACGCCCCGGAGCCTCGCGCGCGAACGCGGGTTCGCCTGCGCGCTGCTTCCCCTGGTGTCGCTCGCGATCACCTTCGCCGCCTTCGATTGGTTGATGTCGCTCACGCCGGCCTGGTTCTCGAGCGCCTTCGGCATCTACTACTTCGCGGGCGGCTTCGTGGGCGCCCTGGCGCTGATTTCGGTGCTCGCCCAGCGCGGCGTGCGACGCGGGGAGCTGCGCGAGGTCGTCACCGGCCACCACTTTCATGCGCTCGGGCGGATGGTCTTCGCGTTCACGATCTTTTGGGCTTACGTCGCCTATTTCCAGGTCTTTCTGATCAGCATCGCCGACAAGCCAGGCGAGGTCACGTTCTACCTGGCGCGCCTTCAGGGGGGCTTTCGCGCGCTCTCCTACCTGCTGATGGTGGGCCACTTCGCGCTGCCGGTGCTCTTGTTGTTCCCCAAGCGCGTGAAGTTCTCGGGCCGCTACGTCGCGCTGCTCTCCGGGTGGCTGCTCGCGATGCACTGGGTGGATCTCTACTGGCTCGTCGTGCCCGCGTTCCAACCGACGAGGGCCGTGCCAAGTTGGCTCGACCTTGCGGCGTTGCTGGCGGTGGGCGGGGCCACGGCGTGCTTCTGCAGCCTGGTCCAGCGCGGGGTTCCCTGGGTTTCGGGCGGAGATCCCCTGCTCGAGGCCGGCATCCGCTACGCGAGCAACCAATGAGCGAACTCCGCCAAGACAGCGAACGTCCGTATCGCATGCCCGTGCTGGCCTCGACCTTCGTGGTGGTCAGCGTGACGGTGGGAGCTTTCCTGGTCGTGCCCTTGTCGCTCGGCCTCCTGCGCGGGCGGGTTCACGATGAACCCGACAAGGGAGACTCCTGGCGAAAGGTGCCGGGACAGGTCGCGGCGCTCGAGCTCAAGGGCTTCGGGACGCCGGCCAAGGTCGAGCGCGATCGGGAGCGCTTGCGCTCCTTTGGCTGGGTCGACCGCGAGCAGAGGCGCGTGCACGTGCCGATCGAGGTGGCCATGGATCTCTACCTCGCGCGCACGCGGGAGCGCCCATGAGCGCGCTCCGCACGCTGCTGTTGTGTGGCACGCTCGTCGCCTCGGTGCAGCCTCCTGCCTGGGCCGCGCCGCAGCAGCCCCCCGCCGCGCGCGCCGTGCGCGTGGAGGAGCATCTGGGGGCGGTCTTGCCCCACGGGCTGCGCCTGACCGAGGTGGGAGGACGCTCGCTGCGCCTCGACCAGCTCCAGCGCGCGGGGCGACCCGTGCTCCTGGTCCTCGCCTACGCGCGCTGCGCCATGCTGTGCAGCTGGGTGCTGCAGGGCGTGGCCACGGCGCTGCCCCAGCTGCGCGCGCTCCGACCGGGGGAAGACTACTTGCCCGTGGTGGTCAGCATCGATCCCGCCGAACGCCCGGCGACCGGGCGGGCGAAGCAAGCGGCCCTGCTGCGGAAGCTCGGACACGCCGGGGAGAGCTGGCGCTTGCCCTATCTGATCGGCTCCGAAGCCACGCTGATGGAGCTCGCGCGCGCGCTCGGCTTCCATTACGCCTGGGACGAGCGCTCGAAGCAGTACGCGCATCCGGCGGTGATCTTCGTGCTCACCCCCGAGCTACGGATCGCGCGGTACCTGTACGGCGTCCAGTTCCCCGCCCCCGAGCTCGCCGAAGCACTGCGCCGCGCCGGCCAGGGAAGCGTGCGTGCGCCGCCCGCCGTCGCCCCCAACGCCGAGGCGCGCTTCACGGGTCGCGTAAGCAACGAGGCCGCGGCGATCCTGCGCTGCTTTCGCTTCGAGACCGGGGCCCACCGCTACGCGCGCGAGCTTCAGCTCGCCTTTCAGCTCGCGGGCGCCGTGCTGCTCTGCGCCCTGTTCGCCCTGATCTTCGGCCTTTTGCGCTGGGAACGCCGGAGGAAGCGATGAACGAGCTGTTCCGCCGCATGCTGGCCTTGCCGCCGCAGGCCTCGAGCATCGCCCGCGAGATCGACACCCTGCACTTCGTCCTGATCTCCGTGAGCATGTTGGGCTGGCTCGCGGTGCTCTCGGCCTCGATCGGGTTCGTGGTGCGGGGGCGCCGAGGGCGTGGCGCGCAGACGGCCAGCGCGCGAGGACATACCCTGCCCATCTGGCTGGAGTTCGCGGTGATCGTGGGCTTGCTCGGAGGATTCTGCGGCGTTTGGATGTTTGGGCACGCCCAGTACGTGCGCCTGCGGACGCCACCTGACGACACCCTCGATGTGTACGTGGTGGCCAAGCAGTGGATGTGGCAGTTCGCCTATCCGGACGGAACGGCGAGCCAGCGGGACCTGGTCGTGCCCGCCCAACGTCCGGTGCGCCTCCTGTTGACCTCGCGCGACGTGGTGCACAGCTTCTTCGTGCCCCCGTTTCGCATCAAGCAGGACGTGGTCCCTGGACGCATGACGGTAGCCTGGTTTCGCGCCACGCGACCTGGCAGCTACCCGCTCTATTGTACGGAGTACTGCGGCCTCTCCCATTCGCGCATGCTCGGCCGCGTGATCGCGCTCGCGCCCGCCAACTTCGAGGATTGGCGCCGCCGCGGCATCGACCCGGACGACCCCGAACGCAGCGCGCTGGTGTCCAATGCACCGAGGCCCGCCGGGATCGGGCAGGATCTGGTGCGCCAGGGTGAGCGCGTCGCCGCCGAGCACGGCTGCCTGCGTTGTCACACCCTCGACGGAACGCCCCATCTGGGCCCGAGCTGGGCAGGGCTGTATCGCTCCGAGATCCCGCTCGAGGACGGTCGGCGCGTGACCGCAGACGACGCCTACCTCACGCGCTCGATGATGGAGCCCATGGAGGAGGTGCGCGCCGGCTTTCAGCCGATCATGCCCTCCTACCTCGGCGTGCTCAGCGCCTCCGAAACAGGCGCGCTGGTAGCGTTCATCCATAGCCTCGAGCAGGTCCGTGGGCCGTCGCGCGCGCTGCCGCTTCCCTATCCGTCCGCTGCGCCCGTCGGGGTTCCTGCGCAAGTTCCTCCGGGAGAGGCGCGCCAAGAGCCCTCTCCAAGCCTCGATGCGGTCACGCAACCGGCCAGGGAGTCGTTATGAACGCACCAGACATCGCCGCGCAGCGGCCCACGCCGGAGCCGAGCTTCTGGACGGCCGAGACCAGCTTGCGCTCCTGGCTCTTGACCCGCGACCACAAACGGATCGGGATTCTCTTCTTGATCGGCACCACGCTCTCGCTGGTGTTGGGCGGGGTCTTCGCGCTGCTCCTGCGCCTCGAGCTCTTGACGCCCGAGCGCACGATCATGGGGCCCGTCGCGTACAACAAGCTCTTCACCCACCACGGGGTGGTGATGGTGTGGATGTTCATGATCCCCGCGATCCCGGGCATCTTCGGCAACTTCATGCTGCCGATCATGATCGGCGCGCGCGACGTGGCGTTTCCCACGCTCAACCTGGCGAGCTTCTGGGTGTACGTGCTCGGTTCGGCGGTGTTGCTCGCCGCCCTGATCCTGGGCGGGGTGGACACCGGCTGGACCTTCTACGTGCCCTACAGCGGGACCAGCCTGTTCGCCGTGGGCTGGACCGTGACCGGCGTGTTCATCCTGGGCATCTCCACCATCATGAGCGCGATCAACTTCATTGTCACCGTTCATACCCTGCGCGTGCAGGGCCTAGGCTGGATGCAGCTTCCCCTGTTCGTGTGGGCGGTCTACGGCACCGCCATCATCCAGGTGATCGCGACGCCGGTGCTCGGGCTCTCCTTGATCCTGGTGGGGCTCGATCACGGCTTCAAGCTCGGCATCTTCGATCCGGCCTACGGGGGCGACCCCATCTTCTTTCAGCACCTGTTTTGGTTCTACTCCCATCCGGCCGTCTACATCATGATCCTGCCCGCGTTCGGCGTGATCAGCGAGGTGGTCTCCTCGTTCAGCCAAAACCCGCCGATCTCCTACCGCCTCCTCGTGTATTCCACCTTCGGCATCGCCTTCGTGGGCTTTCTCACCTGGGGGCATCACATGTTCGTGTCCGGCATGAGCACGTTCGACGCGGGCTTGTTTGGTCTGTTGTCGATGTTCGTGGCCATCTTCTCCGCCATCAAGGTGTTCACCTGGACCATGACCCTGCGCGGCGGAGAGATCTCGCTCACCACCCCGCTGCTCTACTTCTTCGGCTTCATGTTCCTGTTCATCTTCGGCGGGATGACCGGCATCGCCGTGGCCTCCGAGTCGCTCGACGTGCACTGGCACGACACCTACTTCATCGTGGCCCACTTCCACTTCATCATGGTCGGCGGCACGCTGACCACGTTCATGGCCGCGCTCCATTACTGGTTTCCGAAGATCACCGGCCGGCGCTATCCGGAGCGGGTTGGGCTGGTCTCGGCCGCGCTGGTGGTGCTCGGCTTCTTCTTCACGTTCATGCCCCAGTTCTTGCTCGGCAACGCTGGCATGCCGCGCCGCTACTACAGCTACCCGGAGCAGTACCAGTGGCTGAACGTGCTCTCCACGGCCGGAGCCAGCGTGCTCGCGCTCGGTCTCTTGGTCACGCTGATCTACCTGGGCCTCTCTTGCATGAGCGGCGCGCCCGCGGGCGACAATCCGTGGCGCTCGCTCTGCTTCGAGTGGCGGGTGCCGTCCCCTCCGCCCAAGCACAACTTCGTCGGCCTGCCCGACTTCGAGCGCGGCCCGTACGCGTACTCCGAGGAGGCCTGAGATGAGCAGCCAGGGGCCGAGCGCGCTCGCCGCCGAGTCCGATCACTCGCCCTACGCCCAGCCCGAGACGCGCCGCGAGGCGCTCGTGCTCGCGATCTGGGTGTTTCTTGGCAGCGAGACCATGTTGTTCGCGGGCCTGTTCGCGCTCTATGCCGGCTATCGCGCCCTGCACGCCGAGGCGTTTGCGCGCGCTTCGGCCTTCAATGAGGAGTGGATCGGCTCGGTCAACACCTTTGTGCTGATCACGTCGAGCTTCTTCGCCGCCTGGGCCCTCCACGCCCTGCGCGCAGGCCGGCGCGTCCAGAGCCTCGGTTCGCTCGCCGCCGTGATTTTGCTGGGCTGCGCCTTCTTGGGGCTGAAGAGCCTCGAATACTACGACCATCTCTCCCACGGCATCGCGCCCGGACAGTTCTATGCCTTCGAGCGTCTGCCCGAGCACGGCGCCCAGCTCTTCTTCACGCTCTACTATTTCATGACCGGGCTCCATGCCCTGCACGTGATCGCCGGTCTCTCGATCATGCTCTGGCTCCTCTATCGCGTGTACCTTCGGCGCACCACGGCGGAGCATGACGTGGAGCTCGAACTCGGTGCGCTCTACTGGCACCTCGTGGACCTTGTCTGGATCTTCCTATGGCCACTCCTCTACCTCATTCACTGAAGCCCGCGCGCTCGCACGGGCGCGCGCTGTGGGTCGCTTTTCTCTCGCTCTCGGTGCTCACCGGTGCGAGCTGGGCCGGCGCGCACCTGCCGCTCGGTCGGCTGCACGGACCTTTCGCCTTGGCGATCGCCGCCGCCAAGGCGCTCGTGGTCGCGCTGGTGTTCATGGAGCTCAAGCACGCGGAGTTCGTGCCGCGCTTCGTGGCGGTGGTCACGTTGCTGTTCATCGCGCTCCTGTGCAGCGGCGTCGTGGCCGATGCGGTCTGGCGCTGAGCGACGCCGCCTCAGAGCCCGCGCTGCTGGACCTCCCACGCGGGATCCGAGCACAGGGTGCAGCTCGATCCGTAGAACATGCCGTGGAACGCCTGGTCGTTCATCAACTGCAGGCGGAACCACGCCAACGTGACGCTGCGATAGCCGGCGGCGCCGTCGATGCCCGTGGCCACGTGGTCGCCGCCCACCAGGTTGGCCCAGAATACGGGCACGTTGGTGGTCTCGAAGACAGGCTTCTGATTCATCTCGGGACTGGCGATGGTGTCGGCCGTGCCCGAGAGCAGCAGCATCGGCCCGGTCTGATTCGTGATGGACGCCTGGTCGAAGTCTCCGAAGCCCTGCGCGATGTACGGCTGGATCGGCGCCGTGGTGATCACGCGTAAGTCTTGGCCGGCCATCAGCGCGCCGCCTCCGCCCTGCGAGTGACCGCTGGCGCCAGCGCGACAATCGACATGCTCGGCGTACGTGGCGCACACGTGGTCCAGGCAGGCGAGCATCTCGGCGCCATCGCCCTGGCCATGACCGAGGAGCGCCGCGGCCACGATGAAGCCGTGCGAAGCCCAGAGCTCGAAGGTCTCGCCGTAGGTGTTGAAGCCGCCCGTGCCCATGCCCCAGATCACCACCGGATGGCGCACCCCGCCTTCGCCCAGCGTGGCAGGGCGGTGGACCGAGCAATCGGGGCCTTCGGCCACTGCGCCGGTGGTGGCGAACGGGCCCTGCGTCGTCAGATCCGCGACTTCTGGAAAGCCGTTGCGCGGCGTGCCCGAATCTCCGTGATCGTCGCCGTCGCCCGCATCTGGGTCCCCTGGATTCGCGTCGCCGTCGCCATCTCCCCGATCGCCATCGCGTTCCGCCTCGTCGTCGCCGCCTTCATCGCCGTCGCCATCGCCCTTGTCGCGGCCATCGCCATCGCCGACATCTCCTTGCGGCGCAGCGTCGGGAGAGCAGGCGGTGGCGAGCATGAGAAGGAGGCAGGCGCCCGAGAGGAGTCGTGCAGCGAACATGGTGAGCTCTCAAGAAAAGAAGAAAGGAACCAGCAAAGCGTCCCCGGGCAGCGCGTGCTCGGCGAACTCGAACCGGACATCGCATATCGCAGGATGCATCTCGGGTCGACCGCCCGCCTTGGTTGTTTGCGGCCACACATTTGGTGCGCAGCGCTCCGCCGGTCGAGGGCCCGCCCGTCGTTGTCGCCCCTCGCCCCCACGACGCGGTTCCTCCAAGTAAGGTCCCCCATCCTGTCGATGCGACAGATCCTCCCGAAAGCTTGGTGTGCAGAGCGTTCAACAAGGGGAGCTGGGCGCTCTTGCGCAAGGGCCCCTTCGTCGGCGCCGCCAGCGCCGCCAGCCACTGGTGCGCGATCCAAACCGATGGCGCCATCGAGTGCTGGCTCGCGTCAGGTCGCGATCACGAGCTTCCGTTGTGCGGCGACGCTGCGCCCTCCTGCATCAACAGCGGTGTACCGCCGGCCGGAAAGTACACGCAGGCGACTTCGTCGCCCAGGACGGCTCCTATCTGCGCGTGGCACGGGCGAACGGCGTGGACAAATGGGCCGTCCTGGTGACCGCGCCCGATGGGCCCTTTGTTCGCGTGGAGGGAATAGCCCAAGGGGCACCGGGCGTTGGCGGCTGATGGAGGCGTGTGCATGTTGCGATCCGTTCACAACGGCTTGGCGATTGGGCTTTCGCTAGCAACTGTGCTGGCGGCAGGCTGCTCCGAGGAGTGCGAAGATGCTGGCCGAACCTTCCGCGAAGGAGACAGCTGGACGTGCTCGGACGGTTGCAACACGTGCTCGTGCACCGACCGTGGCATCGTTTCCACGGCGATAGGCTGTCAGGGCCCTCCCGGTCCGGCGGCCGGCAAGCTCACGTGCGAGAAAGACGGAGTTGGCGCCGCGCATGGTCAGCAATGGACATGCTCCAAGCCCGGGGCGCAGTGCATCACGTGCATGTGTGATGACGGGGAGGTTCGGGAAGCGGACTGCAAGTAGCGGGCTTGGGGGCCATCGTGATGCTGCGCCAGCCGCCATCTCGTTAGCGTACGCCGGGCGGATCAGGCTCGGGGACGACGTGTCCTTCGAGGGGCTGCCCGGCCAAGAACTGCGTGACGATGCCGGTGATCTCGTGTTCGAACACGGTGCTCGGCCAGAACCACAGCAGCTCGCCGTCGGCATCGTACAGACCCGTCGCGGGGATGGCGCCTTTCCATGCGGGATTGACGGCCTGCTTGAAGTGGCCGAGCCGGCCTCGCACCACGTAGGACTGCGGTCGCGGCGACAGCCCGTCGAGAAATTTCACTGCAGCCTCACGGGCCTCGGGCCTGTCGACCGACACGAACATGACGCCGATGCCTTCACTCTCGAGCGCGCTGCTCAGACTCACCAGCATCGGCAGCTCGTACTTGCACGACCCACACCAACTCGCCCAGATCGAGAGCAGCGTTGCCTTGTGTCCGCTCGCTCGCATCTGCGCGAACAGCTCAGGTCCATCGACCTCAATGAGCCCACCGTTGGCCACCGGCCCGCGCGCAGGCCCAACGTCGCGGGCCTGCAGCGCGCTCTCCGCGCCTTCTTTGGCGCGCTCCGTCCGCGGTGGCTTGCTCTCTGGCTTGGTCGCGCTGGTGCGGTCTCTTTCGGATGGGCCGCCGCTACATGCAGCCACCGCAATCGCCATGCTTGCGAGCCACCCGCGTGCTCGTGCCCTACGCCTGTCCATGACGCACGGGTTTACGCGCTGCGAACGGGCCCGCAAGCTGC
>JBIQKA010000147.1:0-10296 GCA_044507075.1 Myxococcales bacterium
CGCCGTCGCCCCCGCCCCCGCTGGCATCGCCGTCGCCGCTTCCGCCACCGTCCGCATCGCCATCCCCATCGCCTGCGCCCGAGTCCATGCCGGCTTCTTCGGGGGCGCCGCTGTCCTTGTCGGAGACTTTGCCGGTGTACTCGGTCTCGGTGGGGATGCTCATGCAGGCGCCCAGGGCGAGCGTGGAGAGGGCGAGCCAGGTGGGGGTGCGCATCAGAAGGTTCCTCGGTAATGGAGCATGGCTCCGCTGGGGGATGAGGGGCGCTGTCGAATGATGCCGACGCCCAAGAACAGGCCGCCGCCGATCGCGATGCTGGTGGCGCCGATGGCGAGGGCTGCCTTGGTGTTGCCGTCGATGGTGTTGCAGGTCTTCCGGTCGGGCGCGTCCATCACGCACTCGCCGCGGTTCGCGTAGTGGATGATGCCGGCGATCGTGTAGGCGACGCCGAGGGCCGTGATCGGCGCCCCGAGGATGTAGTTCCACTTGCTGCGCTTGCGCGAGAGGTAGCCGTCGTCCCTGCGCGGCACCTCGGTGGCCACCGCGCCGGGATCGATGGGCTGCGCCTTGTCTTCGACGAGCAGCTGTTGGTAGTGCGCCGGGTCCTCGGGCAAGGTGATGGTGGCGTCGTAGAGGGTGGTCCCTTTGGGACCTTCGACCACGATCCGGTGGAGCCCGGGCTCGATCTTCTCCATGTACGGCAGCGCCTGCGGCGAGCGGCCGTCCACGCGGACGCGGCTGCCATCGGGGCCGTCGACCTTGAGCCAGGGGCCAGGTCCCCGGGACAGGCGCTCGTAGGCGAGCTGCACGGCCCGGGTGGCCGCCGCGTGCACGCCGGACTCGGTGATGTCGACGTTGCCGGCGTACGCCACGCCGTCAGGCGTCACGAGGGCTGCGCTGAGGCTGCCGGGACCATGGCGTCGGTCGGGCGCGAACAGGCGCACGACCACCGCGAAGTCCACGTCGAGCTTGATGGCGAACGCCTGGGCGCAGCTCGCGTCGCCACAGTTGCGGAACTCGGGGCCCGCCCGCCGGATGGCCTCGTCGGGGGGCGTGATCGGGATGGCGTCCGGAAATTGTGCAAAGTACGAGATGACCGCCTGTTGCGCGGTCAGGCTGTCCTGGTCTGACACGGAGGCTTCCGCGATCGGGCGGAGCAGGGCCCCCGCGTCGGCGCGCGCGTGCTCGGCGTACATCATCAGCGCGAGGAGCGCGACGGCCGCGGTTGAAGCGAGCAGCTTCGCCCGCGCGCAAAGCCGGGCCAGGTTTGTCACCATGAAGAGATCTCCTTGCGCAACACGAGCGTGATGCTCGTGCTGCTCGGTGCCACGAACGCTTGCGTGTTCGACTCGTTCTTGCTCAAGCCCCACGCGATCAGGTGCGTGATCGGAAAGCTCAGGAGGGGCGCTGCGGCCGCGAGCGCGAGCGCGCCGCGCCCCAAGGTCTCGCGACCCTTGATGCACGCGTCCTCGAGGTAGAGCTCGCACTGCCCGTTCCTACTGAGCTCCACCGCGCCCCAGGCCGCGAGGCCCACGCCGCCTGCGCCGATGGCGTAGCTCCACCACGGCACGCCTTCTTTCACGTCTACGCGCATCAGCGGGACCGCCGCGGTCATCAAGGCGCCTCCGGCCAGGCCGATCCAGCGCAGCCCGGCGGACCTGTCGTAGTCCGACTGCAGGCGCAGGAGCTCTAACTCGTCGGTCATGGAGGCGGTGAGCTGCTCCGAGATGTCCACGTCGGTGTTCTCGCGCTTGATCTCGCTGGCGATGCCCACCGCGAGCAGCGCGACGCCCGCCGCTGCCAGGCTGCCCGACGCGATGCGCAGCTTCCGGGTGCGCGAGGCCGGATCCCGCGGGCGCACGGGGCGCGCTTCTTCCGTCCCTGCGCTCAGCGGCGCCTGCACGTGCTCTTCTACCGCGGGTTGGCCTGCGAGGGCGCTCTCCTGGCGCCCGGGCGCGACCGCGCTGGCCACGGCCGGCGCTGCTACCGTGTCCATGCGGCCCTGGAACATGGCGTCGAGCGCGCTCTGGAGCTCCGGCGCATCGGCGCCCTGCACCGTCAACCACTGAAAGCGCGCGCGACCGAGCACGCGACCATCGATCGCCGCCACCCGCGTGAGATGGGCCTCGCCGCCCTGGACGCTCACCAAGATCGCCTCGTCGGCCCGGACCGACTTGGCCACCAGCGCGCCATGGGCCTCGACGAGACGCTTGCGATCCTTCTCGCTCTCGTAGATCAGCGCCAAGCGCGCGCCGCTGCGCAGGGCGCGGTCGAGCTCGGCGTCCACCAGCAGGTCGACCGGATCATCGCCGAGCTGCACCATGTGCACGCGCCCCTGCGCCCGTCCGCACTCGACCTGGACGCGGTACTCGCCCGCCGCCGCGCGATCGAGGCGAAACGGCGTCACCCCAAGGTGGCGTCCGTTGACATAGGTGGCGCACCCGGAGTCCGGCTTGCTCTCGACCGTGAGCCGCCCGATGCGCATGCGCCGGAGCTGATCATCGGCCTCGGCCAAGACGCCGATCACGCTCGCGGGGTGCAGCATCTCGCTCGGGGACACATCGGGTACCAGGCGGCGGCAGCGCATGGCCTCGGCCAACGCGTCGCGGCGCTCGTCGCGGGCGAGGGCGTTGCGCACCAGGGCCAAGCACGCGTCCAGCACGTGGCGGGCCGTCTTGGTCTCACGGTTGAGGTTCTCGAGCGCGCGCTCCGCCCGGCTCAGCACCTCCTGCACGCTGCGCTGGGCCGCGGCGCTGCGACCAAAGGCCGTGTGCTCGAGGGCGGCGTGCGCCTCGCGGGCCAGCACATCGAGGTCGGAGTTGTCCGGGGAGGCTGGGGGGCGGGATTGGGCCTGGGCGCGGTCGCGGGCCTCATGCATGGAGATCAGCCGGACGTGGCGCCCGCCGAGCCCGGACTCGACCAAATCGGCCGCCCGCTGCTCGGGTTCAGTCAGATCGTGGGTCGAGTGGGGGATGACCACGAGCTGACCCACGGCCTGGGCCTCGGCCCGGCTGTGCGCGATCGTGATCCCCAGCGCCAGAAACGCACCAGTGAGGAAGACTACAAAACAAGACCGTCGGGGGCGGAGGTAGTTCATAGGTCAGCCGCGCTATCGGCCGATTCTCATCGAGGTTGCGTGGTTTTTGAAGGCGGGGGCGGCTTATCAGCTCGGGGCACGACGCGCTAGGGCGGCGCCCCAGATGTCCAAAGTGGGGGATCCCCGGATAGCCCGGGAAGGTTTGCGCCGATGTAGGCTACCCGATAGATCTCCCCGGCTCGAGACGCAAGATTCGGGCAGGACTCCCGCGCCTCCCCCCTCACGGCCCCATCGTCTTGAGCACCTCGTGCCACGCGCCCTGGCGCTTTTCGGCCTCGCGGCGGGTTCGGAGCACGCGGCGGGCGTCGTCCACCAGCGGGGAGCGCTCGCGCGCGAGCTCGTCGAGCAGCTTGTCACAGGTGTGGGGGCTGATGCGCTGGGTCTCGGTGAGCCAGGCGATAAAGGCGTGCAGCACCTCGTAATACGCGAGGACCAGGGCGGGGTCGGGGTAGAACGCCTGATCGATCTTGAGGCGCCGAAAGAGCTCGCGCACGGAGAGCGAAGACCAGCGCGGCGCGCCCACGCGTTTTTCCCACACGAGCCCGGCGCACTGCAGGAGCACCGTCTCGGCGTGGGGATCCTGGGCGACCAGGCGATGGCGCTCGAGAAAGCTCGCGATGTCCAACGAGGAACGCTGGGCCCAGGTGAGCTCACCCGGGTGATAGGTTCGGTGGTCATGGTTTACTGAGGTCATGCCCCCGTATCGGTCAGCGGGGGCGCACGTTGCGTGCCCTCAGTCGCCCTCTTGGGGCCTCGGCGGCCTCACCCGGACGCTGCGAATCACGCGCGGGTTCGCCTCCAGGATCTCGAGCACGCTCCCATCATCGGCCTTCAAGAGCGTGCCGGTCTCCGGGATCCGCCCGGCGAGCTCGAGGCACAGGCCGGCCAGCGTGAACCAATCTTCGCTCTCCGGGAGCTCGAGCCCGTGGTCGCGGTTCAGCTCGCGCACGGGCGTGTCGGCGCGCACCACCAGGCTGCCGCTCGGCTCCACGACGATGCCCGGGGGCGGCGGCACGCTGTCGTCGTTGACCTCGCCCACGAGCTCCTCGAGCAGATCTTCGAAGTCGACCAGGCCCTTGGTGCCGCCCGCGTCGTCGAGCACCACCGCGAGGGGGGCGCGCTCCTTTTGCATGCGGGAGAGGAGCTTCACGGCGGGCAGGGCAGGGGGCACGTAGATCACGGGGCGCAGGAGCTTCTTGAGCGACATCGGCCTTCCGTCGAGGCACTGGCGCGCCAGCTCCTTCACGGCGACGTAGCCCGCGAGGTTGTCCAAGGTACCCTCATAGAGCGGCAACCGATCGGGCAGCTCCCGCGAGAGCACCCCCGAGAGCTGCGAGCGCGTGGCGTTCAGGGGCAGCGCGCAGACCTGCGTGCGCGGCTTCATCACGTCCTCGGCCGTGAGCTCGTCCAGGTCGAGGGCGCGGCTCGCGATGTCCGCCGTTCCGTCGTCGAGCTCGCCCGAGCGCGCGGCCTCTTCGACGAGCTCTTGCAGCTCGTCGGGTGAGAGGCGTGCCTCCGTGAAGCTCGTCTTGTCGCCGAACAGCTTCAGGATGAGGTTGGAGCTCACGGTGAGCAGCCAGACGAGCGGACGCGCCAAGCTCGAAAGCCACAGCAAGGGCCGGCTGAGCGTGAGCGCCACCGCCTCCGGCGCGCGCAGGGCGAGCGACTTCGGTACCAGCTCGCCGAGCACGACCGACAGAAAGGTGATGCTGAGGATGGTGGTCGCGAAGGCGATGGGCCGGGCCCACTCTGCGAGCGCGGGAACACCGAGCAGGGCCTCGGCCAGGCGTTGCCCGAGCGACTCCTCGCCGAACACGGCGGCGGCCGCGCCCACGGCCGTGATGCCCACCTGCACCGTGGCCAAGAAGCGCTCGGTCTGCTCCCGCAAAAGCTTCACCGCCAGCGCGCCGCTGCGCTTCTCCTCCACCAATTGCGAGACGCGCGTCTTGCGCAGGGCGATGACCGAGATCTCCGTCGCGGAGAACAGACCGTTCAGCACGATGAGTCCCAGCACGAGGATGAGGTCGGCTAGCAAGGCGTCACCTCGTGGGCGCGCTCGCGCTGCCTTCGCGCTCGCCCAGGCTGGCCTCGAAGCCGCGCGCACCGTCGTGCTGGCTGCCCATCTCGCGGATCAGGGCGGCCAAGGTCTCCACGCTCAGGGTGTTGCCCGTGTCGCTGCCCTCGAGCAGGCGATCGGCGAGTTCGCGCTTTTCGTCGTGGAGGGCCAGGATCTTCTCCTCGATGCTGCCCTCCATCACGAGCCGGTAGATGGTGACGGGGCGCGTCTGGCCGATGCGGTGGGCGCGGTCGCTCGCCTGGTCTTCGACCGCCGGGTTCCACCAGGGATCGAGGTGGATGACGTAGTCGGCGGCGGTGAGGTTCAGGCCGAACCCGCCCGCGCGCAGGCTGATCAGGAAGACGTCTCCGCTGCCCGCCTGGAACGCGCGCACGCTCTCGGCGCGTTGCGCGGGGGGCGTGCTGCCGTCGAGGTACTGGTAAGGAATCGAGAGCGCTTCGAGCTTGCGCCGCACGATCTGCAAGTGGTCCACGAACTGGCTGAACACCAGCGCCCGATGCCCCTCCTCGCGCAGCTCCCGCAGGAGCTCCTCGAACGCCTCGAGCTTGGAGCCCTGGATGTTCGCCTCCGGCATGACCAGGGACGGATGGCAGGCGGCGCGCCGCATGCGCATGAGCTCGGCCAGCATGCGCAGGCGCACCTCGCCCGGCCGCCCTGGATCACGCAGCCGCGTGAGCGCCTGCTCGCGCAGCGCCGCGTAGAGCGCGCGCTCCTCGGGCGACGAAGGGATGCGCATGGTGACCACCGTTTTTTCGGGCAGCTCGGCCAGCACATCGCTCTTCTTGCGGCGCAGGATGAAGGGGTGCACCACGCGCTTGAGGCTCTCGGCCAGGTAGGCGTCGCTCTCGCGCTGGATCGGCCGCGCGAAGCGCTGCTCGAAGCTCCGCGAGGAGCCGAGCAGGCCAGGGTTGAGGAAGCTCATGATGCTCCAGAGCTCGCCCAGGTGATTTTCCACGGGCGTGCCCGTGAGCGCCACGCGCATCTGGGCCCGGAGGCGCATGGCGGTCTTGGCGCGCTGCGTGCTCGGGTTCTTGATGGCCTGCGCTTCGTCGAGCACGGCCACGGAGAACTCACGCCGCTCGAGCAGCTCGATGCCCTGCTGCAGCATGCCGTAGCTGCACACGAGCAGATCCCCGGGGCCGAGCTCCCGCACCAGCCGCTCGCGCTCGTCGCCAGCGAAGCGAATGGCCTTCAGCCCCGGCGCAAAGCGGGCGGCTTCTTCCATCCAATTCGCGGTCACCGAGGTGGGAGCGACCACGAGCGAGGGACCGCGTTCGGCGTGCGCCACCAGCAAGGACAGCGCCTGCAGCGTCTTGCCGAGGCCCATGTCGTCGGCGAGGCAAGCGCCGGCGCCGATGTACGTGAGGCGCGTGAGCCAGGCGTAGCCCTCGAGCTGGTAAGGGCGCAGGTCGGCGGCCAGACCGCCCGGGGTCTTCACCTCGAGCCGCTCGGCCTCGCGCAGGCGCGAAAGGCTCTGCGCCGAGGGTTCATCGAGCTGCACTTGCGCGAGCTCCTCGCCCCAGCGGTTGAGCACGCCGAGCGAGAGGGGATGGAGCTCGAGCTGTCCATCTTTGTGTTGGCTCAGCACCGAGAGGTCTTCGAGCTCGCGTTTGAGCTTCTGGGTAAGCGCGAGGAAGCGCCCCTCGCTCAGCGCGAGAAACCGGCCCTCCGATTGGCGAACGCCGTCGAGGAGCTGCTTGAGCGAGAGCTTGAGGTGCTCGTCGACCACGAGCTCGCCCTCCGCCGAGAGCCAGTACGAGGCTTGCTTGAGCTTGAGGTGAAGATCCTTGAGGTCACGTTCGGCGACCACCGAGAGCGGCTGGCCCTCGGGCCACTCCACGACCACGCGATCTTGGAGCCGCGCGAGCTCGCCCAAGAGCTCGAGGCAATCCTTGAGCTCGGCGAGCTGAAAGTCGTAGTGGGACCGGGAGGCTACGCGCAGGGATGGGCAGGCCTCGGCGACCGCCTGCGCCCGCTCGCGCTCCGTCTCCAGCTGGCGCCGCGTGCGTTCGGCTCGAGGACCCGTGGCGCGCACGCAGATGGCGACGACCTCCTCGGGGCCCTCGCCGGGCAGCCAGGAGGGCCCGCCCGCGATCGGCACCACGCGCAGCCGGATCTTGAGCCCGCTCTGGGCGCGTACGAGCTGCACGTGGATGCGCGTGTCGCAGTCGACCTCCGGCACGGGCCCCTCGAGCTTCACGTGCGCCGCGAGCTCGAAGTGCCGCGCGAACGCGCCGCTCAGTGCGTACAGGCGATCACGGGCGACGAGCGGGAGCGTGAGGCCTCCGGTGCCGCACTGCGAGGCGAGCGCCCACTGGGCGTCGTTCAGGGCGTAGACGCGCACGCGACGGTTGCCCTCGTTCACGCACACCACGCGGCGCTCCCCGAGCGCGCTCGGGTGCACCTTGAGGCGTACGCCTTCCAGCGTCTCGTGCACGTCGAGGCGCGGCGTGGCGGCGAGCACCTCGAGCGGCGACGTGGCCTCCTCGTCCGCGAACACGCGCGGATGGCCCACCAGGGCCCAGGCGGCCAGATCGTCGAGGACGTATTCGCGCGTCGTGGTGGCGCCGATCTCAGGTTCGGCCTCGCGCACGTGACGCAGCACGCGCAGATCTTCCGCGCTGATCCAGTCGGAGGCGAGCGCGATCTCGCGCAGGCGCTTCCAGCCGATGGCGCGTCCGACGCTGTAGCCCGAGGCGCCGAGGCGCTCGATGCGGGCCCCGATCGTGGGGCGGCCGCGCCTGTCGACCTCGAGCAAGAAGCGCAGGCGCGCCTTTTCGGCGTGCGCGTCGGTCGCGTCGGCCTGCTGCGTGATCGCGAGCTCGAGGCTCGAGAGCAGCTGCTCCCACGGCTCCTGCTTCGCGTACAGTCCGCGGATGCCCGCCTCGCGGTCGTTGCCGCGCGCCCGCGCGAGCTCGTCGGCGAGCCACACGAAGCCGTGCTCGCGCGCGCGCTCCTCGCAGGCCACGAGCGCTCCCGGAAAGCCGCGGGGCGGCGTGGCCCCGCTCGCGCTGGCGACGAAGGACCACAAGAGCGCGCGCTGCCAGGCGGCCTCCGACTCGCTGAACTCGTCGAACGCTTCCCCGCGCGTCGGGGGCACGGCGCCCTTCTTGAAGAAGTGCGACAGGACCCGGATGATGGCGTAGCTCGTCGCGTGTCCGAACAGCTCGGGTCGGCGCTCGGCGGCATCGAGCTGCGCCTCCGCTTGGGCGAGCGAGGCCGTGTCGCGCGCGGTGAGAAGCAAGAGCGCAAGCCAGGGGCCCGCGTGTCCGGTCACGCCGCCCTTGCGGCGCGCGTTGGCGCCACGGGAGAGCTCGAAGGCCTCGCGCGCGAGGGCCCGCGCTTGCTCGCGGCCGTTCGGCTGGATGAGCGCCCAGAAGGCGCGGGTTCCGAAGGCCTCGGGTTCGGGCCGTCGGGCGAGCTCCTCGAGCAAGGTGGGGTTCTGGCAGAGCGCGTCGTAGAAGCCGAGCGCGGAGAGCAACGCCGGCGAAAGTGAGCTCGCCTGGGCGCGCAGCTCGCGCGTCAGCTCATCGCCCAGGGGGGTGAGGGTGTCGAGCGCCTCGTCGATGGCGCGCAGCGCGTAGAGGTCGCGCTCCTCGGACAAGAGCCCGTTCACGGCGTGCGCAGGGGGGCGGACGCCGAGCGCATCGAACAACAGCTGCGCCGGATCCTCGAGCCGCGTCTCGGTCGCCGCGAGATCGCGCAACGCCGCGCGCGCTTCCTCGCCGTCGCCGTCGTGGGCGGCCGAGAGGAGATCGCGCACCAGGCGTGAACGATGGAGCCAGCGCGTCTCCGGATCGATGCGGGGCGCGCGCCGCATCGCGAGTGCGCGCGCCGCGCCGAGCTGCTCGCCCTCGCGCAACGCAGAGAGCGCAGCATGGGCGAGCTCCGTGCTCACCGTGTACTTGGGCGCGTGAAGCGAGCCGAGCGCTTGAATGGTGCCCGTGTCGCAGAGCTCTCCGAGCAGCGCTCCGAGCGCCTCGGCCTCGAGCGCAGGCAGCTTGCTGCGCCCGCCGACCGCGCCCGTGCCCACGGGCAACAGCTTGAGCCACTCGAGCAACGCTCTTTCGCCGAGGGGCTCATGCACCACGGCGAGCGCGGCGACCAACCGCTGCCCATGAACCGAGAGAGAATTGAACAAAGCCACTTCCTGGCGCGAAACCACCCGGATCCTTAGCACCCTCCTGGGACTTGGGCTCGTGCGGCTCCGCGTGAGAACACGAAAAGGGCCTGTTTGTTCGGCCTTTAGAGCCAGTAAGAGGCGCCCACCGTCAACAGCACCGAGAGCTGGCGAAACCGCGGATCGTTCACGCCCGTGGCTTCGAGCCGGTCTTGTTCGTCGTTGTCGAAGACGAAGGAGGCTCGAAATGAGACCGAGGTATCGATGCTCACGTGCTGGGTGACGAAGCCGTGCGCGCCGAGCCCGACCACCGGGCCTACGCCAAGGGCGTCGTCGGTGACGATGCGCGGCCACGGACGCAGGAACGAGAGCCCCACGTCTGCGTGCACCACGAAGCGCGAGCTCGGGTTGAAGGGGATCTCGAGGAACGGGCGCAGCTCCCAGGTCTTGGCGTCGCCGAGATCGCGGTCAATGCTGGGCCCGTCGTCGGGCTTCAGTTTGAGCTTCGACTTGTCGCGCCAGATCGAGAAGTACATGCCGGGCACGATGTGGCGGCTCACGGCGTAGGCGATGCCCACGCCGCCAGCGCCGAACAGGCCGACGCCCGTGGTATTGGTCGCGGCGATTCCGTCATCCGAGCGCAGGCGATCGGACGTGTAGTTGACGAAGCCCGTGTCCATGAGGAAGCGCACGTCGCCCGGATGTACCTGGGCGCGAGCCGTGGAGCTCACGCAAGCGAGCAGCAGTCCGACCAGGCACGACAGCCATAGACTTCGAAGCATGGGGCCCCCTTCTCCGTGATGATGTGGCCCCCAAACTGGAGCCAAGCGGGGTCCCTTATAGCAGCGAGCCTCCTCGGCGGGTGTCTTCGTGCGGCCGGCCGATCTCCCGGTGGGACGCTCCCTGTGCGTCGGTCCGCAAAGAGGGGGCGAAGAACCCGGAGAAATTAAAAAGCGGAAGCTCTTGGAGCCGACGCTACCCACCTCTCCCCAGGTGAGCCGCAT
>JBIQKA010000317.1:0-1660 GCA_044507075.1 Myxococcales bacterium
GGGCCCTCCGATGATTCGTCCTTGCCGGACGACGTGAGCGCCGAGATCGGCAAGGAGGGCGGCACGCTCAAGAGCAAGGGCATCACGCTGATGATCCCCAAGGACGCGCTCGACGCGCCGGTGACCATCACGATCACGGACAAGGGCTTGTCCGCGCCCGGCACGCTCAAGGTGAAGCAAGTCTCGAACGTGCACGAGTTCGGGCCCAAGGGCACCAAGTTCAAGAAGGAAGTGCAGGTAACCTTTCACACCGACAAGGACGATGCGCAGGCGGTCGTCTACTTCACCAAGGAGAACTCGGAGGAGGAGTTCGAGCAGATCAGCAGCGACAAGCGCCCGGGCGCGCAGGGCAAGGGCGCGGACTACGTGGCCACGACCACCCACTTCAGCGAGGGCTTCGTCGGCGTGCCCTTGGCCGATGAGTTCGACGCGTCGCTGAGCGAGCCCGACGCGAGCGTGGAGATGGAGTCTGACAGTGGCTCGCCCTCGGAAGATGCTGCAGTGGAGCCCGACGGCTCCGTGCCCGTCGTCAGCAAGCACATCGTCGTGCAAAGCAAGGATAGGTTCGGCTTCGCGGTCAACCAGACCTGGGCCGCCTATCAAGACGGCGACGGCGCGTGGATGCCGCTCGCTCCCTCCGCCGTGACCGGCACCTACGAGTTCGATATCACGAGCGATCGCTACGGCGTGGCCTTCGTGTGCGCGGAGACCGAGGACGAGGACTCGAACGGCATGCTCTATTACGCGCCTGCCACCAAAGACACGCTGGACGTAGTCACGTATGGTCCCGCCTGCACCAAGGGCGTCAAGCCCGGCACCCATGTGCTTCAGGGCATCGCCTCGATCGGCGCCGCCACCTACCTGAGATACGGACACGAAGGCCTCAGCGAGGGCATTTCCGAGACCGGCAATCCGAGCTATGCGGTCACGCTCCTGCCGCATGATGTCGCCTCCGATATCCTGTTCGGTCGATCGACGACCGCGGACACCGGCCTGACGCGAGTGCTCTTCGCGCGCGACATGAAGCTCACCGAGGATATCAACGGCTTCTACGTGCTGGTCGAGAAGGATGGTTCGGACGTGGGCGCGGCCAACGCCGCCGTGCTCGGCGCGAACGCGGACACGACGGTGCAGGTGCTCTACGCGACCCGCGGCGCCCAAACCGGCATGTCACTGGCGCAGGCGGTTGTGACCGGAACCTCGGTGCGCACCTTGCCATTCGCGACACTCCCAGAGTCTATTCGCAGGCCCGACGATCGCTACCTGCTCGTCGCCGAGGAGAGCGGCAGCACCAGCTGGCGCAAGGCGACGCTCGCGAGCTACCCGAGCGCGGACCTCGCGCTGACCATGCCCGCGGCCCTCACGGCGACCTTGTCGGCGATCGAGACCCCCAACTGGCGGCCCGTTTACACGTTCGAGGATCGCCCTGGCACGCAGTCCTACGTGCTGGCCTTCGCGTTCAAACCCGCGCGCGACGTCGATCACAGCTTCAACACGATCGTCGACCCGGGGTGGCTCGAAGCCGGCAGCGAACATACCGTCACCTTCCCCGATCTCTCCGGCGTGCAAGGCTTCGTGAGCACCTGGATGCCCTCGGGTGCGGTCGAGAACCAATCGCTGAACTATTCGGTGGCCAGCGTGTCCGTCACCGAGACGGCAG
>JBIQKA010000148.1:0-10263 GCA_044507075.1 Myxococcales bacterium
GGACGGTCGTCTGCGCGGGCCTGTGACGCTCCGGCTAGTGCCCCCACCGCGAGCAAGACTGAAGATACGCGCATCGCGGTCGCGAGCATAGGCAGCCGTCGTCCTGAGCGTCAAGGACGGAGCTAGCGTAAAAGCTCGCGCGCACGGGCAATTAGGGGAGTCGACGACGGGCTCGTCCCCTGTGACAAACTCTCTGCTTCGAGCAGCGACAGGTGCTTGCCCAGGGTGCGTCGGACCGCAAAGGTGTGCGCTCCTTGACGGGCAAGTTCGCGCTGAACCTCCATGGCCCGGGAGTCGTTTTGGGCCACGAGGGCGCGGTGCCGAGCGGAGAGCTCCTGCTCCCGTGTCATGCTGGCCACCACCGCCTCGCAGGCGGCTTCCACCATGGGGCGCGCGCCGCCCATCGCCGCCGCCTGCCGCGTCGCGGGCCGCTCCGGTAACCCGTGGAGGCGCGCCTCCTCACGCTGGAGATGCAGGGGCTCGCGCGGCTTGTCGGCTCGGGCCGCGATGGGGCGGACCTCGACGCTTCCCTCCGGCGAGACTGTGGCGCGGGCGCCCGCAGCCAGCCTGGTGGGAGCCGACGCGTCGGCGTTCAGGGTCGTGAGGGTCAGCATGCCGGAGACCGCGACCAACTTGGCGCTGCGATCGGCGAAGGCGCGCAGCGCGAAACGGGCCCCCTGGACGAGGTCGATCCGGGTCCGAGGCGTGGCGAGCCAAAAGCCCGATCCGGGGTGGAGCGCCGAGAGCTCCAGGTCGACCGTGACTGTGCCCTCATTTACGAGCAGCCCGGTGGGCCCCGCCGGGGAGGCGACGCGGGCAGGGCCCACAACGCGCACACTGGCGCCCCCCGGGAAGTGGAGGTCGAGCGATGCCCCAGGGGGCACGACGACCGCCGCGTCGAGGGGCAGCTTGGCCCCACTGGCCAGGGCGAGTGTGCCCTGGACCCGGGCCGACTCGGCCACCCGCACGACCGTGGGCCGCGTATCGGGTCGCGCGATCGCGGGGGGGGCTTGCAGCGGCCGCGCGGCAGACAGCGGCCGGGCCGGGCTGGCGGGGGCTGCCGGGGGGGCCTGTGGTGCGCTGTCACGCGCCTCACACGCGAGGCTCCCCAAGACCGACAGGAGCATCGCGAGCCAGGGCGCACCCGCGCGCCGAAGCGCGCGGGCGCGACGCTGCTTCACGGCGACTCCTCGAGGTCGTCATCGTCGAGCTGAACCAACTCGGGCAGGGAGTCGGCGAGCTGACCGCGGGCCTCGCCGAGCTCGCGCGAAGTCTGACGCAAACGCGAGCTCAATACGCCGAGGAACTGCCACAGCAGCTTCACGGCCAGATCGCGCTCGTACTTGATCAAGTAGAGAAAGTCCGGGCGCCTGATCACGAGCGCCCGCGTGGCTTCTTCCGCGGTCACGCTCGCGCTGCGCGTGCCCCGGTCGATCAGCGCCATCTCCCCGAAATGCTCGCCGGGTCCCAGGGACAACATCGTGTTCTCGCCCTTGTGCACGCGGACCTTTCCCGAGAGCACCACGAACAGCTCCTCCCCCGTATCGCCCTCCTGGAACACGGGCTCGTCGGCGAGGAAGTTGCGCACTTCGCTCATGTTCGAGACGCGGACGATCTCTTGATAGTTGAGGAACTTGAACAGCTGCGCGTTCTGCAGCGTGTCCAGCTTGAGCTTGGTGAGGGTCGCGTGCTCACCATCAGAGGAGCCGCTGACGGCGATCACGATGGCGGTGATGTTGTCGTGGCCGCCGCGCTGATTGGCCAGCGAGACCAGGCGCTGCGCGGCCTGCTCCGGGGCGTCCTCGAACACCGAGTTGAGCTCACCCTTGCGCAGGTAACCGTAGAGTCCGTCGGAGCACAACAGCAGCCTATCGCCCGCGACGATGCCGAAGTCGAGCGTGTCCACCTCGACGCTGGCGTACACGCCGACGGCGCGCGTAAGCGCGTTCTTCTGCTTCACCTGCGCGATCTGCTCGGGCGTGAGCTTGCCGCGCTTGAGCAGTTCGTTCTGCAGGTTGTGATCCTGGGTTAGCTGATGGGTCTTTTCGCCGCGGACGAGGTAGATGCGCGAGTCGCCCACGTGCGCGATGAAGCCGTGGCCGCCCGCGACCAGCAGCAAGCAGAGCGTCGTCCCCATGCCGCGCAAGCGTTCGTCGCGCTTGCCCGCCTCGTGCACCGCGGCGCAGGCCGCGTGGGCCGCTTCCTCGATCAGGTCGAGCAGCGCGCGCCGGGCTTCGCGCGAGCCGTTGTCGCGTCGGAAGTGGTCGATCTTGGCGCGCCCCTCGGAGATCACGCGCAGCACGGTCTCGAGCGCCAGCTTGCTCGCGACTTCGCCCGCAGCATGTCCGCCCATGCCGTCGGCCACCGCGAACAGCCCCAGTCCTTCGTCCACCAGATAGGCGTCCTCGTTGTGGTCGCGCACGCGACCCACGCTCGTCTGGGCCCACGAGGAAAGTTGATCGATCTCCGACACGCGCCCACTCTATCACGGGCCGTGAGCAGCCCCGAGAGGGGTTCGGCGCGCAGGTCTCCCTACTCGCCGGTCGGGCGGAAGCCAACCCGCAAGGCAGCGAGCGCCGTGAGCGAAACGATGTCCTCCACGCCGCTGTCAGCGGTGACCAGAGCCACCGGCTTCTCGGTCCCGAGCACCCAGGGGCCGAGCACGTGGGTCCCGCCCTGGGCCGCACCCAGGGCCTGGATCAACTTGCAGCCGATATTTCCGGCGTCCAGGTTCGGAAACACGAGCACGTTGGCGGGCCCCTTCAGGTTGGCATGCGGAAAGGCGCGCTGACGCTCCTCGGACAGCGCCACGTCTGCCTGAAGCTCGCCCGCGATCTGCAGGGAAGGCCTCCGCTCCCTGACCAGGCGCGTGGCCTCGACGACCTTGCTCTTGCGGCCGGGCCTGGAGTCGACGAGCGTGCTGAAACCGAGCATGGCCACGCGCGGCTCGAGCCCAAGCTGTCGCGCCGCGTCCGCAGCCTGAATGGCGATGTCTGCGAGCGTCTCGGCGTCGGGATCCACGTTCAACGCGGTGTCGGCAAGTAGTCGGATCCCCGAGGCGTTGATCGCGAGGTGAATCGCGAGTGCGCGACGCTTTCCTTTTGGCGCGCCGACCAACGTCAGCGTGGGCGCGAGCGTGTCGACGAAGGAGCTCGTCGCGCCCGCGACGGCCAGGTCTGCGTGCCCGTGCCTGAGCATCATGAACGCGAAGTACGGCGCCTGCTTGGCCATCAGCTCCGCGGCCTGGTTCGCCGACATGCCCTTGTCGGCGCGCAGACGGTGAAGCTCTCGTCCGTACTCACTCGCGCGCGCATCGCTCGCGAACTCGACGATCTCGAGGTCCTTCAGGCTCACGCGCAGATCGGCCGCCTGCGCCTCGATGCGCTCGCGCGAGCCGAGCAAGATTGGGCTACCGATCCCCTCGTCCCTCACGACGCGCGCCGCCCGCAGGACACGGGCATCGGCTCCATCGCAGAAGACCACGCGCCTCTCGACCTGCTTCACCTTCTCGGTCACGTGCCACATCAGCTCGTCGGTGGGCGACACGCTGCGCAGCAGGCGCTCGCGGTAGCGCTCGATGTCGAGCTGCTCGCGCGCGACGCCCGAAGCCATGGCGGCCTCGGCCACGGCGGGCGAGACCCAGTAGATGACGCGCGGATCGAAGGGCTTGGGGATGATGTAATCCGGCCCAAAGGACAGCACCCCCCCGCCGTAGGCCTGACGCACGCGGTCTGGCACGTCCTGACGCGCCAACGCGGCCAACGCGAGCGCCGCGGCGAGCTTCATATCCTCGTTGATGCAGCGCGCCCCAACGTCGAGCGCGCCCCGGAAGATGTACGGGAACCCGAGCACGTTGTTGACCTGGTTGGGATAGTCGCTGCGGCCGGTCGCGACGATGGCGTCGGGCCGCGCGGCGCGCGCCTCCTCGTAGGGGATCTCCGGGTCGGGGTTGGCGAGCGCCATGATGATGGGACGCGGCGCCATGCGCTTGACCATCGCGCCCGTGACCAGATTCCCGGCGGCGAGCCCGAGGAACACATCGGCCCCCTGCAGCGCCTCTTCCAGCGTGAGCTGGCTCTCCTGAGCCGGACGCGCAAAGCGCTCCTTGAACTCGTTGAGCTTGCCGCGGCCCGCCACGACGATGCCCTTGGAGTCCGACAGGAAGATGTTCTCGCGCCGCACACCGAGCCGCATCCAGAGCTCCATGCACGCCACGGCGGCTGCACCCGCGCCCAGGCACACCACCTTGAGCTCTTCCATCTTCTTGTTCTGCAGCTCGACGGCGTTCTTCAGGGCGGCCGCGCAGATGATGGCCGTTCCATGCTGGTCGTCGTGAAAGACCGGGATCGAGAGGCGCTCACGCAGCTTGCGCTCCACCACGAAGCACTCGGGCGCCTTGATGTCCTCGAGGTTGATGCCGCCGAAGGTGGGCTCGAGTGCGCAGATGATCTCGACGAGCTTGTCCGGATCCTTCTCGGCCACCTCGATGTCGAACACGTCGACATCCGCGAACTTCTTGAACAGGACGCCCTTGCCCTCCATCACGGGCTTGGCCGCGTACGGCCCGATGTCGCCGAGGCCGAGCACGGCCGTTCCGTCCGAGACGACGGCGACCAGGTTGCGGCGGGCCGTGTAGAGGTCGACAGCTTCCGGGTTCTCCGCGATCACGCGGCACGGCTCGGCCACCCCCGGCGTGTATGCCAGCGCCAGATCTCGCTGTGAAACCAAGGGTTTCGTCGGCGTAACGCTGATTTTGCCGGCGCGACCTGTGGCGTGATACGCGAGCGCTTCTTCTCGAGAGCTCATGGATATTCCTAAGAATCTTTCCGGAAGGCGGGCCAGCGTGGCGCGGTCCAAACACCCCTTCCGAGCGAAACGTTTGCACGAGCTACCCCGCGCCTCGTGCAAGCGCAAGCGACTCGCTGTCCCAGCGCCGGGGGGTGAAGCGGGCGACTCCGCCCGCGAGACGAAGATGACGGCCTAAACACCCTAGCCCAGGGCGCTTCGTACTTGCGCCACAAAGTCTTGGCCCGCCTGACGAACCCGTTCCCGGGGGTCATCGCCCCCGGCCGCCGCCGAGCTTGGGCCAAAACGGTCCGGGTACATCACCGCGCGCGAGCTATTCACCACCGCCCCGCGTCCCCGCGCATCGAAACACGCGCGAACGGTGTCCAAAGCCCCTCCCTGCGCCCCGAACCCCGGCACCAGAAACAGCGTGCGCGGCAGGCGAGCCCGGAGCCTGTGCGCCGCGTCCGCCTGCGTCGCGCCCACGACCGCACCGATGCTGCCGAAGCCGCTCTCGCCGATCGCCCGCTCGTTGAACCCGGAGACCAGATCCGCCACCACCTCATACAGCCGGCGGCCGTCGGCCGTGTGCTGGTTCTGGACCACGTCGGCGCCCGGGTTGGATGTGCGGACACAAACAAACAGGCCCTTTTCGTGCTGCAGGGCGACGTCCACGAAGGGCGCGAGGCTGTCTTCGCCCAGATAAGGATTGAGGGTCAGGCAGTCCACCTCGAACGGGCGGCGCGCCTTGCCCGCGGGCGCGCGAGCGAGGTAGGCGTCCGCGTAGGCCTTGGACGTGGAGCCGATGTCGCCGCGCTTTCCGTCGAGCAACACCAAGAGGCCCATCTCACGCGCGGTCTCGATGCAGCGCTCGAGCGCGCGCATCCCGGCCACCCCGAACATCTCGAAGTAAGCCATCTGCGGTTTGATGGCCGGCACCAGATCGTGCACGGCCTCCAAAGTGAGCAGGCAATAGGCCTCGATGATGCGCGCCTGCTCCTCGAGATCGCCTTCGCGCGAGAGAGCGCAGGCCCGCAGGAAAGCGTCCGGGATGTACTCGAGCACGGGATCGAGGCCCACGACGCAGGGAGCGCCGGTCTTGGCGATGGCCTCGTTCAAGCGATCCGCGAAGGCTCCCATGGCGAGGGGCATGTAACGATCGCGACTGGGTCCGTCAAACCCTAACTGCCCGCGAACATGCCTTGTGCGCCTCTTCGCGTGCCAGAAACGTGTACCCGAAGAATGCCCCGCAAACGGCGAGCGCGCTGGCCAGCGCGAAGTGCACCGGGTAGCCGAGGACCTGCGCCGACAGGCCACTTCCTATGCCCAATATGCCGGTCGAACCAGCGACCAGGGAGGCCTGCAGGGTGTAGTCGGTACCGGCCGTCTCGGGCTCGCAGCGGTCCATCATCGCGGTGAAGAGGGCCACAGTGGCCATGCCCCCGGTGAACTGCTCGACCCCCACCGCCGCGTAGAGCGCCGGGGTGGAGAATGGGGCCTGGGCGTGGATCCCGTACAGGAGCAGGCTCAAGCCATGGATCGCGCAAAAACTGCCCAAGGCACGCGAGCGCTGCATGCTGCGCAGCCGGATGCCGCCGAAGAGCGCGCCCGCGAGCCCCGCCAAGGCCCCGGCCGTGCCGGTCAGCCAGCCGATGTCCGTCAGCGAACTGCCCCGATCGACCAATAAGGGCCGCAGCATGGGCGTCCCGAAGTCGGCGCCACGACACGCGACGAGCACCAGCAACCAGGCGCCGAACTTCGGGTGGCCGATGCGCGACCAAAGGAGCGAAAACGGCGCTCCCGCGCGCGCGTTCGCAGAGATCAGGTCGAGTGACCTGACCGGCTCGCGGTGGAAGGCCACCGGCAGCGTGAGCACGAGCAACATGGCGGCCATGAGCAGCATCCCGACCGCGTGCCCCAGATCGTCGAACAGCACCAGCATCAGGCCGCCCCCGACGATCATGCCCAAGCGGAATCCGGCGACCTGCACGCCGTTGCCCAGGCCGCGCTCACGCTCCGGAAGGAGCTCCACCGCCAGCGCATCGGTCGCGATGTCTTGCGTGGCGGCGAACAGATTGGCGCAAAAGACCGCGCCGAACAGCACCCCGAGCCCCAGCTTGACGTCGTACTGCGAGAGCACCGCCAAGAGCAGGGCGGACAACAGCTGCAGAGGAACGATCCAGGTCCGCCGCCAACCAAAGCGCGCACTCCCGTAGCGATCCACGTAGGGGGCCCAAAGAAACTTGAGCGCCCAGGGCGCGGCCAACAGAAAGCTCGACCCGATCCACGCGAGCGAGACGCCTTGCTGACGCAAGAGCACGGGCAAGGACTGCGTGAAGAAGCCGAAGGGCAATCCTTGCGCCAGATAGAGCGAAGCGAGCAGGACGAGTTTGGACAGCGGGACCACGTTCCTCACGAGCGCGCCTACGCGCGCGGCGGAACGCTAGTGCCTCGCGTTAGGCTCGGGCCAGCGGAAAGAGCAGCGCAACGCGCGTCCCTTCGCCGGGCGTGCTCTCCGCGCCGACCGCGCCCGCGTGGGCCTGAACGATGCCAAGCACCGTCGCCAGGCCGAGCCCTCGCCCCTGGAACTTGGTGCTGAAGAACGGATCGAACATCCTCCGCAGCGTCTCGGGCGCCATCCCGCAGCCCTCATCGTCCACGCTCAGCTCGAGAAAGCGCCCTGGCCCCTCGGACGCGTCCACCGAGAGCTCGCGCAACTCCTCCGCCGAGCGCTCGACCTCGCGCAGCCGCACGTAAATCTTGCCCGCTCGCTCGGCCAGGGCATCCATGGCGTTGAGCAGCAAGTTGACCAGCAACTGCCTCACTTGGACGCGGTCCGCCCAAATCGCAGGCAGCCCCGCTTCCACCCCGCTAGTATCGATCAGGTCTCCTTTGGTCGAGTCCGCGAACATCGCGACGACCTCGTAGATCAGCTCACCGAGCTGAAGCTGTTCGCAATCAGCGGCCCCCCTGCCCGCGAAGGTCAGCATCTGACTGGTGAGCTGGCTGGCTGCGCTCGCGGCGGCCTCGATCTTCGCCAGGTGCATCGCCGTTCGACCGTCCGCGTGCGTCCGCGCGAGCTCCGCGTGGCCGAGCATCACGAGCAGCAAGTTGTTGAAGTCGTGCGCGACGCCTCCGGCGATCATGGCAAGGCTCTCGAGCTTCTGCGCGCTCTGCAGACGCTCTTCGACGCGCCGCCGGGCGCGCTCCTCGGCCTTTTGTTGCGTGAGATCGCGGAAGCTCGTGAGGCGCGCGATGCTCCCCCTGTACATGATGGCGTGTCCCATGACCTCGCACGGAAACGTGCTGCCATCGGGCCTGATCGCGACCACCTCATAGGGACGTTGATCGTTTTCCCGGATCCTCTTCAGGATGTTCGGCACACAGTCGGCAGTCGCGAGCTCGAGCACCGTCTTACCGACCAGCTCCTCCGGCTCACAACGGCCGAGCCGCGCCAGCGCGCGGTTGGCCAAGACGATCCGTCCCTCCACCGAGATCGCCAGGCCCTCGAAGGCTTCGTTGAACATGGAGTGAAACTGAGCGTCTGCCTCGTCCGCGCGACGCGAGGATTCCTGACAGTATGGACACTTCACTTCTGAGGCAGCTGGCCCACGCGCACCCACGTATCTCTGCGCGCCAGGAGCGCCACGGCGTTCGAGCTCCGAAAGGCGCGCTTCCAGCTCATGCACGCGTTGCTCCGCGCGCTGTTCCTGTCGCTTGGCATCGTGGGGCATGGACTCGAGTCACCTGCGTGCGACACCCGTCCCGAAGAATGACATCGAGCGGCATCGCGCGAAATAAAGCACACTTCCCCGGGACGTGAGAGGGCATCGCAGCCATTTCTCGCGACAGCAAAGCGAGAATCCCCTCAACGGCCGATGCTTCCATTTTTGGGATGGCATCCGGCGAAGTCATCCGAACGTGGCTCGCCCGGTCTTGCCCAACGAGCGAACGGCTGGGAGAGACTACGCCGCCCGCCATACAGACTTACTTGCTTGTTCTGTCGAAACGAGAAGATTCTCCAGACTCAGCGGAGACCTTGTGACGAAACTCCAGCAATCGCGCTTGTCAAGCGTGCCACTCACAATCCGGCCACACATATCCACCCGAGCGGCACTGCAGTAGCGGCGCGGAGCAGAACGGTCTCCAAGACGGCAAGCGACAACGACGCCCTGGGCCCGCACGCGCGTGACCTTGACGGCGCGCGCGTTCAGTCCTCGGCGTCCGCCTCGATGACCGGTAACGACCGCCTGCGCTTGGGGCTCGATTCGTCCTCTTGATCGTTCGAGACCAGCGGCGAGAAGAAGTTGTCCTTCTTGGTGTACTCATCGACGCGGAACGCAAACTTGTAGCTGGGCGCAGCGCGCTGATTGCAGTCCGTACGCTCGCAGAAGCGGCACGTGGTGCCCACCGGGACCGCCATCTTGCTCGGATCGGCGAACGGCACCTCGTCCGCGTAGCACAGGTACTTGGCGTTGCCGGCGTTGGTTCCAATGCCGATCGCGTACACCGTGCCGCGCACGAGCGAGCCGTGATGCGGCTGCTTCACCACCTTGGCGATGCAGAAGTACTCCGAGCCGTCCGGGAAGACGGAATACTGCTTGGTGATCTGACTGGGGTTGAGAAACGCCAAGTGCACGGCGAGCTTGGGGCAGCTGCCCGTGCCGTGCGGGAACTGGATGCCCGTGCGGCCGCCGTAGCGCTTGGAGATGTTGCCGGCCACGTCGACGCGCAGAAAGTGCATGGGGAGTCCACGGCGCTGCGGGTCATTCAGATTGCAGACTCGGTGCGCGACCGTCTCGAAGGAGCTCTCGAAATAGCTCGCCAGGTGCTCGAGGTCATAACGGGTGCGCTGGACCTCGGCGAAGAAGTCACCGTAAGGGAGCAGCAGCGCGCCCGCGAAGTAGTTCGCCAGGTGGATCTTGATCAGCCGCGGCGTCTCGGCGTGGCGCGTCTGAAAGTTCGCCGTGGTCAGCTCGTGCAGGTTCTCCTGGTCGATCAGCCACAGACCAATGGTGTGCGCGATCTGGAATTTGAGCCGCTGCTGGAACATGGACGAGGTCAAGGTCAGCCGCGGGTTTTCGGGGTCCCAGCGCCGCACCACCGAGCTCGTGTCGTCGGGTTGTACGAGCTCGACCTCCACGCCCATGGCGCGCAGCACCTCGACCAACCGGTCGCTCGTGTAGCGTTGCGACAGATTGAAGTCGCGCCGCACCTTGTCCGCGCGCTCCTCGAGCACACCGAAGTAGTTGTCGTTGGCCTCGAGAAAGTCGGTCACCTCGTCGAATGGGTTGTAGTCGAAGGAGATGCCGGGCGCGGCCATGGTGTCGCGCTCTTGCTTGGCCAGCTGCGAGAGCATGTGGTCGAGCTGACTGCGCGTGTTCTTGTACATGTTGAACAGCGCGGTGACCGTGGTCGCCATCCGCGGCTCCGAGCCGAGCTGCGCCAGGTCCTCCTCGCTCAAGTTCAACGAGCGCA
>JBIQKA010000318.1:0-1657 GCA_044507075.1 Myxococcales bacterium
TGGACGCGCAGCGTGCAGATCTGGAACCAGGGCACGGCGATGCTGGCGCAGGCCATCATCTCGGTGCTGTTTCTGTTCTACGCGCTCTCGTACTTCCTCGACCGCAGGCAAAAGGCCTTCGGTTGGCTCGCGCTCGAGGCCTTCGCAGGCGCTTCTTATCCGGCCGTGTTCGACGGCAGCGCGCTCTACCTCGTGGGCGCGGCCGAGCAGCTCATCCTCGCGCTCGGCTTGCCGATCGCGCTCTGGGCGAGCGTCTACTTCGCGCACGCCCAGTTCAAGCTCGACCGCCCGCCCCGCTGGATCGACGTGATGTTGGTCGGCGTGATCGCGATCACGTTCGCGGGCGTGGGCCGCTTCACGCTCACCAACTTCGCGGGGCCGCCCATCGTGGTCTGCCTGGCGGTCAACGTGCTCTACCAGATGTGGCTCACCGGGCGGCTGTGGCGCAGCACGCGCTCGGGCCGGGCGGGAGCGCTCTTTCTCTCCTGGGCCGGACTCGGCGTGCTCTCTGCGCCGGACATGATCTCCTGGCTCGGCTTCGGCGAGATCTTGGGCGGGCTCCAGGGGGGCTGCGTCGGCATCATGTTCATCGCCGCGCTGCAGACGGTGGTGCTCGGCGCCGACCACATCTCCTACGTGCGTCAGGCGGAGGACCTCGCCCACCAGCTCGCCGATCGCATCGACTTGCTCGAGCAGCAACACCAGGAAGTCGGGCGGCTCAACGAGGAGCTCTACCGGCAGATGGCCGCGCGTTCCGAGCAGCTCGCGCAGGCGCTCACGCGCTTGGCCGCGGGGGCGCTGGCCGAACCGCTTCAGCTCAGCGAGGGCACGCTGGTGGACGAGCGCTACCGGGTCATCCGCGCGATCGGCTCGGGCGGCATGGGGCGCGTCTACGAGGTCGAACGCATCGTCGACGGCATGCGCCTGGCGCTCAAGGTGCTCGCGCGCCCCGACGGCATGGCGGAGCTCGCGCGCTTCTCCCGTGAGGCGCAGATCGCGGGCACCCTCCGGCACCCCAACGTGGTCGCGCTGGTCGACGTCGATGTGGCGCCCACCGGCTTTCTCTACCTGATCATGGAGCTCGTGCCGGGCGGCACCAGTCTGCGCGAACACGACACGCGCTACGGCGACCTGCCGTGGGCGATGAGCATCCTGCGTCAGGTCTCCGAAGGGCTCACCGCGATCCACGCCTGCGGCGTGGTCCACCGCGACCTCAAGCCCGCCAACGTGCTGATCGTGGGCGAACGAGACACCCCAAACCCCTGCGCCAAGATCACCGACTTCGGCGTCTCGAGCGTGGGCGCGGGCCAGAACATGGAGGGCAGCCAGTCGAGCGCGCCCCGCAGCAGCTCGCGTGCGCTGGACTTGGCCGAGAAGCTGCGCGCCGAGGCCCACGCCATCGAGCTCAGCGACCTCGACGTGACCCGCCAACCTGCGCGCCGCAACAACTCCAGCATGCCCGTCCCGCGCAGCGCCCCGCCCGAGGAGCGCGAGAGCGCGGAGATCACCGTGACCGACGTCGAAGCGCACCTGAGGGCGCACGAGCCCAGCGTCGAGAGCGTCACCAACACCGGCCTCACCACCGGCACCAGCGCCAACACCAACACCAACACCAGCCCCACCGGCAAGACCACCACCAGCACCTTCTCCAGCACCT
>JBIQKA010000149.1:0-10180 GCA_044507075.1 Myxococcales bacterium
ACTCCGATCGGCGCGTGAACGCCATCGTGCGCGGGCTCATCGCGTGCGGCGTCAAGCCGGGGGCGCGGGTGGGCGTGCTGATGCAGGCACGCCCGAGCTACCTCTCGCTAGTGACGGCGCTCAGCCGGCTCGGGGCCGTGGCGGTCTTGATCAGCCCGGAGGGCAAGCGCGTATCGCTCGCGCACGCGCTGAAGCTCGGCGAGGTGGAGATCCTGATCACGGATCCCGAGCACGCCGAGGGCGGCCGCTTCACCTTCCAGGGCCCCGTGCTCTGCCTCGGCGGCGGCGGGCCTTCACCGAGCGTCAAGAAGCAGGTGGACGGAGTGCTCGACATGGAGACCATCGATCCCGAAACGGTGGCGCTCCCAGATTGGTACGAACCGAACCCCGGTCGGGCCAGCGATCTCGCGATGGTGATCTTCACCGCGGGCAAGGACGAGCGCCCACGCGCGGCGCGGATCACCAACCGTCGCTGGGCCGTCGCGGCCTACGGCGCGGCCGCCGCCAGCACGCTCACGCCGAAGGACACCGTCTACTGCTGCATGCCGCTCGATCACGCGGCAGGCCTCTTGGTCTCCGTGGGCGGCGCCCTGGTGGGCGGCGCGCGTCTCGCGCTGGCGGAGGGCTTCGATCCCGACACCTTCTGGACCGAGGTACGCCGCTACGGGGCGAGCGTGGTCTATTACGCGGGTGAGATGTGTCGCCCCCTGGTGGACGCGCCGAGCCATCCCAGCGACGACAACAACCCGGTGCGTCTGTTCGCGGGCTCCGGCATGCGCACCGACGTCTGGCGACGCCTGGTCGACCGCTTCGATACCGGCGTGTTGGAGTTCTACGCCACCACCGAGGGCAACGCGGTGCTCGCCAACGTCTCGGGTCACCCCGTGGGCTCGCTCGGGCGCTCCCTGCCCGGCACCGCGGATGTCGCGCTCGTGGCGTACGACTTCGACGCGAACCAGTTCGTGCGGGACGGCGAGGGCAAGCTCGTGCGTTGCTTCGCCGACCAGCCCGGGATGCTGATCGCGCGCATCGACTCGCACCACCCGATGGCGAGCTTCGACGGCTACCTGGACTCGCGCGAGTCCGCCTCGCGGGTGCTGCGCGACGCTTTCGAACCGAATGACGCGTGGTTCGTCACTGGCGACGTGGTGCGCGTGGACCCGAGCGGCAATCACTGGTTCGTGGACCGCGCAGCGGACATGGTCCGCACGCACAAGGGCCCCATCTCCACGCTGCAGGTGGAGGACACACTGTACGAACTGCCGGAGATCCAGCACGCCGTCGTCTACGGCTTGCCCGTGCCCGGCGCAGACCACGAGATGCCCGTGGCGACCATCGTGGTGCGCGAAGGCTACCTGCTCGACCCGCTCGCCCTGGCGCGCCAGGTGGAGCGTCGGCTCGACGCCAACGCCCGCCCCCGCTTCGTCCGCCTGCGTGACGAGATCCCCATGAGCGTCGGCTACCGTCCGATGAAGCAACCGCTGCGTGAGGAGGGCCTCTGGCCGGACGATCGCGACACCCTCGCCTACGATCAGGACCTGCGGCTCTACCAACCGCTCCAGCCCAGCTCGTACGCCGCGAGCGTGGCCCAGGTCGGCGGCGACGCCGCCGCGGTTTCGGTGCGGACCAGCGCCGTCCAGGGCAAGCCCGCGAAGCGCAAGAGAGCCGGCAAAGCGGCCCGCAAGAGCGAGAAGAAGTCTGCCGACGATCCGGCTTGAGAAACCGAAGGCCCAAGCCGCCGCTCCGGCTCAGATGATGCCGTGCAGCGGTCCTCCGGCCTTGCCCAGCTCGTCCACGCGACGGGTCACGGCCGGGTCTTCGATGAGCGGCGGGGCGTGATGCGGTTTGCGCCGCGCGTCGATCACGAGCGGGCCGCGACAGCCCCAGTGCTTGTGCTCCACGAACGCGCCCACTCCGTCGATATCCACGGCCGGGTTCATGCGGGTGAAGGTGACCCACAGGAAGTTGTTGAGCGTGCGCGCCGTGAACTCCGCGTCGTCCACCAGCAGGATCCAGGCGATCCCCTCGAGCTTGGCCGTGTGTTCCTCGAGCGCTGCGCAGAAGCGCCGCAGCGTACCGGCGAAACCGTCGTCGCCTGCGGCGTGGGCCGGCGCCCGCAGCGCCAGGATCCCGGGCAGACAGAGGCGCGCGTCCCCGAAGCCCGCGGGCAATGGGAGCTGCGGCACGTTCGTCGCGAGCGTGCGGATAGGCTCTCCGACCGCGGCCAACACCAGCTTCGAACCTTGATTGAAGCCGTGCCCCGAGTAGTCGAGTGTGTCGATGGTGGTGCGCGTGTGAAAATGCAGGTCGCGACGAAAATCGGCGCGCGCGAGCACGTGCGCGAAGAACGCGGGGATGTCGTGGATGTCGAGCTCGGGACGGTCGCCCTCGGCCGCGATCAGCAGCACCTTGGCGAGTGACATCTGGCCCTGCCCCAAGATCGCGTTGGCCTGCGTCAGGAGCTCCTGGGGTTCGCTGCGCACGCGGTAGGGCACGTAGCGCTCGCTGCCGATGGCGAGCAAGAGCGGGTGCACACCGCTCGCGTCCACGGCGTGCACGGCCCGCACGCCGGGCAACACGGTGGGAATGACCGGGCCCGTGAGCTCGTGGATCAGCTCGCCGAATACCGTGTCCTCCTGGGGCGGGCGCCCGACCACGGTGAAGGGCCAGATGGCGTCGCTGCGGCAGTAGACCTGCTCCACCGAGAGCACGGGGAACTCGTGCGTGAGGCTGTAGTACCCGAGGTGGTCCCCGAAGGGCCCCTCGGGCTTCGTGGCGCTCGGATCCACGGTGCCGACGATGCAAAAGTCCGCGTCCGCGTGCACCCGCGCGGCGCCCACGTGCGCCATGCGCACGCGGCGCCGCGCAAGCGCGCCCGCGAAGGCGAGCTCGCTGAGCCCTTCGGGCAACGGCATCACCGCGGCCAGGGTCATCGCGGGCGGTCCCCCTACGAAGACGCTCACGCGCAGCTTCTCACCGCGTCGAATCGCGGCCTGGTGATGCACGCCGATCCCGCGGTGGATCTGGTAGTGCAGCCCCACCTCGCGATCCTGCTCGTACTGGTTTCCCCCGAGCTGCACGCGGTACATGCCCAGGTTCGACTGCATGAAGCCGCCGCCGTCCGGATGCTCTGTGTACACCTGCGGGAGCGTGATGAACGCCCCTCCGTCGTCGGGCCAGCTCTTCAGTTGGGGGAGGTCCGACACCCGGCAAGTCTGCGCGAGCACCGGCCCGCTCGAGACGCGGCGGGGCAAGGTGCGGAGCGCCGTGAAGGGTACGCCCAGGTATCGGAACGGCTGGCGCAAGGCGCGCGTGGGATCGACCTTGAGCTCCACGATGCGCCGCACGGGCTCGAGCGCGTCGGCGAACAAGAACTCCGCGCGCCTCAAGGTGCCGAACAGGTTCGAAGCCATCGGGAAGCGCGAGCCCTTGACCCGCTCGAACAGGATGGCCGGACCACCTGCTTGATAGACGCGCCGCTGGATCTCGGCGGCCTCCAGGTTCGGGTCGATCTCTCGCTCGATGCGGACGAGCTCCCCGATCTTCTCGAGCGCCTCGACGCTCTCGCGCGTGCTGTGAAAAGCCATCGCTCCGCGGTCTATCAGCGTTGGCCGGAGGGGCAAGCGAGCCAGGGGCTCTCCCGCAGCGCCTCACACAGCCGATCCGTGTCGGCGCGGCGACGCACTGCGATGCGCACGTGGCAAGGCAGACCGAAGGAGCTGCCGTCCCGCACCAAGACGCCCCGCCGCAGGAGCGCGGAGCGAAACGCGCGCGCGTCGGGGACCGGAACCAGCAGAAACACCGTCTCCGAGGGCAGCGGGGAGAGACCCGCCTGGCGCAACACCTGCTCCAGGTGCACCCGCCCCGCGCTCAACTCGCGGTAGCTGCGCTGCACGAAGGCCCGCTGTTTCGCAGCCTCTTCGATCGCCGCGAGCGCCGGAGCGTTGACCGCCCAGGTGGGGCGCGCCTCCTCGATGCGGCGCGCGACCTCGGGCTCGGCGATGGCGAGCCCGATCCGCAAGCCCGGCAGCGCAAAGTCCTTGGTCAGCGAGCGCACACAGATCACGTTGCGCGGCAGGCTTCGCGGCAGATCCGCCGCGCGCGCGCTCAGGGACAGAAAGGATTGGTCGAGCACCAGCCAGGTCTCGCCCAGATCCCGCGCGAAGCTCTCGAGCTCCTCCCATGGGATCCCCTGGCCCGTCGGGTTGTTGGGGGCGCACAAATACACCGCGCGCGCGCCGCGCGCGCTCGCGAGGAGCTTCAGCAGATCGACGCGGTAACCCTGCTCGGCCGCCGCGAACACGCGCTCCACGCGCGCGCCCAAGACCTCGGCTGCCACCCGCAGCTCAGAGAAGGTGGGCTCGGCGATCACGAGGCGATCCCTGGGCGCGAGCAGGGCCCGCGTGATGGCCCAGAACAGATCCGCTGCTCCGGCCCCCACGACGACGCACTCCGGCGTGAGATCGAGCGCGTGCGCCCAAGCAGTGCGCGCCGCGCGCGCGGAGGGGTCCGGATAACCATCGAGCACCGCCGCGCGCGCCGCGGCCACCACGGGCTCGCAGGGACCGTACGGGTTGATGTTCACGCTCAGATCGAGCACGCGCTCGGGATCCACTCCATGCGCGCGCGCCTCGCGCGGGCTGAGTCCACCGTGTACGCGCGCTTCAGGTTCCAAGGCCATCTCGTCCACCCAACAACAGCAAGACCAAGCAAGCCGACACGAACAACCAGCCCGTCAGGCGCACCAACGATTGCGCCCGGCGGAGCGCGTGTCCATCGGGCTCCCTGAGCCCCTCACCGAGCACGTAAACCCCGCGCTTGTCGAGCCGCACCCCGAGCAGGCCAGCTCCCATCGCCATGGGATGGCCCGCGTTGGGGCTCTCGGTCGCCCTCCGGTCGCGCCACCATACACGAAGGCCGCCGCGCAGATCGAGTTGCAGGAGGGCGCCCGCGCACCAGAGCCCGAGCGCGGTCAGGCGCGACGGAATCAGGTTCAACCCGTCGTCCAATCGCGCCGCCGCCTTGCCGAGATATTCGAGGCGCCCCCGATATCCCACCATCGCGTCCAGCGTGTTGGCGGCGCGATAGAACACCACGCCGGGCAGCCCGAACAGCACATAATAGAAGAGCGGCGCCACCACGCTGTCACTCGCGTTCTCCGTGAGCGACTCGATGGCCGCGCCCGCGAGCTCGTGGGCGTCGAGATCGGAGGCGTCGCGACTGCACAGACTTGCGAGGCCACGGCGGGCGGCAGCGAGATCCGAGGCGTGGAGCGCGCGCCGCAAGTCCTCGCCCGCGGCCACGAGCCCTTTGAGCGCGAAACACCCGAACAACACGTACACCTCGAAGGCTCGGGCGACCCAGGGCAGCTCCGAGAGCGCGCGCTCGACGAGCCACACGGCGCCCGCGAAGCCGCAGGTGACCGCGAGCACGTAGAGCCCGCCCAAGTACAGCTCGACGCGCGCCCGGTGTGGAGCCAAACGCTTGAGCGGCGCGATCGCCCGGCCCATCCAGACCACCGGATGCAGCGGGGTCCACGGCTCCCCCAAGGCGACGTCGAGCAAGAAGGCCGCGGCCAGCACCCCGGCGCTACCGGACGACCACGCGCTCAAGGCGTTGCCAGCTCGATGGGCGCAGGCTTGATGCGCAACAGTTGCCCCATCACGCCGAAGTAGAGCTCGTGCGCCGCCCGTCCGAGGACCTGGTGCGCGCGCCCCGTGATGTCGCGAAAGGCCCGCGCCATGGCGTTCTCGGGCACGATGCCGAGGCCCACCTCGTTGCTCACGATCACGCTGTGAAACGGCGCGCGGCGCAGGGTCTCCGCGAGCTCCACCACCCGCGCGTCGATCTGCGACTCCGAGAGCCCCTCCCCCATCAAGTTCGCGATCCACAGCGTCAGGCAATCGATCACCACCGCGTCCACGCTGCACTCGCCTGCCTGGGCGCCGTGGGTCGAAGCGGGCGGCTGCGCCTGCCCCTGCGAGCAAAACAAAGCGCGCAGGCACGGCACGAGCTCGCGCGGGCACTCCACGGTGCGAAAGGCCCCTGCCCGCTCGGCGCGATGTCGCCGCACCCGCTCGCGCATCTCGTCGTCGAGCGCCTCTGCCGTGGCCACGAACACCAGACGTTCTCCGAAGGCCCGGGCACGCTCCAGGGCAAACGCGCTCTTGCCCGAGCGCACGCCGCCGCCGATCAGTACGAGCGTGGGATCCGCCATTGCGCGCAGGCGTCTACGGCGCGCTCCCGCTCAGCGCAAGGGGACGGCCGCGAGCGCGAGCAGCATGGCGATCTCCGCGATCTCGATGGCGGCGCCGTGCACATCGCCCGTGAGACCGCCGAGCAGCCGCTGGACCCGATAGGAAAACCCGAGCGCGCACGCGAGCCCCACCGCCGCCCCGAGGCCGTAGCCGAGCGCGCTCGCCCCCAGCCCGAGGAGGCCTATCGGCACACAGAGCGCGAGCGCACCGAGCGCGACCTCCAGGCGGCCCACCGAGCCCGCGAAGGCGCTCCCGAGCCCCTGGGCGCGCGCATAGGGGAACGTCGCCAGCAGCACCGTGCACGCAAAGCGCGCCACCATGGGCGCGAACCAGACAACCTCCATCCCGAGCGATCGCGCGCGCCACAGCGCTGCGCTCTTCAGCATGAGCCCGAGGGCCAACGCGGTGGCGCCGTGGGATCCGATGCGGCTGTCCCGCATGATCTCCAGCGTACGCGCGCGGTCTCCTCGCCCGCCGCTCAGCCCATCGACGGTGTCCGCGAGACCGTCGAGATGCAACCCCCCCGTGAGCCACGCCCAGATGGTCACGACGAGCAGCGCGCTGAGCGGCCCGCCGAACAGGGGATCCAAGCCCTTCGAGAGGGTCCAGAGCAGCCCGCCCATGCCGAGCCCGACCCAGGCAAAGAAGCCCGCGCTGCGCGCGACCTCGCGCTCTTGCAGCGTGGCCTGGGGCACGGGCAAGCGCGTCAAAAAGCCGATGGCGCAGAACATGGAACGAAGCACGCGGGCGAGCCTGCCGCCCTGGCGCGCTCCGAGCAACCACGGAAACGCGGCCGAGCCCGCGCGGCCAGAGGTCGCGGAGCCCTCGCGCGCGCGAGCCGTTTCGCGCTTCAGCCTTCGAGCGTGGGGGCCGCGCCGGCATCGAGCGCGGCCGCGCCGCCGTCGATCGGCGTCACACCGCTGCTCCCCGCGTCGGGCGCCGGATCGACCTCGCCCTCGCCGACGCCGCCTCCGCTTGAGCCGGTGATCCCGTACCAGCTCGTGTAATCGTACGTGGGCGCAGGGAACGGGATGCTGGCCAGGTTCTCGCCGAGATTCGCGAGGTCGTTCACGATCACGCCGGCGTAGCTGAACGAGTACACGTAGGTCGTGTCGTCGCTGGTGACAAAGTGACCGCGGCGAACCTCGGGCTGATAGTGGTTGTAGCAGGAGTACTCGCAGTACCCGTCATAGCAGTTCACGCAGCTCGAATTCTGCTCCTCGTACAGCCCGGCGTGGTCCACCGCGCCTACCCTGGTGAAGCCCTCCGCGGCGTCCACCTTCACCAGCTCCAGCGTCGAGCTGAAGCTCGCGCTGTAGCCGTTGCCGTAGCTGTAGAGCGGCAAGGCCAGCAGATCCTGCTCCGCGAAGTACGTGAGCGCCTTGTGGTTGTACTGGGCCTCGGAGGAGCTTCCGTCGCCGAAGTCGAACACCTTGGGCGGCGGGATGGACTTCGCCGGGTCCGTCACGTCGAACAGCTGAAGTTGGACGCCCCAGCTCCCGCTCACGCCGAACGTGATCAGGTGGTTTTCGTCGAGCGGGTGCATGTACTGACTGAAGCCCGGGATCTCGATCTCTCCGAGCACGGTGGGCGCAGCGGGGTTCTTCAGATCGAGCACCACCAGCGGATCGGTCTGGCGGAAGGTGACCACATAGCCGCGATTTCCGACGAAGCGCGCAGACTGCACGCTCTCGCCCTCGTGTCCGAGGTTTACGCTCTTGCCGAGCACCGTGAGCACCTTGCCGCGCTGGCCCATCGTGTAGATCTGGTTGGTGGTCGTGGTGTTCCAGAACTCGGGGCTGCTCTGGTCGGCCTTGGGGGTCACGCGCTTGCGGCCGGTGGTGGCGAGGCGGATTACGCCGCCCTGGACGTCGATGCCGAACTGCGGATTGTGGAGCGGCAAGTTGCCCGAGACGGATCCCGACGCCTGGTAGTCGGTGCGCGCGCCCTGGATGCTGAACAGGTGCACGTTGAGCTGCTGCTCGTCCATGAAGCCGAAGTCGACCGCGGGGCCCCAGCGATAGTCGGGTTGCGCGAGCACCAGGCTGTCGAGGTTCGAGTACACGGTCTGGGCCGAGCCCATGATCGTGACGCCGCCGATCTGGTTTCCGTGCGCCAAGTCGAGCGAGAGCACGTGGGTCAAGCCGTAGCCCGCGGTGCCCGCCACGGGCACGTAGAAGTCGGCGCAGTTCGGCGCCACATCGCTGAGCTTGCCCGCCACGGCCTCCTGGATGCTGGGCAGCCAATCCTGGATCGTCTGCTTGCGGATCGCGGCCTCGGCAGCCTCCACCCGCTCCTCGAGCCGCGCCTCGAACTCAGCCCGCGTGAGGTAGCGCTGAGTCTGGTAGTCGTAGGAATCGACCGGCTGCAGGAACTGGTAGTGGGCCTCCGCCTGGAGCACCACGCGCACCACGTCGTCGTAGCGCCGCGAGGAGAGATAGCTGCCCTCGTAGTAGAGCTCTCGCTCGGCCTTGAACTCGGCCCCCGCGACGTCGATCACCGTGATCTTCGTGAAGGGCTGGTAATATCCGCCGCAGCCTCCGTAATAGACATCGTTTCCCACCAAGCCCCCGGTATCGATGTCCACCGGCAAGCAGGCCACCGACGCGGGCGCGAACGACGGAGGACGCCCGTCGACCTCGACCGGCACATCACCCGCTCCCGACTGCACGGTGCCGCCGTAGCCGTTTACGGTGGAGAACACGACGGCCTTGCCTGCGTCCGTGACGAACATTTCCTGGGCCGAACCCTCGATCACCAGCTTGCTCGGGCTCAGCGAGCTCTCGGCGGCGGGCCAGGTGTTGACCTTGAGCAGCGTACTGCCGTGGAGGACGAACATGGCTTCGCCCATCTTGACGACCTTCACGAAGTCGGCCTCGTCGACGCCCGCGACCTGCGTGTTCGTATCGGACGCCCCCGTGGGCCCCTTGTCCGCGTCGCCGCCGGCCTCTCCGCCCGCGTTGCTGTCTTGGCCGACCGCGCCGGGCGCGGGCCTGGGCGATTCCGTGGTCGGCGGCGCAAATGACAAACCGTCGTCGCTCGAGTCACCGTCGCTCCCGGCGAAATCCGGCTCGGACGGAAACTCGTCCACGGGGCCCCGGGGGACCCCGCTGCCAGCGTCCCGCACTTGCGTGGGATCCCAGTAGTTCGCGAGCGCGCGCGCTTTCTCGAGCTCCACCTTGCGGATCGCATCAGTCTGCAGCTTGCCCAGCAGGTCGTCGCAGCTCTGGGCCCGAAACAGCCCGGATTGGACGCCCCCGCGTGGGTCATCGAGACCTCCGCCGCCGTGTTCGTCGGCCATCGACTCGCCGCAGGCCGTGCTCAGCAGGCCGAGCATGAGACCGGTCCCCAGCAGGGCCGGCAGGTGGTTTCGCAAGCGATGCGCCATGGAACGCTCCTTCAAGACGATCTCAGCGTGCTCGAAAGCAATCACTATGCCCAACAACTTTCCGTGTAGTTTCATTCGCAACGGCGTGTGCCACGGTGTGCCAGCGGTCTGCGTTCACCCCGACTTGGACGCAGCACATGTCGCGATCCGATTCCTTGCTGGGAGGACCGGCGCGTGTCTTGATCGCGGGGCATGAAAAGGCTCCAGGTGTACGCTCGTCGCCTCCAAGCTTGGTTCGTCCCGTATGCGGCCGCACTCGCCGCCGCCGCGTTCTCACCGGCAGGGGCGCACGCCGAGGCACCTCCTGAAACCAGCCGGGCCGCCTACGAGGATCTCTCCAGGGAGCCCTTGATGCCCGTGCGCCTCGACGGACACGCCAACCTCACGTGGGACGGCTACTTCGGCCTCGGCGCGCGCGTCGACATTCCTGTCCTGAAGCATGGCTTCGCCTACAGCACCCGCGACGAGCTCGCGGTCAGTCTCGGCTGCGACGTGATCTTCGCCTCGTTCCAGAGCAACGATGAGCCGCTGCAGA
>JBIQKA010000150.1:0-10146 GCA_044507075.1 Myxococcales bacterium
CCGGAACGCCTCGCGCGGGCCTCGACGTGCCCAAAGAATTAGGGACAGCCCCTAAGGGACCGGGGGAGTCAGGAACCAGAGGGGAGAAGGAGGAGCAGCGCGACCCCGAAGAGCACGCGGTACACGGCGAACACGTTGAAGGTGTGGGTCTGGATGTACTGCATCAGCCACTTCACCACCACGAAGGCCGTGATCGTGGAGACGAGGAATCCGACTCCCAAATCAAGCCAGTTCTCGTCGAGCGCGCCCTGCGAGAGGCGCTGCGAGATCGCGTAGCCGCTGGCGGCGTACATCGTGGGGATACCGAGCAAGAACGAAAATTCCGTGGCGGCCTTGCGATCGCTCGTGCCGGAGAACATCGCGGTGAAGATGGTGGCTCCGGAGCGGCTCGTGCCGGGAAAGATCGCGGCGGCGATCTGGGAGAGTCCCACCAGGACGGCCGTCCACCAGCCGACCTCGGAGCGGGGCGTCTGCCGCTTGGCGAACCATTCTGCGGCCACGATCCAGAGACCTCCGATGATCAACGCCCAGGCGATCGGTGTGACCTTCTCGGGCAGCTCGAAGCCGAGCTCCTTGGCGAGGATGCCGAGCAATACGGTGATCGCGAAGGCCACCCCGAGCTTGGCCGCGTAGTTGCGCTGCGCAGGGTCGCCCAGGTTCGATACGAGGCCCCAGATACGGTCCCAAAAGATCACGGTGACCGCCAGGATGGCGCCCGCCTGGATGCCGATGTTGAAGACCTCCGAGCGCTGCCCGAGACCGAGTTGCTCCGCGATCAGCAGGTGGCCAGTGCTGGAGATGGGTAAGAACTCGGTCACGCCTTCGATCACGCCGAGCAGGACGACCTGGAGCAGGTTGTTCACGTTCGTTCCATGGGAGCAAGCACGACCACACGAGCATAGCGGTCTCGCGCAGGCCGCGCCCGTGCGACGCGCCCCGAGCTGCCCTTGACGCTGGGCGGGATCCCTCGCATCACCCGTCACGATGTCGGGGCTCGACCCATCCAGCCGTTCCTGGCTTTCGCCGCGGGATTTGCCCCGCTTCCCGGGCGACACCCTGTTTGAGCGCGTGGCGCAGGTGGTCTGTGAGGCCCACTGCCTGCCGCGCAAGGAGCTCTACGAGTCCTGGGCCGTGGCGCGCCGCGTGCGGCGGAGGTTGCGGGGCGGGCGCGTCGTGGACCTGGCTGCCGGCCACGCGCTGACCGCGTGCTTGCTGCTCCTACTCGACGACACGAGCGAGTACGCGCTCGCGGTCGACACCCACTTGCCGAGAAGCGCGCCGCGCTTGATCGAGGCGTTGGTCGCGCGCTGGCCGCGCCTCGAGGCGCGAATCCGCGTCGAGCAGCGGGACCTTGACGCGGTGGCGTTGATGCCCGCGGACCTGGTGGTCTCGGTGCACGCGTGCGGCTCGCTCACAGACCGCGTCCTCGCGCGCGCCGTGGACGCCCGCGCCCGTGTGGCGGTGCTTCCCTGCTGCCACGATGAGGAGAGCTGCGACACGGGGGGCCTGTTGGGCTGGCTCGACGTGGGGATGGCGATCGACGCCACCCGCGTGCAGCGCCTGCGTCAGCAGGGCTACGAGGTGCACACGCAGCTGATTCCCGCGGAGATCACGCCCAAAAATCGTCTGTTGATCGCCGAACCGAGCGAGACGGTTCGAGTCATTTAGCGCGCTCTGCTATCTTCTCGGTCGATGGTGCATATCAAGGTGTGCGGAGTGACGTCGGTCGCGGACGCGATCATGTGTGTCGAACTCGGAGTCGATGCGATCGGCCTCAATTTTTGGCCCAAAACCGCGCGCCGCTGCGACGAGAGCAGCGCTCGCGCGATCGTGAAGGCCGTGGCTGGGAGCGCGCTCGTGGTCGGAGTATTCGTGGATACTTCGCTCGATGAGGTGCGGCGTGTACGCGATCAGGTCGGCCTCGACTGCGTCCAGCTCCATGGTGATGAGCCGCCGGAGTTCCTCGCGCAGCTTCTGCCGCATGCCTACAAGGCCCTGCGCGTGCGTGGACCGAACGTCCGCAATGAGGTGCGCCGCTACGGGGGCGACCACGTGCTGCTCGACGCCTTCGTGTCTGGAATGCCGGGAGGGACGGGGGCCACGTTCGATTGGGAGTTGGCGGCGGAGGTGGCCCGCGAACGCAAGCTCACGCTGGCGGGCGGGATCACGCCGGCCAACGTGGCGGAGGCCGTGCGGCAGGTTCGGCCGTTCTGTGTCGACACGGCCAGCGGCGTGGAGTCCGCTCCGGGGGTCAAGGACCACGTGTTGGTGGAGGCCCTGATACGCGAGGCGCGCGGGGCCTGACCGGCCATCGACCTGGGGGCGACGCAAAGGCTCAGGCCGTCAACGTCCCTCATAGGGCATTTGCGCGGGTTCACGCTGGGTGGTGTCCACGCCACGATGATCTCGGCGACCGAACAGCCCCCAGAGCGCCAACAGGCCGAGCATCAGGGGGATGAGCCAACGCCAGATGTGTGAGCCGCGATGGCCCTCGTGTCGCTCGATGCGGTAGTCGCCAGGAGCCCTCTGCTGATGGAAGGTAGCCATGGTTTCTCCTTCGTACGTCTGGAGTGCACCGCGAGCAGAGCCCGCTATTTTTCGCGATTCTCCATCAAGGCTGCCATGTATGGGGCGGCTCGCGAGTGACAAAGCGGTGTCTTTTTCCCTTCGGCCGTGAGCGCCGCGCGCGCGAGCAACGGCTGCGTGCAGACGCACGAGCGCTGTCTGCTCGTCAGAAATCGTCCGCTGCGTGTTACGCGGATCCAGACGCACGCGACCGTGCCTAGAGAGCCGGGGGATGCACGGCGCACCTCGCGCGGAGAATACAGGAGGATCCGTCATGCGAGCAGGCCACCACGAGGAGAGCGGTCCCGGAGCTGCTGGGCAGCAGCTGAAAGCCCAGGAAGAGCAGATCATTCCGATCCTCGAAGAGGAGCTCGAGATCGGTAAGCGGGAGGTCGAGGCAGGAGGCGTGCGCGTCTCCACGCGGGTGAGCGCGGTGCCTGTCGAGCGGAGCGTCACCGTCCGCGAGGAGCAGGTCCGCGTGGAGCGGCGCGCCGTCGATCGTCCGTTCGAGGAAGGGGGCCCGATGTTCGAGGAGCGCTCCCTCGAGATGCGCGCCCACGCCGAGGAGCCCTACCTCACCAAGCGCGCCCGCGTGGTCGAGGAGATCCGCGTCCGCAAGGATCGCTCCGAGCACGAGGAGAAGATAAGAGAAAAGGTGCGCCGCACCGACGTGAACATCGCGGAGCTCTCAGCTCCCCCCAACCTCAATCGCGCGCTCCCGGTCTCGCAGCGCTGAAGAGGGCGTGCGCCGGCCGACCGGCACCCCGGGGCCCGGTGGCGGGGGAGCCCGCTTCGGGTTTTCCCCGCCCACCTGATCCAGTACCATGCCCGCTTTGGTTGCCCGTCGGGCGCAGGGAGCAGACTGAGAGGGTAGGGAAGGAGAGGGGAGCGATGGCCATGGAGTTGACGAGCAAGACGCTGCGTGCAGGAGAGCCCATCCCGGCGGCGCACGCCATGGGCGTGCCGGGGCCGACCGGGCCCGTACCGGGTCCCAACCGAAGTCCACACCTGGCCTGGTCCAAGGCTCCGGCAGGGACGCTCTCTTTTGCCCTCATCTGCGTCGACGTAGACGTGCCCAGTAAGGCGGACGACGTCAACAAGAGCGATCGCACCGTGCCCTACGATCTGCCTCGCACGGACTTCTATCACTGGGTCCTCGTCGACATCCCCAAGTCCCTCAACGAGCTTGCCGAGGGGCTCGACGCAGACGGACTGGTGGCCAAGGGCAAGCCCGCCGAGCGGCGTCCGTACGGCCTCCGTGGGCTGAACGACTACACCGCTTGGTTCGCGGGCGACGCCGACATGGCGGGCCACTATGCCGGCTACGACGGCCCGTGGCCACCCTTCAATGACGAGCGCCGCCACCGCTACCGTTTCCAGCTCTATGCGCTCGACGTGGAGAGCTTGGGGCTCAGCGGGCACTTCGCCGGCCCGGACGTGCGACGCGCCATGAAGGGGCGCATCTTGGCCGAGGCACAGATCGAGACGACCTACGCGCTCAACCCCAACGCGCGTTGATCGCGCAGCGGACACCGTAAAAGCGAAGAGCCGGGGGACGTCGTCCCTCGGCTCTCGTCGTTGGGCCAAGTCGCCGCGCGCTCACTCCCCGGCGACCACCGCATTCTCATGCTCATGTGCCAAAGTGTGCGCGGCGTCCTCCGCGTGCTCCTCGCTCCTTGGGGGCGAGAACTTGCGCACCATCTTCCAGAGCCACTCGCTGATCGCGTCATTGATGGTGTAACCCACCGGCACGACGATCAGGGTCAGGATCGTGGAGGTGATGAGGCCGCCGATCACGGCCATGCCCATGGGAGCGCGCGTCTCGCCGCCGTCGCCGTGACCGATGGCCACCGGTACCATGCCGAACACCATGGCCGCGGTGGTCATCAGAATGGGACGCAGGCGGGTGGCACCCGCGTTCTCGACGGCCTGCTTGGCCGATTGGCCCCGCCCGCGCAGCTGCACCGCGAAGTCCACCAACAGAATGGCGTTCTTGGTCACGAGACCCATCAGCATGATGAACCCGATCATGGCGAAGATGCTGAGGCGCATCTGGCCGAGATAGAGGCCCCCGAACGCGCCGATCAGCGCGAACGGCAGCGAGAACATGATGGTGATGGGATGGATCAGGCTCTCGAACTGCGAGGCCAAGATCATGTAGATGCACACGATGGCCAGGAGCATGGACAAGCCCATGCTCTCGTTCGACTCCTGCATGCGCTCGCCCATACCCGCCACGGAGCGGTCGATGGTGGGGGGGCTGAGCTCGGCCGCGATGGCGTCCACCTCGGCGAGCGCGTCGCCGAGGGCCTTGTCCTCCAGGCTTGCCAGGATGGTCACCTGGCGCTGACGCGCCTGGCGGTCGATCTGGCTCGGGCCCGTGCTCTCGCGGATCTCGCCGAGTGTGCCGATGTCCACCAGCTCGCCGGTGGCCGTGCGCACCTGCGCGCGCGAGATGACGTCCGTGGAGGTACGAAGCTGCTCCGGGAGCTGAACGCGCACGTCGTATCGATCGCCGTGGCTCTCGAACTCGGTGGCGACCTCGCCGGCGATCAGGGTGCGCACGGTCGACGCGACCTGCATGGCCTGCACGCCCAGATCTGCCGCGCGGACGCGATCGATGTCCACGTCGAGCTGGGGCTTGCCGGAGCGGTAGGTGATGTCGACGTCGGCGAAGCCGGGGGTCTTCTTGAGGCGCTCGGTGATCTTGTTGGCCGTCGCCTCGAGCTCGTTGAGATCGTTGCCGCGCAGGTTGTACTGCACGGGCGCGTTGCGGAAGCCGCCGCCGCTCACCATGTTGATCTGCTCGATGGAGATCAGCACACCGGGCTTGCCGTTGAGCTTGCGGCGCAAAAAGGCCATCACGTCTTCCTGCGAGAAGGCGCGCTTGGACTTGTGCTCGACGGTGACGATCATCGTGGCGCTGTTGACCTTCTCCTGGACGCCGCCGCCGACCGTGGTGAAGGTCGAGAGCACGCCGGGGACGGTGCGCGCGGTCTCGGCCAGATCGAAGGCGATCTCTGCGGACTGCGCCAACGAGGTGCCGGTCGGCGTCTCGATGTTCACCGTGAACTGGCCGCGATCTTCGGCGGGGATGAACTCCGCGCCGAGCTGGCCCGCGAGCATGAACGCGCCGACCAGGCTGGCGATGGAGAGCATCACGGTGATGAAACGGTTGCGCAAGGCCCAGCGGATGACCTTCCGATAGCCGTTGTCCATGCCGTTCAGGATGCGCTCGATGAACCCCGAGAAGCCGGTGGTCGCCGCGTGGTGCCCCGTGAGCATGCGCGCCGAGAGCATGGGCGTGAGCGTGAACGACACGAACAGGGAGAGCAGCACCGCGAACGCCACGGTGAGGCCGAACTCGTAGAAGAACTGGCCGACCATGCCCTCCATGAAGGCCACCGGGACGAACACCGCCACGATGCTCATGGTGGTCGCGAGCACCGCCAGCGCGATCTCGGAGGTGCCGCGCGAGGCCGCGTCCCGGGCGTTCTCCTTGAGCTCCGTGCGGTGGCGCACGATGTTCTCGATCACCACGATGGCGTCGTCGATCAAGATGCCGATCGAGAGCGACAGGGCCAGGGTGGTCATCATGTTGAGCGTGAAGCCCATCACGTTCACGAACGCGAAGGTGCCGATGACCGAGGTCGGCAGGGCCAGCGCGCTGATGAAGGTCGCGCGCCAATCACGCAGGAACAGGAAGATGATCGCGACCGCCAAGACGGCGCCGAGCACCAAGTCGAGCTGCACCGTCTCGACGGAGCTGCGGATGTTGGTGGAGTTGTCGAGCAACACTTCCACCTTGGTCCCGGGGGGCGCGAGCTTCTGGAGCTTCGGCAGCTCCTTCTTGACCGCGTCGGCGACGACGATGGTGTTGGCGTCTGATTGCTTGCGCAGCACCACCGCGATCGCGCTCTTGCCGTCGACGGATGCGATCGAGCGCTGCTCTTCCAGGCTGTCTTCCACGGTGGCCACGTCGCGCACGCGGATGATCGCCCCGGCGTTGGCCGAGATCACCACGTTGCCGAGGTCCTCCACGCTCGCCGCCTGGGCGTTCGTGCGCACCACCAGCTCCTCGCTGCCGCGCGTCACGCGCCCGCCCGGAAGATCGATGCTCTGCGCGCGCAGGGCGTGCACGACTTCGTTGACCGTGAGGCCGTAGGTGCGCAGGCGATCGGGGTCGATCCAGATATGGGCCTCGCGCTCGCGGCTCCCGACGAGCTCGAGCTGACCCACGCCGTTGATGCGCTCGAGGCCGGGCTTGAGCACGTCTTCAGCGTAGTTCGCGAGCGTGACATCGTCGGCGGTGCCGGACACGGCGATCTGCATGATCGGCGAGGCGCCCAGATCGAGCTTTTCGACCACCGGCGGCTCCGCGGCCGCCGGCAGGTCCCGCTGGATGCTCGCGACGCGGTCACGCACGTCCTGGGCGGCCACGTCGAGGTTGACGTCCAGGTCGAACTGAACGAACACCTGCGCCACGCCCTCGAGGCTGGTGGAGCGCAGCTGATCGATGCCGCTCAAGCTGTTGACCGCCTCCTCGATCTTGTCGGCGACCTTGGTCTCCATGGTCTCTGGGTCGGCGCCCGGATAGATCACGGTGACCGTGACGATCGGGAAATCGACCTTGGGGAACAAGTCGACCGACAGCCGCGAGAACATCACGCCACCGAACACCACGATGGCCATCATGATCATCGCGGTGAAGATGGGGCGTTTGATCGAGGTATCGGAGAGATTCACGGTGCAGCTCCGGGGTTTTCAGCCTTGGCGGTCGCGGGGGTCTCACCCCCGCTCAGGGTCACGGGCGCGCCGTCGCTGAGGCGACCGAGGCCGCTGGCCACGATGGGCTCGCCTTCCTTCAGCCCCTCGAGCACCTCGACGCGCTCGCTGTCGATGGCGGCCGCGCGGATCTTGCGGCGCTCGGCGGTGTTGTTGACCACCGCGAACACGAAGCGGCTCTCGCCCGTGCCAGCGACGGCCGTGGCGGGGATGATCAAAGCCTCCTGCGAGCCCTTGGGCTTGATCTCGAGCTCGGCGAACATGCCTGCGCGCAAGAGCCCCTCGGCGTTCGGGATGCGCGTGACGATCTCGGCGTTGCGCGTACGGGGGTCGATCTCCGGGCTGATGAAGGTGACCTGCCCGGAGGCGCTCTGCCCCGTGCTGGGAAACTTGGCCTGCACGGCGTCGCCGATGGCGACCCGGGCGAGCTCGCGCTCGTGGACCTTGACGCGCACGTCGACGCTCGAGAGGTCGACCAAGCGCACGAGCACGCTGGGCGGCATCAGGGTCGCGATCTCGCCGACATCCATCTGAACCTTCGAGATGACGCCCGCGAACGGCGCGCGCACCGAGGTGTTGGTGACGTTGCGCGCGGCGTCGGCCTCGGCGACCTGCGCGGCGTCAGCAGCCGCCTTCAGGGAGTCGCGCTGGCCCGCCAGGCGCTGCAGTTGCTGGGGGGTCACCGTGCCGCGCTCGGCCAGGGGCGCCAGGCGATCGTACTCGGCCTTGGCGAGCTCGTACTGGCTGCGCGTGGAGGCGGCGTTGGCGGCAGTCTGCTGCACGCGCAGGCCTGCCTCGGCATTGTCGAGCTGCACCAGCACCTGGCCCAGCTTCACCTTGTCGCCTTCCTTGACCAGGAACTTCGAGATGCGGGCGGTCATCTGCGGACCGAGGTTGGCCTCGCGCGCGGGCTCGGTGGTGCCCGTGGCGATCACAGCGCGCACCAGATCCTCACGCACCACCTTCACCGTCTCGACCGCGACCGGGGCCACGACGGCCGCCGCTTCGCTCTCGGGGAGCTGGGTGAGCTTTTCTTTTTCGGCGTTGCAGGCCGTCAGCAGAAGCACGACGACGCCGAGTTGAGCTGTGACATTGGACCGATTCATGGCGTGCTCCCTGCGACTGCTTGTTGCTGAACGGGACCCTGGCCGATGCCCGTCTTACCCTGTGCTTTGAGAAGGCTGGCCTGCGCCTTGCGCGCGTTGACATGGGCATTCACCCATTCGAGGGCAGCCTGCGTCCAGTCGCGTTCGGCGAGCAGGACGTCGTTGGGCGTCGCTGCGCCCGCCAGCATCAGCGCGCGCTGGTCGGAGTAATAGCGACGCGCGGCTTCGAGCCCCTCCGACTTGGCCTCGATGCTCGCCGTCGCCGCCGTGAAGCTGCTCACGGCGTTCGTCGACTCGACCGTGATGGCGATCTCGAAACCGCGCAGGTCCTCTTCGACGATGCGCAGCTCGGTCTCGGCGTCCTGGGCCTGCGTGTACGCAAACGCCGCGTCGTTGGGCGACCAGGCGAGGGAAACGCCTACGTCCCAGGTACCCCGGAACTCGTCGACCTGCGGGATGAAGCGCTGGTTGGGCCTCGCGTAGTAGTAGTTGGCGCCAGCGTACACCTTCGGCAACACCTGGCCGCGCCGGGCGCGCGCGAAGTGCTTGCGCGCATCGTGCAGCGTGCGCAACGCCTTGAGCTCCGGCCGCGTGGATTTGGCCTGCGAGATGAGCTCGTCGACACTCGGAGCCGCCCCGAAGTCGATGCCGACCAGCGGTTCACCGATGCCACGCTCGGCGCGCACGGCCTCTCCCGTGAGCTGCGAGAGGCGTTCCTCACAGACCTTAACCATGCCCTCGAGCTGAATCGCCAGGGCCTCAGCGTTGGCGCGTGCGGCCCGCGCCCGCGCCAGCTCCGTCGGCGTGGAAGCCCCAACCTGCACCAAGCTCTCGAGATCTTTGACGCTCGCTTCGAGCACCCTGACCGAGGCCAGGGCGACCGCTCGGCCGCCGAGCGCGTGGACGTACTCGTAAAACGCGATGCGCGCGTCGAATGCGACTTGCAGCTCTTGCGCCCTGCGCTGCTGCTCGGCCACCTCGCTCACCTTGGCCGCGCCCCTGTAGGTCGGGATGATGGTGAGGAACCAGTCGGTGATCGGCAGCGTCGCGCTAGCCACGGCCCCGTACTGGTTGAGGTAGGGACCGAAGGGGCCCGGGTTCGAGCCGCTGACCCAGATGGGATTGCTCGGGTCCGTGAAGTTCATGTTCAGCTTGATGTCGGAGAGCCGCGTGTAGCTCGCCATCAGGTCGATGCGCGGGGCGAACGCGAGCTTTGCCCGCGCCTTGTTCGCGGCCGCCTTGTCCGCCTCGTACTCGCTCTTCTGCAGCGAGGGCGAATTAGCGAGGGTCTTTCGGACGACCTCTTCGGCGGTGAGTCCACCCGGGGTCGGCTCGAGCCTCGCCGCCAACTGACGGCTCGCTTCGTCCTCTTCGCTCTCACCCCCCGTCTTGCGCGCCTCGACCGGCGCCGCCTTGATCTGGTTGGGGCGAGGTACGGCAGGTGCTTGGGGTGCCGTTGCAGGGGGCGTCGAGGCTGGCGTGGCCGCAGGCGAAGCGGTGGGCTGCGCGGGGACCGGACTGGCCGGCGAGGGCGCGGCGGGTGCGGGGTTTGGGGGCGGAACCTGAGCAGCGGCGGGCAGTTGCACGCTGAGCAACGCCGCGACCAGGCCGGAGCCGACGATGGGGGGAGTGCGCATCATTGAAGTTGCAACGATATGGGATCGGTGGGCCGATCGGTCAAGCGCCTTTT